>JAYZJV010000064.1:0-21400 GCA_036164085.1 Chloroflexota bacterium | reverse complement strand
CAGAAAAATTGATACCAAGATTAAAGTCAAAGTATAGTGAAGAAATTATCCCTGAAATGATGAAAGAATTCAATTTTACTAATAGGCTTAGAGTCCCTAGGGTATCAAAGGTAATAGTAAATGTAGGATTAGGCGAGGCATTAACCTCATCAAATGTTATTCAGGTTGTAGCAAGAGATTTACAATTAATTACGGGACAAAAACCAATTGAAAGAAAAGCTAAAAAATCAATTGCTAATTTCAAATTAAGAGAAGGACAAATAATTGGACTTTCTGTAACACTAAGATCTAGTAATATGTGGTTTTTTCTTGACAAACTATTTAATATCTCATTACCAAGGGTAAGAGATTTTAGAGGTGTTTCTGGAAAATCCTTTGATGGAAATGGAAATTACTCATTAGGATTACAAGAACAAGTTATTTTTCCAGAGATTGATTACAATGAAATTGATAAACTAAGAGGTATGCAAATAAATATTGTTACTACATCTGATAATGATAATGAAACAAAGAGATTGTTAGAATTATTAGGAATGCCTTTTGAAAGTAATTAAGGAGTATTAATTGGCTAAAAAGTCTGCTATCGCAAGAAATAATAAAAGAATAAGAATGGTTGAAAAATTTTCAGATATTCGGAAAGAATTGAAAGAAATCGCAAATTCTCCAAAAGCTACATTTGAAGAAAAAATGGAAGCTCGTAGAAAATTAGACTTACTGCCTAAAAATTCTAGCCCAGTTCGAGTGCGAAATAGATGCCAAAAAACTGGTAGACCAAGAGGTTATATGAGGTTTTTTGGACTTAGCCGAATATCTATGAGAGATTTAGCGCTAAGAGGACATTTGCCAGGAATAAGAAAAGGAAGTTTGTAGAGGTTATTGTGACTATTGAAGATCAAATATCAGACATGATTACAAGAATCAGAAATTCAGTAATGGTTAAACATGAAAAAGTTTCTGTTGGAAAATCAAAATTAAATCAGAATATATTAGATGTTCTGAGCAAAGAAGGTTTTATTTCTGAATACTCAGAAGAAAACACAGACAAATTTGCGAATCTTTCAATAAGCCTAAAATACTTTGAAGATGGATCTTCAGCAATTTCTGGTTTAAAGAGAGTTTCTAAACCAGGGTTGAAAATTTATGTTAAAAAAGATGAAATTCCAACTTATTTCTCAGGTATGGGTGTTGCAATAATATCTACATCCAAGGGAGTTATGACAGGAATCGAAGCTAAGAAACTTTCTCTAGGCGGTGAGCTTCTGTTTTATGTATGGTAAGAGGAAATTATGAGTAGAATTGGAAATAAACCAATCCAGATCCCATCTGGAGTAGAAGTAAAAATAGAAAAAGAACTTGTGTCTGTTAAGGGGCCAAAAGGTCAATTAGAGCAAAAGATTGCTAGTAAAAATATATCTTTTGACTTATCAGATGATATTTTAAATATTTCTAGAAAAAATGATGAATTAGAAACCAAATCAATGCATGGATTATACAGGGCTTTGGTTGCTAATATGGTTTTGGGAGTTACTGACGGATTTTCTAAAAAATTAGAATTGATCGGTACTGGTTATAGAGCTCAGATTAAAGGAAAATCTTTGGAATTGAGTTTAGGATTTTCTCATTCAATAACAGTAGACCCTATAGGCGATAATAAGTTTTCTGTTGAAGACCAAACTTTACTTACTATCGAAGGGCCTGATAAAGAGCACGTAGGTAGGCAAGCTGCTAAAATTAGGATTCTCAGAAAACCTAATCCCTATACTGGTAAAGGTATAAAATATGATTATGAAGTTATACGAAGAAAATCAGGAAAAGCTGCTGTAGGAGCAGGAGAGGCTGGACCAGCATAATGAAAAATTCAAAAAAAACTCGAACTTTGGGTAGAAATAAAAGACACTTAAGGGTTAGAAAGAGAATTTCTGGAACTAATGACAGACCTAGAGTTTCTCTATATCGATCAAATAAGAATATTTATATTCAATTAATTGATGATTCTAAAGGGATCACTTTAGCGTCTCTTTCTAGTATTAAGTCTGTAGAAAATTCTATAAATAAAGATTCCTCGAAAAAAATGGGATTAGAATTTGGAGAAAAAATCTCAAAACTTGGAGTTAAAAAAGTTGTTTTTGATAGAGGTGGTAATCTTTATCATGGGAAAATAGCAGCTGTAGCGGATGGAATAAGAGAATCTGGAATAGAGGTATAAATAATGACTACTGATAACAAACCTGATAACAAATCTGATAACCAATCTGATAATAGATCTAGACAAAGAAATAACCAAAACAGAAGAAATTCAAGGCCTAGAAGAAATAGAGATAATGACGAGTTTTCATTTGTAGAGAATGTTATAAAAATTCGAAGAGTGTCAAAAACAGTAAAAGGTGGCAGGAACCTATCATTTAATGCAATGGTTGCTGTAGGAGATGGAGCTGGTAAAGTGGGAGTTGCCTTGGCAAGTGCAACTGCTGTTCCAGATGCTGTTCAAAGAGCAGTAAAATATGCAAAAGAAAAAATGATAAATGTTAATTTAAGCAATACAACCTTACCTCATGAAGCAGTTGTTAAATTTGGATCATCAAAGGTAATGTTAAAGCCAGCAGCACCAGGAACAGGTTTAATTGCTGGTGGTGGTGTAAGAGCAGTTTTAGAAGCTGTTGGAGTAAAAGATATAGTTTCAAAAACATTTGGATCTACCAATGCTATTAATGTTGTTTATGCAACTATGGAAGCCTTAGAAGGCATGAAAAACCCTAAAAAAGAAATAACCAAAAGAAGAGCTTAATATGAAAAAAGTTATTATTCTTCAAACTAAAAGTAAAATAGGGACTTCTCCTGCCCAGAGAGATACATTAAGAGCATTAGGATTAAGAAAAATAGGATCTAAGGTTCAGAAGGATTTGTCTCCTCAAATCGAAGGAATGATTAAAAAAGTGGATCATTTGATTTCAACAGAAGAAGTTAAATAGATAGGTGGAAAAATGCCTCAATTACATGATATAAAAAGAAAAAATAAAAATACTGCTAAGAGTAACCAAGTAGGAAGAGGGAATGGGTCAAAAGGAACTTATTCTGGGAGAGGATTAAAGGGGCAATTGTCAAGAAGTGGGGGAAATTTAAATCCAACTTTTGAAGGTGGGCAATTAAGGCTTGTAAAAAAATTACCTCATATGAGAGGTTTTACTAATGTTTTCAAAAAAGATTACGTTGCATTGAATCTTTCAGATTTAGTTAATATTTTTTCACAAGATTCAATTACTTTAGAAGATTTTAAGAATAAGGGTGTTATAAAAAACAAACAAATGATAAAGATATTAGGCGCTGGAGATATTTCAAATGCATTAAATTTGGAAGTTCATGCAATATCTTCTTCGGCCAAGTCCAAAATTGAAAAAGCTGGAGGAACAGTAAAGATTATAGAGTAATATTATGACTACTACAGTACAATCTAATAGACCCGCTCTTATTCAAGCTATAATTGATGCTTTCAAACTTCCAGATTTAAGAACAAGAATTTTATTCACTTTATTCATACTTGTTGTATTTAGATTTTTTGCTCATGTTCCAGTTCCAGGAGTTGATAAGGAGGCTTTACAAGCAGCCTTTGACGCTAATCCCTTATTAGGGTTCATAGACATTTTCTCTGGAGGTGCTCTAAGAAATCTTTCTATAGCAGCCTTAGGGGTATATCCATATATAACTGCATCCATAATAATTCAAATATTAACACCATTAGTACCTCAGCTAAAAGAATTGGCTCAAGAAGGTGAAGCTGGAAGAAAAGCTATAAATAGATATACTCATTATTTAACTGTTCCTTTAGCCTTTTTGCAAGGTTATGGACAAATTAATCTTTTTTCTGGAGCACTTGGGCAAGGAGCATTAACAGGAATAGGATTTGGCGGAGGTCAAACTCTAAATACTTTAGCTATATTACTCTCAATGACAGCGGGTACTATGATTCTGGTTTGGTTAGGAGAATTGGTTACCGAAAAAGGCATAGGAAACGGGATTTCATTAATAATTTTTGCAGGTATTGTTTCTACGTTTCCTTCGATTGGGGGTCAATTATGGCTTCTTAGAGATCAACCTTTTCAGGTAGGTCTATTAATTGCATTGATATTATTGATTATATTTACCATAGTTATATTCACAGAGGCCCAAAGAAGAATTCCAGTACAATATGGAAGAAGTGTATTTCGAGGGAATAGAATGTATAGATCTCAAGGGTCTTCCCATATTCCTATAAGAGTTAACTCTGCAGGAATGATTCCGCTGATTTTTGCTTTTTCTATACTTGCTTTGCCGGCTGTTGTAGCTTCATATTTTGTTGATCCAGCATCTAATTCCTTTGGTCCTCAAATTGCAGAATGGTTAACTATTCAATTTGGTCCAACAGGAACATTATATTGGATAACTGTTTTTATTCTTGTAGTTATATTCACATTTTTTTACACCCTAGTCGTTCATAATCAACAAAATTTGGCTGAATCTCTTCAAAATAATAATGGATTTATTCCAGGAATTAGGCCAGGACCTCCAACAAA
This sequence comes from Chloroflexota bacterium, assembly GCA_036164085.1. GTDB lineage: Bacteria > Chloroflexota > Dehalococcoidia > Lucifugimonadales > Lucifugimonadaceae > TMED-70. The sequence goes on along the minus strand of JAYZJV010000064.1, from coordinate 16,853 downwards.
AGATTATCTAATGAGAGTCATAATTAGAATAACTTGGGGAGGAGCTTTGTTTTTAGGAACAATTGCAGTAATACCATCTATAGCATCTTTCGTGACTGGATTAGAATCTACTACAAGTATTGTGCAAAGCACAAGTTTATTGATCATGGTTGGAGTAGCTCTAGATACCATGAGGCAATTGGAATCTCAATTATTAATGAGAAATTATGAAGGATTTGTTAATTAATAATGAATGTAATACTTTTAGGACCTCCGGGTTCAGGGAAAGGAACTCAGTCTTATAAATTAGTGGAAAAATACCAATTATCACATATTTCCACAGGTGATATATTGAGATCACAAATATCAACTAAAACGCAATTAGGGACTGAAGCTAAAAAATATATGGATAAAGGCGAGCTTGTTCCTGATAATTTGATTATAGAGATGGTGTCATCAACTACTTCAAAATTGCCATCTATCTTATTGGATGGATTCCCTAGAACAATAAATCAAGCATTAGCTTTAGAAAAAGAGATGGAAGTTTTGAATAAAAAAATTGACGTTGTACTTTACTTTGAAGTCCCTTTTGAAGATTTGATACAAAGATTGTCTCAAAGAATTTCTTGTAAAACTTGTTCAAAGACTTTTTCCAAATCTGACAAAGAATTTATATGTTTAGATGAATGTACTAATCAAGATTTATATCAACGAGAAGATGATAAACCTGAAGCTGTTTCTAAAAGAATGGAAACTTATAAGGAATTAACGGAGCCTTTACTAGAATTTTATGAAAAAAAGAACCTCTTAAAAAAGGTAAACGCCAATTCTTCAATTCAAGAAGTGTCATTAGAAATTGACAAAATATTACAATAATGGTACTGTACAATTTGCGCTGTTTAGATATATAATAATAGTTTGTACATTAATTAATGGGAGATACTTTTATAATTGCTTACTGAGGGGACCATTAAAACTCCAGAACAAATTTCTTTAATGAGGGAAGCTGGAGACATAGTAGCTCGCGCTGTTATTAATTGTGGTAAAAAACTTCAGTCTGGAGTAACAACTGGAGAAGTTGACAATTTTTTAAGAGAATATATAGAGGAAGAAGGGGCTAAGCCTGCCTTTTTAGGTTTATATGGCTTTCCTGCTACTGCATGTATTTCTATAAATGAAGAAATTGTTCATGGAATTCCAGGAGATAGAGAATTATTAAAAGGTGACCTTATTTCTATTGATTGTGGTGCGATTGTTGGTGGCATGTATAGTGATCATGCAAGAACATTTATAATTGAAAATTCAAGTGACGGAGTTAAAAATAAATTGATTTCAGTCGCAGAGAAGGCTTTAGAGATAGGAATTAAGAATTCAATTTCTGGGAACAGAGTTGGCGTTTTGTCTAATGCTATTGAGGAATATGTATTGAGTGAAGGATTCGATGTGGTGAGGGAATATGTAGGGCATGGTATTGGTTCTAATCTACATGAACCTCCAAGTGTTCCTAACTTTGGTCAAAAAGACGAAGGAGCTCTTTTGAGAGTGGGTATGACAATAGCAATTGAACCAATGATTACTGAGGGAAAATGGCAAACAAAAGTCATGAAGGATAATTGGACTGTTGTTACTAAAGATGGGAAGCTTTCTTCTCATTTTGAAGATACGATTTTGATAACTGAAAATGGCCCTGAAGTACTGACAAAGGCAAAAAATTAGATGGCAAAAAAAGAAGCAATAGAAGTTGAAGGAAAAGTTGAAGAAGCTCTTCCAAATACTACTTTTAAAGTTGAATTGGCTAATGGGCATGAAGTATTGGCCCATGCATCAGGAAAAATTAGAAAAAATTACATAAGAATTTTACCAGGAGACAGAGTTTTAGTAGAGCTGTCTCCGTATGATTTAACAAGAGGAAGAATAACATACAGATTTAAATAAATAATACTGTGAGTAATTTATGAAAAAAAGAACATCAATAAAAAAGAGAAGTGCCGATGATCAAATAATCAGAAGAAAAGGCAAAGTAAGAATTATAAATAAAAACAACCCAAGATTTAAACAAGTTCAAGGATAGATAAATGGCAATGTTAGCTGGAGTAAACATACCTGATTCGCAAAGAATTGAAATAGGATTAACTGCGATAAGTGGAATAGGTAGATCGATTTCTAAGAAAATCATTACAGATGTTGGTATTGATTTAAATACCAGAGTAAAAGATTTGCAAGAAGATGAACTTGCAAGAATAAGAAGTGCTATTGAAAGATCTCAAATAAGAATTGAAGGAGATCTTAGAAGAGAAGTTCAGCTAAATATTAGAAGGCTCGGAGATATCGGTAGTTATAGAGGAATAAGACATAAAAATGGGTTACCTGCAAATGGTCAAAGAACTAAGACCAATGCAAGGACCAAAAAAGGCAAGAGAAGAACTATTGCTAATAAAAAGAAATTAACTCACTAGTATAGAAGGTTTAAATGGCTAGAAATAGAACTAGAAAAAAAGAAAAAGTATTCGTACCTCAAGGCAATGCATATGTTAAGGCTACTTTCAATAATACTATAGTCACAATGACAGATAATAATGGTAATGTAATAGCTCAAAGCAGTGCTGGAGCCAAAGGTTTTACAGGGTCAAGAAAATCAACTGCCTTTGCCGCTCAAAAAGCAGGAGAAACAGCGGCGACTACTGCTGTTGAATTAGGAATGAAAACAGTTGACGTTTATGTAAAAGGTCCTGGAGCTGGTAGAGAAGCCGCTATAAGAGCTATTCAGCATGCTGGTATAAGAGTTGTATCAATCAAAGATGTCACTCCTATACCACACAATGGATGTAGGCCCCCAAAGAAAAGAAGAGTATAAACATAATTTAGAACAGGAAATTTTATGGCTAGATACATAGGTCCAGTTAACAAAAAAATGAGATTTTTAGGTTTAGAGATTGCAAAAAAACCTGGAAAAAATAGAATGTCTACTAGAAGAAGATTGTCTCCATATGGACTGCAACTTCGAGAAAAACAAAAAGCAAGGTTTCTATATGGAATTTTAGAACGTCAGTTTAGAAACTATTATGATAAGGCCTCAAATGTAGAAGGCTCTACAGGTGATGAATTACTTATATTGTTAGAAAAACGTTTCGATAATGTAATGTTTAGAACAGGAATGTTTAATACCAGAAGGCAATCTAGACAAGCAGTAAATCATGGCCACTTTTTAATTAATGAAAAAAAAGTTAATATTCCTTCTTATGAAATTAAACAAGGAGATAAAATAACTTGGAAAGAAAAATCTAAAAATTCTAGCTTATTTCAAATAGCTAGTGAAAATATTAAAAATAATGAATGTGCCAAATGGTTATCTCTAGATAAATCTGCACTTTCAGTTCAAATAAACAATCTTCCATCTGCTTCTGACGCTGAGCTAGAGATTGATACAAGGCAAATAGTTGAATACTATTCAAGGAGGTAATAAATGTTAGAAAAACAATTTGGATTATCACCAATTGACAATATTTCTGTTTCTGAACCTGAGGTTCCTGAACTTTCTATCAGAATGATAGAAGGAACTGAAACATATGGAAAATTTATTGCTGAACCATTGGATAAAGGTTGGGGAGTGACTTTGGGGAATCCATTAAGACGAGCTCTTCTTTCAGCTTTGCCAGGGACAGCTATAAATTGGGTGAAAATTGAAGGTATACAACATGAATATTCTACCCTTAAAGGAATGAGAGAAGAAGTGAACGAATTCCTTATGAATGCTAAGGGTATAAGGCTAAGATCGCTTTCTGACAGAACAGGCCGTTTAAGACTTGAAGTAGAAGGTGAAGGAGAAGTGAAGGCAGGAGATATAATGGCAACTGCAGATTTTGAAATAGTAAATCCAGGACATCATCTTGCTACATTGGATTCTTCGGATGCTCATCTATCAGTTGAATTTAGTGTTGAGCAGGGCCAAGGATATAGAAAAGCTTCAGATGAATTCGATGCAAATATAGGTATTTTGCCAATCGATTCAATTTTTACACCTATTAAAAAAGCTAATTTTTCTGTACAACCTACAAGAGTAGGACAAAGATCTGATTGGGAAAGGTTAACTCTAGAAATTTGGACAGATGGAACTATTGATCCTCAGTCTGCTTTACAAAAAGCATCTGAGTCATTAATGGATAGTTTCTATGTATTTAGTAAATTTGATCAATCTGCTGAGGAACAAAATCCCGCTGCGGGTCTTGGTATTAGTCCTGATATATATAACACTCCAGTTGAAACATTGGATTTATCTGCAAGAACACTTAACTGTTTAAAGAGAGCTGGAATAAACAGAGTTGGAGAAGTTATTGCGATGCCTGAAGGAGATTTGTTGAAGATAAGAAATTTTGGTAGAAAATCATTAGACGAACTTTTTGATGTACTAGCTGAAAGAAACATGCTTCCACAAAATTAGTATTTACTTATATAAGAGGACAAAAATGAGACATAGATTATCCAAAAATAAATTAAGCAGACCATCTAACCAAAGAAAAGCTTTATTACGAAACTTAGTGTCTGATGCAATCATGTATGGCAGGATAAAAACCACTAAAGCCAAAGCTAAAGAAGCAAGGCCTATACTTGAAAAAATGATCACCCTATCAAAAACAAAAGATTTTAATTCTGTAAGAAAAGTTTCTGAATTTATTTTAGATAAATCAGTGGTTGACCATCTTTTTGAAAATGTCTCTGAAAAATTTACTGAAAGAAATGGTGGATATTCAAGAATAGTTCCGTTAGGAACAAGGCAAGGAGACAATGCTGAAATAGCTATATTGGAGCTAGTTGATTAGTAAAAAAAGTGTAAAATAGAAATCTATCAAAGAAAAAAATGATTAATAAACTAAAACATTATTCTATAAAAGAAAAAAACAATTCAGAAAACTGGATTCTTATTGACGCTGAAGGACAAACCTTAGGCAGATTGGCCTCAAGTATTGCCATGATATTAATGGGTAAAAATAAACCAGGATATATCCCAAATGATATTACTGGAGATTTTGTTGTATTGATTAATGCATCTAAAGTACAAGTTACTGGGAAAAAATATTCAGATAAAGAATATATTACTCATACTACTAGACCAGGTAGTACAAAAATTAAGACATTCTCTAATCTTATTGATAACAAACCTGAATATATTATTACGAAAGCAGTGAAGGGGATGCTACCAAAGAATAAATTATCTGCAAGAATGTTGAAAAGATTGAAGATTTATTCTGGAAAAGAACACCCACATCAAGCTCAATTAGAAGATAACACAAAAGAGGTAAAGAGTGACAACTAAAAAGAAGTATTACTATGGCACAGGAAAAAGAAAATCTTCTATAGCCAGAGTTAAGATATTTGATACAAATGGAAAGATTGAAGTGAATGGTAAGTCAATCAAAGAAGTTTTATTAATGGATGATTTAGTTAACATAGCTTTGTTGCCTCTAAAAATCGTAGATAAAGAGAAAATTTCTGCACAAATAAAGATTCAAGGTGGAGGCGCATCCGGTCAATCAGGAGCTATCTCACTTGGAATAGCTAGAGCATTGTGTGAAATGGATAAAGAACTTAGACCTAAATTAAAATCTCATGGTTTACTTACTAGAGATTCTAGAGTCAAGGAAAGCAAAAAGTATGGTTTGAAGAAAGCCAGAAAAGCACCTCAATATACAAAGAGATAAATTTAATTTATATATAAAATTCTTGGTTTTTTTGCAAGGTCATCTATTATTTCTACTTTTTTATTAGGATAGTAATCTTCAGCTAATTTTTTTGCTTCTTTTTTAATATTTTCGTCTATTTCTAAAATAACTTTTAATGCATTGTTTTTGTTAATATTCTTTTCCCATTCAAATATTTTTTTTATAATACATAATCCGTCAGATCCTCCATCTAATGCAATTTTAGGTTCATTTAATACTTCTTTTTGTAATGTTTTTATAAAACTTGATTTTATGTACGGAGGGTTACTAATAACATAATCAATTCTGTCTATTTTACAATTTGATATATCAGAGTTATTAAATTTAATTGATAGTTTCTTCTCTAAAGCATTTTTTTTTGCAATACTTATAGCTCTTTTACTTTTATCTATAGAAAAAACATTAGAATCAGGGTATTTTTTTTTACAAATGATTGAAATAATTCCACTCCCAGTTCCTATGTCTAAAATATTTTTATTTTTCATAGAATCATCTTTATTTGTAAGAAAAAAATAATCTAACAACTCTTCTGTTTCTTGCCTAGGAATTAGTACATTTTCATCAACGAAAAATTTTTCATTATAAAAAGTTTTCTCATTAGTTAGATATGCTAAAGGCTTTCCTTTTATTCTTTTTTCAAGTAGAAATTTTATCTCAGATAATTGTTTATTATTTAATTTGATTTGATTTTCTGTAATAACTTGAGAATCTTTGATTTCTAAAATGTGTGCAATTAAGGATATTGCTTCAAATTGAAAATCAGATATATTATTTTGATTGAATTTTTCTATAACTGTTTTTTTTATTTCTTTAACAGTGGTCATTTAGAGCTGTTTTGAGATAACATTTTTTGTGCCTGTTCATTCTTCATTAAAGGTTCTATCAATTCATCAATTAATCCATCCATAAATTCTGACAAATTATGCACAGTAACATTTATTCTATGATCAGTTATTCTACTTTGTGGATAATTATAAGTTCTTACTTTTTCCGATCGTCCACCAGAACCTACTTGAGATTTTCTTGTTTTAGAAATTTCATCTTGTTGTTTTTTTAATTCCAAGTCCCATAATTTTGACTTGAGTATTTCCATAGCTTGAATTTTATTTTGAAGTTGGGATCTTTCATTTTGACAAGCTACAACTATTCCTGAGGGATTGTGTGTTAGCCTTATGGCAGTAGCTACTTTGTTAACATTTTGTCCTCCAGCTCCTCCTGAGTGAAATACATCGGTTCTTATATCATCATCTTTTATTTCAATATCTATTTCTTCTGATTTTGGAAGTACTGCCACAGTTGCAGTTGAAGTATGGATTCTACCCTGAGATTCAGTTTTTGGAACTCTTTGAACTCTATGTACACCACTTTCATGCTTTAATCTAGAAAAAGTCCCTTCTCCGGATATTTCTAGAACTACTTCTTTTATTCCACCAAATTCACTGTAATTAGAACTTAATATTTTTAATTTCCATTTATTGTTTTCAGAATATCGAGTATACATTCTTAAAAGATCATTTCCGAATATTGCTGCTTCATCTCCTCCAGTACCTGCTCTAATTTCAACAATTGCATCAGCTTCATCTGTTGCGTCTTTTGGTATTAATTCTTTGTTTAATTCAGTAAATAGATTATCTAAATTTATAGTTAATTGATCATTTTCTGATTTTGCTAATTCTGATATTTCTTGATCTTCAGAATCAATCATTTCATTTGTTTCTTCTAGTTCTAAAGATGTTTTATTATATTCATCCCATAATTTATTTATTTTTTCTAAGTTTCTATATTCTTTAGATAGTTTTTTCATTTCAGATTGATTAGATACAATCTCTTTTTTAGTCATTAGAATTTCTATTTCTCCAAATCTTTTTTTTATTTCATCTAATCTATTTAATATCCAGTCTTCCATCTTATTCCTCAGAATTAATTAAGCTTCTTATTTTTTCTATATCATCAGTATTGATTTCTATTTGATCTTTTTTGGAATTTAGGGATTTAACTGAGATTAAATTATTATTGATTTCTTCTTCTCCTAAAATTACAGCTAATGTAGCATTCATATTATTTGCAAATCTGAATTGCCCTTTTACTGATCTTCTGGGAGCAATAATAGTTTTTAATTTATTTGATCTAAAGAAATCAGATATCTGTTCTGCGTTTACTCTTAATTCATCTTTTAGAACTATTATTACAATGTCTAGCTTATTATTTTCGTTAATATTTTCTTTTTTAAGTTCGTTTATTATTCTTTCAATTCCCATAGCAAAACCTACAGCTGGAGTGTCTGGACCTCCAAGAATTTTAATTAGAGGGTCATATCTACCCCCTCCTAAAATTACTCCTTGAGGTCCTGATGAGTCGCTTAAATATTCAAAAACAGTTTTATTATAATAATCTAATCCTCTAACTAACTTATCATTGATTTTATATTTGAAATCAGAGTCAGATTTATTTAATATTTCTAAATTATTTATGAGGTGATCATGGTGAATCTTACTATCTTTAGATATATAATCTAAAGTTTTTGGAGCATCAATAGAAATCTTTATAGTTACTTCTTCTTTTGAATCTAGTAATCTTAATGGGGCTCTTTCAAATCTTAATTGATCTACTTTAGGAAGATCATTTAGATACTTTTTAAAATATTCCTTTAGTTTGGAAATATATAACTCTCTATCTTTTTTATCCCCTAGTGAATTAATGCTTAATTCAGTATTTTTAATCCCTAATTTTTTTATAATATTCCAAGCTAACTTTATTACTTCAAAATCGTTATCAGAAGAGTTATCGCCTATACATTCAACCCCAAATTGATGAAATTGTCTATATCTTCCTGATTGAGGCCTCTCATATCTAAACATTGGCCCATAGTAAAAAAGCCTTGCAGGTAGAGTTTCGTTGTGTAAACCATTTTCAATAAATGCTCTGCAAACACCTGCTGTATTTTCAGGTCTTAGGCTAATGCTATCTCCTCCTTTATCTAGAAAGGAGTACATCTCTTTTTCAACTATATCTGTATCTTCTCCAACTGTTCTTTCGAATATTCTAGAATCTTCAAAAATTGGAGTTTCAATGTATTTGTAACCAAATGATTTTGCTATTTCAAAACACTGTTCTTGAACGTAATCCCAAACATTTTGATCTTTTGGAAGGATGTCAATTGTTCCTCTTTGAGCTTTATATTCCAAGATTATGAACCCAATCCAGATAACTGATAACTTTTACCTTCCGTTTTAATAGTTGGAGCATAAATCAAAGTTGCATCATGCATTGAAATAATATCTTCTGCTCCAATCATTCCCATACAAACTCTTAATGCACCAACTAAATTTCTTGTGCCATCTGTTTTAGAAGATGGTCCAAATAATAGTTCTTTTATTGAATATTCTTGCTTATTAACAATTCGTGTTCCCCTAGGAAGTGAACCGTGTGGAGTAGCCATACCCCAATGGTTTCCTTTTGCAGGAGATTCAAAGGTTTTAGAAAAAGGAGAACCTATCATTACAGAATCTGCTCCTGCAACAAAAGATTTACATAGCTCGCCTCCGGTTCTAATACCCCCATCTGTAATTATTGAGACATATCTTCCTGTCAATTTGAAATAATCATCTCTTGCACTAGAACATTCTAAAGTAGCAGAAATTTGTGGAACGCCTACGCCTAAAACTTCTCTACTTGTACATGCAGATCCAGGGCCAACTCCAACTAAGATCCCATGAACTCCTTGCTCCATAAGCTCTCTCGTGACATTATAAGTTACTGTGTTTCCTACAATCACAGGAACATTTAATGAATCAACTAATTTAGACAAAATTAAACCTTCAAGACTTTTAGAGTTATGCCTGGCAGTTGTAACTGTTGATTGAACAACTACAGCATCACAACCAGCTTCTACAGCTATAGGAGCAAATCTTTTTGTTGATGCTGGAATAAATGAAGCAAAGCATTTTCCTCCTGATTTTTTGATTTTTTCAACAACTTGTCCAACTAATTTTTTTTTCACAGGAGCACTATAAATTTTTTGTAAAAGGACAGTAACTTCTTTTTGGGGAGTTGAAATTATTTCTTGATAAATTTCTTCAGTGTTTTCATATCTTACGTGTATACCATCAAGATTTATAACGCCTGCTCCTCCGAGTTCAGATAATTCTTTAGCAAAATTTGGGTCCACAACACTGTCCATTGCAGATGCTAAAATAGGGACATCTAATTCTAAGGCACCTATTTTTGTTTTAGTTTCTACTAATTCAGGATTAAGAGTAATTTCTCCGGGAACTATAGCTACATCATCATAACCGTAAGTTTGTTCTATTTTTTTCAAATTATTCTCCCATTAGTTGACTTAAATCCTGCCTTATCTGTGATAGATAATTTTCATAAGTATTCTTTTGATATTGTAATATTCTATTTGATTTTTCTGATTCATACCATGAAAAATGTCCTTCGTCTTTTTGATATATTGCATTATCTATCTCAACTTCTAAAATTTCAAAATAATCTTTTACATATTTTTCACCAGTAATTTGCCATGTATTTCCTCCACTTATATTGAGGATTTGATTATATGCTTCTTTATTTCCAACTGAATTACATATGGATGTTACTACATCATCTCTATGAATAAATTCAATTTGTTGATTTGGTAAAAAAGGCCATTCTGATGGAGGCTCTTGAAAAACAGGAATAGAAACTCCTGAAATTCTTAATATAGTGCTATTAATCTTTGATTTTTCTACTAAAACTTCTGAATCATATTTTGTTTGGGCGTAATTATCATCTGGATTTATAGGAGAGTGTTGGTCTATCAAGCTATTATCAAAATTCTTACCATAAATACTTACTGAAGAACTAAATATTAGGTGCATATCAGGATTAATTTCTTCAACATTTTTTATTAAATTATTAGTACCTTCAACATTTACTTTTTTAGCTAATTCTATGTTTGTATTTGCAGTAGGAGGTAAAATTGCAGCTAAGTGAATTATTGTATCTACATGTTTAATAGGTTCAATTATTGATGCATCATTTAAATTACCTTTAAATATTTTAGTTTTTGAATTATCAAAACCTTCAAAATTTGCTGTAGGCAAATCAAATATGTTTACAAAATGCCCTTTTTCTAGAAGTTGCTCTGAGACAAGTCGTCCCATGCTTCCTGCACCACCAGTAACTAAGATATTACTCACTATGTAAGCACTGTTCCTGGGGCATCAGCTTTATCTTCTATTTCTTGTATAAGTCCTTCTATCTCAGACATATTGTTATCATTTGGATCTGCAAGCATTTTTTCTGTTGCCTTAAATAGCTTGTTAGCTGATGGTAACCCTGCTAAGGATTGAAAGAAGAATTTATCCTTTTGGGCGTCTAATCTTTTCAATCCATCATTGCATCTGTCTGAAAAGTCTGAATTACTAGATAGACCTTCAATATTCCCCATTGCTTTTGCAAGTAAATCTTGAGCTCTCCCCATATTTTTCTCCTAAGTTATTTATTTTTTTTAACTTTTGAATCTTTTGCTGGTTTTCCATTAGTAGACTTACCATCCTTTGGATGATAACTTGGATCATCATCTCCAGGGTGCCAACCTCCATCTCCATGGTAAGCAGCATCTTGGTGTGAATGCGGATCAACAGTAGGTCCGTCATGCCCTTTCACTGCATCAATATCCACTTTCTCTAGTCTATTATAACCACGTCCTTCATGCTTATCGAAAGGAAATGGCTGAAATTTTTCAAACATTTTTGCAAACCTAATTTTTGTAGGTCTTGGGTCTGATGGAAACAAGAATCTATCTCTTCCTAGAGGCTGGGCATGAACAATTTCATGATCTCTACTGCCCAAACCATTAACTACGGCAGTATTAATCGTTGTTTGTTCGCTAAGGCCTTCTATAGCACCTCCGCCTAAATCAAATTTTCTTTCACCAGGTGCATCTATCCCCATTTCTTCAGCTAAAGAACCTGGGGTTCCTGGTGCGTGCATTGCAGCATTAACACATGCTTGGTCTATTGCAACAGGGTCTTTGGATGCAAAAACTCCTAAGTGAGGGACTAGTGGTAAATCAGAAAATCCTGCACAATCACATTTTGGAGATACATCAACAGCAACATTAATAAATCCAATATTCTCTTTACCAACAGCTTTTATTACTCCTAATGCAGCGTCTCCAATAGCAATGTCTGTTGCATCAAAGTTTGCTAAATTAGGTTCAAATATTCCTCTTGGATTCATCCAGCTTCCACATCCAAGACAATTAATACATTTTTCTCTTTCCCAGAGTAATTTATCGTCATCAGTTACTTTGAACAAACCCAAAGGACAACAATTCTCTAACAATTCCCAATCTGGATCGGCATCTTTTCCTTTGAAGTTTTCAGGATGAAAAACTGTAGAATCCCCAATACCATATGAAGGATGTCTTCCCATGTGTACATTGAACTTTCCTCGTTTTGATTGACACCCGATACCTAAGTTTTTTAGAGCTCCTCCTATAACACCCATTCCGTGTCCTTTGAAGTGTGTTAAAACAATTACTTTATCTGCAGCAGCTATAGCTTGAGCTATATAAGCTTCCTTCAGTAAATAACCTTCTGGAATATCCACCCTATAATCACTTGTTCCAACATAACCATCCGCAGATATAAATGGACATCCTAATGTTGCAGAAGAAAAACCATTTTTTTCTGCAGTTTCTAACAAGTCTAATTCGATAGCTCTAGACCCCCATGTACCGTATGTTTGGGTGGTAGTATCACAAGCAAATGGTCTGCCACCGAGTTCTTTTATTTTATCTGCAATTGCTCTAACATATGCAGGTCTGATGTATGCACTTGATCCAAGTTCTCCGCAATGCATTTTTATAGCAACAACATCACCCTTATTTATCATTTTGTCAAAACCAGCTGCTTCAAAAACAGTAACAGTTTTGTTTATTAGGCTAGTATCTGGCGACTCACTCCTAGCATCCATAAAATATACTTTAGGTTTATCCATCTAAATCCTCTTTTTCTCAATGTATAAATTTACTATAAACTCCTGATTTATTATGTAAATTTATATATATTTATCATAATCCTATTCAAATAACATCCAAAATATTTACTTTATTGAATGAAATTCTTTAAAAAATTAGCTAATATTCTGCTAAATGATTACAAAAATTTCAAACTTAGAAGAGAAATTAAAAAAGACACTTCATGAAATGAAAAGTGTTGTTGTTGCCTATTCTGGAGGAGTAGACTCTTCATATCTTATGGATGTAGCCAATGAAATCTTAGGCGACAAGGCTATTGCCGTGATGTCATTTTCACCAAGTGTTGCACAAGATGATAGAGATGATGCTATAAAATTAGCAAAGTCAAAAAAATGGAATTATAAGGTTATTAGTACAAAAGAAATGGAAGATGAAAACTATGTCAAAAATGATGTCAATAGATGTTTCTTTTGTAAAAATGAACTTTATAGTACTTTGGTTGATTTATCGGAAAAAATAGGATTTGATTGGGTAGCTAATGGCTCAAACTTAGATGATAGAGGAGATTATCGTCCAGGTATGAAAGCTGCTAATTTGCATAAAGTTAGGTCTCCATTGATAGAGAATGAATTTACTAAAACAGATATTAGAAAATTTGCAAGTAAGAGGAACCTAGAAACATGGGATAGACCTGCTTCTCCTTGTCTTTCATCAAGGCTCCCATATGGTACTAAAGTTACAATAGAAGCATTGTTGATGGTTTCTAAATCCGAAAAATATTTAAGATCTTTGGGTTTTAATATCGTTAGAGTTAGGCATTATGAAAAAAAGGCATTGATTGAAATTCCAAAAGAAAAATTTGAGCAATTCACGAAAAAACATAACCACATATCTAAAGAATTAAAAAAGTATGGATATGAATCTATAGAGTTGGAGAAAAATGGCTTTAGATCTGGAAGTTTAAATATTAAAGCTGGAATAGTGAAAAATGGATCTTGAATTACAGTCTAAAGTAGCTCTTATAACTGGCGCTAGTCGAGGAATAGGAAAAGCAACAGCTATTACATTGGCTAAAGAAGGAGCTAATGTTGCTTTAGTTGCTAGAAATGAAGACCTTTTAATTGATACAAAACATGAAATTAGTAAATCATGTCCAGAAGTTAAAGTTGAGTATTTTATTTGCGATACCCGCTACAATGAACAAGTAGAATCTATGGTTGATAAAGTACATAAAAAATTTAAATCTATAGATATTTTAGTAAATTGTGCTGCGATGGTCGCACAACCAAGCACTATAGATAATTTTGATGATACTGAGCTAATTGAACAGATAGAAGTTAAAGTCTCAGGATATATAAGGTGTGCTAAATTTGTATCTCCTATAATGAAAAAAAATAAATGGGGGAGAATAATAAATATTAGTGGTTTAAATGCTAGATCTTCAGGTAGCCTTATTGGTTCAATAAGAAATATTTCTGTAAGCTCTTTAACTAAACATCTGGCAGATAATTTAGGCCCTTATGGAATAAATGTAAATGTAATTCATCCTGGCTTTACTTATACTGAAAGAAGTAAAGGAATGATAGAAAAAATATCTAAAGAAAAAAAAATTTCTCATGATGAAGCAGAATCTCAATTATTAAAAAACAACTCAATAAATACTATTATTACAGCATATGACATTGCAAATATTGTAGCCTTTTTATCATCACCAAAATCCAAATCAATTAATGGAGAACCAATACCTGCTGGTGGAGGAGTAGTTGGTCCAATATACTACTAATAACATGAAAATAAGAAAAAATATTGTAAAAGAAAGATTAGCCCAAGGAAAAACCGTTTCATGTTTTGCGGCTTGGGGATTTAGTGGACCGGATCATATAGAACGATTAGCTCCTTTTAATCCTCACGGAATTTTTCTTGAAGGAGAACATGGAAACATAGACCCTTCAAATCTTACAAACTTTACACGAGCTTGTGACATTATTGGTTCAACTCCTATAGTTAGAATAAATCAAAATGATCAAGGTGTGATATACAGAACTTTAGACTTAGGAGCTTTAGGTATAGTTGTTCCTCATGTAAATAATAAAGAAGAAGCAGAAAATGTTGTTGAAGGGGGAAAATTTTTTCCTATTGGAAAAAGAGGATCTTTTACAAGCAGGCAAGGTATAGGAGTAAAAAATTATCATGCTTTAGCTAATGATCAAACAATGCTGATTGTATTACTAGAAGATATTATTGCTGTAGAGAATCTTGATTCAATCCTTGATGTAGATAATATAGATGTGTTTATGGTTCCTTCTGGAGACTTAGCTCAGTCTATGGGCTTGCCTGGTCAGGCAGATCATCCTGAAGTGCAAAAAGTAGTTGATGAAACTATGCGAAGAATAACTAAAAGAGGCAGAATAACTGGAGCTATCGCTAACAAAGATAATGTGAAAAATTTATACGAAAATGGTGCTCGATTTTTTCTTTGTGATCCTAGGCCTTATATGTCTGAAGGGTTTGCAATGTATCAAGAATTTGCAAAGAGGAGTATAAAGTAATGGAAATCAGAAAAAACAGGATAAAACAGAGATTAAAAGATGGGAAGCATGTTATTGCTATAGAAAATCTAAATGATCCTGATTTAGTCGAGCAATTTGCTCCTAATGATCCTCATTGTTTTTGGTTTGAAGGGGAGCATTCTATTGTAAATCCTCAAAATATTGGAGATCTAACAAGAGCTGCAGATTTAATTAATGCAACATCTATAGTTAGGGTTCCTAGACCGGAATATCAACTGATTTATCATGCCTTAGATTTAGGGGCGCAAGGGGTTTCAGTGCCTCATGTAAAGAATAAACAAGATGCTGAATTAGTTGTTAATGCCTCAAAGTTCTCACCTTTAGGTCAAAGAGGAATGTTTACCAGTAGACAGGGTATAGGAGTTGAAGACTATTTCAAAAAAGCTAATGAAGAAACTTTTGTTTTAGTATTTATAGAAGATTTAATTGCTATAGAAAATCTTGATGAAATACTCGAGGTAGATAATATAGATGTATTTTTTGTTGGGCCGGGAGATCTATCTCAAGAATTAGGGCATATAGGGGAGCAAAATCACCCAAAAGTAGATAAAGTCGTTCAAGAAACAATTAATCGAATTACCAAAAAAGGCAGAGTTGCTGGTACAGTTGCAAATATTAATAGCTATGAATGGGCAATGCAAACAGGTGCTAGATTTTTCTTGTCAGGTGCTTTGGATTGGATAGGTAAGGGATTTAATGAATTTAATGAACTTGCTGAAAAACTATAATTATTTTCTCGTTGTATAAAAAGTCAAAGTTATATTAGTATTCCCTGTAGGTGTAAGGGCTAAGATTGTAATTTCTGATAACCCTCCTTTATTATGAGTAACCGACAATACTGAATAGTTATTTTGATCATTTATAGATATCTCATCAATTAAATCATTGTTTTGATTGTGGTCAACAACTGGTGATTTATCTACAGGAACACCTACTATCAAGACCTGCCCAAAATCAGTTAAATTTGTTGAAAAAGTATAATTTGTTAATTCGTAACCCAAATCTCCAGGAGGCCTTGGAGTTGGTGTTGGAGTTGGCGTCCAGGTAGCCGCAGGCTTAGGTGTTGGAGTTGGCGTCCAAGTTGCCTCAGGAGTAGGAGTTGGTGTTACTAATTCTCCATTAATATAAATTTCCCAATTTATTGGTGTAGCAGTTGGTGTAGGAGTTGGTGTCCAAGTAGATACAGGAGTTGGTGTAGGAGTTGGTGTCCAGGTAGCTCCTATTTTTGGAGTTGGAGTAGGAGTCCAAGTAGGTTTAGTGATAGGAATTGGAGTTGGTGTCCAGGTAGCTCCTATTTTTGGAGTTGGTGTAGGAGTCCAAGTAGGTTCGGGTTCTGGATTGTAAGTAGCATCTAAATAAATTATTTTTTCTTTTTCTACTACCTTTGTAACTTCAACTGTTACTGTTTCAATTATTTTAACTGTTTCAGGAATTGTTATAGGCTCTTCCTCTTCTCCACAGCTGTAGATAAAAAGTACAAGAATTAATAATAAAGTTTTTTTCATATGGTTTAAAAATAATAACCTTGAGAAAATTTCTCAAGGTTATTATTTACGTATTTATTCTTTAATCCCTTATCTATTAAAAAGGAGGAGGGCCCATACTAGGGGGAGGTCC
>JAYZJV010000063.1:0-24578 GCA_036164085.1 Chloroflexota bacterium | reverse complement strand
TTTGTTGATATGGCAAATGATCAATCTTCTGTAATTATTGTATCTCCTATTTCTGGTGGACCAGCAGAAGCAGTTGGGATCAAAGGTGGTGACAAAATTATAAAAGTTGATGGCGAAAGTATTGTAGGAATGTCTTTAAATGAAGCCATCACTTTAATTAGGGGACCAGAAGGAAGTTCTGTAACGCTTACAATTGAGAGATTAGGTGAATTTGAACCAATCGAAGTAACTATAGTAAGAGCAAAAATAAATCAACCAAGTGTTCAAAAAGATCTAATTCCAGATACTAGCTATGCAAAGATAAGAATAAATCAATATACAGAAAGTACCCCTAAAGAACTTTTGGAAGCTTTAGATGAAGCTGTAAATGATGATAAATCAAAGGGTATAATTTTAGATATAAGAAATAATCCAGGGGGATTATTAGGATCGGCAGTCAACGCTACTGCACTTTTCTTAAACGAAGAACTTATTACGTTCGAAATAGATGCAAAAGGGAAGAAAACAATGTGGAAAGCAGGTAATGAGGTAGGAAAATTTTCGGAAATTCCTTTAGTCACATTAATTAATGGAAACTCAGCGAGTGGTTCAGAAGTCATGGCTGGTGCACTTCAAGATTATGGAAGAAGTGTTTTAATAGGTGAACAGACTTATGGTAAAGGAAGTGTAAGTCTAGTTAGAAATTTATCTAATGGAGGTGGAATGTTTTTAACTAATGCACATTGGTTTACACCTAATGGTAGAGAAATTCATAACATAGGAATAGAGCCTGATGTTTTAATCACACTTCCTGACGCTTCTTCAAAATCTTCTGAATTTTATGACACTCAAATCGATGCTGCTATTACTCAACTAAACTTTGAAACAAAAAAGTGATTTATGACCTTTGCACGAAACAGAAAAGCTTATTATGATTACGAGATACTAGATAAATTTGAAGCTGGAATTGTTTTAAATGGTCCAGAAATAAAATCAATAAGAAATAGTAACCTTTCTATTTCTGAATCAAGAGTAATTGTAAATAAAGGTGAGGCATGGCTTATAGGATGTCATGTTGCAGAATATAAATTTGATTCTAATTCTGAATCATATGATCCTATAAGAGATAGAAAGTTATTATTACATAAAAATCAAATAGGTAAATTAGCTGGAGCAAAAACACAAAAAGGACTTACTATTGTTCCTTTGTCTGTTTATATGAAAAGAAACTTTATAAAAATTGAGATTGCTCTTGCTAGAGGTAAAAAAAGATATGACAAAAGAGCCTCAATAAAAGAGAAGGACTCTAATAGATCCATAAGCAGAATTTTGAAAAGTAAAAATAAATGAGTTATAATTGATATTCTTGGGGACGAGTGGGTTCGACAGGGAATGGATTTCTAAGTTGCAGGTCGTGTTGTCATACCACGTATGAAATGGCAAAAACATGATTGGCGAACATAAAAACGCTCTCGCTACTGCTTAATATAAGCTAGTGACGTTCTTTAGTATCTTTGCTTAGGGTGATATTAAGGAGCGACGAATTACCTAGGCTGAGCAACATCATTGCTAGAATGGTGTTGCAAACACTTTTCTAGCTAAGCAAACATAGATGGTTTGTCGATTGCGCCTTTGTTGACGAAAATATTAATATCGACTATGCCTGTAGAAGCTTAGAAGGAAAATTTCTTGGACGGGGGGTTCAACTCCTCCCCGTCTCCACCAAAATATTTTTTGCATTTAAACATGATGAAAAAGGACTACATAAATAAATATTATTTAATTACAGTCTTGGCAAATTATATAAATTTCTAGATTATGAGATACAAGCTCTCCATTAAAATCTTTTTCATATTTTCTAATAGATTTTTCTAGGCCAGTTATATTGATTTCTTCAATTTTATTACACTTTTTACAAATGGTATGATGATGATGATCTGAGGAAGATAGAGCGTAATAACTATGATCATCGACAATATTTATTCTGCATATTTTTTCTAACTCATATAACAATTTGATAGTTCGATATACAGTAGCTCTACCTATATTTGGAAGATCCTTTGTGATTTCTTCTGAAGTAAACAATCCATCTTTTCTGACTATTTCAGCTATAATTCTTCTTCTAGAATTTGTAACGCTGTTACCAGAGCTCTCAATGAGATCTATTATCGAATTTACTATAACTACTTGATCTTGTACCATACATCCAATCTACATAAGTCTGAAAGTTCATTTAGAAACTGTGTTCTTTGAAAATAAGCCATTGAAATAATTATAATTAAAATTACAAAGCTAACAATAAATAATTTGGATAAATTGTTTCTATTTAGGCTTACTAAAATAGATTTTTCAACTAATGTGTCAGGTAGAATTATCATTTGCTTTGCAGGACTTAATAGCCATCCAATTGCAAAACCACAAATCAATCCAGAAACATGAGCTACTTGGTCTATATTTGAGGCAGTTGCTCCATAAACAACGTTTATAAAGACTAAAATTCCAATAGAAATCAATGACTCTCGAGCATTTGATCCAAGTACATTTTTATTTATCATTAGAAAAGCAGCATAACAACCTAATAGACCAAATATAGCACCACTTGCTCCTGCTCCTATAGATCCCAGCCCTTCGTTACAATTTGTTAGATCATCTATACTGATAAATGCAGACCCTGACCAATAAGAAAAAATTGAAGATGAAATACCTGCAAAAAGGTAAATAATTACATATCTAAACCTTAAAAATTCTTTTTCAATTAATCTTCCGAAAATAAATAAACCTGCTAGATTTAAAATCAAATGAATTACTCCTATATGTAGAAAAGTAGCTGATAATAATCTCCAGTATTCTCCTTGAGCTATCCCATAATCAAATTTAGCCCCAAGTCTTACTAAATTTCCAGTGTTTGTAGATCCACCAGAAACAGTTTGGATCAAGAAGTAAAAAATATTTAAAGCTATGATGGTCCAAGTAATTGGGAAACTTTTAAATGTTGGATATTTTTTTAGAAAATCATTCATTTATTAATTCTTCTATTCTCTTTCTATCTATTTTTCCATTATTTAATTTAGGGATTTCTGTACTAGAAATATGCAATACTTTGGGTAATTTAAAATTATCCATATGTGATAATGACTTTTTTATTTCAGTAAGAGATAAAATATTACTTTTATCTTTAAAGTTGACATATAAGTTAACTTTTTGACCCCAATATTTATCAATAGTTCCAAATACATAACATTCCTTAATCTCTGGAATTTTATTAACTTCAAACTCTAATTCACGAGGATTGATGTTTTCTCCACCTGAAACTATCAATTCATCTATTCTTCCTTCAATAAATAAATATCCTTCTTTATTTATATATCCAAAATCACCTGTTTTTAACCAGTCATGATTTTTTTTATTTATATATTTGGCTAAATTTGGGCCATTGATTTGTAATTCTTTTTTATCTGTAAATTTTATACTTATATTATTTAATACTTTTCCAACAGAACTGCTCGGTCTATTCAAATCATCTGGATTTGCAGTAGCTATTTGTGATGTTGCTTCAGTCATTCCATATGTAGGTAATACTTTAATATTAAACTTTTTAGCTTTTATTATTAATTCTTCATTTACTTTTGCTCCACCACATAAAACGAAATTGAAATTTTCTGGAGCTTTGATTCTGTTTTTTTCCATAATATCTAAAATTTTTACCAACATAGTTGGAACTAAAGAAATTATAGAAACCTTAGATTTTATGATCAGGTCTATTACTATATTTGGATCAAAAGTATCAAGCGCATAGAACTTTTTTGATAATATGATACTTCGAAAAATGATCGATAACCCACCTGCATGATAAGGAGGCATACATAAAAGCCAAACATCTTTGTCACTGACATTTAGGTTTTCTTGAGAAGCTTTACAGCTAGATTCTATATTTTTTCTTGAAATGCTTACAGCCTTAGCAGTACCTGAACTTCCAGATGTAAACAATATACAAAATGATTCATCTTCATTAGGCCAAATAAAATCAACATTTTTAGAGATACTTTTTTTTGCTTTAAGTTTATAAATATTTTTTATATTGGGGATTTCTATACTTTCATCATAAATGATTTTTTTTGATCCAATTAAATTCATTTTACTTTCAATCTCTTCTTTTGGACTTTTTGGGTTAAGTGGAACAAAGATACCACCTAACATAGGAATAATGTTTGAAAAAATTGCATATTGAATAACGTGGTTTGAAATAAAGCAAACCCTTTCTTTAGAATTGATGTTTTTCTTAGCAAATGAATAATATTGAATGATTAAATCAAAAAATTCTTCAAAAGTATATTTACCATTTTCAGTGATAATAAATTTTTCTTTTGTTGTTTTTTTTTCTATCCAACTAATAGACATGGCTTAATTTTTCTTTGATTTCTAAGTTATTAATTTCTTTCCTATCTGATTTGATATTATTTCTTTTCTATAAATGAAATTTTCTTTAAAATAACAATAAGATACTTAAAGTAATACATAATATAAAATGACTTGCAACAGTCTTGATTAATGTGTTATTCAATTCACTAGATATTTTTGATTTTTTTATATCGAGTTCTATTAAAAATTTTTTCTTTTTCCACCTATTAAATCCTAAGTCATTCAAAGGAAAAATGAACAAACTAATAATAGCTGGTATAAGAAAATATTTATTCTCTAAAGTAATACTATTTACTGTAAGCAAACAACTAATAAGAATTACTAATAAATAGTATAAGTACCTTGATTTTTTTTCCCCTAAAATAACTGCAATAGTATTTTTTTCTCCTTTTTTATCGTTTTCTAAATCTCTTATATTATTTATTAAGATTATTAAGCTTGCAGAAATACCTGGTATGAGAGAAAGTAGTAAAAGCTTTAATGTAGGATGAATATCAAAAATATAAAGGCTCCCAAGTATGGTTATAGGTCCAAAAACTGTTATTACTCCAACTTCTCCTAATCCATTGTATCCATATGGCTTAGGACCTCCTGTATATGTATATGCGAGTCCAAATAAAACAATACCTATAATCAAGGTGTAAAAATCACTAATAAAAAAAGCAATTAATCCTAAAATTAAACAAATAATTATAATAATTAAGATTAGTAAATTCATTTCTGATTTTGATAGGTAACCTTGCTGAGAAGCTCTTAAAGGTCCCACTCGATTTTCATTATCTAAACCTTGATTAAAATCTTGAACATCATTTAAAAGGTTCACTAAAATTTGAAGAAAAATCCCTATAAATATAACCAATGCTATTTTGTATATATTTATAGAATTATTTAGACCAATAGATATAACTAAAAGCAGAGGCCCTAGTACTGCTGGTAAAGTTTTTAATCTAAATCCAATTATTATAGAGCTTAATTTATCCATGGAATGGCGGTTTAGGAAATTTAGTGAAGTCTGGGTCTCGTTTTTCAACGAAAGCATTTTTTCCTTCTTTAGCTTCTTCAGTCATGTAATACATCATTGTTATGTCTCCAGCCATATTTTGAAGACCAGCTAACCCATCAGATTCTGCTATGAAAGTATTCTTTAAAAATCTAATTGCTGTTGGACTTTTTGAAAGAATTTTTTTTGCCCATTTAACACCTTCTTTTTCAAGGTCATCATATTTTACAATTTTATTTATCAAGCCCATATCAAGTGCTTCTTCTGCATTGTATTGATCACATAAAAACCATATTTCCTTTGCTTTTTTTGTTCCAACCAATCTTACTAATTCAGAACTTCCAAAACCTGCATCAAATGAACCTACTTTAGGCCCAGTTTGACCAAAGATTGCGTTCTCAGATGATATTGTTAGATCACATATAACTTGAAGTACATGTCCCCCACCGATAGCGTATCCACTAACCAAAGCAATTACAGGCTTAGGCATATATCTGATAAATCTTTGTAATGGGAGAACCCCTAAACTTGGATTCCCTTGATCATCATTGTATCCTCCATGTCCTCTAACTTTCTGATCCCCTCCTGAACAAAATGCTTTATCGCCTGCTCCTCTAAAAAGAACAACGCCAGTTTTATCATCTTCAGCAGCTTCCTTAAACGCCATAGATAACTCTTGAATTGTTTCTGGCCTAAATGCATTTCTAACTTCAGGGCGATTGATTGTAATTTTAGTTATACCTTCATAATAATCTACTAAAATATCTTTATATTCTTTTTTAGTTTGCCATTTAATTGTCATCATTTTCTCCAAGTATAAAATTCTTGACTGCCCTAGATACATAAATAGGGTTCTCTAGTATTATATTATGTCCTGATTCAGGAACCATTATAGTTTTAGAATTTCTTATTGTTTTGTCTAGTTTAGTTGAGATTTTTTTGTATTTATCATCTTTCTCTCCATACAATATCAGTGTTTCATTTTTAATTTTTTTAAGTTCAGATAAAAGATTATTTTGTTTGCCTTGACCTTGGTGCTTTAAATTTAGTGCTAGACCAAAAGGGTTGTTACTGAGTCTAATTTTTTTGTGTTTTTTTATCTTTTCTATTGAAAGTCTTTTTTCAGAATCCCATAAAGGTAAAGACTCCCATAATTTAACAAATTCTTTTAAATTATTATTTTCTAATAAATCAATAAACTTTTGATCTGAATTTATTCTTTTGTCTTTTTCTAATTGGTTTTTTAATCCATAGGATGAACTACAAACTATTAGTTTATTTACTCTTTCTTGAAATTTAGATACAAAATGCATAGCATTCCTTCCCCCAAGGGAGTATCCAAGTATATTTACTTTAATAAGTCTCAAGTCATCAAGAATTTTTAAAATAGATTTTATAGAATTTTCAAAAGAAAAAAATGAAGCATCTTGACTCATAGATTTTCCGTGTCCAGCAAGATCAATTCTTATAATCTTAAAAAATTGTTGAAGATATTTTGATATTTCATCAAAAGATTTATGTGAACCTGTAAATCCATGAATCAATAATAGAGGCAATCCATTTCCTTCGCTCTTATAAAATAATTTATTATTCAAAATTTATGCTATCAATTACTTTTTTTATGTATGAATTATATTTGGTGTAATCAGTTTTATCTAAATTCAATTCGATAATATTTATGTTTTTTGTTAATTTTTTCTTAACTATTTCTATCATCTCTTTTCCATCACAGGGATTGAAATAATTACAATTTAAACTTTTAGCTAGATCTGAAATATTTATATTTTCGTGCGGGGTAATGAACCAGTCTTCGTACATGTCTTTTAAGTCTTTAGATTGAGGGAGCAAATTAAATATTTGACCTCCGTTATTATTGTTTACGAAGATAGTAAGATTTCTTGAATTTCTTTTTGCTGTTATAAGTCCACCAATGTCATGTGCGAAAGCTAAATCTCCAATATCAAGAAAAACTGGTGCAGAAGTAGAAGAGCTTATTCCTGCAGCTATAGAAATATTCCCATCAATTCCTGAGAGCCCCCTATTTCCTAAGAATTTTACATTTTTACTTTTGTTCAAAACTATATCTAAAATTCTTATTGGTAATGAGTTCCCTGCTATATAGATAGAATCATTTGGCAGATTATTGATTATACTTGCTTTATAATTGATTTCTTTTATTTCATATAAGTATTTTTCAATGCTAGATCTTGCTCTAGAATTGATTTTTTTAAAATAATTTTTCCATTGATTATTTGTTTGTTTGTATACTCTCTCTTTCATGGCTTCTACTATTGATTTAATTGGTGAATTTATATGTAGATTCATCTGATAGAAGCCATTAGAAATTCTATGTGATGGTTCAAAAAAAATATGATTTTTTACTTTTTGTAAATTCTCAGAAATAAATTTAGAAACAGGCAATGCTCCTATATGAATAATTGTATCAGGAGTTAGTTTTGAATTTTTAGTTCTGTATATTATATCTCCAGAATCAACTATAACATTGTCCTCATAATTTTTTGAACTTCTTAGATTTGATAATGGATCAGCAATGATTGGCCAATTAATTAATTTTGAAAGGTTGAGAATTTGATTGTTGTCATAAGAATGAACTCCTACAAGAATTATTCCTTTTTTATTTTCAACCATTGGCAACAAATTATCAATTTCATCTGAATTTAAAATAAAAGTTTTTTCTTGAGGGACTTTTTTATCAGGAGATGATATTAGAATTTGACAATCTTTATCTGTTAAAGGTTCTTCAAATTGCCAATTGATATGCACGGGTCCTTTTGGAGCATTATTTGACAAGTATAAGGCTTTATAGGCAATATTTGATACAAAGTCTGCTTTATTAGTAACAGGGATATCATAAAACCAATTTATGTTATTTCCGTATATATTATTTTGATTTAGAGTTTGGTTGGATCCTGTATCTCTATAATGCATAGGCCTATCTGCTGTAATTATAATTAACGGAATCTGTGAATAAAAAGCCTCTGCTATTGAGGGGCTGTAGTTTAGGGTGGCTGTTCCAGACGTACAGATTAATATTGTTGGTTTGTTTGAAATTTTAGATTTACCTAACGCAAAATAACCTGCTGATCGTTCATCTAAAACCATATGTAATTTAAATAATTTTTTATTTAAAATAATGTTTTTTACTAAAGGGGTAGATCTTGAACCTGGGCTTATTACAACTTCGTTTATGGAATGATTTAATAGTTGTTGTAAAAATATTTTTATCTGTTTATCATGATTAAGCATTTTGTTCTTCTATGATTGATTTATTTATTGCTTCAAATTTAGAATCAAGTTCATTGATTTCATGTTTTATTTTTGAATTTTCAACAATTCCATTTCCTGCGTAAGTTATTATTTGTTTGTTTTTTTTAGAATATTTTGCACAACGTAATGCTGCAAAAAAATAAGAACTATCTTCTTCTACATATCCAAGTGACCCAGCATATAAGCCTCTATCAAATTTTTCATTTTGTTTGATCCATTTCTTTGCTTCTGTAACTGGATATCCTGCTAATGCAGGTGAAGGGTGCAATGAGTTTATGAATGAAAAAAAATCGTTATCATCAATACTGGTTTCTAATTCTAGTAAAAGATGATTAATGTTACTTAAAGATTTTATTTTTAAATTTGATTTGTAAATTTTGCTTTTTGAAAGTTTTTTCAATTGTTCTTCTAAGAATTTTACAACAATTTTATGCTCTTCTTGTAAAGTTGAATTTTTAAATTTTTTTTCTATCTCTTCTTTGTTTTGACCATAGTTAGGTATTGATCCAGCAAGAGCGTCAGTAGTTAATGTTTTTTTTCTATATTCAAATATTTTTTCTGGAGATGAGCCAAAAAAATAATCTTCTTTACTTTTATAAAGAAACGTAACACAATCAGGATATTGTTTTGTCATTTTAATTAGAGTTCGTTTTATATCTATTTTTTTGTTTTTATATTTCTTTGATTCTCCTACAACAATTTTTTGTAAGTTAGTTTTTGAAATATCATTCTTTGCTTTTTCAACTAGCTTTATCCATCGATCATGATCTTCAGTTGAGGTTTGATTATATAGATTACTTTCAATATCCGTTTGAGTAGTTTTTTTAAAAATATCTTTATATGAATTTTTATCTGAACCAAATTCTCTTATATTGTTATTTTCAATAATTATTGAATATGAAGGGAAAATAAATTCTGCATTTGGGAATTCACTCCAGGTTTCATCTTTTACATTATTAGAAATATCAAAAAAAAGACTTCCGAAGGCTACCTTTTCTTTTTTAAGAGTATTTAAAACTTCTTGTTTGAAATTACTATAACTATCATAATTTTCAAGCTTAATGCTCTTTGAATCTCCAAAGGAAGCTACAATTTTTTTCTCATAAGGAGAAATTAATAAACGATTAGGATTGTTATTTAATATAGACGATAATAACTGAAAATAATTTATCATATTTTTTGAATCAAAAAAATAATTAGATCCATATGTATTATACTATCTTCCAAATTGATTTGAAATATTTCCGTAATCTAGTTTGATGACTGCAGGTCTGCCATGTGGATCCCAAGGGATATCAGTTTTTTCTAAATCTTTTATTAGTTTGATACATTCATCTGATGTTAACGAATCACCCGCCCTCACTGCACTGTGACAAGCGAGCCTTTTAGAGATAATGTCTTTTGGAGTGTCAGATGTTTTTTTCTCTAAATCTTTTGAGATTAAATCTAAAATAAAGTTCACATCAGATTCCTTAGTTTTATAAAGACCAATAAAAGGAATATTTCTTACAATTATTTGACCCGTAGCAGACTCTTCTAATTCCCATCCTAGTTCTGTAAATCTTTCTATATTTTCAATGATTTTAGAATTCAATATAATTCCTAAATCAACAAACTTTTTTATATTCAGTTTTTGAAATTCTCTTGAGGATTTTTGTTGTTTGTATTTTTCAAATAAAATCCTTTCATGTGCTGCATGTTGATCAATTATATATATCCCATCTGGTCCTTCACATATTAAAAATGTGTTTTTAATTTGACCAATAAATCTAAGTATAGGCAAGGAATCTTTTAACGAAAAGCCTTCATTATCAAAAAGGCTTTCTTGTAAAAAACCATTATTCTCGAAATTAGATATTTCATGTGTGCTTTTATCTAAAATATTAATTGTATTTGCAGGAATCTCTTGGTTTAGCAATTTTGATATTGAATTATAAATAAAAGATAATATTTCATTTTCATCAGAAAACTTAACCTCGTGTTTCTGAGGATGTACATTTACATCAACCATATTTAAAGGAACTGTTATATTGATTGAAATTATTGGAAATTTTTTGTGACTTATAAACGGTCTATATGCATTTTCAATTGCGAACATAATTTTGGTATTCTGAATAATTCTATTATTTACAAAAATATTCATTCTAGATCTGTTTCCAAAACTTTTTTGAGGCTTTGATATATATCCACTAATCTGAAGGTTTTCGTTATTAGAATTTATTTTAATAAGATCATTGCTTGATATTTTATAAAAGTCAGCTATAACAGAAAATAATTCATTGTCTCCATTTGTTTTTAATTTAGTTTTTCCATCTATAGACAATTCGAAAGATATAAAAGGATAAGATTGAGAAATACCGTTAATAAAATTTTGAATTTTAGAAGCCTCTGATCTATTAGAAGAAAGAAACTTTAATCTAGCTGGAGTATTTTCAAATATTTTTTCAATAATAATTTTTGTTCCATAATTTGAACCTGTTTTACTATTTTTAATTGTTTTACCATGCAATATCTCTATTTCTTGAGCGAAGTCATTAGATCTGACTCTTGAGGTACACTTTATATGTGACACCGAGGCAATTGATGCCAGTGCTTCTCCTCTGAAACCTAATGTATCGATTGAATTGATTTCTTCTTTATTTTTAAGTTTAGATGTTGCATGTCTTTCGAATGCAATTTCTATTTCATCAGGATCAATTCCTAATCCATCGTCGTTTATTGATATGTGTTTTTTCCCACCATCAACAATTTCTATTCTTATTATTTTAGAATCAGCATCGATTGAATTTTCTACTAATTCTTTTATTATTGACAATGGGTTTTCTATGACTTCACCTGCGGCAATAAGTAAAGAAACTTCTTTAGGTAATCTATTTATTTTTTTGTTCATCTGATTATATTTTTGATAAGCTTTTTGCCCAATAAATGCTTGATATAGAAAATAATAAAGTAATAATCGCAGTAAAGAAAGTAGTGATTTCAGGTCCAAAATACCCAAAAGCCCAACCCATTGGCAACATGCTAATAGGCATTAATCCCCAAGACATCATAAGCAAACTTATAACCCTTGCTCTATAATCTTCTCCTGCATTCTCCATCATTAATGCTTGGCCAAGGCTCCATCTTCCTGTTTCAGAAAATCCTACAATAATCATTGCTATTATACCTATTACAAAGAAATTTATAGTAGAAACCAATAATAACCCAACTCCAGTTGAAATCCCGATAATAATTAGAATCCAGCCTCTTCTAGAATCTGAACTTAAAGAAGCAATTAATAGTGAGGACAAAATTCCTCCTATACCACCTGCAGCCATTAAGTTTCCTACATCACCTGGAGATGAGAAATATACATCTTTTGCAAAAACAGGAATTAGCATTCTAAAAGGTCCTGTACACAAAGCTAATACCACTGCATGAATCCAAATCAACCTAACAATTTTATTTGTTTTTAAATATTTAAAGCCATTGATTATTTCTTGAGTTGTAGAAGTTTTTTTATTTGATAATTTAGGAGGGAAATTCGGAACAAACCCTACAAAAAGTACTCCAATTATCATTAGTATTGATACGATCATATAAGAATTTATTGGCCCAAAAAATTCATATGTATAACCTCCAATAGCTGGAGCTATCATTGTAGTAATCCCCATAATCATAGCATTTAATCCTATTGCGTTTGTAACTAATTTTTTACCAACCAAATCTGGGATTAATGATTGCCTAGCAGGAACCTGTATTGCAAACATAGCGCCTTGACTCACTGATACTAACAGTAAGTGGCTCCAATGCAATAGGTCAAAGAAAATCAATGCTCCAATTATCACACTTTGGATCATATTGACTCCTTGAGCAAATTGTATAAGTCTCTTTTTATTGACTTTTTCTCCAAGTACACCGCCAAACATTGAAAATAATAAAAGAGATGGCGCAAATCCTGCCGACACGACTCCAGTTATGAATGCATTAGCCGTAATATCATATACAAGAATACCTCTAACTGTCATTTGTATTTGGAATCCAGCCATTGAAAAAAATAGGCTTAACCACATAAACAGAAAATTTCTATTACCTAAACTTTTGAATATATTTGTTTTATTGTTCAAATCATTGATTCTCTAATTTATGTATTTGGTCTTCTAGTTCCTTAACTTTTATGTAATCTTCGTTTAAAAGACCATAAGCTCTACTTATATAAGCAGATATTATTGCTTCAGAATTAGTGTTGTCTAAATCAACATATTGAAGTAATTTGTCTATTTTTCTGTTCTCAGGTATGATTGAGCTGATGGTTTTAATATCGTCTTTGATTTCATTTATTTCATTTATTTCATTGTTATCTTTAGAAAACTTTATCTTCCCTACAAGTTTTGTTACTTCTGTCAGTAACTCTGATTCATTCATTGTTGAATAAATTGAATCATTCAATTGATTTTTAGCTTTTGGTATTTCATCGATTAGATTTTTTATTGTGTCATATCCTAATTCATTGCATAAATTTATATATTCATTAGCTAAACTATTTAATTTTGACATTGCTGAACTTGTATCTTTAGAGGTTATGCTTCCGCCATATATTAGGTCATCCGACCTTTTTTTAGACAAATCAAATAAATTTTCATAATTTCCATTGAATTTTTCAGGAATAGGGGGGAATATCATTTTTGTCATTTCTTCATCAGGGATTTGATCCTTAAACATTTCAGGGATATATTTTGATAAATCTCCCGATATAGGGAAATCCATTATATATGCTGCAAATATTTCGTCGTATTCCTCAAAATAAATAATTGCATGACCTTTGGGATTTTTTTCACTACCAAATTTGAATTCTAAGTTTGACATATATTATTTTTTCCTTGTTTTAAATGTGATTAATACTAAAATAACAATAGGAGTAAAAATGCTTTACAAAACACTAATACTACCAATTTTACAACTTATCAACCCAGAGGTCTCTCATTTTATAGCAGAAAAATTTTTTCAATTACCTTTTTATAAAATAATCAACCCTGTTTTTTATAAAACTAAAGCAGATAATCTGAGAACTAATATATCTGGGATCGAATTGGATTCACCTATAGGTCTCGCAGCTGGATACGATAAAAATTGCAAAATCTTGAATTCATTGCTTTCTTTACAATTTGGATTTGTTACGGGGGGAACTATTACTTTGCAGGAACGGTTTGGAAATCCTAAGCCTAGACTTTTTCATATTCCCAAAGAGAAATCCTTAGTTAACTCCTTGGGATTTCCAAGCTTGGGTCTAGAAAAAGTAAAAAAAAATCTTATTAACAATAATGATTCTAGGATATTTTTATCTGTTTCAGGAATCAACGAAGACGAAATTATTTCTTGTGTAAATTCTCTTGAAGAAAAAACAAAAGTTTTTGAAATTAATATTTCTAGCCCAAATACTACGGGCTTACGACTTTTTCATAACCCCTCAGAGTTATCAAAATTAGTAGGAAAAATTAAAAAAGTTTCAAGGAACATAATTTTAATAAAATTGCCTCCTTGGCATGAGACTGAAAAACAAATTTTTCTAGATTTAGGGAAAACAGCTATTATGGCTGGAGCTGATGGATTAGTTGTAGCAAATAGCTTACCTGTTATTGATGAAAAATTAGCTGTTGGGAAAGGAGGAAAATCTGGAAAAGTATTAACTTCAAATACTAATCGAATGATAGCAGAAATCAGATCATTTGTAGGTCCTGAGCCTATTATTGTTGCCTGTGGAGGAATATTTGATTCTAAAGATGTTTGGAACGCACTAGCCTTGGGAGCAGATTTATGTCAGGGTTATACGGGGTTTATTTATGAAGGATTGTTTTATGCATATAACATTAATAAGGGCCTAGAAAAAATAATGAAGGAAAAAAATGTGACTTCAATAGATCAAATAAAAGGTAAGCATTTAGTCTAGCTTTTTGCTTTTATTATTTCATCAAAATATGGCATAGATTCTTGAGCTCCATATTTAGTAACACTTAGAGCTGATCCTATAATTGCATTACCTATTGAATTGTTTAAGTCTTCTCCAGCAGCCAAAGAGGCTCCCATTATTCCTGTGAATGCATCTCCTGCAGCTACGCTGGCTTTGACTTCTTTTATTTTATGGGGGTTGAAATATTTTTCTTCATTTTGGTTCATATAAAATGCTCCATTTTCCCCCAAAGTGATCACACAATTTTTTATGCCCTTAGATATTAAGATCTTAGCAGCCTTTATTGCATCATCTTTATTAATAATTTTTATTCCAGTCATTAATTCTGCTTCGGTTTCATTTGGAGTTATGAAATCAGCCATTTGATAATAATCTATTTGCCTCTCTTTTCTAAAAGGTGCAGGGTCTAAAATTACAGGAATATTATTTTTATTTGCGATGTTCATGCATTCTCTTGTAATTTCTTCGTCAAGTTCATTTTGAGTAATCAAAATTTTAGTACTTTCAATATTTTTTTTAAATGATTCGACTAGAGTTAAATCTTTTTTTTCATTTGCTCCATAAACGGCATTAACGTAATTCTCCCCTTTATTAGTTGTGAATATAATAGCTATTCCTGAGTGTAGGTCTTTTTCTGTTAATAAACTGCTTGTTATTATGCTTTCATTCTCAAGATAACTTTTTAGTTCAATCCCATAATTATCATTGCCAATAAATCCCAAAAATTTTACAGAATTGGTATTTGAAACTCTAGCTGCAGCTACAGCTTGATTGCCTCCTTTACCACCAGGTGCAGTATAAAATTTATCTCCAACAACGGTTTCTCCTGGGTTTGCCGGACGATCAAGATTCATTATTAAATCCATATTTAATGCTCCTAAAATAGATATTGAAGCTTTTGGAGTATCTAATTTCATATAAGTGGGGCTTTACAGTTTATTATCAGTTATAATAATATAAATGTTTTGTATCAACAAGTAATATAATTTAAGTTTATGGCTAATGTTAAAATACCAACTCCTTTGAGAATCTTAACTGATAACGAAACTTCTGTAGAAGTAAGTGGTGAAAAAATTATTAATATTATTAATAATTTGGATGAAAGATTTCCTGGTGTCAGCGAGAAAATAATGGAGAATAATGAATTAAAACATTTTGTAAATATATATGTAAATGGAGAAGATATCAGATATCTTGATTCATTGGATACAAAAGTAAATTCTAGTGATGAAATATCTATTGTACCTGCAGTTGC
Source organism: Chloroflexota bacterium (assembly GCA_036164085.1). GTDB lineage: Bacteria > Chloroflexota > Dehalococcoidia > Lucifugimonadales > Lucifugimonadaceae > TMED-70. The sequence continues at coordinate 8,690 of JAYZJV010000063.1, read as the reverse complement.
AGGAGGCTAGATTAAAATATCATTAATTGATTCTATAATCATCTTTTCTTTCACATCTTGAGAAATGATTGCTTTGCCTATTGATTCTAGTAAAACCCACTTAACTTTTCCATTAACATTTTTTTTGTCCATCTTTATTGCTTCTAAGATACTTGTTACTTCTATGTTTTTTAGTTTTACAGGGAGGTTATATTTTATTAGTATGTTTTCCTGATTTTGTACTTCATGTTTCGTTAAAAATCCCATTCGCATAGAAATATTAGCTGCTACCATCATTCCTATACTTACAGCTTCTCCATGCAAATATTGATTGTAATTGCTTATTTTTTCTATAGCATGCCCAACTGTATGTCCATAGTTTAGTTTGATTCTTTCTTCTCCACGTTCAAATTCGTCATTAGAAACTATCTTTGCTTTTATTGCTACAGATCTTTTTAGTATTTCAGCAGAATATTCACTATCTAAATTAAAAATATTTTCATAATTTTCATCAAATTCTTTATAAAGTTCATAGTCCTGGATCAAAGAATGTTTTATAGCTTCAGCCCAACCACTTGTTTTTTCTCTTTTGGGGAGAGTATCTAAAAAATCTAAATCTTCAAACACTAATTTTGGTTGATAAAATGCACCTACTAAATTTTTTCCTTCGGGGAGGTTGTAAGCTACCTTCCCTCCTATAGCGGCATCTGTCATTGATGCTAATGTAGTTGGTATTTGAACAAAGGGAATTCCTCTTAAATAAGTTGAAGCAGCAAATCCAATTATATCTCCTGCAACACCTCCTCCCATAGAAATAATAAAATCTTTTCTTTCAGCTTTCATATCTGCAAGCCAATTATAAATTTTAGAAACTGTTTCATGAGTTTTTAATTCTTCAGAAAATTCTATAGATAAAGAATTAGTAACAAAACCTTCGGATTCTAATGATTCATGAACAACTTTTGTCATTTTGGGAAACATTGATTTATCTGAAATCATAAAACACTTTTTGTTATTTAAATTAGCTATCTTCAATTCCTTTCCTATTTGTGAAAGGATCGATTTGCCTACAATTACTCTATAATCACCTTGAGTTGTATTTACTTTCGCTGCTAAATATTTATTTTCCATAAATTTTTGTTATTTCATTAATAATTTGTTCTATTTTTTTGTCGTTAGTGTCGATTGTGTTATCAGCTATATTATAAACGTTTAATCTAGAATTAAATAAATTATTAATATTTTCTTTTTTTACATTAGAACCTAATAAAGGTCTTATTTCTTTTGACTTAAATAATCTAGAAAAAATTGAATTTATAGATGCTTTTAACCAAATGATTGATCCTTCGTTTTGCATGATTTTTATATTTTTATCAATAGTTGGGATTCCTCCACCTGTAGCTATAATATTTTTTTTTGAATAATCAATTTCTGATAAAACTCTAGTTTCAATTTTTCTAAACTCTTTTTCACCTTTAAATCTTAATGTCTCATCAATAGTTTGCCCCGTATTTTCTTCAATGATCCTGTCAGTGTCAATAAAATTATAATCCAATCTTATTGCTAGCTGTTTACCTACTGAACTTTTACCTGATCCAGAAAATCCTATTAAAAATAAATTTGCTTTATTTTCTCTATTTCCCATATTCCTTAAAACTCTTTAAGTAAGAGATAAAATTTCTCTTAATTTCTTGCAAGCTGTCTCCGCCAAATTTTTCTAATATAGCGTCTGTTAATGTTAAAGCCAGCATAGCTTCTCCAACTGGACATGCTCTACTTACTTGGCAAATATCAGATCTGTTATATGCAGCTTCAACTACTTCTCCGCTAATTATGTCTACAGAAGGCAATGGGCTGGTCATTGTAGCTATTGGTTTTATAGCAACGTTTACAATAATATTATTCCCATTCGACATTCCTCCTTCAATACCTCCAGAATGGTTAGAAATTTGGGAAAAGTTTCTAGGATCTGATTTATTTGGCTCAATCACATCTTGTACTTCTTTTCCCAACTTTTTAGTGTTTGCAAAACCATCGCCTATTTCTACACCTTTAACAGCATTGATTGAAACCATTGCTTGAGCTATTTTCCCATCTAATTTATTGTCCCAATGTGTATGATTTCCCAATCCTAGTGGGACATTGTATGCAATTACTTGGAAAGTCCCTCCAATAGTTGTTCTTTGTTTTTTTACACTATCAATTACTTCTTTAAACTTTTGATCTTCTGTGTCATTGGAAGCTCTAACTTCTGAGCTTTCTACGAAATCCCAGTCAATTTTTTCTATATTGTCTAAATCAGATTCTTCCCAACCAACAGATTTTACTCTAGATTTTATTTCTATTCCTAATTCGGATAAAAATTTCTTGCATATTGATGCTGCTGCAACTCTAGCAGCTGTTTCTCTAGCGCTGGCTCTCTCTAAAACATTTCTTACATCTTTATGATTAAATTTTAATGTTCCAGGGAAATCAGCGTGTCCTGGAACAATTTTAGTTTGAAGTTTGATATCTTCTTTTGAATCTACAGGTGATATTGACATTGGAGTAGTCCAATTAACCCAATCTTTATTTTCTATCCATAGAGAAATAGGAGAACCTAAGGTTTTACCATGTCTTACACCTGAAAGAATTTCTGCGCGATCTTTTTCGATTTTCATTCTTCCTCCTGAACCATATCCTTTTTGCCTTCTGGACATGTCATTCTCTATATAGTCTTCACCTATAGATAAATTTGAAGGAATTCCTTCAAGAATTACAGTTAACCCTTTTCCATGAGATTCACCAGCTGTTAAGAATCTAAATTTTCCCATTATTCATCCTCAATATTTTTGATTATTCCGACTGCTTCTAGCATTTTGTTTACAGGAGCGTTTTTTCCTGTAACTAGTTCAAAACCTTGGATTGCTTGAAAAACAAGCATTGTTATACCTCCAATAGTTTCAATGTTATTGTTTTTAGCTTTTTCTATAAAAGGAGTAATCTCCGGAGAATAAACTAAGTCATAACATAGAGCTCTCTTATTTATAATATCAGTATTTATTGGGGATATGTTTGGTGCTGGTCCTCCTTGCATTCCAACGGAGGTTGTATTTATTATCATGTCTAAAGTATTAACAAATTCTTTATCATTTACTTTCTTTGAATCTATTATTTCAACACTTTTATTGAATTTATTGAAATTATTTACAAAATCTCTAACATTTTTATAAGTACGATTATAAATATAAATTTTATCGGCATTTTCATTTATTAATGCCATGCATATTGCTTTTGCTGAACCACCAGCTCCTAAAATAAGACACTTTTTATTTGATATTTTTTTTCCATAAAATTTCAAGCTTTCTTTAAAGCCTAGCCAATCTGTATTGTAGCCTTTAAGTTTTCCATTCTGATTTACTACCCAATTCACAGCATTCATATTTTTAGCTGATTCATCTAAATTGTCTATCAAATCAATAATAGAAAGTTTATGAGGTAAAGTAACGCAAAACCCTAAAATATTTTCACTCTTTAAATGATCAATTTTACTCTTTAGATCTTCAGGTTTTACTTCCCAAACTTTAAAGCTAATATCTAGATCTAATTCTCTAAACCCTGCTTCATGAATTTTCGGAGATAAAGTATGCCCTAAAGGATATCCCAGAATACCTACTTGTTTCATGAGTTCCCTTTTGTTTCTAAGTAATTTTCTAGTATGAGAACAGCAGATGCTGAATCAATTTTATCTTTAATTTTTCTTTTATTAGGATTTGTTTCTAATAAATATTTTTCTGCTTGTTTAGTTGTCAATCTTTCATCCCAGAGAATAACTTTAACTGAGTTGTATTCGGATTGAATTTCTTTAGAGATTTTTCTAGAAATTTTAGCTCTTTTCCCTTCTTTACCACTTAAAAGCTTAGGTAATCCAATAATTATAGTATCAATATTTTTTTCAGAAATAATTTTCGATATTTGTTCTAGAAAATTATTATTTGAGTTTATATATTCTAGAGGTGTGCATATTGAAGAAACATTATTTGAAATAGCCACACCTGTTCTTTTTTCTCCAATGTCTAGACCTAAAATCGTCATTGTTTCATATGCTCTTCTAAAATCGTTTTTGCATTATTAAAGAATTTTTCAAAATCGTTTAAATCTTTGATTCCAACTTGTGCAGAAAACCTGTTTCCTCCACCGCCACTATTAGTTGCATTTCCTATTATTTTGGCAACCTCATTTGCACCAATTTTCAAATCATTGGTAGCCATTATTACTATAACCCCTTTTTTATCTATTATAGATCCTACAATTGCTACTCCTGTTGATAACTTGGTTCTAAGTGAGTCTCCTGCTTTTCGAAGTGAACCTATATTAGTAGCAATAGCTTTAGAGCATGAAAATTTTACATTATCTAAAATGAAATCCTTCGTTTCTTTATTTGAATTGCCTATAGATAAATCCGTCAATTGTTGTTGTAAATTTTCTATCGTTTTTTGTTGATCTTTATTTTGATCAACTATTGATAAAAATTTTTCATAGACATCTTCGACACTAGAATTTAGCTTTTTAGAGATCGAATTTATAATATTTATTTTTTCGTAAACTAAATCTTCAGTACCTATCCCTGTTGTAGCAAAAATTCTTCTATTTCCTGAACCTATTCCATTTTCAGATATGATTTTAAATAATCCAATACCTCCTGTGCTATCCATATGAGTTCCTCCACATAATTCATAGCTCCAAGGGGCATCTATTTTTATAGTTCTAACTTCATGATCATATTTTTCATCAAAGAACGCCAATGCACCTTCGTCTATGGCTTTATTATAAGTCGTGTAGTGAACTTGGACATCGATATTTTTTCTAATTGAAAGATTTACCCTGTTTTCTACCTCTTTTATTAAATCTTCTGATAATCCTTCTAGATTTGTAAAATCAAAACGTAAATAATCAGGATGTACCAGAGATCCAGATTGTCTAACATGAGAACCTATGATTTCTCTAAGTGCTGCATGCACAAGATGTGTAGCTGTATGATTTCTTCGTAAATTTTCTCTGCGATAAAAATCAACTACAGGTTTAACTTTTGATCCAATAGTCAAAGACCCTTTAATAACTTTAGCTTTGTGTACGTAAATGTTTCCATATGGACTAGTTGTATCTGATACTTGAATATTTCCGTTATCAAAATTTATTATCCCTGTATCTCCCATCTGTCCTCCACGTTCAGCATAGAACGGAGTTTTGTCTAAAACTATTTCTATTTCATCCCCATCAGACACATCTTTAACCGATTTATTACCTTTTATTACAGCTAAAACAGAACTATCTGATTCTAAACTTTCATAACCGGTGAATTCTGTAGGTGATAAATTCAAAGAAGAATATAATTTTTGCAAATCAGATCCTGAAGATTTTTCATTAGAGTTTTTAGAGGTAATTTTTTGCTCCTGCATAATTTCTGAAAATGATTCTTTGTCTACATCTATTCCATTTTCTAAGCAAATTTCAGTAGTGATCTCTATTGGAAAACCATATGTGTCATACAGAATAAATGCTTCTTTACCAGATAATGATTTTAGGTTGTCTTTTTCGTCTAATTTAGAATAAATGTCATTTGCTACTTCACTTGGTTCTTTAGAAAGGTTATCTGTTTTGATTTTGATGCCTCTCTTTTTGATTAATTCCTGAAGTACTTGAGTACCAAAAGTTAATGTCTTATTAAAACTTTCTTCTTCTTTATCCAGAACAGAGATAATAAAATCTAATTTTTCTGATAATTCTGGATATACATGATTTAGTTTTTCAGAAGTTATGGTTGAAACCGGGGATAATACAGGGAACTTTAGATCTAACTTTTTAGCAGTGACCATTGCCCTTCTGATTAATCTTCTTAAAACATATCCTCTGCCAGTATTTTCAGGAAGGACTCCGTCTGCAATTAAAAAAGAAGCAGACCTGCCATGTTCAGCTATAATCCTTTTATTTTTTTGGCTTTCGAAGTCATTTCTTGGGATCTTTTTATTCAACATATCAAGATGCTCTTTGAATATATCCGTTTTATAAGCTGTTTCTTTTTTATTTAGAACAGAAACAGTTCTTTCAAGTCCCATTCCTGTATCGATATTATTAAATGGTAAAGGTTTATCATTTCCATCTGTATCTCTGTAGAATTGAGTAAAAACCAAATTGTATAATTCAATAAAATCATCATGAATATTAGGGCCCCAATTTGGATCATCAAAATTCATATCTTTAATATTTCCTTGAAAATAGTGTAGTTCTGAACAAGGGCCACAAGGACCTTCTTCACCTGCAGGCCCCCACCAATTATCTTCGTCTCCAAATTTATAAATATATTTTTCTTCGATATCTAAATCAATCCAAATTTGTTTTGTCTCATCATCATCTTTATAAACAGTAAAAAATAATCTCTCTTTTTCAAATCCAAGAATTTCAGTCATAAATTCTAGAGCCCATTCACAAGCTTCTTTTTTAAAGTAATCTCCAAAGCTGAAATTCCCAAGCATTACAAATAAAGTTAAGTGTGTATCATCTCCAACTTCTTCAATGTCAGTAGTTCTAAAGCATTTTTGTGCCGTAGTAATCCGTTTCTTAGGAGGTTCTTTTTCTCCAGAAAAATAAGCTTTAAATTGAGCCATTCCTGAATTTGTAAGCAATAGGCTCGGATCACCACTGGGAATTAAAGAAGAAGAAGGTAGTATAAGATGATCTTTTGATTCAAAGAAACTTAAAAAACTTTTTCTTAATTGATCTGCTGTTTTAGGTCTTTTCATAAAATTTAGTACTAATTATATATATATTACGATAAACACTATTCGTTTGTCTTGGCTTTTATTACTTCAAATATTTTCTTCCTCCAGCCTTTTATTTGAATTTTTTTTCCGAAATAATTTTCTAAATCCTTTTTGTTTGCCACTAGATATTGCGAAATATTTAATTCCTTTGATATATACTCAAGAATTTTTTGTTGCTTCTTTACATTGTGCTTCTTTATTTTGATTTTTTTATTAAAAGATTGTGAAAAATCAAATTTGTAAAAAAGTTCTGAATAATCAGAGGAATTGAAAAATCTATTTGTAGTTAGATTTTCATTTTTTAAATCTTTCAAAGACAGATATTTTTTTGAAGACAACTTTATTATATTTTTATCACTTAGAAACCAATTTTTTGGTATGTTTCTTCCTCTGCTGATTTCTTCTCTATATTTGGATAAGTTGATGAAAAGTTCTTGATTTATTCCAGAAAAATCCTTTATCCGTATTTTTTTCCAAGAATTTATAGGTTCTCTTTTGTTAAAAAGCTCTTTTTCAATACATTTTAATTCTTCTGTATACCAACTTTGTTTTTTCTGATTAGCAAGTAATTTTGATATTTTTAAGTATATTTTTTCTAGGTAGATCACATCATTAGCAGCATACCTAACTTGTTTACTACTTAATGGTCTTTTTAACCAATTAGAAGTTTGTAATTCTTTGTCGATATCTATTTTCAAGTATTTTTTAACAAGATTTTTGTAACTAATGTGATGTTCAAAATCTATGAAAGCGTTAGCTAACTGGGTATCAAAAAAGTTTTTCAATTCTATAGAAAAATAGTCATTGATGATTTCAATATCTTGCTCAGCATCATGAAATATCTTTAAATATTCATGCTCTTGAAAAATATTTTTTAAATATTTGTAATCATTAGTTTCATTTAGACAGTCAAAAATAAAGACTTGATTATTTACACCAACTTGAATCAAACTAAGAATTGGATAATATGTATTTTCTCTAATAAATTCTGTATCAACGGATAAAGTTTTTGTTTTATTTATCTCATCCAAAAATAAATTTATGTCAAATTTATCTGTAATTAAATTTACATTCATAATTAATAATCGATAAAGAAATTCTAGACTAAAATAATTAATTATGAATAATTATAATAGACTAATTCTTACATTTAAGATAAAGAAATAATAGAGATTAATATGAAGAAATTAAAAATTGCTGCTATGGGTGTTGAGCACAGGCATATTTTTGGACAATTAGAAGGAATGTTAAATTTAGATTGTGAATTCGTTGGATGGTGGACTAAAAATGACAATAGAGTTTCTAAAGATTTAGAAAAAAAATTTCCTGACATTAAAAGAGAAAAAGACAAGAACACACTATTAAACAATAATGATATTGATTTGATATTGATTGCTGATATACCCGCTAAACGAGCCGATTTAGCAATACAGTGCATGAATGCAGGTAAAGATGTCATGCTCGACAAACCAGGTTGTATATCTTTAGAGCAGCTACATAAAATAAAAAATACAATAGATAAAACAAAACAAATTTATTCAATTGATTTTTCTGAACGATTTGAAGTGCCAAGTGTAGAAATGGCAGCAAAATTAATTAAAAAAGGTGAAATTGGAAAAGTAGTTCAAACAATAGGTTTAGGTCCTCATCGCTTAAATATCGACACTCGACCTGAGTGGTTTTTTGACGACGAATTAAATGGAGGAATATTATGTGATATTGCTTCTCATCAAATCGATCAATTTTTATTTTTTACTGAATCAAACTCAGCTGAAATCATTAGTTCAAGTATTGGTAATTTTTCTAATCCAAACAAAACAAAAATGCAAGATTTTGGTGAAATATTGATTCATGGTGATCAAGGGCAAGGATATATTAGAGTAGATTGGTATACTCCTGACGCATTACCGA
>JAYZJV010000062.1:0-11703 GCA_036164085.1 Chloroflexota bacterium | reverse complement strand
GTAACTGGGTCCCAAAGAAGGTTAAATTTCATTCCTGAAAAAGAAACCCCTGCATTCGAAAAAGCAAAAATTGGCAAAATAATGAAATTTACCCAGGGCTCTATTGAATGTTCTAATTTATGTAAAGGGGAAGGTGATGAGGAATCTTTAGACTTTAATGGTATAAACTGAGCTAATAAGACTCCTGCTATACTTGCATGTATTCCGGATTTTAGTACAAAAACCCAAAGTAAAATTCCTACAATAATATATATAGACAATTTGTTGATTTTTCTATTGTTTAAAACAAATAAAATAGAGGTAGATATAGCTGCAAAAATCAAGTAATTAATTGATAAGTCAGAAGTATAAAATGCAGCAATAATTATTATGGCCATTAGATCGTCGATTATTGCAATTGCAACCAAAGTCACCTTTAAAGAAATTGGGACTCTATTACCGAGTAATGTAACCACTCCTAATGCAAAAGCTATATCTGTAGCTGTTGGTATAGCCCATCCATTAGTGGTTACTTCATTGCCAAAATTTAAACTAATATAAATGATTGCAGGTATAGTTATTCCACCTACAGCTGCTACTGCAGGTAAGCTAAATTGTTCTCTTGTAGAAAGATGTCCTTGAACTAATTCTCTTTTGATTTCTAATCCAACCAAAAGAAAGAATATAGCCATGAGACCATCATTAATCCAGTGATGCAAATCCTTATCTATAGCAAAATTATAAATTTTTATATTGATAGAAAAATGTAAAAATTTAGAATATGAATCACTTAAAAAAGAGTTTTCAACAAGTATCGCAGCAATTGCAGATACAAGTAATAAAATTCCTGCTGCAGATTTTAGTTGGAAAAATTTCCTAATAATTTCAATTGGCATTTTTTTAAAGTACTTAATTGTAGTTATAATAGCCTAAAGTCACCTAATTATATTTTTGGGTTTCCAAAATTCTTTTTCAAAGTCATAAATAAGTAGGCCCATAAATCGTTCACTTTTATTATATATTTTCACACTTTCTGATTTCAATAAATTTTTAGTAAAAATTTCATTTTGAAATGTATTCCCTAAATAGTACCTTTCTTCATCATTTTCATTTAATACTAATGATGGATTATTTACAAATAAATTATCCAAACTAATAATATTTTTTTCAAGCGAAATTTTTTTTTCTATTTCAATATAATCATTAATGCTAAATTCTCCATATTTAACTCTTTCAAGATTTGATAATACTGCAAAGGAATTTAAATGTATTCCCAAATCATTAGCAAAACTCCTAACATAAAATCCACTAGAACATTCTATCGACAATGTTAGTTTAGGAGAATCCCAATTTATAACATTTATATCTTGAACAAATACTTTTCTTTCTTCTATTTCAACTGATTGATTATTTCTTGCATATTCATAAAGCTTTTTTCCTCTTTTTTTTAAAGCACTGTAAATAGGAGGTTTTTGATTGATTTTTCCTTTAAATGAATTTAGTTTTTCTAAAATTTCAGCAATATCAGATGGAATTTTATTAGTTTTATCAACAATTTCACCTTCTAAATCAAATGTATCGGTTGAAAAACCAAATGTAATTTCTGCAATATAAATTTTATTTAAATTTAAGAAATAATCAAAATATTTTGTAGCACTATTGATCAAAATTGGCAGCACTCCTTTCGCTAAAGGATCAAGTGTCCCTGCATGTCCAATTTTTTTTACCATAAACTCAGATTTCAATTTTCTTATTACGTCATTTGAAGTCCAATTAATAGATTTGTTGACTAAAAGTATGCCATTTTTATTTTCAGACATTTTATTAATTATTTTTCTTGTCCGAAGATATTTGATTGATCAGATCATCAATTTCTTTTTGAAATTCAAAACTTTTATCATATTCAAAGTGTATTTTGGGAATTCTTGAAGTACGAATTTTTTGAGTAAGTTTTTCTTGAAAAAGAAATCTTTTTTTATTTAAATCTTCAATTATAGAATCTGGGTTATCATTAGTAGAATAAATACTCACTAAAATTTTGCTATAAGAAAAATCTTTACTTGTATCTACATTAAGAATAGAAATTATTGTTGGTCCTTCATTATAAAAGTCTTTTGATAAATAATCTCCAACAATTTTTTTTACAGCTTTATTAAATTTCTCTAATCTAAAATCTACCATAAATTATTTCAACTCATAACATTCTAAAATATCTTCAACTTGAATTTCATGATATCCATTAAGGACAATTCCACCTTCAAGATTGTTAGTCAGCTCAGTAACATTTTGAGTTAAGTGTCGCATTGATTCAACCCCTCCATCAAATATAACTTCTGAATTTCTTATTAGTCTGATTCTAGCATTCCTTAGTATTTTTCCTTCTGATACTCGTACACCTGCAATTTTTTGAACTTTACCTCTAGGAAATACTTCTAAAATTCTTGCAGATCCAAGATTTACTTCAGATTTTTCTTCTCCTTTTAAACCTAGAATTATTTCTCTGATTTCATCAACTAAAGTGTAGATAATATCAAAACTTCTTATAGGAATATTATTTGCTTCAGATTGAGACTTTGCTCCACCTTGAATTATTGTTTGAAAAGCAACTATTATGCAATCTTCAGCACTTGAAGCAAGCATAACATCTGATTCTGTTACAGCCCCTACAGTTCCTGAAATAATTTTTACTTGAATGTCTTCACTGGTAAGATCATTTATAACTTGTTCTACTGCTGTTAATGCACCATTTGACCCAGTTTTTATAACAATGTTTATTTCTTTATCTTTTGAAGCTTTTGCTCTCTTAACTACTTGAGAAAGAGTAGTTATTTTATTGTTTTGTTGTTGAGCAGATCTGCTTTTTTTCTGAATTATTTTTCTAGCTTCTTTTTCATTATTAACTACTTCTACTACTTCTCCTATCTGATTGATTCCTCCTATTCCCATTACCTGAATTGGAGTTGAAGGTTTAGCCTTTTTAATTTCTTTACCATATCCATCAATCATCTGTCTGATTTTTCCAGAATTATTGCCTGAAACTAACACATCACCATAATTAAAAGAACCAGATTTTACTAATATTGTAGAAATTGATCCTTTTTTAGGATCATTATAAGATTCAATGATCACACCTTTACCTGATAAATTAGAATTAGAGTCAAGTTCACTTATTTCAGAAAGAAGGGAAATAGACTCTAGCAATTCATCTATTCCTTCTCCTTTTAGAGCAGAGACTTCAACGCATAATACCTCTCCTCCATAATCCTCAACTATTATTTCATGTTCAGTAAGTTGCCCTTTTACTTTATCTATATCTGCGCCTTCTAAGTCACATTTATTTACAGCAACAATAATTGGAACATTTGCATTTTTTGCATGATTTATTGATTCAATCGTTTGAGGCATTAAACCATCATCTGCAGCAACAACTAAAATCACAATATCTGTAACACTTGTTCCTGATACTCTCATTGATGAAAATGCTTCATGCCCGGGGGTATCTATGAAAGTAATTTCAGATGATTTATGCTTTACTTGATAAGCACCAATTTTCTGTGTTATACCACCTTCTTCTTTTTCAACTTCTTTTGTTTTTCTTATAGCATCTAACAAAGTTGTTTTACCGTGATCTACATGACCTAAAACTGTTATTACAGGAGCCCTTTTTTCTCCTGTATTTTTTTCCGAAGTATCAATAGACGTACCAACATTAAGAGCATTTTCATTATCTAAAGATTCTTTTGGTTTTAATACAGGAATTTCAAAAGATTGTGCTACTCTAGCTGCAATTGAGAAATCAACTTCTTGGTTTACATTGGCCATAACACCAAGCTTCATAAGAGACTTAATAACTTCTACTTGAGATTCTTCAAGAACTTCAGCTAAATCACCTACAGTAATCGTTAAAGGCAAAGAAACAGGATCTCTCAATATTTCCTCTGAATTTATTTCGCTTGATTCGTTTGTTGTCAATATGATCCCATTTCATTATCTTTTATTTTTTTTTCTTCTATCAGATTTTTTTGAATTTTTACCGTCATTATTAAATGTGTTTAAAGATTCAATATCTTCTGCGAATCTAATGGTATCGTCTGAAGTTTCGTTGGAATTATTCCCTCCTAAATCCCATATATCTTCAGATGAAAAATCTAAAATGTCTTCTTTTTGCTTTTTCTTTTTCTCTTCTTTTTCTTCTTTTTGCTCAAGTTCTTCAATTTCTTTTTCAAGAGCTAAAAGTTCAGCTTTCTCATCTACAGAATTTTCTTTTAATGATTCTTCTGGCTGATCTATATCATTCAAAACATTATCTGAAAAAATCTCCTCATCAGATGTATCAATTTTTTCATTTTCTTGAACCGAAGGTTCATTTTCAAGAGTGTTATTTGAAGCTACTTTTTCTAATGGTTCAACTTCATCTTCTTTTTCTATAACAATTTCCTCTTCAGCTTGAACATCTATTTTCCACAAAGTTAATTTAGCTGCCAATCTAGCATTTTGACCTTCTTTACCTATAGCAAGTGATAATTGCTTTTTTGGCACTGTTACTATAGCTGAATTATCATCAATATTTATAGACACATTAGAGACACTTGCTGGTGATAAAGAATTGGTAATCAAAACCTTTGGATCTTCATTCCAATCTACAACGTCTATTTTTTCACCTAAAAGTTCATTTACAACATTTTGTATTCTAATGCCTCTTAGTCCTACACATGCTCCAACAGCATCGACATCTACGTCTTCTGAAGACACTGCAACTTTAGACCTTGCTCCGGCTTCTCTAGAAAGTGCTTTTATTTCTACTACACCTGAAGCAATTTCAGGAACCTCTGACTCAAAAAGCTTTCTTAGTAATTCAGGATGAGTTCGAGAAACTATTATTTCAGGACCTCTAGCAGTCCTTTGAACTTCTGTTACAAAAAACTTCAATTGTTGACCCACTCGATATTTCTCATAAGATGTTTGTTCTGATGGAGGCATCAATGCATTCGCTCTCCCAATATCAACAAATATGTTCCTTGAATCAATCCTTTGAACTGTACCTGCTATTACTTGTCCTTTTTTATCAGCAAATTTCCCAAAAACTAAATCTCTTTCAGCTTCTCGTAGTTTTTGTAAAACTACTTGTTTAGCAGTCTGAGCAGCTATTCGCCCAGGATTATATTCCATAAATCCAGTTTCAATAAAATCACCTACTCGAAAATCTTTATTTATCTTTTTAGCTTCTTCTTCAGATATTTCTGATAAAGGGTCTTCAATTGTTTCTTTTTCTTTGACATTTAGAATAGTTTTGACTATAACATCTCCTGTCTCTGAATCTACTTCAACTAAAATATCCTGACCTTTTGCCGCAGGATCTTTTCTATAAGCAGACGCCAAAGCTTCTTTCACCGCATCTACCACTATTGTCTGAGGTAAATTTCTTTCAGCTGCCAATTGAGTCAAAGCTAAAAAAAGTTCATTTTTCAAAGTTACCTCCCAAGATAACTATATAATTAAAAAAAGTGGGCAAAGCCCACCTTTACTTTATTACTAATCCTTAATTTTTTATTTTCTACTGACTCATTTTAGCATGAACAATCAAATATTTAAATCTCTTTCGATATATTTTTAAAAAACTTTATTGTTTCATCATATGAAAGTTTTACTGTTTTATTCTTATCTCTATCTACAATTTCTAAAATACCATCTTGGAGATTTCTAGTAGATATTATAATTTTATATGGCAATGATAACAAATCTGAATCATTAAATTTAACCCCAGCTTGAACTGATCTATCATCAAATAAAACATCTATTCCAAAGTCAGAAAGCTCTATAAATATTTTTTGAGCAATATCCATAACTTCTTCATTATCTGTTTGTAAGGCTGCCAGATATACCGAAAATGGTGAAATGGAAATAGGCAAATTCATTGAATCGTCAATTTTATTAGCTTCAATACAAGCGGCTAAAAGTCTTCCTACTCCAATTCCATAACATCCCATTAAAATATTTTCATCGGAACCATCATTATTTGAAAATTTAGCATTCATTTTTTTTGTATAAGAATCTCCTAACTTAAAAACATGACCTACTTCTATGCCTCTTTTTGCAAATAACTTTGAACCTTTTTCAGTAGAAAACCCTTCTTTTGCTTCGGCTATATCAATAGAAGTAAAATTGTTTAAATCTCTTGTAATATTCATATTTTTATAATGTTTATCTTTAATATTGGCCCCTATTACAAAGTTTCCTGGACCCATTTCTACGGATTCATCAAAAATAAAATCTATGTTGTTTATTTTGTATGGAGATAAATATCCAGGGATTAAGCCTAAATCAATTACTTCTTTTTCAGAGGCAGCTTCCAAATTAGTAGCTTTTAGGAAATTTCTTAATTTGGTTTCATTCACATCATAATCTCCTCTTATCACACAACCAATAAAATTATTATCATATTTATAAATAAGAGTTTTTAATATTTGATAATCTGGAACATCTAAAAATTCTTTTAATTTATTAACAGTTTTTATATCTGGAGTTTCTAAAAGTTCTAATTCAGAATCAGGCATTTTTTTATATAAATTTTTCTTGAAAGTAGCTTTTTCAACATTAGCTGCATACTTATTATCTTCACTTATAAGTATCACATCTTCACCTGAATCAGCAAGCATAATAAATTCATTAGACTCTTTTCCACCTATAGCTCCCGAATCTGCATCAACAATAACTACATCGGTAGAACATCTATTAAATATATTTTTGTATACTTCAATCATTTTTTTATAAGAAACATCTAATCCCTCAAGATCTCTATCAAAAGAATAAGCATCTTTCATCTCAAATTCTCTTACTCGTAAAAGTCCTCCTCTTGGTCTAGGTTCTTCTCTATATTTAGTTTGAATTTGATAAAGCGTAAAAGGTAAATCCCTATACGAATTTACATTTCTGGCAACCATATCAGTTACAGTTTCTTCGTGAGTAGGAGCTACCACCATTTCATTTTCTCTTCTATCCACAAATTTCGCTAGAGGTGGTATAAATGTATCTAATCTTCCAGAGCTTTTCCATAAATCAGAAGATTGAATCACTGGCATATTTACCTCTAGAGCTCCAGATCGATTCATTTCATCTTTAATAATATGTTTTATTTTTTCGATTGATCTCCATCCTACAGGGAGAAAACTAAATATCCCTGAAGAAACTTGAGATATAAATCCTGCTCTATGGAGTAATCTATGACTTTCAGTTTCTAAGTTTTGAGGGTCTTCTCTATAAGTTTTCCAAAAAAAACTTGATAGTTTTTTGGATCCTAAAAAACTGTTAATATTCATTTATTCCCCCATTTATTCTCAACATAAGATTGAACCATATTTATAAACTCGTTTGAAATATCAACACCTTTTAAAACCTTTACCTTTTCACCATCAACATATACTGGAGCTGCAGGATTTTCTCCTGAACCTGGTAAAGAGACTCCAATGTTTGCAGCTTTTGATTCTCCAGGACCATTCACAACACATCCCATAACTGCAACTTTTAAATTTTCAGATCCTGGAAAATTTTCTTTCCATTCTTTCTTCTTTTTATCAAGATAAGAATTTATTTCAGAAGCCAATTCTCTAAAATAAGTCGATGTAGTTCTACCACAACCAGGGCAAGAAGTAACTTCAGCTTTATAATTTCTGATATTTAGAGATTGCAGAATTTCTTGACAAAGTTCAACTTCTCTTGATCTTGGAGACCCAACTTCTGGGGTCAGAGATGACCTGATAGTATCACCAATTCCATCTTCTAACAAAATTGATAATGCTGAAGTAGTCGCGACTATTGATTTCATCCCCATCCCAGCTTCAGTTAGACCCAAATGTAAAGGAGCCGAACAATTTTTAGAAATTTCTCTATAGCAATATACCATCTGTTTCAACCGTGATACCTTACACGAGATAATAATTTTATCTTTTCCTAGTCCTAGGTTCAGAGCTCTTTCATAAGATAACAATGCACTAGTTATTAATGCATCAGACTCTACTTCATCAGCACTTTTAGGATTCTTTAATTTGAAGTTTTCATCCATTTTTGAATCCATAAGTTCTTGATCTAAAGAACCCGCATTAACACCAATCCTAATAGGTTTATCTAAATCTTTAGCAATCTCTATAAAAGTTTTAAAATTATCATCTTTTCTGTTTCCTAAACCTAAATTACCAGGATTTATTCGGTATTTGTCTAATTCTTGAGCACATTCAGGGATGTCCTTCAAAAGCTTATGTCCAATAAAATGAAAATCACCCACTATAGGAACTTGAATATTTTTATCTGCTAAAATTTTTTTTATAGGCTTAATAGCTTTAGCTGATTCAGAATTGTTTACGGTAACTCTAACTATTTCTGAACCTGAATTATACAATTCCTCTATTTGAGCAACAGTACTTTTTATATCTGCTGTATAAGTATCAGTCATAGACTGAACTACTACTGGATTGTTACCACCAATATTTACATTTCCTACTTTTACTAAATGAGTAATTTTTCTCAAATTTTCACCTTTTTATCACAATCTTGAGATATCTTTGAATGAAATAAATAAAATCAATAATATAAGTATAATAAATCCTAACCCATGAATGTAAGACTCTATTCTTTCAGGAACCTTTTTACCTCTTCTAAAAATTTCAATAAATAAGAATGCTAACCTTCCTCCGTCTAAAGCAGGAAATGGAAGCAAGTTGATAATTGATAAAGATAAACTAATAGAAGATGCAATAGTTATTAAAACAAAAATTTTATTAATTGTTGATTCAGAAGAATAAACAATATTTCCACTTATCTGACCAAGACCAATTGGGCCTATCGCTTTGGGTCCTTCGAATATTGGGTTTGTGGATCTATTAATTATTCCAATTATAGAAAAATAACTTAGTTTATATATTGAAATTGATTGGTTGAAAGCAGTTTTAAAGTTTTCAGAAACATTTTCTTTATAGACTCTTGGATTTTGTGTAGATATTAAAATCCCTATAGATCCTTCTTGAATTTCATCGGTTATGCCTGCATCTGGATTTATTTTTCTAGCCTCTGATAATGGTATCCCTTCATAATTTTCATTCAACACAATTGGTACTTGATCTCCAATTTTATAATCTGAATATTTATTAGATTCTATTAATGACATTGTTTTATTAGAAGGAGTATTTTCAACATTAAAATAAGTAATAGAACCTGAATAAGGATTTATAGATCTAGCTTTTGCTAGTGAAATATCTAATCCAACTTTGTAGGAAGGAGGATCCCATCTAGCTTTGATTATAAAATCATTAGTCGATTCATCATTATAAAAATATTTAATATCTTCTCCCGGTTTTTGAAAAACATTAGGAATTCCCCGAACTATTTCCCAATCAGATTCTTTTCCCAAGTTTTGAGAAACTTCACTTTGTAAATCAGATATTGTGTATATAGTTTTTTCGTTTATTGAAAGTATTTTATCTCCTGGTTTCAATCCTGCTAACTCAGCTGGAGAATCAGGCATGACGTCCTGGATAATTATATCTGCAACATTTTTTTCCAAAATGAAAATATTTACTAAAAACATAATAATAAAAGGTAATAAAAAATTTATAAAAGAACCTGAAAAAAGTATTACAAATCTACCTAGGTATGAAGCTTGGCTTAAAGAATCTTTTGATTTATTCTTTTCTTCACCAAATAATTTTACAAAACCTCCAAAAGGAATTAGATTAATACTCCAACTCATAGTATAAACTGTTAATTTTTTATCAGAAATTTCTGATATTTTAACTTTAATAAAATCATTGAAGTTTTCTTCAGGTTTTTCTTTTTTTATTTTGTAAATATTATTTGAAGAATTTATCTGAATATATATTTCTTGATTGATATTCAGTTCGGACAAATCAAAAATTAAATCTTTTTCTATTCCAAATGATTCTCTCTGTCCCCAAAATGAAAAAATTTTTGGTGGAAATCCTATCCCAAATTCTAAAACTCTTACCTTAAAATATTTTGCTGTAAGATAATGTCCTAATTCATGCAAAACAACCAATGGGGTTATCATTATGGAAAGAGTAATTATGCTAATAATTATTTGCATTTGTGTTTATTATTTTATTTTTTCTGATATTTTATTTTTTAGCATTTTCCTTATCTCAATTATATTATCAAAGGTAATATCTTTGTCGAAGTCTTCATTTAATAAAGCATGAGTCATTAAATCAACTATAGAAACAAACTTGATTTTTTCAGATAAAAAAAGATCAACCAAAATCTCATTCGTTATAGATAATGCAGAAATATATAAAGGACCTTTTTTAATGTAATCTATAGCAAAATCGTAACATGGATATTTTTTCCTATCTACCTCGCTAAAAGAGAGATTTTTAAGTTCAGATAGATTCAATTTATTTTTATAATTAAATTCGTTTAATTCATAACTTAATGCATGCTGAATAGGTAACTTCATGTCAGTTTTTGAAATTTGTGCCTTAATTGAACCATCTGAAAATTCAACCATAGAATGAACTAAGCTCTCTCTATGAATCAAAACTTCAATACTATCAATTGGCAAATCAAAAAGATAACTAGTTTCAACTATTTCAAAAATCTTATTCATCATCGTTGATGAATCAACAGTAATCTTTTCTCCCATATCCCAATTAGGATGTTTTTTTGCCTGTTCAGGAGTAATGTTTTTAAGGTCTTCAAATTTTAAATCTCTGAATGCTCCTCCTGAAGCTGTTAATATTATCTTAGAAATATCTTTTGATTCTCCTTCGATACACTGCCAAATTGCTGAAGGCTCAGAATCAACTGGTAAAATTTTCGCATTATATTTCTTCGCCATTTCAATAATTAAAGGACCATATGTAACAATAACTTCTTTATTGGTAAGCCCAATGGTTTTTCCTGATTTAATAGATTCAAAAATAGGAAGATGTGCTGTTGAACCTGAAGAGGCAAATAATATAAAATCAACATTTTTATCAGCAACTAATTTTTCAGAATCCAATAATTCTGAATGAGTAAAAGAAAAATTTTTCTTTTCTAAATTGTCATAGTATTTAGGTTTATAATTTAAAACTTGAGATCTTAATTTCTTTGTATTTTTTCCAGCTGTTATTCCATATACTTCAAAGAAATTTTTATTACTTTCACATATTTCTAAAGTTTGAGTACCTATAGAACCAGTTGAACCTATTATTACAATTTTTTTCATAATAGAAAGAATATCCAAAATGCGATAGCAAAACTAGGCAAAATTGAATCAAGTCTATCAGAAATTCCACCATGTCCATACAAAAAATTAGAAAAATCTTTTACTTTAATTGCTCTTTTTATTTTAGAAACAAACAAATCTCCAAATATGGAAGTTGAAACTAAGGAAAAAATCAATAATATTTTAGTTAGTACTTTTAATTGAAAAACATCCTGATATAAAAACAAGAATATTATCCCCCATAAAACCCCAAAAACTATTGATCCAACATATCCTTCTATTGTTTTATTTGGGGAGATTTTCGATAAAAAATCAATATTAGTTTTTCCAATTGTTTTCCCTGCCAAATAACCAAATATATCTATAAAAAAAACTTGTGAGATTAAATAAAAAAACATTAACTTCCAATTTTCAAAACTATTTTCTATTAAAATCATATGGAAGAAGAAAAAAAGATAGACTATTGAATAAAATAGCATAATTAGATTTCTAGCATCTATATTATTTTT
>JAYZJV010000061.1:0-18376 GCA_036164085.1 Chloroflexota bacterium | reverse complement strand
TGATTTATTGAAAATAAATGTATCTCATACATTGGAATATTTAAAAAAAGAACACACAAATGATTATTTGATTGATTTTAAAAGAATAGATGTTGAAAAATCTATCCTAGATTTTTTTGATTATACGTTATCTTTTTCTGAATTAGAGAAAACAATATTGGAAAAAAAATATAAATTACCATCTCATAAAATAATTAATTCAACACCTGGGTTTAATAGGAAATATTTCTTTCATGAAAATATAATTGACGCAAGAAAAAGAATTAATTTTAAAAATGATTCTAAGAAATTATTACTTTTTGTAGGAAGAAATGATTATTTAAAGGGATTAGATATCGCTATAAATACTTTTAAAAAAGTGGAGAAAGTTATAACTTCAATAAATTTAGGTATAGTTGGAGGCGATATAGGATCAGATAGTCAAAAAAAAATACAAAAAGAACTTATAGGGAATAAATATTCAAATAAAATTATTTGGTTTGGGTCTGTGTCACAAGATAAACTTAGAAATTATTACAACTCTTCAAATTTAGTTATTATTCCTTCAAGATCAGAAACTTTTGGAATGGTTTGCTTAGAGGCACTTGCTTCAAAGACCCCAGTAATAGTATCCAATACAGGTAGAATGAAAGATTTTATTGAAGAAAATAAGACAGGTATTGTAACAAATAATATACAACCAGAAGCTTTTGCAAAAAATATAATTAATTTTTTTAATGGTGAAACTAAAATTGATTTTGATAAAAAGTATTATAAAAAAATTGAAAGCTTTGAATGGGAGAAAGTTTTCAAAAATTTATACAAGTTTTTTGATTGATTTAGAGAATTATTTTGTACCAGATTAATTTACTATAAACCTCAAAACCAATTTCTTTATAAATCTTTTTAGCTGGAATATTATTACTATCTACTTCTAAATAAATTTGAGTACATTTTTTTGCCAACAAATTATTTATTGCAGAAATTATTAATTTTCTAGCTAAACCTTTATTTCTAAATTGTTTTTTTATTCCACACATAGATAATCTACCATCATTATTTATAAGATTATGATGTGTCCATGAATACCCGATCCATTCATCTTCTAAATTTTTTGAAACCTGAAAAAAAGATTTAATTTGATTTTTTTCAAGATTTTTTATTTCAGATTTAAAGTCAGATAATGAATTTGATTCAAATCCATGATGATCTGCGAAACAATCATTTTGAATTTCCATAAGATTTTTATAATGAGTTTTATGATTTATAACTTCTATATAAAAATCTTTTTTATCAGTTATTAAGATTTTGGAAAATTTCTTTGATTCCAATTTCATAAATTCATATGTATGGGTTTTTTCAAAAAAAGAAAATTCTTTAATTTGATTTTTTTCAGAATCTCTAATTCCTATTTCTAAGGAATTCAATTTAGTGAATTTTTTTATTTCATTTATATGAATTATTGTTTTTTTATAATCATAAGTCATTATGATAGATCTATTTAATGAATCTTCATTTTTGATAAGAAAATAGTTTATAATTTGGTTTTTTTTATATTCTAAAAAAAACCTATATCTTTTATCTTTTATTAAATTTACAATTTCTATTTCAAAATTTTTCTTATCTTTAGAAAAATCTTTAAACCCATGATTAGGCAATTTATTTAAAAATGTATATAAATCTAAAATTTGTAATTTATTGATATCTTTTGATTTAATTATTTCCATAAAAAAGCAGTTTAATAGCTATTTAGTCTATATAGTTATATAATAGAATCAACACGAAGAATAGGAGTAGTAGTTAATTATTTTTCTAAGAGAATTGATGTAAGCTGTAAATCAATAAAAATAATTAATGAACTCGCCTAGAAGTGGTTTCTCTGAATCTAATTAGGAGAAAACGTTTTTCTACGAAACAGAAAAAAGAAGTGGCATAATTGTATGCAATAAAGGTGGTACCGCGGGTTATCTCGTCCTTATTTGAAGGACGAGTTTTTTTTTGTAAAAATGGAGAATAATATGAAGGAAAAGATAAAAGGAAGTGAAATAGTATGTAAAGCCCTGATAAAAGAGGGTGTGGATACTGTTTTTGGGATACCAGGAGGGGCTATTTTGCCTCTTTATGGGACTTTAAATAAATTTCCTGAAATTAAGCATATTCTTACAAGGCATGAGCAAGGAGCTTGTCATGCTGCAGATGGATATTCAAGAACTACTGGAAGAGTAGGTGTAGCTTTTGCAACATCTGGTCCTGGTGCGACAAATCTTATAACAGGATTGGCTACTGCAATGATGGATTCAGTTCCTGTTGTTGCTATAACAGGACAAGTTGGAAGACCTGCAATTGGAACAGATGCTTTCCAAGAAACTGATATAACTGGAGCAACTTTACCTGTTACAAAACATAATTATTTAGTTATGAAAGCATCGGAAATAGGTTCAGTAATACATGAAGCATTTCATATAGCAAGAACTGGAAGACCTGGGCCTGTTTTGATTGATATCCCTAAAGATGTTTTTGATGAATTGTCTGAATATGATTTTTCAAAAGATTCTAAAGTAAATCTTCCGGGTTATAATCCATATTTAAAAATTGACCAAAATCAAATTGAAAACGCTGTAAGTTTAATAAACAATGCTAAAAAACCAATCATTTTAGCAGGTCATGGGGTGATCATTTCTAGAGCTCAAAATAAACTTTTGGAATTAGCTGAAAAAGCTCAAATTCCTGTAGTAACTACTTTACTAGGAATATCTGCTTTTCCAGAGGATCATATACTTTCTACAGGATTCCCTGGAATGCATGGTATGGCTTATGCTTCAATAGCTCTTGACGAAGCAGATTTAATTATAGGTATTGGATCTCGGTTTGATGACAGAATTGTTGGCAATGCTAAAAGATTTGGGAAAAATTCAAAAAAAATTCATATAGATATAGATCCTGCAGAGATTAATAAAACAGTAAAAATAGAAGCACCTGTTTTAGGTGATATAAATGAGGTATTAAAATTATTAAACCCTAAAGTTAATTCTCAAACACATACAGGATGGTTGAAAGAGGTTGAACATTTTAAATCTGAGCATCCATCTTTGCTAATTCCTGAATCAGAAACTTTACTTGGGCAACAAGTTATAAAAACTCTTTCTGACTTAACTGATGGCAGTGCGGTAATTTGCACTGGAGTTGGTCAACATCAAATGTGGGCTGCTCAACATTATAGTTTTAAGAAAAATAGTATTTGGTTATCCTCTGGAGGACTTGGGACTATGGGTTATGAAATCCCTAGTGCAATAGGCGCTCAAGTAGGAGCCCCAGAAAAAACTGTTTGGTCAATTTGTGGTGATGGAGGATTTCAAATGACAGTTGGAGAATTAGCAACAGTAGCAGAAAATAAACTTCCTATTAAATATGCTATTTTGAACAATAATCATTTGGGTATGATTACTCAGTGGCAAGATATGTTTTACAATGGCCAATATATGCATGAAACGTACACTGGCAATCCTGACTTTGTAAAACTTGCTGAAGCATATGGAATTAAGGGGATTAGAGTAGATAATCAAAATGATTTGAAAAAAGCAATTAATGACGCAAATAATCATGATGGTCCAGTTATTGTTGATTTTGTGATTGAGAAAGTTGATTATGTATATCCTATGATTCCTGCAGGAGGAAGTGTAGACCAGTTAATTGAGGAGGAAAAGAATTAAATGAGCGAAGGTATTCACAGAAGAACTATTATTGCTCTTGTTCATGATAAACCTGGAGTTCTTGCTAGAATTTCAAGTCTTTTCAGAAGGAGAGGGGTAAATATTGAAAGCTTAGCAGTTGGTCATTCTGAGCAAAATGGATTTTCTAGAATGACTTTTGTAGTTGGTGGTGCAGAAAATTCGGTTAAAAATATATCTTCACAATTAAATAAACTTATAGATGTTGTTGAAGCTTCAGATATAAGTGAAAAAAATATTGTATGGAGAGAATTAGCACTGATAAAAGTGAAATGCAATCAATCACAAAGAGTAGAGATTTTAGAATTATCTAGAGTATTCAGAGTTAATGTAGTTGATGTTGGAATCAACAATATAACTTTTGAATTAGCTGGAGGTAAATCAAAAATAGATTCTTTTGTTGAACTATTAGATCAATTCGGTGTTTTAGAAGTTATGAGAACAGGTAGAATCGCTACATTAAGAGGAGCTACTAAAATAGGTATAAATGATGGAGAGTTTAGTGCATCAGAAAATTCAGATGTATATATAGCTGATAAAGATGCATCTGGCTCTGTTTAAGAAATAGAAAGAAGGGGAAAAATGGCAAAGTTATTTTATGATAAAGATATAGATGATCAAATATTAAGAAATAAAACAATTTCTGTAATTGGTTATGGTTCTCAAGGGCATGCTCATGCACAAAATCTGAAGGATTCAGGCTTTAATGTCATAGTAGGTTTGTATGAAGGCTCTAAGTCTAAAGAACAAGCAGAACATGATGGATTTGAAGTTTTCAGCATATCGGATGCTGTAAAAAAATCTCAACTTATTAGTTTGTGTATCCCTGATCCATCAATGAAAAAAGTTTATAACGAAGATATAAAAAACAACTTAGAGGAGAATGATATTTTACTTTTTGCTCATGGGTTTGCCATTTTATATGAAGAAGTAAAACCACCAGATAATGTAGACGTAATTATGATCGCTCCAAAAGCTCCAGGTCACAGAGTTAGAGCAGTTTTTGAAAGAGATTTAGGAGTACCATGTTTAATTGCTGTTGATAAGGACTTTTCTGGAGATGCCTATAAAATCGGATTAGCATATGGGAAAGGCATAGGTGGTGGAAGAGCTGGAATATTAGAAACTACATTTAAAGAAGAAACAGAAACAGATCTATTTGGAGAACAGGCAGTACTTTGTGGAGGAGTAACGGCTTTAATAAAAGCTGGATTTGAAGTTTTAACTGAAGCTGGTTATCAGCCTGAATCAGCTTATTTTGAGGTTTTGCATGAATTGAAACTTATTGTTGATTTGATTTATCAAGGTGGACTTGAAGGGATGAGATATTCCGTTTCTACAACAGCAGAATATGGAGATTATACAGTAGGTCCGAGAATAATAGATGATTCAGTTAAAGACGCAATGAAAAAGGTTTTGGATGATATTCAAAGCGGAAGGTTTGCACGAGAGTGGATTGCAGAAAATGATGAAGGCCTTCATAAATATAATGATCTCAGAGAAGCAGATCTAAGTCATCCAGTAGAAAAAATTGGTAAAGACCTAAGAGCTATGATGCCATGGTTGGAATCAACAACATAAATTAAGAGGTTTAAAAGAAATGGTAGGAAAAAAACAGACAGATAAACTTATAGTATTTGATACTACATTGAGAGATGGAGAGCAATCAGCTGGTGCCTCTCTTACTTCTCAAGATAAATTTAGAATCGCCTCCCAATTACAAAAACTAAATGTGGATATAATTGAAGCTGGATTTGCAGCTAGTTCTCCGGGTGATTTTTCTGCTGTAAGAAAAATAGCTTTAGAGGTAGAAGGTCCTACAATATGTACTTTGGCAAGAGCAGTCAAAGGAGATATACAATCAGCAATAGATTGTGTCAAAGATGGATTAAAGCCAAGAATTCATACTTTTTTGTCTACTTCTGATATTCATTTGTTGCATCAAATGAAAAAAGACAGAGAATCTATTATGTCAATGGCTATAGATGCTGTTAAACAAGCTAGAGATTCTGTAGAGGATGTTGAATTTTCGCCAATGGATGCTTCAAGATCAGATCCTGAATATCTATATATGATGCTTGAAAAAGCTATTGATGCAGGTGCTACTACAGTGAACATCCCAGATACAGTTGGTTATTCCAACCCAGAAGAATTTGGGAAATTGATTTCTGGTGTTTTTGAAAATGTATCAAATATTGATAAAGCGATAGTAAGTGTTCATTGTCATAATGACTTAGGAATGGCTGTAGCTAATAGCCTATCAGCTTTAGAGAATGGAGCAAGGCAAATTGAAGGGTGTGTTAATGGGTTAGGTGAAAGAGCTGGAAATGCTGCATTAGAAGAAGTAATAATGGCTGTTAAAACTAGACCAGATCATTATAAAGTCTCCACAGATATAAACACTTCTGAAATAGGACCATCGAGTAGACTTATATCTAATATATTTGGATTTCCAATTCAATTTAATAAAGCAATAACAGGTCAAAATGCCTTCAGACATTCTTCAGGAATTCACCAAGATGCCTT
Source organism: Chloroflexota bacterium (assembly GCA_036164085.1). Classification (GTDB taxonomy): domain Bacteria; phylum Chloroflexota; class Dehalococcoidia; order Lucifugimonadales; family Lucifugimonadaceae; genus TMED-70. Next base: position 12,143 of record JAYZJV010000061.1, on the reverse strand, counting down.
TTTAAAAGAAAGAACAACATTTGAAATAATGCACCCTGAAGAAGTAGGATGGAAAGGCGATGCGATTGTACTTACCAAAGTATCTGGAAGAGCAGGTTTGAAATCACGATTGGACTATTTAGGTTACAAAGTTAGTGATGAAGAATTATTAGAAGTCTTTAACAGTTTCAAAAGCTTAGCTGATCAGAAAAAAGAAATAACTGATAAAGATTTAGAATCATTAATGAGTGAATTTCATAGAGAACTAGATACCACAGAAAACTTTAAGGTAATAGATTTAGATGTTGTTTGTGGGAATAAAAGAGATCCTGTGTCAAATATAACTTTGGAATTACCTGATGGAAAAATTGGGAAAAGTTCTAAATCTGGAACTGGGCCTGTTGATGCAGTATGCAACTCTATTAATGATTTAACTAAAATGGATGTAAATCTTACTGAATTTTCGGTTTCCTCAGTTACAGAAGGAATAGATGCTTTAGGAGAAGTTACAATTAGAATTGAAAAAAACGGAACTATATATACAGGTCAAGGTTCAGATACAGATATAATACTTGCAAGCGCAAAAGCTTATGTTAATGCGATAAATAGATATCTTATTATTGAGTCTGTAAGTTAATTGCAATTAAAGTAATAGAGATTTAAGAGGAGAGTTAAATGTCTAATAAACTAACAATGTTTGAAAAAATATGGCAAAAGCATATTGTTGCTGAGCCTAAAGATCAACCAGAAATTTTATATATTGATTTACACTTAGTCCATGAAGTAACTTCACCTCAGGCTTTTGAAAGTTTAAGAATAAACAATAGAAAAGTTCGTAGGCCAGATCTAACAATTGCTACCGTTGACCATAATATTACAACTGATGATACAAGGACTGAAGAAATAAAAGATGAGATTGCAAGGAAACAAGTAGAAACAATTAGAGAAAATTGTAAGAGTAATGGCATTACTCTTTTTGATGTTTGGGATAAAGAACAAGGAATAGTTCATGTTATTGGCCCTGAACAAGGTTATACGCAACCCGGAATGACAATTGTTTGTGGCGACTCTCATACTTCAACTCATGGAGCTTTCGGAGCTTTAGCTTTCGGAATAGGTACATCAGAAGTAGAACATGTTTTGGCTACTCAGACTTTAAGACAGCGTAAACCAAAAACTATGAAAGTTGAATTCAAAGGAGATTTGTCAAAAGGGGTTACAGCTAAAGATATGATTTTAAAATTGATTGGTCAAATTGGTACTGCTGGCGGAACTGGTTATGTTATGGAATATACAGGTGAGTCAATTAGAAAACTTTCTATGGAAGGAAGAATGACTATCTGTAATATGTCTATTGAAGGAGGCGCTCGAGCAGGAATGATTGCTCCTGATCAGACTACTTATGATTGGATGGAAGGCAGGAATAAAGTTCCAAAAGGCAAAGATTGGGAAAATGCTATAAAGGAATGGGAAGACCTAAAAACTGATAAAGATGCAAAATTTGACTCTTATGTTGAAGTGAATTGCGATGATTTAGAACCATTTGTATCTTGGGGAACTAATCCTTCTCAAGTTTTACCCATTTCAGCAAAAATTCCTTCGCCTGACGATTATGAAATTTCTTTAGATTCTCAATCTTGCGCTAACGCTTTAGAATATATGGGATTACAACCTGGGACAAGAATAGAAGAAATCTTTTTAGACAGAGTATTTATTGGATCTTGTACTAATGCACGAATAACAGACTTAAGAAGTGCTGCTCAAATTATAGAAGGTAAAAAAGTAAATGCTAATGTTAGAGCTCAAGTTATGCCTGGATCAACTTTAACTAAAATTCAAGCTGAAAAAGAAGGTTTGGATGCAATATTTAAAGCAGCTGGATTTGAGTGGAGAGAATCTGGTTGTTCAATGTGTTTGGGAATGAATCCTGATATTATTGCACCTGGGGAGAGATGTGCATCAACTTCAAATAGAAATTTTGAAGGAAGGCAAGGAAAAGGTGGGAGAACACATCTAGTAAGTCCTGAAATGGCAGCAGCAGCAGCCATAGAGGGGCATTTTGTTGATGTAAGAGACTGGTAGGATTATCAGTTTTGTCAAAAGAAAAACAAAAAAAATTTGCTAGACCTAAATCTTTTTCTAGATATTCAAATTCACAAAAAGATTCTATTCAAAAATCTAGTTTATTGTCTAAAGTTTTTGGGAATCAGAAAAATTTAGATGAAGCCAGAAAATCTTTTTTTACAGCTTATTCATTTGAATCTAATATTAATCCACTTAGAATAATTACTTTCTTTCTTTTGATAGCTATAGTAATGTCTTTTGGAATGTTTTTTATTGAGAAAAATAATGAGAAGATTTATAAAAACTGGAAATATCAAGGGATATCAACAATTCCTCCTTCAAATGCTATTAATTTTGATTTAGTAATACAATTTTCACAAAAGGAAAATTTCTTAGATTGTAATTCTGATAATCCAAAAAAACTCTTAGAAGGGATATGTGATAAACCATTGAAATTTGTAAATGAGATGGATAGAACTCAATCAAGGTCTCAATTTTTATATATTTTTCAATTTTTATTAATGTTTCTCTTGTTTTTTCCACTAGGAACTTTTTTTCATAGGTCTTTAAGAAATATAAAAACTTTAAAATACAAATCATCTGTTTCTCCAGAAAAGTCTATTGTTTGGATTTATTTTGCTATTTTTTTATACTTTGTGTGTGTTTTTATTTGTAGATTTATTTCTAAAGATTTTAATATAGCTTTTTTAGTTATATTTTTCCCATTCTTATTTTTGTCTTATAGGATATTTAAAACATTTTTTGAAATTTATAAAGGTAGTTTTATTCAAAAGAAGGATAAGCTATTTGACATTCTTACTATTAAATTTAAATTATGGTTTTTAACCTTTATATCTCTTATGCTTTTTAACCCTTCTACAATTACAAGATTTTGGGCATACAACTTAAATACTGTGAATGATTTGATTGAAGGAACAAAACTGATGTATTTTTCTTCGATTTTATTAATAATCTTTTGCTTCCTTTCTATAGCACTAGTCGTAGAAATTTATAAATTACAAGAAATTAAAAATATTAAAACAGGTTCTATTACTGTAGATCCTTTACAATAGAAACAGGAGAAAATTATGGAAAAATTTATAAAACATACTGGATTAGTTGCACCATTAGATAGAGTTAATGTAGATACTGATCAGATTATACCCAAGCAATTTTTAAAAAGAATCGAAAGAACAGGATTTGGAAGATTTGCATTTTATGATTGGAGATACCTTGAAGATGGAGTCCCTAATCCTGATTTCATATTAAATAACTCAAAGTTTTCAGGAGCATCAATATTAGTTACAGGACCAAATTTTGGGTCTGGTTCTAGTAGAGAACATGCTCCTTGGGCTCTTTCAGAATATGGATTCAAGGTGATCATTTCTACTAGCTTTGCAGATATTTTTCGAAATAATTGTATGCAAAATGGAATTGTAACAGTTGTTTTAAACAGTGAAGAAGTAGATAAAATTATGACGAATGCAATTAGAATACCTGATTATAAACTATCAGTAAATTTAGAAAACCAAACACTAGCAGATGATATAGATTTTTCTGCAAATTTTGATTTTGATCCTTTTAGAAAAGATTCTATTTTAAAAGGTCTTGACGATATAGGTATTACCCTTCAACACGAAGAAGATATATCAAAATATGAGACAAAAAAATAAAAATTTCTGATTAAATTCAAAATTCATATAAATGTTGATAGAATAGAGATTAGTGAAAAATTTTCGGAGGTAATATGGAAGCAAGAGTTTGTGTTTTAGCAGGTGATGGTGTAGGCAGAGAAGTTACTACAGAGTCAATGAAAGTTCTAGAAGCGATATGTAAGAAATTTGATCATAATTTTGAATTTATACATGCATTAGTCGGGGGAGCTGCAATTGATAAATTTAATAACCCACTTCCTCCTGAATCAATGAATTTAGCTTTGGGGTCAGATGCAATACTTTTTGGAGCAGTAGGAGGTCCTAAATGGGATAACCCTAGTGCAGACGTTAGGCCTGAGGATGCCATATTAGCTTTAAGGAAAAGGCTTGGTCTTTATGCAAATATGAGACCTGTAAAAGTTTATCCTGAACTTTTACATTCAAGTCCTTTAAAACCTGAGTACCTAGATGGAGTTGATTTTGTTATAGTAAGAGAACTTACTGGAGGTCTATATTTTGGTAGACCAAAAAGAAGAAGTGCTAGTACTAGAGGTAGAAGAGCAGTTGATACTCTTGCGTATTCAGAAAAAGAAATAGCAAGAGTAGTTCGAGTTGCATTTGAATTGGCTAAGTCTAGGAGACAAAGGTTGCATTCGCTTGATAAAATGAATGTTTTAGAGACAGGTAGATTGTGGAGAGAAATAGCTAATGAAGTTGCTCGTGACTATCCAGAAGTAGAGTTGATACATATGCTTGCAGACAATGCAGCAATGAAAATCATTACAAGCCCTTCAGAATTTGATGTAATCGTAGCAGAAAACAGTATTGGAGATATTCTTTCTGATGAAGCTTCAGTAATTACTGGATCAATGGGAATGCTTCCTTCAGCTAGCCTTGCTTCATCACCTCCTCCTCCTGGAAAAAGAAGAGGAAGAAGAGGAAGACCTGCTCTTTATGAACCAATTCATGGTTCTGCTCCAGATATTGCTGGTCATAATATTGCTAATCCTGTTGCTTCATTTTTATCAGCAGCATTAATGTTAAGATGGTCTTTTGGTCTCCATGAAGAAGCTGATGAGATAGAATTGGCTATAAATAAAATAATTACAGAGGGATATAGGACTGTAGATATAGCTGGTGAGCAAGATCATAAGCTCTCTACTAGCCAAATGGGTGATTTGGTAGCAGGGATTATTTCAAGCGGTCCTAAATAAATCCATGTTAGATCCAAAAGATTTTTTACCAGATTTAGATTCTTCGTTCAATTCTGAAGAATTGACTGGAGACGTTGAAATTTACAGAGATAAATGGGGAATTCCACATATAATTGCAGATAATGAGAATGACTTATTTTTTGCACAAGGATTTTCTATAGCTCAAGATAGATTATTTCAAATGGATTTAGATAGGTTGAGGTGCCTAGGTAGATCCTCAGAATATTTGGGTAAAAAAGCAATATCTAATGATAAGTTAAACATTAAGCGTAACTTTGAAAAAGTAGCTAAATCAGATCTGAGGAATGCTTCAAATGGAGCAAAGAAAATGATTAACAGTTTTACAAAAGGTGTTAATTTTTTTCTTTCTAAAACTTCAGTATTGCCTTTAGAATATAACCTTTTAGGGGTAGAACCTGAACCGTGGGAAGATTGGCACTCTATATTAATTTATAAAATCAGGAATGCTGCAGAAGGTTCGTTTAATGGGAAACTTTTTTATTCACAATTATCTAATGAAATAGGGCCAGAAAAAGCTGCAAAGTTAATTCCTGGATATTTTCCTGGAGCTTTATTGACTTTGCCTCCAGGAACTATTTACTCAGGGCAGGTTAAAAATGCTGTTGAAGAGTTGAGTGAAGCTGCAGAAAATTTTAAAGCTATTGGTGCAGTAGATGGAGAATCAAATGGATGGTCAATATCTGGAGAAAAATCTTATTCGGGATACCCGTTAGTAGGGGGAGATTCTCACCGAACTTTAGATACCCCTAATGTTTATTATCAGATACATCTGAAATGTGATACTTTTGAAGGTATGGGACATACTATTCCTGGGTATCCTGGATTTATGCATTTCTCTCACAATAAAAATGTTGCATGGGGAATGACTCATGGAGGAGCCGATACTCAAGATATTTTTATTGAAAAATTAAGATATTCTAATGATAAGATTCAGCAATTGTATAATAATGAATGGATTGATACTGAGCATTTCCAAAAGGAAATTTTTCCTAGAAATGAGGAAAAAATCCTACTAGATGTTATCAAAACTAAAAACGGAAATGTAATTTTTGGAAACCCTAATGATGAATATGTACTCTCTCTTTCTGATCCTGGAGGTTTAGATGAAGGAACTTATTGGATGGATTCAGCATATGAAGCGATGAAATCTAAATCAGCTGATGATTTAGAAAAAGCTTTTGATAAGTGGACCGACCGGACAAATAATTATCCCTATGCAGATATATATAAGAATTTTGGATATAAATTTGCTGGTGCTGTTCCAATCAGACATAAACAGCATGAATGGGGTATTGCTAAAGGATGGGACGAAAAATATCAGGTAACTGAAGAGATCCCTAGAGAAGAGTTGCCAAAATCAAGAAATCCTATAGAAGGATGGGTAGTAACTTGTAATCAACAAGTTGTAGATCATGATTATCCCTATTTTATGTCGGTTGCTTTTGCTCCAGAATATAGAGCTAAAGTTTTAGTAAATTACATTCAAGAAAATTCTACCAATCTGAAAATAGAAAATATGCTTGAAATGCATAATCAAAAATTTTCTATACCAGCTGAGAAAATCATTTCCTATTCTAAGAGTATAAAATTTTCAAATTCTAAATTATCAAAACTTGAAAAAGAGGCAATTGAAATACTTCATAAATGGGATTTTTTAATGGATAAGCAAAGTTCTGGAGCCTCAATATATACAGTAACAAAAGAACAAATAATTCAGGAAATAATAAAACTCAATTATTCAAATTTAGCCGAAGAGACAATACAATGGAAAAATTATGGAGCGGTTTCTCATGTTAGAAGATTTTTAGTCCCTTTGATTAATGAACATATTGGTAATGATAAAAGTTTTTTATTAGGCAAAAATGAGAATTGGCAAAGTATATTTGAAAATTCATTCAAATCGGCTATTATTTATTTGAAATCAAAATTTGGTGAAAATATAGAAGAATGGAAATGGGGGAATCTTCATAAAACAAATCACCAACATCCTTTAAGTTCTGTATTTGAAAACTATTCTAAAATTTTAAATCCTAAAAAAGTCTCTGCTAGTGGTGATGGCGATACTCCTTTAGCAGGTTCGTATGATAAAAATTATAATGTTATAGCGGCTTCAGTAAACAGATATGCTCATGACCCTAGCAACTGGAAAAACAGTAGATGGATTGTTCCATTAGGGTCTTCAGGGAATCCAGGTTCAAAGAACTATTTTGATCAGTTAGATCTGTGGGCAAATGGAGAAACTATACCTCAAATATGGGATTGGGATGAAATAAAAAATAATTATAAAAAACAGACACTTTCAAAAATTTAGCCTAAATTTCCGAAATCTCTTTTATTATTTATGTCTTTAAAAGTTAATTCTTTTTCTTCTATATAAGAACCTAGTCCAGGCAAACTATTTAGTTCAATAAAACTATCTTCAACTACAGGGTGATTTTTTGTGATTTTCTTTGAGAATTCTTCAACATGAACCATGTATTCATAGATTATAAAGTTATTGATAACAGAAGATGCTTGTAAAGCAGCTGAAGCTCCTATCCCAGTTGAATTCCAGCCATGTGGAGATACTGCTATTGAAAATGTCTCTGCCATTGCTGAAATCATAATCAATTCAAGTATCCCTCCAGTATTACAAATGTCAGGATTAATAATATCCGCAGCTCTTTTTTGAAAAACATCTCTAAACATATTTCTTGAATATAATGCTTCGCCTGTTACTACAGGAATATTTGTGTTTTCTTTGACTTCTTTTATAGCATCTATATTTTCTGCTATACAGGGTTCTTCAACCCAAAAAGGTTTGAATTTCTCTATCTCATGTGTGAAAATTTGAGCCTTAGACACGGATAACCTTCTATGAACTTCTACCAAGATTTCAATATTTGGACCAACAGCTTCTCTAACGATTCCTACCCTCTTTGATGCTTCAAATAAAATTTCATTTTCTGGCCAATCCTCCCAAGGTCCTGTAAAAGGGTCAAATTTTAATGCCTTGAATCCTCTTTTGTTTACCATTTCTAATGCATTTTTTGCCAGAGTTTCTTCTTCAAGGCTAGTTGCCCATCCGTTAGCATATACCTTTATTTTTTCTCTGATTTTTCCACCGAGTAGATTATATACAGGTTGCTCGAAGTATTTACCTAAAATGTCCCACATTGCAATTTCTATTCCACTGACAGCACACCAAAAGTCCATAGAAGGTCTTTTGTTAGAAAAATCTCTTTGTGCGCCCAACAGGAAGTTTCTAATATTAATAGGATCATAATCTATTATGTATTTCTTTAGTTTTTCAACATGAGAAGTGATTTGGATATCCCTATCAGTTTGTGAATAACATTCTCCCCATCCTGTAATCCCTATGTCAGTTTCTAATTTAACAAAAATAAGATTTTTACCAAAATATTTGATAGATTTAGAAAAATCATCATCTAAATTACTTTCTCCTGGATTAGTAATAAATACTTCTAAATTTATGATTTTCATTTTTAAAGCCTTCTCCTATTTGAATTCAACTTCCACTTTTCCTATTTTTTCAATATCTATTTTTATTGTGTCATTTTTATTAACCCAATATGTTTGAACAATGGATCCCAATGAGATTAAATCTCCGGCTTTTGGTACATTATTACCTATAAAACTGAAATTGAGGAACCAACTTAGGGCATTTAATGGATTGTCAAGAATATCTGAACCTTTTCCTTTTCCTATAATCTTATTATTTGATGACATAAATCCCTTTAAATCACTTAAATTATCTATGTCTTTTATATTTATTCCTTCACCATATACAATTGTTGAAGCAAAGAAATCATCAGCTATAAGCGTAGGGGTATTTTCTTTACTATAATCTGGCCATCTATCATCAACTATTTCTATTGATGGGACAACTTTTTCAATTATTTTGTCGAATTCTTTAATCTCATTAGTATAATCAAATTCATCAGAAAGAATCACACCTATTTCACACTCAACACCAGGTCGAATAAAATTTTTAAAATCTAATTTTGAATCTCCCTTATAAACATTTTTTTTCATTACTCTTCCCAGGCAAGGAGAGGGGATTTTAAGGTATTCTTGCATAACTTTTGTAGTACAGCCTATTTTCCAAGCATTAAACTTTTCTGATTTTGAATAATGATTGAATATTTCATTTTGAATAATATATCCATCAGAAAAATGTAAATTCATTTTATCTTTTTCATGAATTACAATTTTTTTGTTATTTTGTCTGCAATTGATAATGTTTTTTGAAATATTGTTCATAAAAAAATAATTTATACTGTAATTATGAAAATAATAATACCAAGACAAATAATTTCAAAGTTAATTGAACACTCATTAATTGAAGATCCAAATGAATGTTGTGGATATTTGATGGGAAAAAAGAATGAAGTAGTAGAAATTTTTAAATGTAAAAATATTCACGAAGCTCCAATCAAAAGATATTCTTTGGATCCATTAGATCAAATTTCTGCCGAGAAATATGCAGAAGAAAATAATCTAGAAATACTTTCTATATATCATTCTCATACCCTTTCTCAAGCATATCCTTCACCAACTGATATTGTAAATGCTGTAGAGTCTGGATGGATTGAACCTAATTATGTTCTAATTTCACTTGTCGAAAAAACTAGGCCTATAGTAAGAGCTTTTAAAATTTCATCAGACAGTAAGGTCGAAGAAATTATTATTGAGCATGATGGAGATGCTTATATTAGTCCTATTGAGAGTTCTTAATTAAAAACCATTCAATAGAATCAGATAATGCTAGCCAACTAGCTTCAATAATGTTAGATGATGCTCCTACTGTAGTCCAGACATCCTTATCATCTGATGATTCTATAATTACTCTCACAACAGCACCTGTACCTGTACCTTCTTCAACCACTCTAACTATGTAATCTGTAAGTCTTAATTTGTCTATTTCAGGGAAAGAGCCTATTAAACCCTTTCTTGTTGCTTTATCTAGTGCGTCTACAGGACCATTGCCTTCTGCAGCAGTATGTACTGTTTTGTCGTATGTTTTTAATTTTATTGTTGCCTCTGAAAGCATTGGATGCTCCAAATCATCTTGTCTCCAACCTGTCCCTAAAGAACCTCTTCTCTTATTTTCTATTATCACCATAAAATCCACTAACTCGAATTTTTGTTCATAATTTGGTAGACTTCTATGAATTAATAAATCTAAAGACGAACCTGCTAATTCAAAAGCATACCCTTTGGACTCCTTTTCTTTAATTAATCTGATAATTTTTTCTGCATCTTTATCATCTAAAATCTTTTCCAGTCCTAAATTTTTTATTCTAGTCATAATACTTTTTTTACCTGATAGCTCGGATATAGAAATAGATGACTCATTTCCTACATCTGTTGGTTCTATATGTTGAAAAGATTGAGGATCAATTAAGTATCCAGCTGCATGCATTCCTCCTTTATGAGTAAATGCATTTTTACCAACAAAAGGTTGAAAGGGGAACGGTCTTTTATTAGCTACTTCAGAAACGAAATTTGAAACATTAGTTAGTTGATTTAAGTTTTTATCGTTTAAAAGTGTTTTTTTGTTCATTTTTAAATTTAAATTTGCAATAACGCTGATCAAATTAGCATTTCCTGTCCTTTCTCCATATCCGTTAATGCAACCTTGAACTTGAAAAATACCAGCTTCGACTGCGGATAAAGATGAAGCTACAGCAGTATCTGTATCGTTATGAGTGTGTATGCCAAATAATTTTTCTTTTTTAAATTCATTTAAAATAATCTTTGTAATTTCATGTATTTCACTTGGAAGGGTTCCTCCATTTGTATCACATAATATGATTCTTCTTGCACCAGCTTTCAAGGCAGTTTTTAAGCATAAAACAGAATATTCAGGATTATCTTTATATCCATCAAAAAAATGTTCTGCATCAAAAAAAACTTCCTTCTTGTTTTTTTTAAGAAATTCTATTGAATCACTTATCATATTTATGTTTTCTTCTAAAGAAGTTTTTATTATTTTTTCAGTTTGGTATGCACTAGCTTTTCCAACTATTGTCACATAATCGGTTTTGGCCGTCAGTATTGCATTTATAAAAGGATCTTCATTAACTTTTGAATTTGGTTTTCTTGTTTGACCAAAAGAAACTATTTTAGAATGTTTTAAATCTAGGCTTTTTACTCTTTTAAAATATTCTTCATCTTTTGGGTTTGAACCAGCAAATCCCCCTTCTATAAAATCTACTCCTAGTTCATCTAATTTTTTGGTAATTAGTATTTTTTCTTCTAGAGACAAGTTGATTCCACTCTGTTGAGTCCCATCTCTTAAAGTCGTATCATAAATTTCTATTTTTTGTGATTTTTCCATCAGAAGTTAAGCTTTTTTTTTACTAACAGTTCTAATATATCTATTATTCTAAAAATAATCTAATATAAAGTAGTTAAAATAAAAATTAAAATTTGCGATATTACATTGGAAGACAAAGAAAAATATTTAAATTTTGGAGAATGTAGAAGCCTGCTTCCAAAATGTGTTGGAGAACCAGGTGAAAGAACTTTCTCAATTCAAATAGAATGCCAAAACGATTATGTTAATTTATTGCATGAAAAAGAACAATTAGCACTAATTGCTCAAAATATTAACAAATATAAATCTTATGCTAAGCCTAAAGAGTCACCTATGCCTATAGCTGACAATTCTTCTATAAAAAATTACAAACTTATTGATTTAGCTTTAGAATTTGAAGAAAATTCAAACGTATTTGATTTTTATTTTGTTGGAGTTGATGAAGGAGACAAAGGTATTGCAGCTATGTTCTATTATAGAAATGATTATGCTCAATTTTTAGCAAAAAATAGTCTAAAAATAATATCTCAAGGGAGACCAATTTGTACATTATGTCTAAATCCAATTAATAAGGATGGCCATTTTTGCATTAAAATGAATGGACATATAGAGAATATAAAAATTGTCTAACAAAGAAATAGAATCAAAATTAAGAATTTTTTCTATAGATTCAATACGAGAAGTAATTAATGGATCTAATAAAGTATTTTTGTGCCAAATGTCGGGCCAAGATAAAGAAAACTTATTATCTATATATAAACCTATAAAAGGAGAAAGACCATTATCTGATTTTTTTATTGGGAACTTATCATCAAGAGAATTAGCATCATATGAAATTTCAAAACATTTTGGATGGCCAAATTTACCTCCTCTTATAATTAGAGATGG
>JAYZJV010000060.1:0-7458 GCA_036164085.1 Chloroflexota bacterium | reverse complement strand
CTAGATTATGATTTATGTTTACTTTTCCTGCAGTTAGTAACCCAGATAATGCTCCTAATCCTGCGGATGAAAACATAAATCCTAATTCTCTAGCACCACCATCAAATAAATCTATAAATGCAGGAAGAGCTTGAATATATCCAAAAATAAAGAAATTTGTAAAATAAGTTAGCAAAATCATGTAAAAAAATAATTCGTTTTTCAGAATGAATGAAACCCCTTCAAAAAAGAATTTTAAATTGTTAGAACTTTCCGAATCATTTTTTGCATCAGGAAGAAAAAAGGTCGAAAGACACATTACAGCATAACCAGATGCTGATAAAAATATTCCTATAGATGATCCATAATAAGAAATCAGTAAACCTCCTATTGTTGGAACTACAACACTTGAACCTGCCATTGTAGCCCCATTTAAAGAAACTCCAGAACGAAGATATTTTTCAGGTATTATTTTTGGAAAATAAGAATTTCTTGCGGGGAAGTCAATTCCTAAAAGAATTCCTAAAGCAATAGAACATATGTAAACATGAATTGGCTCTATATTATTTGAATAATCAAGGTAACCAAGTCCAATTAGAATTATTGAAATAATTAAAGATAAAAACGTTAATATTCTTCTCACATTATATTTATCTGCTATGACTCCACCTAAAAAATTGAAAAACATTATAGGAATAGCTGTTGATGCAGCGACAATTCCCAAGCTAAGAGCAGATCCTGTTAGACGATAAATTAACAGTGATATTGCTACGATTATTAATCTATGTCCGAACATAGCAAATAAAGATCCAAGCCAATACGTTCTAAAGTCCTTAATTACTAAGGCTGAAAAAGGGTTCATATACTTTTTTTTCTAAGCTTTGTACCCTCGTTTAGAAACAGGTGTAGTCTTTACATCAATTAAAACTGTTTTTCCTGAAATATTTAAACCTTTTGCAGTCTCTAGTGCTGGAGCCAACTCAGATATTTTATTTACTTCAATTCCATGTGCACCGAATGATCTAGCAAAGTCTGCATAATTTCCGGTCATAGTTCCCACCCCAGATTTATCTCTAGCAGTAGGGAAATCTGAAGGGCCCCCTACTGGATATGTTGCCATCACACCATTATTAAATACTAGAGTTGTAATTCCTATTTTTTGTCTGGTAGCAGTTTCAAAATCCATTCCTGACATTCCGAAAGCTCCGTCACCCATTACATTCATGCAGAACTTATCAGGATGAGCCATTTTAGCTCCAATAATTAGTGGAAGGCCAAATCCAAGATGAGTTGTTTTCCCCCAACCAATATAGCTATGTGGAGTTGTTGCTTTTATAAATCCAACCATTTGTTCTCTAGGAGCTCCTGCATCATGAGTTATTATACTGTTTTCAAGATCCAAAACGTTATTTATTTCTTGTACTACTCTATAAGGGCTAATAGGCTCTTCGTCACTATTAAGAAATGGTTCAAACTCTTCATCAAATTCTTTTTTATATTGAGCTATTTCATTTCTTATGCTTGAGTCATCCATTCTTGATGTCCCATATAGTTCTTTTAAATCTTCAATAAGTAAATTTATTGTTTCTTTTGCATCTCCAATTAATGAAACTGCAACAGACTGATTTTTGTTTATGTCATCAGGATTATCTACATTTTGAATGATTTTCTTTCCAGGCGGTATAGCTTGTGCATAAGGCGTCGCTGTCAAACTAGTTCCAAGAGCTAAAATAGTATCTGAACTTTCCAAAAATTCTTTTGCTGCTAATGTAGTTGTTTGAGAACCAGCACCTATTGATAAATCATGTCTTTCATCAAAGGCAGATTTTCCTGGCATAGATGTATAAACAGGGACAGAAAGAAGTTCAGCTAATTCTCTTAGTTCATTAGTTGCTTCAGACATTAAAATACCTTGCCCTGCCCAAATCATTAAATTTTTTGAATCATGAATAATATTTGCAGCATCTTGAATAGCTTCAATTGAAGGTCTATATGTGTGTCTTTTTGGAGAGTGATAGGAATTCGCAATTCCTTCTGGAACCTCATTGCCACATACATCTTTAGCCATTTCTACTACTACAGGTCCTGGCTTTCCGTTTTTTAAGTGATGAAAAGCTCTTCTCATAATAGTAGGGATGTCATCTACCCTTAAAATTGTTTCAGCATATTTTGACATAGGCTCATACATTTTACTTGCCCAAAAATTAGGTTTTGTTTGAATGTTTTCTACTGGATACCCAGCTGGCATTACAAGAACAGGAATATTGTCCGCGTAAGCTTGGCTTAATGCTCCCATAGAGTTTTCTGCCCCAGCTGCATCCTGCATAACAAATACTCCAAATTTTTTCCTATCATTTGTTCTTGAGTATCCATCAGCAGCCATAAGAGCACCTCTTTCATGCCTAAATGCTACAATTCGAATATCTTCTTTAGCTGCGGCTTCAATCAAAGGATTACTTGGATAACAAGCTATCCATTCTACACCTTCAGCTTTAAGAGTTTTTGCTATTAGCTCAAATCCATTCATATTATCTTTACTCCAATTTTAGATTTTATTTTCTATTCTTATTTTTATCATTATCACAAGTTTCCATCAATCATTAATTCAATTAGTCTAGGTTTTTTTGAATTAATTGCATTTTTCAGTTCACTAGCAATCTCGTTAGGGTCAGTTATCCTTACTGCATCAACTCCCATAGATTTTGCTATTTCAGAATGATTTAATACCATTGGAAAATCCATATAAGGATAATCTCCAGAGCTTTCAGCTTCTTCTCGAATTTTTTTTCTATAATAATCAATATTTACTTTTAATATTCTGTATGACTGGTTATTTAGAATTATAAAAACACAAGGTATATTATCATTTGCAGCCGTCCAGTATCCTTGTACTGTCATCATTGCTGAACCATCTCCAATTACCCCTATAACATTTTTCTCTGGAGATGCACATTTTACACCTAATGTTGCACCAACTCCCCAACCGATTGACCCTCCTCTACCAGATACCATTTGGTCAGAAGAATCAAATTTTATATATTCCATCAAAGCTGCATTATGGCTGATTGCATCATTTACTATAACTGAATTTTTAGGAATAGATTTAGAGACCTCAAACATTGCTCTTTCTGGAGACATAAGAGCATTGTTCCAGTTTTTTTCAGCAGCTTTTTTTGAAGCTTTATCATTTTCTTTTTTTATATTTGATATTTCCTCAATCCTTCTTTTTGTATTTTGAATTTTTGTATAATCAATTGTTTCTAAGATTTGCTTAAGAATAACTTTTAAATTTCCTAAACCAGTGATTTTTGAAGGCTGTCTATTACCTTGAGTATCTGGTTTTGAATCTAATTGAATAAGCTCTGTTTGTTTAGAGATTAATACATCTCCTTCATAAAACCAATCTGAAAAAAGATCAGCTCCTGCAGTAATTATTAAATCTGAGTCGTCAAGCAAAGATCTTTGATTTTCACTTCTTATTGAATGAAAGCCAACCATTTGAGGATGATCGGTAGGAAATGGAATATTTGATCCTTCAATAAAAACCATCATACCTATTTTTTCTGCCAATTCTACAGCTTCATGTAACGCTGAATCTTCTGCAACTCTATCACCTACAACAAGAACAGGGTAAGATGCTTTTTCAATTGAATTGACAATATTATCTATTGTTTCATTGTCTAACCCTCCATAAACGGGAATTGTAGAAGGATAAATTTCCATGTCAGCTTCACCATCAAGTGCATTCGATGAAAAACCTACAAAAACAGGACCTTTTGGATGAGTATTTGCTTCTATAAAAGCTTTTCTCATTACCGTAGGAACTTGATCAGGTAGCACGACTTGAGCGCTCCATTTTGTAAAAGGTCTGGCTAATTCTACTAAATCTCTGTTCCTTAAATTCCTTACATCATATGTTGCTGAAGTTACTACCATAGGAGTCCCCGTTGTGTATGCATCATTCATAAGGCTGAAACCATTAACTAAACCAGAATCAATATGAAGGCTTAAAAAAGATGCTTTATTATTAACTCTTGCATCTGCTTCTGCCATTCCTGTTGCTACTCCTTCTTGAAGAGTAAGAATATATTTAAGTTCTTTATGCCTAACAATCTCTTCCATTATGGGACCTTCGCTAGTTCCAGGATTTCCGTATACATTAGTTATGCCTTCTGCTTTTAAACATTCCATTAATGCAGTCTTACCAGTCATTTTCATAGTTTCACCAATTTCAAGATTTATTATTAAATTGATACTTAGTTTACAGATATCTACTTCATAGTCCATAAATATTGAGTATAGAAATGGTATATTCAATTTTAATAATTGATTAAATGTAAATTTAGTAGTAGAAATTAAGAAATTAACTTTGGAGTGAAAATGAAAATAACAGATATAAAAATCAACTTAACAGAAGGGCCTGAAACTAAAGACGCTCAACAGTTTGTTGGAAAACCTTCACGAACCATTGTAAAAGTTGAAACAGATGATGGAGTTTTTGGAATAGCTGAAGGACCAAGAAATTATTATCTTTTTAAAGCTTATCTTGATGAAATGATAAAGCCTTTATTAATTGGGAAAGATCCTAGAAACCCAAAAATGATATGGGAGATGTTAACACATGGTACTGGCCCTGGCCTAGCTACCAAAATAGCACCTCAGGTAGTTGGTGCAATTGATGTGGCTCTTTGGGATCTATCAGGTAAAGCAGCTGGATTACCTGTATATCAACTTTTAGGAGGTGCAGCTCGAACGGAAATTCAACTTTACTGGAGTAGAGGTAGTGGATGGAGAAAAACTCCTGAACAAATGCTAGATGATGTAAAACTTGGATTTGAAAAAGGTTATAAAGCATTCAAAATTAGAATGGATTGGAGATCTTTTAGGCAAGATCAAGATCCGAAAAAGGATTTTAGTTTGTTTAAAATGTGTAGAGAATTTTTACCTGACGACTGTGAATTAAGTTTTGATGCTAATTGTGGATATTCAGTTCCTACTGCAATAGAGCAAGGAAAAAGGTTTCAAGATTTAGGAATAGCTCATTTTGAAGAACCTTTGCCTGAATATGATTACCCTGGTTTGAAACAAGTGGTTGATGCTTTAGAATGTTCTGTCTCAACTGGAGAGCAAGAACCTAACCCTTGGCGTTTTAGAGATTTAGTTGATATAGGGAACCCAGATATATTACAACCAGACATTTTAAATGTAGGAGGGATAACAGGCCTTCTTAAGGTTTATGAAATTGCTATGAATAAAAATAAAATAATTATGCCACATTGTCCTCAAGCAGGCGTAAATTTAATAGGAAGCTTACATGCTTATGTTACTGTAACTAATGCTGTAAGACCTCATGAATTTTCAGAAGAATTTACTGGTCCTGTCGAAAATGTAGCAAAACTATTTAAAGATCCTATTGTTCCTGAAAATGGTTCAATAACACTATCAGATAGACCTGGTTTAGGATTAGAATATGACGAAAATGAATTAAAAAAAGTAATTACAATTTAGGAGTTTTAATAATGAAAGATTTGAAAAAAATGATTTCTAGTGGAGAGCATGTTATAGGTGGGGCAATAATGTACGGAGCTGGAAAAGAAGATATAGAAAAATTATTAGATTATTATGACTATGATTTTATTTCTGTTGATGGTCAACATTCTCCAACTAATGAAGATTATCTATTAAGAATATGTGAGGCTGCTCAAGAATTGGACAAGCCTGTTCACTATAGAATGGATCATAGGAGAAATGCATATATGATAGGTAACCTTTTAGATCATGGTCCAACTATCATTGAGGTTCCTCAATCAGAAGAACCAGACTTAGTAAGAGAAGCAAGGGATTATTTTTACTATAGACCCGAAGGTGTAAGAAGTTGGGGAGGACCAGGAAGACCTCCGGAAGGACTTGATGATGTAAATCAACATTCTTATCCAGCTTGGTGGAATAAAACAGGAGTATTAATGATTCAGATTGAAACACTTAACGCCATAAACAATATCCCTAACTTTTCTTTAGATGGAGTTGATTGTTTTTCTTGGGGACCAGCTGATTTAAGTATCGATAGGGCTGCTCACCCAGAGCATCCTTATGCTCAAACTGACGATACAGCTATAGAACATGCTGTAAGACTTTCTAAAGACAACGGAAAACAACTTTGCATAAGGTCTTATGATCAAACATTGAGAAATAGGTATTTTGATATGGGAGCTACAATTTTAATGGAAGTACAATCTCTACATGGACAACTTGATAAAAATCTTCCATTTGGTTAATGAAAAAACCTAAGAAGATTTTTTTTGGTTGGTGGATTGTTTTAAGTGCTGCTCTTCAAAATGGACTTGGAGGCAGCATTCATTGGCAGGGATTTACAGTACTATTTATTCCGATTTCTCAGACTTTTGGAATTTCATCAGCTCAGACTTCAATCCTTTTTGCACTTGCTCGGGCTGAAAATGGTTTGATGGGGCCATTGACTGGATGGTTGATGGATAAGTTTGGTCCCAGGCCTTTGGCTATCGGTGGAACCGCTATGGCAGGAATAGGATACATTTTTCTAGCAAGGGTTGAAAACTATACTCAGTTCTTACTTATTTACGTATTAGTCATTTCTATTGGAGCAACAACAAGTTTTATGCAAACAGCATTTGTTGCTTTAAATGTTTGGTTTATAAAGAAAAGAGGATTAGTTATGAGCATAAATTCAGCCTCTTTTCGACTAGGATCAGCAATTCTTGTTCCTACTTTTTCATATATCGTTTATTCTTTCGGATGGCAAAATGCTGTACTTATACTGGGTATATTTTTACTAGTTTTTATTACTCCTTTAGGATATTTTTATAAAAGATCTCCAGAATCTATGGGATTAAAGCCAGACGGTGAAACACAAGGAAATTCAGAAGAAGACTCAAATGATGTTGATATTTCTGGTTATACATGGAAAGAAGCTGTAAAAACTTCAGCTTTTTGGCTTTTAACAATTGCTACTACTTTTAGACTTTCTATTCATGGAGCGATATTTGTTCATATGATACCTATTCTTGTATGGAAGGGTATTTCTGCAGAATCAGCTGCTTGGTATGTTGGAATTTTAGCACTAGCAGGAGTGCCTGTCATAATAATTATGGGAAGGCTTAGTGATAAATTTGGAAGACCTAAAATGTTGGCTTTGTGTTACTCAGTATCAGCTTTGTCATTAGTGTTAGTTAACATTTCAAACAATTCAATATATTTATTATTGTCATTATTATTATTAGTAGGTTCTGAAGCTGGTTCTGGATTGAATTGGTCTTTAGTAGGTGATTTATTTGGAAGAAAAAATTATGGTGTTATACGAGGTTTATTAGGGCCTTTTTATAATTCTGCTCTTGTTAGAACTCCTGTTTCAGCAGGATATATATATGATGTAACAAATTCATATGAGATAGTTCTTTATACAGGAGCATTAATTTTTGTTCTATCTTCTATAGCATTCCTGTA
>JAYZJV010000059.1:0-2781 GCA_036164085.1 Chloroflexota bacterium | reverse complement strand
TTACATTTTTTATTATTTTTCTACACAAATCAGGAGCCCAATTTCCAAAAAACATACAAGCCCCATCTGCTCCTATCATAGAACTAGGTAATAACAAGCTTCCATTGCATGCCCAAAGTTGTACTTTAGGATTTAAATATGATTGAACAATGGATTCCCACCTAAAGTTGTGTGACATGATGTATGAGTAAATATTATCTAAATGAGTTATCTCACTAAGTTCCGTAGGAGATAAATTGATATCCATATCAATTGCAGGCTGATGAATAACTATGATTGGTATTGAGGAACTATCCGAAATCGTTTTGAAAAAATCTACAACATTTTCATTAGATTTTTCTTTGTTAATTTTAGGAATTCTAACTCTTATCATATTAGCTCCAGCATGGGCATATTTTTCAGCAAGCTTTATTGCAATGGTAGGAGAAGCTGTATCGATTCCAGCAATAATAAATTTTTTATTGCTCATTGTTTTTGATACTACTTTTATAATTTCTATCTTTTCGTCTTCAGATAGATGAAATTCTTCACCTCCATAACTACCTAGAACAAACCCATCTAGTGAAGTTTCATTCCATTTATTAATATTTTTTTCTATTGATAAATAATCAGGTATATCATTTTTGGTGAAAGGTGTTGGAGTTGGAGCAACGATTGGAATATCTTTTTTTTCAGGAATATAAGGCATAATTACTAATTTGAAGCAGCCCAAATAAAAAACCAAATTATCCCTATCACAATAATTATGGCATTAACTACTCCCGGAAAGTAAGTAAGTTGATAATTCATGCTTTCAGTCATCCAAGGAGGCATCCATACATGATTTTCCTTCTTATTTTTTGGGTTTAATCTTTCTTCTCTTGTATAGTACTGAAATCCATAAAGAGGCATTTTCCTTGTATCTCTGGTTTCATCAACAATAGTACTTTTATTTGAAGAATCACCAGATAGATTTTCGCCACACTCAGAGCAGAACTTAGAATTATCAGCTATTTCTTTTCCACATTGAGAACAGTACATAACATGCTTCCTTTTTTTTATATTATGAATCAATCAGACTAATTATTCAAATACATTTAATTCTAATGTTTATATCTATTAAAAAGTTCTTTAGCTTTTGCAGTTACTTTATCTTTATAATCTAAATCTTTATTTCCACTATATCCAAAAATCCGATTAATCAAAAAATGTAGAAAGATTGCAACAAGTAAACTTATACCTAGAAAACTCCCAATAATAACAACTATACTAACCAGAGTTGTCCAATTAATTATTAATAAAAATTTTCTTATAACTTTTAAAATTCTATCCATATAATTCTAATCTTTTTATATCAATCTCTTATTTAGTAATGCTTACAGAAATTATGAATCAATCAGACTAATTATTCAAATACTTGATATCAAAAAATATACTAATGAAGTGCAGGTAAATATTTACCTAAAGGTATATTTTTAGGAAGTTTAAATCCTTCATTATTCAACAGCTCATAAATATCAGAATCCTTTTCTTTTAGCTCTTCCTTTGTGCAAATGTTCCACTCATGGCTACTAGATTCACACTTGTTTGTATAAACAGGATTTAGAGCGCCTATATTTGTTGCTACAGCCCAGTAAAAATATTCGCTAGCTTGGCATGAATACACGCAAGATTCATCGTAATATGAATACCATGCCCCTTCAGGGTATTTTGAAGGCACATCTTTAAACTTTCCTCCTCTTGCTATATCCATTGCTTTATTTAACTTGGATATATTTTTATATCCAACTCCAAAATATTCAGGGTAGGCATCGTACCATCCACGTGAAACAACATGCCACACTTCTTCAATATTTCCATCAAAATTTCCATCTTTAATAATACCTCCGAGTGCCCAGGCATCAGTCATATACATGCTTGCAGCATAACCAATATTATCTTCACAAGGAGTTCTTCTTTGAGAAGGAAAATGTTTTTCTCTTAATTCTTCTGTCCAAACAGGAACGACATAATTATTATCTCTCAATGAATTTATTACATTCATATCATCAGGAATTCCATCTAAATCATTATCTATATATTCAGCCAATATATTTGCAGTATGCAACATAAATTTTTCAGGAATGGAATCATGAGATATTACGTATACTCCATAAACATTAATAAATCTATTAAGTTCGATAGATAGGCATTCAAAATCTGGATGTTTATCTAAGATTTCAAAAGTTACTTTTTCTGAGCCAAGATTAGGTTTTAGTTTATCTTCTGGAGTTGGTGTCGCTGTAGGCGGAATTGGTTTTGGAGTTGGAGTAGACGTAGGAATAGGCGTTGGAGTAGATGGAATTAATGTTGCAGTTGGCGGAATTGCTGTTTCAGTTGGTGTAGGCATTGGAGTTACTGTTATATTTTCTAATACAATTTTTATCCCATCATCAATCGTTGCTTGAATATTCATATCTTCAAATGAGTTATCTTCTTGATTTGAGCACCCATAAAGGAAAGCAGATAATATAAATGTAAATAGAAATATTTTCATATAGAAATTATCAATCAATAAGACTAATTATTCAAATACATGATGTCAGAACTAGTAGTTCTAATCTTCTTTGTTATAAATTACCGGCATTTTGCCTTTCCATTCAATCCATATCTTTTCATTTGATATTAGTTCTGAGATAAAATGAGCCACATTTATCCTGCTAGTTTTTCCAGGTTTGAATAATGTGTGAATAGGAGACGAATGAGTTGTGTATGGACTTATTTCTTCTTCATTAATCAAGCTGTCAGGCCTTACTGCTACCC
>JAYZJV010000058.1:0-47061 GCA_036164085.1 Chloroflexota bacterium | reverse complement strand
TTGATTTGAATAATTTATCTCAAGAAAAGTCAGAGTATTTGTTGCAGCATTCCACTAATCCTGTTGATTGGTATCCTTGGGGGGAAGAAGCTTTTGAGAAAGCAAAAGAAGAAGACAAACCAATTTTTTTATCTATTGGTTACTCTAGTTGCCATTGGTGTCATGTGATGGAAAAGGAATCTTTTGAAGATTTAGCAACTGCAGAGATTCTTAATAAAAACTTTGTTTCTATAAAAGTAGATAGGGAAGAACGACCTGACATTGATTCAATCTATATGGCTTCAATTCAAATGATAAGCGGTAGTGGAGGTTGGCCAGCTTCTATTTTTATGAATGCAGAAGGGATGCCTTTCTATGCAGGAACCTATTTCCCAAAATTTGATAAACATAATATTCCAGCATTTAAGTCAGTATTAGCAAAAATAATTGAAATTTATCAAACTAATCGAAGTAGTATCGAAGATCATTCTAAAGTTGTTTTTGAGGGATTGGAAAATTTATTTCAAAATACCCTGAATAAAAAAAGCCAAATAAATAATATTTATTCTAAAATAACTTCTCAATTGAAAGATTCTTTTGATTTTGAAAAAGGGGGCTTTGGTGATTATCCTAAATTCCCAGAAACATCTAAACTAGAAATTTTATATTTACTCGGGAAAAAAAATAGCTCAAATGAATTTTATAATATGGCTCAGCTTTCTTTAGGTTCTATGATTAATGGAGGAATTTTTGATCAATTATCTGGAGGCTTCTCTAGATATTCAACCGATAGAGACTGGAAAATTCCACACTTTGAAAAAATGCTTTATGATAACGCCCTTATATTGAATCTTCTATGTACCTCTTTCAAAGTAACAGAGAACGAGAATATAAAAAAAATTATTTATATGACTATTAATTATTTAGAAGCAGAAATGAAGTCAGAAGAAAATCTTTTTTATTCAACACAAGATGCTGATTCAGAAGGGAAAGAAGGAGAATTTTATATTTGGGACTATAATCAGATCAAAAAAAACATTTCATCTGAAAATTTTAAAATCATTAAAGATTATTGGAACTTAACTGAAGAAGGAGATATAGATAAAAAGAACATTTTATATGTAAATCAATCTATAGATGAAATTTCAAAATCAAAAAATATTTCTAAAACCAAAGTAGAGAAAATAATTAATGATTCAAAAAATGAACTTATAAAAATTAGAAACAAAAAAGTAAAACCAAATACAGATAATAAATTTATCACTTCATGGAATGCACTTTTAATTTCTTCTCTATGCAATACATATAATGTGACTGGAGAATCAAAATTTTTATCTCAAGCAGTAAAATCTTCAGAATCTATAATGGAAAATTTTATAGAAAATAAGAATTTATATCATACTAAAAATAATAAAATTTCATTTTTAGAAGATTACTCTTATTTCACTAATGCATTATTTGACCTATACAACTCATCTCAATCATCTAAATGGTACAATCTAGCTAAAAACTTCTGCGAAGACACTATTAGCTTATTTTGGAGCTCTAAAGACAAGATATTTTATGATACTGTAGAGTCAAATGATCTTATAATCCGACCTAAAGGTTTTTTTGACCCTATGGTTCCAAATTCTGCTGCAATAGCAGCTCAAAATACATATAAATTGTATAGATATTCAAATGATATAAAATACCTAAATATTGTAGGTGAATCTATGGAATCTGTTTCTGGTTTAATTGATAAGAGTCCACTTGATCTTCCTTCTTGGTTCAAACTTTATTATCTAATGGAAGAAGAAAATTCAGAAATTTTTATTTCCGGTAATAATACTGAAAGATTGTATAAAGAATCTCTAAAATTTCTTCTTTCTTCATATTTACCAAACACAATTATTGTTTCTATAGATCCTTATGATGAAAACTTTTTTTTACCAATAATGGAAGACAGATTAAATGATAAAAAAAATAAAATCTATATTTGTAATAATTATGTATGTGATTTACCAATTGATAATATGAAAGATCTAAATGAAAAAATAGATAACATAAAAGGGGCCTATCAATCAAAATAGTACTAATTGAACCAGAGATACCCCACAATACTGGGAACATAATAAGGCTATGCGTAAATATAAATGCTGAGCTTCATCTTATTCAACCTTTAGGATTTACTCTAGATGATAAAAATCTTAGAAGAGCTTCATTAGATTATTTTGATTTGTCAAAAGTATTTATTCATGAAAAATTTGAAGATTTTTTAAAAGAAAATAAAACGGATGTTTTTTTAACTGATACCCAAGCTAAAAAAAATTATTCAGAATGCAGTTTTAATATTTCAGATACATTTGTGTTCGGTTCAGAAAGCAGAGGAATAAATAAATCGATTCTTAATAAATTTGATGAAGAAAAAAAAATATACATTCCGATGTTTCCAAATATCAGATCAATTAATATTTGTAATTCTGTATCTATAATTGCCTATGAGTGCCTAAGGCAAAATAATTATAAATTCTAATTATTTTATAGGCGAGAAATCTGAAGCCATTACTATTTTATTTTCCATATACAAGGGGGGGTTGGTCTTAAAAGATTTAGGTGGCCAACCTATTGAACTGAATTTTTCCCTTGCTTCAGTTCTGTGTTGAAGGCTTTTATATGCCCATATATGCATAAATTTATTTACATCACCTATTTCAGAAACAAATGCACCAACTAAAGGAGCTAGCTCATTCCTAGCTTCTATTTTCTCTTCCCATGCAGGAAGCATTTTTTCAATTTGATTTGGTTCAAACGTATATATTCTCATTTCGAAAAAAGGGCCTATTTGTCTTTCACTAAAAGTAGGACTGAATGATACAGGTAACCAAATTTCAGAATTCATTTTTACCATATAATCTGCTGCATCTGGAGGCCAGAGTTTTTTTTCTATAGCTTCTTTTCGAGATTTATTTCTATGGTCAATATTTTTATATGGCCAAACATGGATTATTTGATTTAATGGACCAATTTCTGTGAACCAAAATGCTCCTATCTTAGATATTTTATTTCTTCCATCTATTTTTTCTTTAAATTTTTCCAAGACAGTTGGAAGTGAACCTGTTTTTATTTGATAAGTTCTAAATTCATATATCATTTTTTCACCTCAAAAGAGTAAGTAGGATTTAAAAGAAAAGGTTACAATAAAATAAAATGAAAGTATAGGAGTAAAAAATTGTCCGAATCCTCAATTTTTAAAAGAAGAAGTTCAGTAAATTTTAGTCCAAAAGATTTATCAAATGAAGAAATAGAGCTGATTATCAAGGCTTCCATTTGGGCTCCTTCATCAAGAAATAGACAACCCTGGAGAATTATTGGAATTAAAAGGGATTCAAATAGATTTAATTCAATCGTTGCATGCATGTCTGAGGGCAATCAAGAATGGGCGATAAATTCAGGTTTAATTATTATATTTTGTAGTAACAATGATAAAGATTTTTCACCAAAAACTTTTTTAGACATAGGGTTTTCTGGCCAAAATGCAATGCTTCAAGCCACTGAGTTGAATCTTGAAACACACCCTATAGGTGGATGGGATGAAGAAGAAGTCAAATCCGTTTCAGAAATCCCAAAAGAGAGCAAAGTCGCTTTTATATTAGTAGTGGGAAAACCAGGAGTAGTTTCATCGCTTTCAAAGGAGTTAAACGAAAAAAACAATAAAGAAAGAGAACGAAATCCTTTAAGTAAGAATTTTAATTATGATGTTTGGGGTGAAGACTTTTAGCCTTCAATGGTAGAAACCAACAATTCGATAGCTGATTTGTAGCTTTTTTCTCCAAACCCTTGAACTGTACCAATAACCGCAGGCGCAATTAGTGACTTTTGTCTCCAACTTTCTTTTCTTGAGTAAATATTTGACATATGCACTTCAACACATGGGTATTCGATAGATTTAATTGCATCATGAAGAGCTGTAGAAGAATGAGTCAAGGCACCCGCATTAATTACACACCCGTTAACCTTATTGTTATTTTTATGTAAGAAATCTAATATTTCACCCTCGTGATTACTTTGAAAGAATTGCAAATTTACATTTTTGTCATTTATATTTTTTATTAAATCAGAATTTATTTGTTTTAGGGTTCTTGTTCCATAAATATCTGTTTCTCTTTTACCTAACATATTTAGATTAGGACCATTAATTATTAAAATTTCTAATTTTTTACTCATAAAGCCATAAATTTATTCATTTTTTATATATTGTATTATTATCAAAAAAAATCTTCCAAAGAAAAAAAATACTAATTCCAATAATTATTGAGAGGTTAAAATGAACTTAGTCCAATTACAATTTGAAAATAGCTCTAGGGCAGTTGGAATAATAAAAAAAAATAAAATAATTAATTTAACTGCTAAAGAAAATCAACTAGACACTACATACAAGATTTTAGAAAAGGTTATCAACGAGTCAATCAACCTAGAGAATTTTTTAGAAGAAAAAATGATAGATTCTACAGAGTTTGAATTCAATTATGACGAGTTATTGGAAGTCCCTGATGCATTTGGAGTAAAAGTTTTACCCCCTTTAGATCATCCTGATCCTTATAGACTTTTTATTTCTGGTACAGGCTTGACTCATACAGGATCTGTTAAATCTAGAGATATGATGCATAATGAAAATGATGCAAAAAAGGATGAAACAGATTCTGCAAAAATGTTTCAAATGGGTTTAAAGGGAGGAAAACCTTTACCAGGTGAAATTGGAGTTGCTCCAGAATGGTTTTATAAAGGCAATGGATTTAATTTAATGGGACATAAAGATAATTTAAAATTACCAGATTTTTCTCTAGATGGAGGAGAAGAACCTGAAGTAGTTGGATGTTATTTTATAGATAAAAACAGAAATCCTGTCAGGGTAGGTTTCTCTTTAGGGAACGAATTCTCAGATCATGAAACTGAACAAATCAATTATTTATATTTAGCTCATTCTAAATTAAGAAATTGTTCAATCGGACCATCACTTAATACTACTTTGAAATTTTCTGACATTAATATAAATTGTGATATCAGTAGAGATGGAATCAATTTATATGAAAGTGGAGAATTAAAATCTGGAGAAGAGTTTATGTCTCATAGCCTTAGTAATATGGAGTATCATCATTTCAAATACGATTTTCATAGGAATCCAGGTGATCTGCATCTCCATTTTTTTGGAACAAGCCAGCTTTCTTATTCTAGTAGAGATTGGAAATTTAAGTCAGGAGATAAAATATCAATTTACTCTGATCAATTTGAGGGTAAATTAGAAAATATTGTCGAAGAAGAAGAAAAGAAAAACTTTGAAGTTAAGGAAGTCTAAATTTTGTTAAAAAATTTATTTTTTCTTGATAAGTTTTATTTGATTGGCTTTGCATTGTTGATTCCAACTGCAATAAATTTGTCTATTACTGGTTTTTTATTTCCAATTTTGAATGCGGTAATGGGCAGAACTGAAAGGCCTGAATTATCAATAAGTGCATTCTCAATTGCTTTTTCAATATTATTTTTTATAGCCCTGCCAAATTTGAGGATCCAGCAACTTACAATTGTGTATTATAAAAATTTCAATAAGTTGAAAATTCATTTTTTTGTTGTTTTAATGGCTTTGATTTGCTTGGTTATATCAGTACTAGTTATTTTTACTCCTATTTCTTCATTTTTTCTAGAAAACATTTTTGTAACAAAAGGAGATTTAAGAAATAGTGTAGAAAACGGATTGAGTTTAGGGTTTTATATCCCACTATTATTGATATTAAAAATGCATTTTTATGGGATATCTATAGTTTCAAATAAATCTTCCCTAATTTGGGTAGGAACTACATTTGGATTTGTTTGTGCTTGTGTCTTGGCAACATTATTTTTCATTTTGGACTATGAGGGATATAAAATAGGAATGTTATCATTTTCACTTTCATTATTGTTAGAGACATTGTTGATTTTTTTTCTTGTGAGGGAATATTTATTAGACAATAATTATAAGATAGATCGAAGCATCTTTTTTGTTGCTGATTTGTTTAAGTTTTTTGTCCCTTTGCTTTTTGCTGCTTTTCTTCCTGCATTCACATTGCCAGCAGTGAATGCATGCCTTACAAGATTAGATAACCCAGAGATTTCTATTTCAGCAGTAAATGTTGGGTTTGGAATTTTTGGTGCCGTATCTTTTACGATAAATGGTTGTCAATCAACTATTCTTTCATTGATTTCTAATGGTTATAGTTATATTAAAATCAGAGAATTCTCATATTTTGTCGGTTTTCTTACTCTAGTAATATGTAGTGTTATATCGTGGGTAAATCCCATAAATGAATTTATTTTTGTAAACTTATTCAACTTGGATGGGAGTTTATATAAAAGTACATTGTTAGTATTTAGGTTATTGTCATTTTTGCCACCATTTCTTGTAATGGAACAATTATATGTCGGCATAATAATGCATTCCAAATCAACAAATCCGATTATATATATAAATATTTGTAGATTTTTAGTATTAATTATCACATTGGGTACTGGTATATTGATATTTAAGAATTTTGAGAGTTATGGGGCTATAGTTGGCGGAGCAGCTTGGTCTTTAACATTGTTTTCTGAAGCTATATTTGCTTGGATCTTTGCAAGAAAAATAGTTAAGCCTTGAAAATTTTTTATATTAATGAAAGTTCAATTTTATGTTAAAAAAAATGTTTAGAAGTCAAAATAAAGATTCTGTCGAGTCTCTAAGTGAAGATAAAAAAAGAGCTATTACAGGCTGGTGTATGTATGATTGGGCTAACTCAGCTTTTTTTACTTCAGCAGGAACTGCAATTTTTCCTATTTATTTTGTTGTAGCTTTTCAGGCTACTTTTGGCAGTAGGACTGATATCTTTGGAATAACGTTTACTGGTTCTTCACTTTGGGCACTAGGAGTTTCGATGTCCGCTCTGTTCGTGGCATTGTCTAGCCCTATTTTAGGGGCTATTGCTGATACTAAACCGCTTAAAAAAACTTTTTTGAAATATTATATGATTATTGGAGTTATCTTCACTATTATTAGCTTTTTTTCAGTTTATGTAGCAAATTCATGGGCATGGTTAATTGGGTGTTATTTTATAGCTAATATAGGAGCTGCAGGGGCGAATGTTTTTTATAATTCTCTACTACCAAGTTTAGCACCTAGTAAATATGCAAGCGAAATTTCTACGAAAGGTTATGCGTATGGATATGTCGGAGGAGGGTTATTACTTTTATTTCATTTGATTTTGATTCAAGGAGCCAGTATATATTTAGAGGATTCTGCAGTTGATTTAGTAACAAGACTATGTATAGTCTCCGTTGGTGTATGGTGGTTTGGATGGTCAATTTGGACTTTGAAAACTGTTCCTGAACCAGAAATAGAAAATGAAACTAAAGCCAATAGTCTATCTGAGGTTGTATTCTCAGCATTTTCTAGACTAAAAGAAACTTTTTCTGAAATTAGAAAATTCAAATATTTATTTACTTTCTTAATTGCTTTTTATATTTTTAATGATGGAGTTCAAACCGTCTTATCAGTTGCAGGGGCATATGGAGCTGATGTTCTAGGGGTAGAACTGTTATTTAATATGATTACAATTCTAATAGTACAATTTGTAGCAGCACCTGGGTCTATTTTATTTGGGTGGCTAGCTAATAAATTTGGAACCAAGGAAGCATTAGTATTGGCTCTTTCTGGTTGGATATTAATAATAATTTTTGTTTTAGGGTTTGCTCCTTTAAAGCTTACGAAAGATTCTGATTATGATTATCAATTTTCTTATAATCAGGGTACTACTAAATATGACCTTATGTCTTCTCCTGAATTTTCTTCCACTGAAGAAAATATCGACATCATTTCTTGGGAGAGCAATTTTCACTTAGAGCAAGGTACATCACTTGATTTAAACCAACTGAATTTATTCATAAATTCTGTTTCTAATGAACCAACTAGTGCTTTTTCAGTGGTAGTGTTAGGTGGTAATTTGGATTCCACTAAAATTGTAAGTCAAAATCATTCTTCAAGCTTATCTGATGGATGGATAGATGTGTGGCCTAAATTATTAAGAGATAAATTGTGGCAACCTTTAAATATTCATATAGGTTTTCAATGGATGCTTATGGGCTTATTTAGTGGATTAGTTTTAGGAGGAAGCCAAGCCTTAGCTAGAGCCTGTTTTTCTATGATGACACCATTGAAAAAATCAGCAGAGTTTTTTGGATTTTATGCATTTACTATGAAAGCATCTTCTGTGATAGGTCCTCTAATTTATGTTATAGCTGTAAATTCAAGTAACCAAAAATTAGGAGTGATGATAATTTGGGGATTAATTGTAGTTGGAACAATATATCTTTCAACTATAAATGTTCAACAAGGTGCATTGGTAGCAGAGGAAGAGAACAAAAAGTAGTTATTCGGAATATTGGTATTTTCTAACTCCTGACAAAGCATACCAAATAATAAGAACTACAAAAATTGAAACAGCACCTCCTACTATCATAGTGTTTCCTGCTCCAATATAATCGGACATTATTCCTACCTCCCATTTACCTATACCATTCGCACTCATAGCCGCTAGAGAGTGTGCAGCGCTTGCTCTACCCCTCATGTTATCAGGAGTAGTAAGTTGAACAATCGTTTGTCTCATTGTCATTCCAACAGCATCAGCTGCTCCTAGAGCAATTAGGGCAAATATTCCTATCCAAATAGAAGTTGACCATCCAAATAGGATAAGAAGGAATCCATAGAATAATGTTGCATAAAGAACTATGACTCCTTTTTTTCTGATTTTATGTAAATTCATGACTAGTAAACTGCCTACGATTGATCCAACAGCATTAAAAGCAGTTAAAATAGCAACAGCATCTCTGCCTCTTGAATAAAGTTGTTTTGCAAAAATAGGAAACAATTCTCTATAGTAAGAAACAACAGTAACTCCGATATCTAGTATGTATAGCCCTGGAAGAATTGGGTGGGCAATTACGTATTTAAATCCTTCAACCAGGTTTCTATGGACATTTGTTGTAACTTTTGCATCAAGTGCTTTTCCACTTTGTCGAATAAATAAAGGAGATAAAACACTTATAAATGCAAAAAGGGTGTTTATCCAAAATGATAAAACTAGAGATTCAGTGGCTTGCTCTTTCCAAGCAAATGAGGTTACATAAAAAAGAAAAGGAGTGACTATTGTTCCTACTTGCCAAGTAATAGTATTCATAGCAACTGCATGAGCTAGTACATTTCTAGGCACAACTCTTGCAGTAAGAGCTGATCTAGAAGGGTTCCCAAATACACTTGTTGCAGAAAGTATAGCCGTGACTAAGTATACGTGCCAAATTTCTAATATTGAAAAATTTTCTAATAATGCCATCAATCCAATAAAAATAAAACTAGATAATTGAGTTATTGCTATTAGTTTTTTTCTATCTAATCGATCGGCAAATACCCCACCATACAAGTTTGCAGGTATTCTTACTGCTAATTCTATAAGCCCCAAATATGCTAGGGTAGCCCCTAGGCCTGTTCTTTCATAAAGCCACACACCGGTAATAATCATTCTCAGATTCATAGTTATTGTAGCCGAAACTCCTGATAACCATAAAACCCTGTAATCAAAGTATAAGAAAGCCGACCATATCCTAAGTTCTGGTTTATTGTCGTTGTTATCTTGTAAATTAGAGGCCATATGAAAGTTTATTATAGTGTATAAATTATTAATTTCACTTCCTTTTTTGGGAACAATTTCCAAGAAAAAAAACAACACAACAATTTCCCCTGATTTGCCTTTTCAATCAATCCAATAAAAAAAAGATACTAAAAACATTTTGAAACCTTCCTGGATTTTATTTAAAGAAACTTAAATAAAGAAAAAAAAGGATCTTTGTTTAAATTTAAATCACCCAAATTAACCACCCACAATTTTGTTTCATCTATAAAATTACGTACTTTTTTTTATTTTTTGCTAGATAAGAGATTCGTTACTTTATTGGTTCATGCTATTTTAAATAACAAATATATTTCAGGGGCATTATTGGCAAAAATATATATAAACATATGCTTTCAAGTTGCATCTATATCTAATAAAAATCCTAAAAGCTGGAATAAATTATTCATGAAGTATTTTTTTTGTTTAATTATAATTTCCTCCATAATGCCTCTAAAATTCCTGCATATAAAAAGGAGAGCCATGATTATAGAAAATATGAAATTACCAGAATATTCTTTGTCAGAAAGTTTGAAATTTATTGAACCGATTGTTTTTTCTAACCTTTCAAGTATAAATAAGGATCATTTTGCCAAATTACGGTCATTCAACCCTTCAGGGGGAGCTTTCAACCTCCGTCTTTCCTCCTGTAGGCTATGGGGATTAGTTACTGATGGGAATCCGTTTAAACCAACATCTTTAGCTAGAGAAATCCTTATGCATAATGAAAAAGATATTAAATTAAAGAAAATTTATCAAACATCTAAGAATTTTAATGTTTTTAATAAGTTATCTAGAGATCTTAACATCAATCCATCTATAAATGATATTTCTAGACTACTCGGGGATAAATATGACAATAAAATTCTTAGAAAAATTAAAAATATAATTATTGATATTCGTTTACATTCTAATAACTTTTCACCTATAAATGAAAATTTTATTCAAACAACAGATTTAAAGCTTCAATTAAATGGTGTTAATATAGATGTAGAAGAATCTAGGGAATCTATTTTAGCTGCAATAAAACTTCTTGAATCTAGGTTAGATTTATTCAGAATCTAGTTTTTCTTTAATTGTACTAGCTAATTTTTTATTAATATATTTTATTTCTGAAATCTCTTCTAAGCTGGCTTTTTTTATATTCTCAATGCTTTTAAATTTTTTTAGTAAAGCTTTTCTTTTTTCTGAACCGATGCCTTCTATTTGATCTAGTTTTGACCTATTAGATTTCTTCTGTCTGATATTTCTATGATAAGTTACAGCGAACCTATGAGCTTCGTCTCTAATTCTTTGAATCAAATAAAGTCCTTGAGATGATTTATCAAGAACTATGGATTCCTCTGTATATGGTAAGAATAACTCTTCTTCTCTTTTTGCAATACCTGCTATTGGCAAATCTGAGATCCCAAGTTTATTAAGACTATGCAAAGCAGAATTTAACTGACCTTTTCCTCCATCAATTAAAACTAAATCGGGTCTTTTGCTAAATGATTCTAATTTATTTGATATAGTTTTATTCACCTCAATTAATCGGTTAAATCTTCTTTTTATAACTTCTCTCATTGCCTCAAAATCATCATTTTTATCTTCTGAAATTTTAAACCTTCTATAATCAGACTTTTTAGGAGTACCATTTTCAAATACTGACATTGAAGCTACAACATTTGAACCCTGAATATGAGAAATATCGAAACACTCAATTCTTTTAGGTATATTTTCTAACCCAAGTTCTATTTGGAGTTCATCTAAGGCAAGCTTGGTTTTTCTCTTATCATTTATCCACTTTATTTGCCACTGTTTAATTGATTCAACAGCATTTTTGGTAGCCATTTCTAATATGTTTTTTTTGGATCCTCTTTTTGGAATTTTAATTGAAACCTTTTTTTGGATTTTTTCTGATAAAAAGCTTAAAAGTATTTCTTTCTCATTTGGAAGGTGAGAAACAAATATTTTATTAGGGACCTTGATATTTTTTGAATAGTAATCAAATATAAATAACCTTAATAATTCATTGGTTTCAGTATCTTTTACATTTTCAATACGAAATTTCTCATGAGCTAAAAGATTTCCTTTTATAATATTGAAAACTATAATCATTCCTTCATTATGTATTTTGAAACAAGAAATCATATCAAATGTTTCATTTCTTACTCCTGAAACTTTTTGTTTTTCTAACATTTTTTCAATTGAATTTATTCTGTCTCTAAAAACTGCTGCTCTCTCATAATTTTGTATGTTTGAAGCATTATTCATTTCTTTTTTGACTTTGTTTAATATGTAACTTGTTTTTCCAGATAAAAAACTTTCTAAATTTGAAATGATTTCATTGTATTTTTTTTGATCATTATTATGATAAGCATTTGAACATCTACCTATTTCTAGTTCAAAGCATGGATTTATGTTATTCTCATCAATTTTTCTATCGCAAGTTCTATAAGGAAAAATTTTGGATAGTAAATCTAAAGTTTGCCTTACACTTGATATAGAAGTATAAGGACCATAATATTTATTTTTATCATTTATTTTAGGATTTCTTGTGATTAAAATTTGAGGAAATTTTTCTGATGTTGTTATTTTAATATATGGATAAGATTTATCATCTTTTAACCTAGCATTGTATTTGGGTTGATATTTTTTAATTAATTGATTTTCAAGCAACAAAGCTTCTTGTTCTGACTCTGTAACAATATAATCAAAATCATCAATTTTAGATATTAGTTCGCGAATCTTAGGGGTTACATCTTTTGGATTGGAAAAATAAAATTTTAGTCGATCATTTAATGAAATAGCTTTTCCTACATAAATGACATTTTTGTTTTTGTCAGAATGTAAATAAACCCCAGGTTTTTTAGGGACTTCAGAAATTCTATTTTTATATGAAGATATATTATCCAAGTACTATCGTTAGAACTGCAAGAATTACAATCATTGAAGTAGTTATAATTCCCATTTTTTTTATTTCACTACTGAAATAATTTGAAGAGGATGACTCTACTGAAACTTTTTGAGTTTGTTTTTCAACAACAGATTCTAAATTGTTATCATTTTTAATTTCTTTACTTGAAACATCATTTGTTTTACTTTGAACAAATACGTTTGGTTTGGTTCTTTTTTTATTTTTTTTATTTTTTTTAGGCATTTTATTTTCTCTTCATTAAATATTTTTTTGCGTTTTCACATATGTCTTCAACAATTTCATCTTCTGGTAATAATTCTGAATTGAAAATTATATTAAATATTGAAGGGTCAAGTGGTTCTTTTTGAAAAATATTAAGGTAATAATTTTTCTTTCCCTCGTCATATTCTATTATTTTATTTCTAGCTTCTTCATTTGAAATACCTTCTCTTTTTGCATATTTATCAATACGTACATCAAAATCACAATAAATTCCTACTTTTAGTGCCTTATTATCATCTCTAAGCACCCCTGATGCACCTCGCCCGAGGATCAAGACACTACCTTCTTTTGCTATTTCATTTATAACTTTTTTTATAGCATTAGTAAAATCTAAGTTTTCTACTAGATCTTCTTTATGAGGGAAATCTTTGTATGGCGAAGATAGTAAGTTTTCAATACCATGTCCAAAAAAAGGATCTGACCCACCTCCAGATAATGCAGATTTTTCAAGAGCTTTTAGTAAATTATCTGTGATTCTTTCAGTGAAAGATTTTTCTTCAGGTTTTTTTTGAAGATTTAATATATCTCCCAAATGTGTATTCATTTCTTTGGCTATATTCGATAATATCAATCTATCTACAAAATCTATCCCTAATTTCTCAGCAACAGATCTTCCAATTTTTTGATAGCCCGAACCTAAATATCCTTCTATTGTTACTACTGGCAATATAATCTCCTTATGCTACCATTTTATTTATTTCCTCTAGGGTGCGCAACATTATAATCTTGAATTAATTTTTCATTAGGGATTTTTGTATAAATCTGAGTTGATTCAACCGAACTATGCCCTAAAAATTCTTGTACATGTCGAATACTAGCTCCTCCTTGTAATAGATGAGTAGCAAAACTATGCCTGATCATATGTGGAGAAACGTTTTTATTTATTCCAACTTTAATTATTCTTTGTTTTAATTTTTTCCAAACATATTGTCTTGTTATGTTATTTGAATTTTTTCTTACAAAAAGAAGAGAAGAATAACTTTTACTTTTTGATAAGATTGGTCTTACATTATTAATATAATTTTTTATTTTTTGGGAGGCGCTTTTATATATTGGTAATACTCTTTGTTTATTTCCTTTTCCAGTTACCTTTACTGTTCCTTTATCTAAATCAATTTCACCAAGTTTTATGTCAATTACTTCAGATACCCTTAATCCTGATGCATACATCAAAATAAAAATACAAGTATTGGTAAATTCCTCTTCATTTTTATCTTTATAATTAATGATTTTTTCAATTTCCTTAATAGTTAGAGGTTTAGGAATAGGAGCTCCAACTTTTGGTGCTTTTATTTTTTCAAGAATATTTGAAGTAATAATGTTTTCTTTTTCTAAAAATTTAAAAAATGATTTAATTGAAGCATATTTTCTTTTATGAGTAGATTTTGCATTATTATTTATGCTTTCAAAATATTCATTTATGTCATTCGTTGAAATTTTTTCCCAATTTTTTTTATTCTTTTTTTCCAAAAAATTTGAAAGAAGCTTTAAATCATTAGCATAAGAATCTAATGTATTTGGGCTATAGCCCTTTTCAGAAGAAATATAATTGTAAAACTTTTCTAAATGATTGTCTAAATTCATATTTTTTTCTTTATTTCGGCAAAATTTTTGTTTATTATATTAATGGTTAGGAATCTACTTATATTAAATATTATAGATTATGATAAAAATACCTTTTCATCCAATGATTTTTGAGACAGACTTTATAGGACTGTCTTGGCATGGTTTTTTTTCTGTTATTGGTGTAATTGCAGCTATATATATAGTGATAAAGCAATCAAGAAAAGATGGTATGGATGATGAAATGATCTACAATATTGCATCTTGGGGTGTTATTGGAGGGATTATAGGTGCCAGATTAGTTCACATCATAGATCATTTAGATTTCTATTTAGATAATCCTATGAATTTTCTTTATATATGGAGAGGTGGTATTGGTCTGTGGGGAGGTATATTAGGAGGTTTGTTTGCAGGTGTTGCTTATGCAAAATATATTCAGTTAGATAATGATATAGTTGGTAGACTAATGGATTTTGCAGCCCCAGCTCTTCTTGCAGCTCAAGCAATTGGTAGAATTGGGGACATAATTAATGGTGAACATTGTTCAAGGGCTACTGACTTCTTTTTTGGATGGTATTTTACCAATCCGGCTTCACCAGGTATCCAATGTATAAAAAATAGTGAAGGTTGGAGTAATGGGCATTTCCCACTATACACAGACACTACAACGGCTGTACATCCTGCTGCTTTATATGAATTTATTTGGGATATTATAGGTCTTGTTATCTTAGTTTTATTTAGAAATAAGTTTAAACCTAATGGAAGTTTATTTTTTATTTACTTGGCTTGGTATAGTTTAGGAAGATTTTTAATTCAATGGGTAAGATTAGATAGAGTATATATATGGGGATTACAAGAAGCTCACTTTATAGCAATCATTTGTTTTATAGTTTCTATAGGATTCATTTCTTTGAAAACTAGATTTTCAAATTAATATTTATCAATTTCGAGAACCTGAATCTTTTTCTGTTTTTTTCCATTCCAAAAATCAGTCCTGAGTTTAAATAACAAATTTACATTTTTTTGGGACAAATTGTCTTTATTGATAATATTGAACCCTATAAAATCAAAACTATTTTGAGAGTTGGAAATTTTTCCCGAGATATGATTTTTATTAGCCCCAATAGATCTTATATTTTCAACTAAAACATTTCTAGTATAGAATAAAGGTTCAGGATTTTTTTCACCAAAAGGAGATAAGATTTTTATCTCTTCCCACAAATCATAATTCAGGCTTTCTATATTAAATTCCATGTCAACTTCATAACTTTTTTTTGATTTTTTAATATCATGGTCATTCATTTTAATTATTTCTTCATAGAAAAATTTATAATCAGAAGATTTAATAGCAAACCCTGCTGCTAAAGAGTGACCACCAAAGTTGATGAAATATTTTTCTAATTTTGAAAGTGAATTAAATAAGTCATATGAATCATTTGATCTTGATGAAAACTTGTATAAATTTTCTTTTTTAGCGTAGCAAAATACTGGTTTTGATAAACTCTCAACTAATCTACCAGCAAGAGGGCCTAGTAGTCCAAGTGGATAGTTTGTACAATCTAAAAATATTATAGGCTTGTTTTTTTGAACTTCTATATCTTCTTGAATTTTCTCCCATAATTCTAATGATAGAGATTTTCTTTTATTGTTCATTTGTTCTATTTTTTGAGAGAGATTATGAGCATCCTTAGCATTTTTAGCAGTAAGCAACTTTAAAGATGTATACGGATCCTCTATTCTACCTGGAGTATTGATTCTAGGTGCCATTGAAAATGAAATATATTCAGCTTCAGGCTTTTCATAAAAGAATTTTTTCCCAGAAATATTGTTTAGCGCTTTTATTGCAAAATTATTAGTATGGCTTATTTCATCAAGTCCTTTTTTTACTATAATTCGATTGTTTTTTAATAATGGAGCAACATCAGCAATCGTTCCTATAGTTGCTAAGGAAGTAATACCTTCTTTCATGGGTTTTTTAAAATATTCAAATAGAGCTTTTGATAATATCCAAGCTACTCCAGCACCAGAATATTCTGTAATTTCTTTATTTAGAACAGGGTTCAAAATAGGGTAATCGAATTTTTTTTTATCAGGAATATGATGATCAGTTATAATAAATTTTACTTCATTATTTTTCATTATCTTATCTATTACTTCGTAAGCATTTGTGCCTGTGTCTACAGTAATTATCAGTTCACATCCAAGATCTATTAAGCTGTTTAGGCCTTTTTCGGATATACCATGACCTTCTCTTTCTCTATGAGGGATAAAAGGTTTTGGTATAGCCCCAAGGGATTCAATGGTTTCCATTAATATAGCAGTTCCTGTTAATCCATCAGCATCAAAGTCTCCATATATACCTATGGTTTTTTTTTGCAATATATAATTTGAAATAATTTTTATTGCATCTTCCATATCGGAGAATTCATATGGGTTTATCGATTCTATATTTGCGCTTTCCAAAAATTCTTTAGTATTTGTTTTTGTAAGATTGCGGTTTGAGAGTAAATTTTCTAATATTTCAGAATTGGATAATTTTGATAAATTGAAATTTTTTTTATCTATTTTAATTCTATAATTATCAGTTTCAAAATTCATTATTGGTTAGGGTAATCCTGAAAAAGTAAAGAACTATTGTGGCCTCCAAAACCCAAGGAATTAGATATAGCTGCAGGGATATTACCTTTTAATGCATGGTTTGGAACATAATCTAAATCACAATCAGGGTCAGGGTTTATTAAGTTTATAGTTGGAGGAACCACTTTCTCATTTATGGCTAGACTAGTGAAGGCTGCTTCAATTCCACCAGCTGCCCCTAAAAGGTGCCCAGTCATAGATTTTGTAGATGAGATTTTTAATCTTTTGGCATGATCCTCAAATGATTTTTTTATAGCAATAGTCTCAAATTTATCATTTAGTTGAGTAGATGTTCCATGGGCATTAATATATGCAACTTTTTCTCTTTCAATTCCTGCATCTTTTATTGCCAAATCCATAGCTTTTGAAGCTCCTTCACCTTCAGGATGAGGTTGAGTAACATGGTGAGCATCTGAAGTCGCTCCATATCCAGAAAGCTCACATATTATTGTAGCTCCTCTTTTTTGTGCGTGTTCCTCTTCCTCTAAAACTAATAGGCCTGCCCCTTCTCCCAAGACAAATCCATCTCTTTCTGCATCAAAGGGTCTTGATGCTTTCTCTGGATTATCGTTATTCGTAGATAATGCTCTAGCTGAGTTGAATCCAGCTATTCCTATAGGACAAATAGCGGCTTCACTTCCTCCTGCTAAAACAATATCAGCTTCTCCTCGCCTAATCATGTGCAATCCTTGTCCTATTGAATCAGCAGCAGAAGCACATGCTGAAACAGTAGAAAAATTTGGACCTTTTGTACCTAGCATCATTGAAACTTGTCCTGAAGCCATATCTGAGAGCATCATAGGAACTAAGAATGGACTTATTCTAGAGGGTCCTTTTTCACCTAATACAGTAAATTGTTCACTAAGTGTTTTTATTCCTCCTATACCGCTACCTATTAGTACGGCAAATCTTTCTAAATCAATGGAATCCATATAAATACCTGAATCTTTTATGGCTTCTTTAGCAGTAATACAAGCAAATTGTGCAAATCTGTCTAATCTACTGGCAAATTTTCTCCCCAATATTTCATCAGGACTGAAGTCAGTTATTTCTGCAGCTATTTTTGTTTGATAATTTTCGGTATCAAATGAAGAGATTTTTTTAATTCCGCTTTTGCCTGTAGTTATTGCTTTCCAACTTGAATTTCTATCCAATCCTAAAGGCGTTATTAATCCTATCCCAGTAACAACAATTTTCTTTTTCATTTTGTTTTTCCCTATAATTTGATAAATAACAATTGAGTAAAATAGTATTTGGAGTATCAAGAGTTATATACTTGATTACTATAATCTAATGATAGTAATAATCTTATGAATGTCTATATAGAAACTCATGGATGTAAATTAAATATTGCAGATTCTCAGAAGATTTCTGATCAATTGTTATCTTCAGGTCTTGAAATTTCAAAAGATATAAATGAATCTGACATATACATATTAAATACTTGTACAGTTACAAAATCAGCTGATAAAAAAGCTAGAAATAAGTTAAGAAGTGTTAGAAAGCAAAACTCTAAAATTCACATTGTTGCTACCGGGTGTTACGCTCAAAGGGAAAAAAAGGAAATATCTAAACTTGGAATTGTAAATTCAATTATCAATAATCAAGAGAAAGATAACTTTATAGATATCCTATCTAAAGAGTTAAAGTTTGATGTCAAAGAAAAAACCGAGGACAACAAAATCGATGAAATTTTATTAGGAAGAACTAGGGCATCGGTTGCTATTCAGAAAGGTTGTAATCAAGTATGCAGTTATTGTATTGTTCCTAAGGTAAGAGGAATAGAAAAATCTATACATCCTAATGAAATTATTAATCGAATTTCATATCTTGAAAAAAGAGGCTGCTTAGAGGTAGTTTTGACAGGAACCCAACTAGGAACCTACGGTTATGATTTGGAAGATATGAGTTTAAAAAAACTATTATTAGCTATTTTAAAAAAAACAAATATACAAAGATTAAGGCTTTCTTCTGTTCAACCTCATGAATTCAAAGATGATCTGTTAAGCATTTGGAATATGGATGAATTTAAGAACAGAATTTGTCCCCATTTCCATATTCCACTTCAAAGTGGATCTGATGAAATTCTAAAAGAAATGAGAAGAAAATATACAACAAAGCAATTTGCTGATGTAGTATCTTTTATTAGGAAAAAGTTACCTGAATCATCTATAACTACTGATTTAATAGTTGGATTTCCAGGTGAAAAAGAAGTTGATCATGAAAATACTAAAAAGTTATTAAGTAAATTAGAAATTTCTGACATACATGTTTTTCCATATTCTGTAAGACCAGGAACGTCTGCTTATTATTTACAGGACAAAGTTCATTCTTCAACAATTACTAATAGAGCAAAAGATATAAGAGA
Organism: Chloroflexota bacterium; assembly: GCA_036164085.1. Lineage (GTDB taxonomy): Bacteria > Chloroflexota > Dehalococcoidia > Lucifugimonadales > Lucifugimonadaceae > TMED-70. The sequence continues at coordinate 27,626 of JAYZJV010000058.1, read as the reverse complement.
TATATCTTTGAAGCTTCGACAGAATCATCTCAGGTCTTTAATAAATACGGAACAAAATATTCTATGGGAGAAAAAATCTCCTTATTCAGGTTATACAGAAAACTATTCTTATTTTAAATTAGCCAGCAAATCTGAACCTTCTGAAAAAATATCTCAGGTATTAATAAAATCTATAGATAACGATAACAATCTAATAGGAAGTTTATCTTAAGCTCTATATTGAAATTGGTTCTAAGTTTAGAGAAGTGTTATTTCTTTTAATATATCCTGCGTATTCTTTATATCCATGAGCAAATACCATAAGCCACCCCTCTTGTTCACATTGAGCAATAATCCTTCTCTTTATTTCAAGAGTTTGATCTGGATACCGATCGTAAGCAGTAATATATGCAAGTGGTAAATGAGAAGGTGCAGGAATTAGTTCAGATAAATAAACAATTCTTTCTGAACCTGCATTTACTTTAATTATTTGATGCCCCTGAGAATAACCATCTATCATTTCACAAAATACACCAGGACTTATTTCAGTATCACCGTCTAAAAATTCAACCATTTCTCTATCTTGCAATATGTTTAAATGATCGACAGGATGTCCATAAGCAGGTAGCAACCTTTCATCTTGATCGAATGCTTCATCCCAAGCTGACTTTTGAACTAAATATTTTGCTTTAGGAAAAGTGGGAATTAATTTCCCTTCTCGATCAAGTGATGTAGAACCTCCTGAATGATCAAAATGAAGTTGAGTCAAAACAACCTTACTAATATCTTTTGCTGAAACGCCATTGTTCTTCAAGTTTCTAATTAACCTTGAAGATGCATGTCCATATATTTCTCTATTGATTTCAGGTTCTTTAGATCCTATCCCTGTGTTAACTAAGATGTTTTCTTCCCCACTTTTAATTAACAATGAATTCAATCCTAACCTAACTCTATTTTTTCTATCGGGCTTAGCTTGTTTTTCCCATAAGATTTTTGGAACTGGGCCAAAAAAGGGACCTCCGTCTAATAAATACGATCCATCGCTAACAACTTTTACAGAATTTATGTTTTTCATTTTTTACCCCCCAGTAATTTATGAATATAACTATGAATTTATTATCTAAACTTCAAATAAACAAGGTACCAAAGTACTTATTTTTGAACAATTTTAGTTAAAGTTTTGAACAAATTCGAAAAATGAGTTCAAAAAAGATAATTTTATATATTTTTTTTGGGGTATAAAATTAAAAAAAATTAAAGGTTATAATAAAAATAAAAAACATATTAGTAAAAATTACCATGTCAAAAATTAATGCGAAACATATAAAAAACATAAATGAAAATACAAGATCTAAAACTTTGATTATTCCTGTTTTGAAAGTTGAAAATTTTGTTGTCGATCTTTTGGACGATAATGCAAATAAATTATTTTCTGAAACTTTAAAAAATGAAGACCTAGGTTCAAATGGCGAAATTAATGTTTTACATACTCCAAATAGTTTATTTCCTGAATTTGGTTATTTAAGAATTTTCTGCATTGGTTTAGGAAATTTAGCTGATTCTGATGTAAGTTCTGTTAGAAGATCTGCTGGTAACCTAGGAAGATATTTTTTAAATTCAAAAATAGAAGAAGTAAATATTTTTACGGATTCTTTTGAATTATTTAATGAAAAAGAGACTATGATCGAAGGATTTCTGGAAGGCTTTTTTTTAGGTAATTACAGCTTTGATAAATATAAAAACAAAAAATCTAGTACTAATAATTTTTTTGAAATAACTAATTCTAATCCGAAAGTAGAAATAAGTAATGTTATGAAAAAATCTATTGAGACATCTAATGCTGAAAAAACAGCTAGGAATTTAGTGAATGAACCTGCTAATTTTCTTACACCTACTGAACTTGCAAAATTTGCACAAAATCTTTCTAATAAAAAATTAAAGTGCAAGATTTTAGGTAAAGATGAATGTGAAAAATTAGGAATGAATGCATTTTTAGGTGTTGCACAAGGATCGGTAGAAGAACCTAAACTTATACATCTATCATATAAACCCTTGCCTGAGAAACAATCTTTTTGGTACATTGGAAAAGCTATAACTTTTGATAGCGGAGGGTTGTCATTGAAACCTTCAGGTTCTATGTTCTCCATGAAAGGAGATATGGGAGGTGCAGCTTCTGTAATTTCTGCCATAGATGCAATAGCTAATTTAAACTTAAAGGTTAATATTGATGTCTTGTGCTTAGCAACAGAAAATATGCCCAGTGGATCGGCTCAAAGACCCAGCGATGTTGTTAAATCTATGGATGGGACTTATATTGAAGTAGAAAATACAGATGCAGAAGGAAGATTAACTTTGGCTGATGCTATCACTTATGCCAAAGGCTTTGATCCAAAATTTATAATTGATATAGCTACTTTGACAGGAGCAGCTTCAATAGGTTTAGGTAAAGGAAACATATCAGCTTTTTCTAATGATCCAAAATTTATGAAAGAAGTAATAAATGCAGGAGAAAGTTCAGGTGATTATGTTTGGGAACTACCATTAGACTCTGTTTCGAAAAAACAGAATAATTCATCTGTAGCAGATATAAAGAATACAGGAGGAAGATTGGCAGGAACTATTACTGCTGCTCATTTTATTAATCATTTTGTAGGAGATACTCCCTGGGTTCATTTGGACATAGCTGCTAATTCTATGACAAGTTCTAGTGATGGTTGGCATAATAAAGGTGCTACTGGGATACCAACTAGATTATTGATAGAATTAGCATATATTTTTGAAAAATAAGAGGGAGTTATGAAAAGATCATTTAAACCCATAGAGGTAAATAAGGAGTTATTAGAGAGATTTAAAAAAGTACCAGTTGCAACAGTTTGGGGATGCTTGCACAACTATTTAGGAGTGCCTTTACCATTCATGGAAAATGTAAAGCCTATGACTCCAAATAAAAGGTTAGCTGCGAGAGCTAGAACTCTAAGATTTTTACCTCCTAGACCAGATATTGATTCAGAAACTAAAGTTGGTGAAAAATCACCAGAAATGATAGCTATGTCTAGATGTGGAGAGGATGATGTTTTGGTTGCTGATATGATGGGAGCAAAGTATGCGGCTATAGGAGGAGATGTGAAATTACTTCTTTTAAAGATGAATAATGCTGCTGGAATTGTTACAGATGGGGCTATCAGAGATTTAGACGTTTTAGATGAGGAAAATTATGATTTGATAGTTTATGCTCAAGAAAGAACTCCATATGGCGGTAGGCCTTGGGCAGAACCCGCTGAAGAAAATATAGATATTCAATGTGGAGGTGTATTAGTAAGACCAGGCGATATTATCGTGGGCGATAACGATGGAGTTGTAGTCGTGCCATCTTGGTTTGCAGAAGAATGCATAGAATGGGTAGAGGATCATGAAGGTGCAGAAGCCTATATTAAAGAAAAAATTCTTAAAGAAAAGGTTCTTCCGGGTAAATATTATCCTCCAACTAGCGATACAATTAACGAGTATCGAAAATCTGTAGGTAAAGGACCAAGTAATCACTAATACACATTTTCAACATGGTGGGCGTGGTGTAGTGGTTAACACGACCGGCTGTGACCCGGTAGATCGAGGGTTCGATCCCCTCCGCCCACCCCATTATGCGCCCGTAGCTCAGCTGGATAGAGCATCTGGCTTCGAACCAGAGGGTCGGGGGTTCGAGTCCTCCCGGGCGTGCCAACCTTGATTATTAAAGGTAAAATATCCTAATGAAAGAACATATAAGAACAATCTTAGATTTTCCAATTAAAGGAATTAAGTATAGAGATATTACTACCTTATTAAAAGATCCAGACCTTTTTTCTGAACTGATTGATAAGATGACAGAACCTTGGATAGGAAAAGGTATTGATGCAGTTCTTAGTATTGAATCAAGAGGATTTATTCTTGCAGGAGCAATAGCTTACAAACTAAATGCAGCATTTATTCCTTTAAGAAAACCAGAAAAACTTCCTTATGAAACTTACAATGTATCATTTGATTTAGAATATGGTTCAACAGAAATGCATATTCACAAAGATGCTCTTGATGGGCATAAAAATTTATTGATTATTGATGATTTATTAGCAACCGGAGGAACAGCCTTAGCAGCGATAAAATTAGTAGAAAAGTTTGAATCAAAAAATATTGTAGGTGCAGGTTTCATTATTAATCTTCCTGAACTAGCTGGAGATAAAAAGCTGAAAAAATTAGGTATAAATATTCACACCATTATGGATTTCTAAAAATCAATTAAATGCTAATTTGTTTTCAAATAAAGACAGCTTACAAAAATAATTCAACCTTTCCATGTCTTCAACTGTATTGCAATGATATTCTAATAAATCTTGATTTAGAATTATTATTGCTAAACACTTAGCTCTAGATAATGAAACATTTAATCTTCTAAAATCAAAAAAGAAATCTGAACCTCTAGGTATACTTTCTGGATTTGAAGAGACATAAGAAATAATAACTATAGGTGCTTCTTGCCCTTGAAAATTATCTATAGTACCTACTTTTGCCTCATCTCCTATAATTTGTTTAATTAGATTGACTTGTGCATTAAATGGACTGATTACTAGAATATCCTCTTTAGTTACCTTATGAATTTTTTTGTCTCTATCTTGCCAGTTTTTATTAATTAATTTTTGATATATATTTTTTACTTGTTCTGCCTCAATATTATTTTGTACAGAAAAACCTGAATGTTTAGGATCAATTAAATAAATTCCATTAGTTATTTCTTTTTGATTATCAAGAATAACACTTTGGTTTTGAGTACTTATATCACTCATTAACCTTTTCTCATAAAAACTTTCCGAAATAAAATCACATATACGTTTATGCATTCTAAAGGTTGTCGACAAAAAGATTCCTTTATCATCACTTATAGTATTTTGGTCTTTAAGAAGATATTCTATTGGAGATAATGATGATTCTCCATCAGTGTTTCCTGTAGAAGGTTGAGGGAGTTGCATGTGATCTCCTATCATAACTATATTTTTCGATGACATAGAAGATGCTATTAATTTTGAAATACTGATTTGTCCTGCTTCATCAAAAAAAATATAATCAAAATTCTTTATTTTTTCACTATTCTCCCTATGTTTAGTATTTGATAAAGCCCAAGCTGTACCAGCTATCAAATCAAAGTCTTTTGAGTCTATTTTACTCGTATTTGTAATTTCAATATTAGTAAAATTATTTTCTAATTTTCTTGATCCAGGATTGTATGCTCCTTTGAATTTGAATCCTATATTTGAAGAATATTCATCTATTGCTTCAACTAAATTTAATATTGCTTTATGAGAGTGGCAAACAATTGCAATTTTATATTTATTTTTTATGAGATCAACAATTATTCTTGATGTGGTATATGTTTTGCCTGTTCCGGGAGGCCCTTGAATAACTAAATAAGAGTTATTCAAATTTTTGATTTTATTTGAAATAGATTCTATTGAATTACTTTTCATTTCGGAGAGACTTTTAAATCTTGAGTTTTTTCTTTTTAAAAAATCCTTTATTGCAGGATATGAATTTTGACTTTCAAAGTTTTTAATAAAATCTGACACAGCATTATCAATGGTTCTAGTATTTAGTGGTGTGGATGGGGTTAGTGATGATGGGGGTGATTTATCTTTTCTCAATCTAACTGAAATTTCATTTTTAGAGTAATCAATTTTTGTTATTAGCATTCTATCAATGCCATTTTGATCCAAAACTGAGTCTCCAGACTTCATTTTTGTTATTTGATCTGGATAAATCATATTGATTATTTTATTAGATCCGCTTTCAATTTCTGAAATCTTTTTGAGGCCCCCTATGCAATTACTATCTTCTATTAAGTCTTCAGTGTCTTTTTCTATGTTTGAAAAGTGATTCCACCAATCTGACCTTTGTTCTTTTCTATTATAGAAATTTAGTTCTCTTAAAATATTTCTTATTTGATCATTCTCATTCTTTATTTCAGATATTTTTGCATCAACTTCATTTTCTTGTTTTTGTTGTTCAATCGCACTTTCTGAAATTTCTTTTGGCTCATGTTTTTCACTAGACTTTATATTTTTAGGTTTTATTTTAATAAGCCATTCTTGTAGATATATTAATGATTTACAATCTTGTTGATTATATTTTATTATTTCTTGTAGAATGTCCTCATGTCCTGATTCTAAATATTTTTCAAAAGCTACAAGGCTATCTTGACCTGAAGCAATATTTTCTTCTCTATCTAATTTATAGAATTTTTCTATAGTTTTTAATCTGTAGTTTTCTGTAGATAGAATTACTGAATCTTTTAGTACTTTGTATAAGTCAATTAATTTTTTCTCCCTAAGGATAAAATCTACTTCAGAGATTTTCGTTTCATGTTTTTGCGAGAGCTTTTTTAACGCTGTTTCCTCATAAGAATTATAGTGATAAATATGAGCGTTATTATTTTTTTTCAAGTGTGAATAAAGAAAGTCAATTAATTCTTCAAATGCTTTTTTTTCTTCCAAATAATTTGTTGCGATAAATTTTTTAAAGGAAAATTCCCCAAAAGATTTGTAGAACACCCCAAACAAATACTCTAAGCCTGAAGATTTATTTATGGAATTATAGTACATAGGGTAACCTTCAATATCAAAAAACAAATCACTTTCATCTGGTTCAGGGAGAATTTCAAAACCTATTTGTTTGGATGGGTCATTTATTCTCTTTTTTCTATCAAAAATGACTTTATAATCTAGCTTCTTTTTTTTGATGTATTCCCTTTGTAATTTTGATTGATCTATTAGTAATTCTAAGGAATTATTATTTATCCCTTTAATATCCGTTTTATGATTTAAGTTTGATAGTTCACTAAGTGTTGAGATATTGTTTTGTTTCAATATATTAATTTGCTTTTTTGAAATATTTGCAACTTGATTTAAATGATCATCTTTTTTCCATTTGTTTTCACAATAAATTTTGTATTCACACACGTTACACAAATTACATTTAGTTGGATAGGGTTTCTCATTTTTATGAGTTGTAAAATTTTGAATTCTATTATTTATGCTTTTGAAATAATCATAAAATTTTTTGATTTCTATACTTTCTATAGTTCTATCTCTTAAAATTATTTTTCCATAGTTGGGAGAAATATTGTATTTTTTTTCAAGAATGAATGAATAATGACAAATTTGCAGAATATTTTCAGGTTTTAATTTAAATGCAGACTTAATATCCCATGGTTCATATAAATTATCTTTTTTTACTAAAAAGTCAGGTGATCCAGTATAGTTGCCAATTTTTAAAAATGGTTGATAAATTATCTCTATGCCATTTTTTATGGCTTCATCCGTTTTTTTTTCTTTTTCTGAAAAATCTAGCAGTCCGTCTATTTCATATACAGAATTTGATTTTTTTAGATCTTCTAAATAAGAACTTTCATGTTCGATTCCTATTTTTCTTATTATTTCTAGCCAAGGATCTATATTTTTTGGATAACTTTTTGGTGTATCTATAAAATCAAGCCATGACTTATATTTGCATTGTGAAAAGTCGAGGATAGAATATGCAGTTATATTTTTTTTTTGTGCCAAGGTTTATTTTTTGTTTTTTTAGATATGGTTAGGATAAATCATTTTTTTTATCTTAACAATATCTATGTCTAAGACAAATTTATTTTCCAAAAAAAAAATTAAAAAACCCACCTCCAGAGTAACTGCCTGAGCAACAACCAGCTTTAAGAAGTGGGCTTCTTTAGTCTTAGTATTCTTTTATATAGTATTTTTTTTACTTATAAAAAAACCCATCAAACCCCACGTCGCCGATAGCTTGACAAGATTATTGTCTTTGTTTTACCAAATCAATAACTCTATAAAAAAAATTATTAAGACATGAGAAATAATATTATATTTTTTTTAAAAATCAATATTGTTTTCCAGAATTATAATATGAATATTTTTAGAATTATAAAAACAGAAATTATCACAAATATTGTTGAAGAAATTTTGTTTAAAATTAAGCCTCTATTTAAAAAACTTCTTACTATTGAATTGCCAACTAAAATAGAAACTAATGTATACCATAAAAAATCTATAATTGAAGCAATGGCTGCCAGCATAAATTTATCTAATGAAGATAGATCATTGCTTACAAATTGAGAGAATATGGCGAAGAAAAAAACTGCAATTTTAGGATTTAAGAAACATATTAGAAACCCATCAGAAAAATTTTGAAATAAAACCTTTTTACTTACTTTTTCTTCTTCACTTTTTTTCTCTTTAAAAATCTTAATTGCCAAAAATAACATATATAAAACTAAACCAATTGTAATTAGATCAATCAAGTACGGATTAATATTGTTAATTATTCCTAACCCTATAATTGATATTAGTGCATATATAAATATTCCTAATCCATGCCCAAATCCAGTTAAGGAGCCACTTAATTTTCCATTAGAAATTGCATTTCTTGAAACTAAAACTAAACTAGGACCAGGAGAACTGGCTCCCAATAAACATGTAATAATTACTTGAATTAATATTGCTGAAGTCATTGTGTGATTTTTTATAATCGACTAAGTTCATATAATATATTATTTTTCAGATATATATAATATTCAGTATCGAAGAAATCATTTAGGAGAAAAATATTGCATACAGGTAAGCATTTTTTACAGATTCCAGGTCCTACTAACGTGCCAGACAGTGTTTTGAGGGCTATAAGTAATCCAACTATAGATCATAGAGGCCCTGAATTTTCAGAAATGACTTTAGGCATAATTGAAGGAGTAAAAAAAGTTGTAAAAGGGGAAAAATCAATTCCAATCATCTTTCCTTCTTCAGGGACTGGAGCTTGGGAGGCTGCATTAGTAAATATATTGTCGGATAAAGATAAAATATTAATGTATGATACTGGTCATTTCTCTACTTTATGGAAAAATATGGCAGAAAAACTTGGTTTTGAAGTCATATATTTAGAAAGCGATTGGAGAACAGGTGTTGATTCAAATAAAGTTATTGAAATTTTAAAGAGTGACAAAAACCATGAAATAAAGGCTGTTTGTATGGTTCATAATGAAACATCTACAGGAGTAACGAGTAAGATCCCAGCCTCTATAAAAGAAATAAAATCTATTGATCACCCTGCTATTATTATGGTTGATACAATCTCTTCATTGGGATCTATTGATTATTGTCATGATGATTGGATGGTAGATGTTACGGTAGCTGGTTCTCAAAAAGGGTTAATGTTGCCTCCTGGTATAGCTTTTAATTTTATTAGTCAAAAGGCATTAGATGTTTCCTTAAAAAATGATTATAAAAGATCATATTGGGATTGGGGAGAAATGGTTAAAACCAATATAAATGGATTTTTCCCATATACCCCTTCAACTAATATTCTTTTTGGACTGGAAGAGGCACTCAGGTTAATGGAAGAAGAGGGCTTAGAAAATATTTTCAAAAGACATGAGAGACATGCAAAGGCTACAAGAGAAGCAGTAAACTCATGGGGCATAGAATTATTGCCTATCAATAATGATGAACATTCTAATTCATTAACTAGTTTACTTTTTAGAGATAACGTAAATGCTGATAATTTAAGAAAAATAATCTTAGATAAATTTAATACATCTTTAGGAACAGGACTTGGAAGATGGTCTGGAAAAATCATTAGAATTGGCCATCTTGGAGATTTTAATGATCCTATGCTTTTAGGAACACTTTCAGCTGTTGAAATGGGATTGTCGCTTGCTGAAATAGATCATGAGTCAGGTGGAATTTTGGCTGCTATGAATTATTTAGAAAAAAACTAAGGCGTATTCTGTATTCTTCGAGGCAGATTACCTATTCCAACTTCGTTTCTAGGCGGTAAAATACTATTTATTTTTTCTAATTCTGTATTTGTAATTTCTATACCTGAACCTGTAACGTTAGAGTCTATTTGTTCTTTACTTGTCGCCCCTGCAATAACAGAAGAGACAGAGCTTTTGGATAATAACCAAGAGAAAGCTAGCTGAACCATTGTAATTCCTTTACTAGATGCCCATTTTTCTAGATTTTCAATTATTGTGAAGTTTTCTTCATTCAGCCATTTTTCACTCCAAGCCGAATGGTTCCCTGAAGATAACCTGCCTCCTTCAGGAATTGAGTCTCTTTTATATTTGCCTGTTAAGAAACCAGAAGCTAATGGGAAATATGGCAAGATTCCTATGTTATATTTTTCACATGCATAAATTAATTCAGATTCAGGCTCCCTTTCAAACATTGAAAATTCAGGTTGAATGGTCATAAACTCTGACCATCCGTATTTCTTTGAAATTTGAATCCCTTCAATTAATTCCCATGCCATATAGTTTGAACAGCCAATATACCTTATTTTTCCCTCTGAAACTAAATCGTCTAGTGCTCTCAAGGTTTCTTCTTGATTTGTATATGGATCAAAAATATGCGTTTGATAAAGGTCTATATAATCTGTATCTAATCTGTTTAGACTTTCTTCAACAGATCTTTTTATATGAACAGATGATAGTCCTGATTTATTAGGCCCTTCATTTACCCTTTGAGCAACTTTTGTATCAGATGGGGAGGGCATTGGATTCATTCCACCCTTAGTTGCAAGTACTACTTGATCTCTTTTTTTATTTATAGCTTTACCAATATATTCTTCTGATAAGCCATTACTATACATGTCGGCTGTGTCTAGTAAGTTGATTCCAGATTGGAGGGCATGATTTATTACTTGTTCAGATTCAGAATAATCTAATCTTCTACCAAAGTTATTTGTTCCGAGTCCTATTTCTGACACTAAGATTCCTGAATTCCCCAATTTTCTATATTTCATTAAATCACCTGTATATTTTTTTTTTATTTTTTAGGATATTATCTAAAAAATTCAGAGAAAAAATGACATTACTTGCTAGTTTTTTAATACTTTTATATTGCATAGGGCATTCATATTGGAATTTTTTAGTTAAGAAATCTGATAATCCGCAAATAATGTTAGTTTTAATTGCTCTGGGTTCATGGATTTTATTTTTTCCATTAGCTTTGATTTATTTATTTATAAATCCTATATCAATCGAATCGTGGTTATTTATAATAATAAATTCAATTCTTCAAATTTTTTATTATGCTTTCCTAGGTAAGGCTTATAAGCTAGCAGATTTATCAATAGTTTATCCTCTAGCAAGGGGGAGTGCCGTGTTCTTCATTCCAATATGGGGGGTTTTATTTTTCAATGAATCTATAAGTTCTAGTGCCATGTTTGGAATTTCTTTAGTTTTTATTGGATTGATATTTATATCAGTAATTCCAATTATAAATAAAGATTTACTTATCACTAGGAATCTAATTGTTGGAATAATATTATCTGTTTTAGTTGGTTTGAATATTTCTTTTTACACCATAGTGGATAAAAAAGCTGTATCATCAATAAACCCTTTTATTTATCCAATTCTAATTACTGTGGGCGGTTCATTAGGTGCGATAATGTTCACTGGTAGTAAAAATAAGATATTGGATCTAAAGTTCCAGTTCCAAAATAATTATAAGACAGTAATTATAGGCTCAACGATAATGTATTTAGCATATTCAGTTATGCTTTATGCATTAAACATTTCTAAAATGAGTTATGCTGCAACTACTCGAGAGTTAACTATTATGGTTGGAATAATTTGGAGTTATTTTTTTCTAAAAGAGAAAATAAACTTAACAAGATTTTTGGCTATATTGGTGATTTTTAGCGGTGCAATAATTATCTCTTTTTCAAATTAAATCTAATACCATTTTTCTTTATCTACAATATTATGAAGTTTTTTCCCTTCACTTATTAGTGATATGTTTTTTTTGATTATTTCGTATCTTCTGTTAGTAATCATATCGTTAGCATCCAGAAGTGCTACGTGAGGTGTAATTATTACCCCTTGCATATCCCACAATTTATGACTTTTTGGCAAAGGCTCTTCTTCAAATACATCTAGTCCAGCTCCTGAAATTATATTATTTTCAAGGGCATAAACTAAATCATCTAAATTTGTAGTTTTCCCTCTACCTACATTTATAAAAATTGATTCAGGTTTCATCCTTTTAAATAAATCCAAATTAAATAAATTCCCTGTCTCAGGTGTGTGCATTACTGTACTTACTAGCACATCAATATCATCTAATGAATCACTTATTCTGTCAGGCTTGATAACTTCATCAAAATTTTCTAAAGTCTCAAATTTTGGGTCTACTCCTATCACCTTCATATTAAAAGCTTTGCATAACCTTCCTACTTCCTGACCTATACCACCTGCTCCTACTATCATTACTGTAGCTTCATCTAAATGAATGGCTCTATGTCTATTTGCATTTTTATCCCATTCTTTTTTTCTTTGAGCTTCCATAAAATCAGGCAATCTTTTAGATAATGCTAATAAATAAGCCATTACATGATTCCCAATATAATCAAAATAAATACCTCTAGGATTTGTAACAATAACGGGATGTTCAATTAATTCTTTATAGAACCAACCATCTTTACCAGATTCATTTACAAAGCTACCAGAGTCAGGGTTTGCTAACCATCTTAAATTTTTTGCATTATTTATTGCTTCAGGAGCTACCCATCCGTACCCAGCTTCTACTATATGTATATTTTCTAAAACTTCACTTTCATCTTCAAAAACCAAAATTTCTAAATGTGGGAAATCTTTTTTCAACCTTTGAATAAGGTCTTTTTTTATATCATCCATAGGAGGAAGAAATGCAAAATTAGATAATTTCATTAAACTTGCCTTTTCTACTTTCAATAAGTTTTCTTAAGGGTATACTTCAAAAAAAGTATAACTAGTAATAATAATAAATCATTATTGATAGGAGTGTAAAATGTATCCAAGTGACATAAGAAAAAAGCTAGCTACAGGTAAACCTGTTTTATCAACAAGCATGCCAAGTTTTGAGCCGCATATTGCTAATGCTACTTATAATTGTAAGCCAGATTGGGTCTGGATTGATACTGAACATAACCCCTGGGGTACAGAGTCTATGGGGACATTATGTGTTGACGGAAGAAAAAAAGGTGTTGCACCTGTGATTAGAATTCCATGGAATGATCCTGCATATATTAAAAAGGCTTATGATGTTGGAGCTGTAGGAGTTATGATTCCTCAAGTTGATACTCCTGATGAAGTTAAACAAGCAATTCATGACGCTAAATATCCTCCAGTAGGGGAAAGAGGAATAGCTCCATTTTTTGCACAATACTTAGATGGTGTTACTGCAAGAGATGTAGTAGATAATGCTAATGACGAAACACTTTTGATATTACAAATGGAGTCAGTAGAGGCTTGGGAGCAAATTGATGAGATTTTAGCTATTCCTGATTTTGAGGTGATTCTTCTTGGACCAGCTGATTTATCAGCTTCTTTAGGATTTCCAGGAGATGATGCAACTAACCCTAAAACTGCAAATGTAATGGTTGATTTAGCTCAAAAAGTAAAGGGTACAGGGAAAGCTTTAGCAACAACTATGGGTGATGTAAATCATGCTAAAGAATGGATAAAAGAAGGATACACTATGATGAACATAGGATCATCTTTAGCTTATGGAACTATTGGTCTAACTAAGATCTTCGATGAGATTAGAACAGAATACGGAGTAGACTGGCACTAAACTTTTTCAAAAACTGAAAAAGGTTTAGTTAAATTCTCAATAGTTAGTAATTCATTTTTGCTAAAGCTGATATCACCAGCTTTAGCATTTGAAATCGCTTGTTCAGAATTCTTTGCTCCACAAATTGAAGATATAACACCTTTGGTTTGAAGTGTCCAAGCTATAACCAGTTGGCTAACATTACAATTTTTATCTTTTGCAATATTCTTCAGAGATTCAAAGATTTTGTAACCTCTTTCAAAATAATCTTTTTTAAATGCATTATGATTGGCTCTAGTGTCATTTTGATCAAACTTATGTCCTGGTTTGTATTTCCCTGATAATAGGCCTCTTCCAATTGGAGAATAAACAATAGATCCGATACCTAGTTTTTCTGATTGAGGAATAGGGTCAATTTCAGAATACCTAAACAAAATTGAATAATGTGGTTGTATAGAAATTATTTGATTATTAGTATATTTGTTTATTCTTTCGATTTGTTCAGAAGAAAAATTAGAAACACCCAAGTACTTAAATAATCCTTTATCCTTAAGTTTTAACAACTTATCCATAGTTTCTTCCATTGGAATGCTTTCTTTCCAAGAATGTACTTGATACAAATCTATATAGTCTGTCTTTAAATTTCTCAGAGAATTTTCTATAGCAAAATCGATATCTTCTAAATTTTCCCAAGAGGACAATTTAGAAGCTAAAATTAAATTTCCTCTTTTCTCTTTTAGGGCATTACCTATTATTGATTCACTTTCTAAATACATTTGTGCTGTGTCTAAAAAATTCACTCCCTGATCAATAGATGCATCAATTGCTCTTATTGCATCCTTTTGTTCTAAGTGCCCCATCCCGCCTCCGATAGGCCATGTCCCTAAGCAAATATTTGATACTTTTGGACCATCTTTTCCCAGTATTGAATATTTCATAATTTTTAAATAATTTTTTTTGATTATATAAAATTCAGAGTAAATAAAGAACCAATTGATAATTTTTATATTTTATTAAGCTGGGAAATAGTTAAATGTTAATAACCGCCGGAGGGCCTGAGCATTTCTTCCATGAAAAACTACCTGAGCTAAATAATTTCTTTTTTTTCAAATTCAGAGATCTCATCTTCAGAAAATCCAATTTCTTTTAATATTTCATTATTATGAGCTCCTAGCTTAGGCGCTTTCCCTATAACTGATGGAGTTTCAGAAAATTTCCAGGGTGTGCCGTGAGCCTTTATAGATCTATCCATCTCAGGATAATAAACTTCAGTCACATAATTATTTGCAATAATATCGGGATCATTTGAAGCCTCAATCATACTATTAACTGGTGCTGCAATTCTTCTTTCATTTCTCATTTTTTCAATCCAATAATCTCTTTTGTTGGTTGAAAAAAGTTCTGATAATGTATTTATGATTTTGTCTTTTTTATCTTCCGATTCAAAGGCTAATCCAAGGTCTTCTATATTTTTAGATTTTAAAGTTTCATAAAATCCTAATAATTCCAAGGTAGGCTTCCAATGATCAGGCTCTAATTGGAACGCAAAAGGTTTCTCTTCGCTGTCGTTAAAACAAGCTGCTATTCCAGCTCTCTCTCTAGTACCATTTATTCTAACTCCAGTAATTGGAGGAGTGTCTCTCCACATAGCAGTTGTCATTGTCCAACCCATTAACCTAAATGCACTCCCTATAAGCGAAGTTTCTACTTTTTGTCCTTGCCCTGTATTTTTTGCGTGTAATACTGCAGCTAAAACTCCGCTTAATGTGAGTAATCCACATGTTTCATCGGCAACAGATGCAATTCCTGTTCTTCTTTGTTGACCAGGTATAGCGAAAGCTTCTGTAACTCCCCCTATAGCCTGTCCTATAGCATCTGTTCCAGGTAAATTTGTGCTTGGACCATCAGGTCCATAAGCTGATACTGAAGCATAGACTATTGCAGGGTTTATTTTTTTCAAAGTCTCATACCCAAAACCATTTCTCTCAGCAGCTCCAGGAGCAAAGTTTTGTCCAAATACATCAGCAGTCTTAATAAGTTTGTGTAATATTTCTTTACCTTGATCACTTTTAAGATTTAGGGTAATGCTTTTTACTCCTCTGTTATTTGTTTCAAAAAAAGAACTTATTCCATTTATGACTTCTCCAGCTTTTCTTCCTCCATCTCCTTTTTTAGGGAGTTCAACTTTTATAATTTCTGCCCCCATGTCTGCCATAAGCATATAAGGCACAGTCCCTGCTTGAGCAGTTGAGCATGTTACTGCTCTTATTCCTGATAATGGACCATTAGTCATTTTTGAATCCTTCCTGTTATTCGTTTAATTTTGGTAAATTATACCTATCTTCAGGATTATCCCATCCTACAAAATTAGGTTTTCTTTTTTCAGCAAAAGCTCTTCTAGATTCCATTCGATCATCCAAATAACCATGTCCATGCAATTTTTCAGCTAGGTCTTGATAATTTTGATTTATTTTAGGAGCCATTTCTCTCATCATATATATAGTGTTAACTCTAGCTGCAGGAGGTAAAGAAAGAATATGTTCTGCCATTTCTATAGAAGTTGGCAATAAGTCTTTTTGTTCTACAAGTCTATTTATAAAACCTACCTGATGTAGCCTTTCAGCAGTAAATCTGAAACCTAACGCCATCTCTGTTGCAACTGGATGAGGGAGGTTGGCATAGTGACCATGATTATAACCTCCTAGCATCCATCTTTTAGCTTCAGACATTTCAAATATTGCTTCTTTTACAGCTACTCTCAAATCAGTTTTTTCAACTAGCATAAAGCCTCCTCCCATCGCATAACCATTAATTGCTCCAATAACAGGTTTGTCTAATATTCCTGTCATAAAAGGGTTATCTATTTTTTCCCCTTTACCTGGTGAATCAGATAATTTCCCTTGTTCAAGAGATTCCTTCATGTCTTCTCCTGCGCAAAAGCCTCTTCCTTCACCTGTTAGTATTGCTACTTCTAAATTTTTATCATCCTTGAATTTATTAAAAGCATCTGCCATTCCTTCTCTTATTACTGTACTTAATGCATTTAGCCTTTCAGGTCTATTGAGTTTTATAATAATTATTTGATCTTGAATATCAGTTTCAACAAAGCCCATAAATTTCTCCAAATACTATTTTATGGATTATTATAACCGACATAATCCATAAAGATACAAAAACCAAAACCTATCGATTAGAAAAAGTAAAAAAGTTTAAATAAAAAAAACCCACCTCCAGAGTCCTACCTGAGCAATCAACTAGAGCTTCCAATGAAGCGGGTTTTTTATCCCTTGTTTCATAGATCCAGTAGAATCAGCTTTCGCTAATTAGATTCTCGGTGTTTCCACTTACTAATCCTTGGTCCGCCTTTTACAGCTTCCCTCTACCTTCTCTCCACTTGGGATATGTATATAATACAATACTTTTTATTAAATGCAACCCCCAATTTCCCAGAAAGTTAAAATCCATGATTTGTTAGTTCAAATTTCATTATTTTTTCATCATTTTTTTTATTTCCCAGAGTTAAATATTGTTGTAATTTTAAGTTGTTCTTTACAATGAAAAAATTAGATAGTAATTTAAATTCTAATTATGAAAAAAAATATTAAATTAATCTTGGTTGGTTGTGGAAAAAGAGGATCTGGTCATTTAAGGGCTATCGAAAAATTCAATAAAGTTCCAGATGCTTTTTGTGACTTCAATCCTCAATCTTTAGAAGGAATCCAAAAGAGGTATGGATCTTCTGACTATTTTACAGATTTGGACTCTTTGAAAAATTTTATAAAAGATTCTGATGAAAACTATGCAATTGTTGCAGTAGACGCAAAAAATAATTATATGGTAGCAAAAAGTTTACTTGAATCAGGGATCAATGTTCTTATGGAAAAACCACCTGGGTTATCTATTGATGAAGCAGAAACTTTAATTGATATTTCAAAGAAAAACAATTTATATTGTTTTATAGGTTTTGATAGAAGATTTAACCCATATGTGACTAAATCTTTAGAAATACTTAATGAATATGGAGAAATATTTAATATTCAAACTGAATTTAATAAAGACATTAATGAATGGATTGGACATCGAGCGTTCGATGATAATTTATTAGATAAAATGGTCTTGGAATCACCTATCCATTCTATTGATCTAATGAATTATTTAAGTCATTCAAATATAAAAAACATAAATGCTTTTTCAAGAAGAATTAGGTCAAAGTATAGAACTTCTTTTAGTGCATTAATTGAGTATGAAAATGGAACAATAGGGAGTGTCAATTCTTCTTATTTAAGCTCAGGAAGAATGGAAAGATATTCTATTCATGCTGAAAAATGTTCTATATATCTTGAAGGTATAAATTCTGGAAAAATTTTTTATAATTCAAAAACTTTTGATATTGAGATTGATACTGAATTAACAAGCACTGAATTACAAATGAAAAATTATTTAGAATCTATTTATGAAGGCAATAAATTTAAGGGAGCAAAAATTGAAGAGGCTTTGAATATTTTTAAGATTACTGAAAAAATGTTTGAAAATACTTTGACTTAGATTAGAATAGATTATTATTCAAAACAGATAAATGAAGAGGATAAAATGCTTGAGAGATTTCATGTTCCAGATGATATAGCGGTAAAAGTTAACCATAAAGATATTTTTGAAGTTGTCGAAAATATCTTTCTGAAAATGGGAATGTCAAATGAAGATGCCAATATTTCTGCAGATGTATTGATTTATGCAGATGTTAGGGGAATTGAGTCTCATGGTGTTTCTAATATGCTTAGGAGATATGTAGATGCTTTTGCTGAAAAAGATATAAATCCTACCCCTAAACCTAAGGTCATAAGAGGCAAAGGAGCTGTAGCAACATTGGATTCAGATGCAGGTCACGGATTAGTTGTTGGTCCGTATGCAATGAATATGGCTATAGAAAAAGCCAAAGATCATGGAATAGGATCAGTGACTGTTATAAATGGAAGGCATTTTGGTGCTTGTGCATATCATGCAGAGATGGCACTTAAGCATAATATGATTGGTATTGCGATGACGACGGGAGGATTAATGGTTGCTCCGGTGAATGGGGCAGAGGCAAAGGTGGGATTAAATCCAATAGGTGTAGCAGTCCCCACAAAAGAAGAACCTCCTTTTATTTTTGATGCTTCTATGTCTTCAGTTGCAGGTAACAAGATAGCACTAGCTCAAAGAATTGGGGTGAAAGTTATGCCAGGTTGGATAGCAAAAGCAGATGGCACCCCAATAATGGAAGAGACTGAAGTTCCTGATGAATATCTAATGCTACCAGCAGGAGGAACAAGAGAAATTGGATCTCATAAAGGCTTCTCATTGGCAATGCTAGTAGAAATATTAGCTGGTGTTTTAGGAGGGTCTGGTGCTGGGAACTTTAGAAGATCTCAAGCTGCTCATCATTTTATAGCATATGATATTGATGCTTTTACTGATGTAGATAAATTCAAATCAGATATGGACGAATATATGAGATCAATAAAAGATACAAAACCTGCCCCAGGAATTGATAGAGTTGTTTACGCGGGATTGCCAGAATATGAAGAAAAAATAGAAAGAGAAGATCATGGAATACCTTATCATCCAGAGGTACTTGATTGGTTTAAGGGTATATGTGCTGAATTAGGAATAGATTGGAAATTAAGTTAGAAAAAAATATATGAAAGAGGGCAATATGGCTAAAAGAGTAAATAAAGTAATAGATTTGTGGGAACAAGGACAACCTGTATATCACCAACATCCGGAAGAGCTTAGTTACGAAGCTGGCTTAGAAGGATCAAAAACATTTGCAGATATGTTTTTGATTGATTTTGAACATAATCCTTTTGACACAGTCGGTTTAACAAGATTTATGAATGGGCTGAAAGATGGAGGACCTACTGCTAGTGGACATTTAACTCCAACTGTCGTATGTACATTGCCATCTAATGCTATTACACCAGAAGAAGTTAGATATAATGCATGGCAAGCAAGACATGTTTTGACTGCTGGTGTTCATGGGATTTTGCATACTCATACCAGAACTCCTGAATCAGTTAAGGCTTTTGTTCAGATCACAAGATATCCATATCAAGAAATAGGTAGAGAGATTATAGGTGAAGGATTAAGAGGAGCTGGAGGACAAAAAAAACCTGCAGAACTTTGGGGGTTAGATCAGGCCGATTATACTGATGTTGCTGATCCATGGCCGTTAAACCCAAAAGGAGAATTGATATTAGGATTAAAAATAGAAGATCGACACTGTGTTGCTAATGCAGATGATATTGCTAAGGTGCCAGGGATAGCTTTTGCTGAATGGGGTCCTGGAGATATGGGTATGAGCTATATGCAGCCTGATGCTCACGATCCTCCTTATCCAGATGTTATGAATGAAGCAAGGAATAAAATAAAATCTGCTTTAGAAAAAAATGGAAAAGTATTCTATTCTAGTTGGCTCGATGAGAGTATGAGTGACAAAGAGAGACTTGACTATATAATAGATGAACTCTCCTGCAAGATGATTGGTGTCCCTGCAATGCTTTCAGAGTCAGAACAAAAAGAACTTGTTGATTATGGCAGAAAGAAAACAGGAAGAAAAATGCCTGTGTAAAGTGTGATAATTTCGCATTAAATCCTGTTCATTATTACTCTAGTAATATTTTTTAAATTTAAGTATTTTTAAGATATACAAGTTAATTAAGTTAAATAATTGGAAAATAAAAACAATTTAAACAAGGTTTCTGGTTTTAACGATAGATTCTCAAATGAGCTTAGCTTTTCTAATGAGTTAGACTATAAATTCTTTGAATTTACCACTCAATGGGGATATGAAAAGATAGAGACTCCCATAATTGAAAAGTCCTCAATTTTTTCGAGAAAAACAGGATCTAGTATAGGAAGTAATGTATATAATTTCACAGATCCTTCAGGTTTAGAAGTAGCATTAAGAGCTGATTTTACTCCCTCCATAATGAGGTCATATTTAGAAAATGAATTTTCTCCAAACGAAATGAGATTTTCATATGCTGGAGAAATATATAAATATGATAGTGTTACAAACAAAAATTATTCAAGGCAAAATGGGGTAGAGCTTATTGGGGATAATAATTTATACTCCGATCTTGAAATAATTGCTATGGCAAAAATCTTTTTAAGTAATGTTCTAAATGAAGAAATAAAAATTAATATTGGGCATGTTGGCATTCTTCACGAGATAATTGAATTTTTTGGACTTGGTAGTAGGGTTGGGTTATTTATATTGCAAAATATGGATTTTATAAAAGATGAAAGTTCAAATGATCAAGTTTTTATAAATGCTGAAGAAAATGGAATTATTTTTCATGAAAATCAATCTGACACTTTTGATTCAAAAAATAATGACATTTCAAAAGTATTGGATTTTGCTTTTCATAAAGATTCTAAATTTGAGCAAACAAGAGATAGAGATTCAATTATAAATGGATTGATGAATAAAGTTTCAAATAATGCTTCTAGAAGCAAGTTTTTAGATTGCATAGAACTTATTAGAAACTTGATAAATGTAGAAGGGGACTTAGAAAAATGCATTTCAGATGCTAATAAAATTCTCTCTAACGTGCCAGTTAAAAATAATTTGAAAAACTTATATGATTTAGCAAATAACTTAGATAATTATGAAATAGATATTTCTGATGTAAATATAAACTTTGGACTAGTAAGGGAGTGGGGTTATTATACAGGTTTTGTATTTAATATGACTAATGATGAAAACCAAATCTTCGGAGGTGGAGGTAGGTATGATTCTCTAGGTAATTCACTTGGAGAGAATTTGTCTGCTACGGGATTTGCTATTGATGCTGAAAAAATACTTAAAAGTAACAGAAAAAACATTCAATTCTCAGAGCATAAAAAAATAATTATATTTATAAATGATGAAAAAGATTTGAACAAGGCTATAAAGACTTGTAACGAAGAGCGTTCTAAAGGTAACATAGTAAGTCTGAAATCTTCATTTGATGATTTAGAGGTTCTTAAACAATGGGCTTCTAAGAATGAAATTACTGAAATAATATTTTTTGAAAATAATGAAATGAATAGGAGTGAAATTTAGTTTGGATAATATTTCTTTTGCAATCCCAGTTTCTGGAGCTCTTTATGATGGAAGTTTAAATTTATTGAATAAATGTGGACTTTATGTATCTAGACCAAACGATAGGGTTTATACAGCTAATATACCAAGCCTTGAAGGCGTTGATATCATGTTTCAAAGACAATCTGATATACCTGCAAGACTTGATTCTAATGTTGCTGACATAGGAATAGTAGGTTTAGATAGCTTCTATGAAAAAAAAATTGATAATGGTAATTCAATAGCTATAATTGATGATTTAGGATTTGGTTCGTCAGATATGGTTTTAGCGGTACCTGAAGCTTGGCTTGATGTAAAAAGTTTAACAGATTTAGCTGATTTATCTTTTGAAATGAGGGACAAAGGAAAAGATCTTAGAATAGCTACCAAATATCCTAGGTTGGTAACTAGATTTTTGAATCAAAATTCAATTTATTATTTTAATATTGTTGATGCTAGTGGAGGAATAGAAGTGGCTCCTTATATTGGTTATGCAGATATGATATGTGATATAACAGCTACCGGTAACACATTAAGGCAAAACAGATTAAAAGTTATAGAAAATGGCACAGTCTTTTCTTCTCAAGCTGCTCTCGTGGCAAATATTGAAAATATTTATAAAAAAAATGGTTCAATAGAATTAGCAAGATCAATTATTGAAAAAATTGAAGCATATCTAAATTCTAGAAATTTCATTAGAGTAACAGTAAATTTGTCACTAGATGATTTAGAATTAAATGACCCAAGTGAATTGATATCTGTTGTAGGTGCAAATCAAACTTTACACGGATTAAAAGGGCCATCTGTCAGTCAAGTAATTACAACCGAACCTGGAAGATGGATTTCTCTAGAACTTATTATTTCTAAAGATCAATTATTAGGTTGTGTTTCTGAATTAAGGAATTTAGGTGGAGTTAGTATTACAACATCTGATTTAGGAATGATATTTTACAAAGATTCAATAGCCTTCTCAAAGCTAGAAGCGGCAATCTCTATATTTGGAGATAGAAGTTGAAAATTCTGAATGGGAAAAAAGAAACTTACTCTTATATAGAAAAAATTAGGTCTTATAATTCTTCAGAAATAAGCTCAAGTGGAAATGGCTATTTTTTAGAAGATTATAAATTAGAAGATTATGTTAAAAAAGTGATTGAACTGACCAAAAAAGAAGGAGATGATTTTCTCGTAAATTTGAGTTCAAAGGTAGACAGTCAAAAATTTGGAGGGATTGAAGTATCTAGGACTCATATAAATGATTCAATAAACAAAATTTCAGATAAAGAAAAAAAAGTAATTTTGAATACTATCAAAAGGATAGAGAATTTTCAGAAAAAAACATTAAATAAAAGCTGGTTTGATGAAAGTAAATGCTATGGAGAAATTATAAGGCCAATTGAATCAGTAGGTTGTTATATTCCAAGTGGTTCTGCTCCATTAATTTCTACAATAATAATGACAGTAATTCCTGCAAAAATAGCAGGAGTAAAAAAAATAGTTATATCATCTCCCACTGTGGGAAATGAACTCCCAAATAAATATTTGTTAGCTACGGCAAAACTTTGTGGAGTAGATGAATTCTATACTTATGGAGGCCCTCAAGCTATTTCAAGTATGGCATATGGAACTGAAACTGTTTCCAAGGTAGATATGATATGTGGACCTGGAAATATATTTGTTATGGCTGCAAAAAAGTTAGTTTATGGAGACGTAGGAGTAGATGGAATATTTGGTCCTACAGAAACTTTAATTATTAGTGATAATTCAGCTAATAAAGAATTTGTAGTTTCAGATTTAATGGCACAATCAGAACACGACGTTTTAGCACTTCCAATGTTGATAACAGATGACTTGGAATTTGCAAATGAAATAAATAATCTATCGATGAAAAAATTAAATAAGCTTTCTAGAAAAGACATAATTTCTAAGTCTATGGACAAAGGTTTTATTTCTATTTTGAAAAATGAGGATGAAATGATTGAAGTTTGCAATAACATTGCAGCAGAACATACCACCATAGCATCAGAAAAACTAATTCATCTTTCAAACAAAATCAGTAGTTCAGGATCATTGTTTTTAGGTGAAATTTCTTCTGAAGTTTTAGCCGATTATGTTGCAGGCCCAAGCCATGTAATGCCAACTAATGGTTCAGCTAGATATTCATCCTCTCTTTCAACTAGAACTTTCACTAAAAGCATTCCTGTGTTATCAATAAATAAAAAAGAGTTTGAAAAAATCTGTTCAAATGCTGAATTATTAGCATCATTGGAATCACTAGATGCCCATAAAGAAGCATTGTCTATTAGGAAACAATTTTTTATTGGAGATTAGTAAAATGAGTATAAATGAATACTTGAGAAAAAACATCAAAGATTCTCCTATATATGATGCAGTCCAACCATCAGATAAATTGTCTGATGATTCAGGCATATCCTCTGCAGAGATTATAAAGTTAAATGCTAATGAAAATCCTTTTGGCAAAACCCTTGGTTTAACTAAAAATTTATCAAAAATAAATATACATGAGTATCCTGATCCAAATCAGAAAAATTTAAGAAATACTCTTAGCAAGTATACAGGTGCAAAATTTGAAGAGCTCGTAGCAAGTTCAGGAAGTGATGAATTAATTGATATTTTAATTAGATTATTTTTAGATCCTTCTGATAAATTAATTGACGCTCAACCTACGTTCGGTATGTATGAATTTTTTGCTAAAATTCAAGGAGCAAATGTAATATCAGTTCCTAGAAATAAAGATTTTAGTATAAATATAAGTTCTATTTCTAAATTAATTGATGCTAAAACCAAATTGATTTTTATTGCGTCTCCAAATAACCCGACAGGAAACATAATTAAAAGAGGTGAATTGATTTCACTATTAAATCAAAAAATTATAGTTGTTGTTGATGAGACATATTTTGAATTCTGTGGAGAGTCGTATATGGATTTAATCAATAAATTTGACAATCTAATTATAATAAGATCTTTTTCGAAGTGGGCAGGATTAGCTGGACTAAGAATTGGATATGCAATATCCAATCCTGAACTAATAAAGAGAATTATTCAAATTAAACAACCTTATAATATTAACTCAGCAGCAGAATTTGTTGCAATTAGTGCAATAAAAAACAAAGAAATTCTTTTTAATAAAGTAGAAATTCTTATGGAGCAAAAAGACAAAATATATAAATTTTTATCAGATAAAAAAGAAGTCAAAGTATATCCTTCAAAAGCGAATTTTGTTCTTTGTGACTTTAAAGAACTTAGTGCTGAAAAAGTATTTGATGGTTTGGCCAAAAAAGGAATTTTTGTTAGAAAATTTTCAAATAAATTTATAGATAACGCATTAAGAATTTCAGCTGGAACTCCTGACCAAACTCGTAAATTATTACAAGAGCTAGATTTGTTGATTTAATGATATAAATAAAAATTATGGTAAACGAAAGAAAATCTAAAAGAAGCCGTTCAACAGGTGAAACTAATATTTCTATTGAAATCAACTTAGATGGCAAAGGGATTTCAAATATAGAATCTCCTATTGGAATGTTAAATCATATGCTTGATCAAATTGCACGACATGGTCTAATTGATATAAACGCATCAATAAAGGGAGATTTGGAAACAGGGACTCATCATATAATAGAGGATACTGCAATAGTGTTGGGTGGATGCATAGATGAAGCATTAGGTGATAGGTCTGGAATTGTTAGAATGGGAGATAAAACTTGTCTTCTTGATGAAGCATTATGTAGTGTGGCATTGGATTTATCAGGAAGAGGTTACTCTGTTATAGATATGGGAAGTTCTGATAATGAAGGAGAGTTTTCTTTAGATATGGGTAGGCATTTTTATGAATCATTATCTTCTAATGGAAGATTCGGGATACATTTAAGAATGTTGGCTGGAACTAATCATCATCATATTTTAGAATCTTCTTTCAAAACATTTTCTAGAGCTTTAAGAGAAGCTGCTTCTTTAGATCCAAGAAGAATAGATTCAATTCCTTCAACTAAAGGGTCTTTATAATTTCTTGTGGGAAAATTTTTCTATAATAGGATTTGATAATAATTTATCAGATATTTCTTCTATGGCAATCTCTGCTTCTTGTTCTGATTGAGAATCAATTTCTACTATGAATATTTTGCCAGATCTTATATTTTTTATACCATTGAATCCTATTCTATTTGCAGATTCAGTGATTGTTAGCCCTTGAGGGTCATTTACATTATCTTTATATAAGATTTTAACTTCATATTTATATATCAATTTGTTACTCTTTTATTTGATTTCATAATTGGAACTTCCTGCTGTCATAACTTGGAAGAACTGGTCCTCTGATAAGGATCCAGCATGTCTCATGTAAACTGTTCCATCTGGATTAAGAAATACCCAATATGGGAATGCACTCAATCCAAAAGATTCAGCGATTGTATTTTTTTCATCGTCAAATATTACTGGGACGGTATAACTTTCTCTCTGTAGCCATTCATTTGGAGGATAATTATTTCTCTTTTTATCTATATGTGTAGCAACAGAGAAAAGATTAAGATCTTGGGGGTATCCATACTCATTGATAAATTTTTGGATCATAGGCACCTCTCTTTGGCAATGAGAACACCAATGTGCTAAAAAGACTATTATTGATGCTTTTTTCTCCTCTAGTCCCTTTCTTGTTGAAACAGTAATACTGTTTCCATTAAGATCAAGCCCTGTTGGTATTGGAGCAAAAGCACCTACTGCAAAATCCTCTGTATTTCTATTATATTCAGGTAAACTTCCACCTTTTATGCTTACTTCTGTAAAACTAAAAGAAGAGCCTGAGCAAGAAATAATAGATATTACCAATAAAAAAAATATTTTTTTCAAATCCACTTTTATTTTTCTCCAATTAATTTGTAATTAACTAATATTAATAGTAATCCAAAAAAGTTGAAAAAGGCCATTAATGGGATAGAAATAAACCCTAATTCCCAAAGATAAGCACTAGTACAATTTACGATGTCGCATGTTTCATTAGAAGGGAACAGCTGAATTGAATAATGATATAGAGTTAAAATTATTCCTATTATTATAAATGGAATAGAAATAAATATACCTAACCCGTCTTTTTTCAACCAACTAATAAAGAAAATAATTACCAGAGGGAATAGTAAAATTCTTTCAAACCAACAATATTTACATGGTTCTAAATCCTTTATTTCAGATAAATACAAACTACCTAATGTTCCTATTAAGGATAATATGAAACTGTAAAACAACACTGATTTGGTGTCCATTGTAAATCTACTGTGAATAATTCGAGTAATATAATTTTCTTTATTTATCAGATTCAATACAGTGATTAAACTTAAAATAGTTATGTATAAGAAACTCAGAATTGCTAGAACTTTAACTTCTTGCATTATTTAGTTACCTCTGAATGAAGATAAAGGAGCTCTATCCTGATAGGCTTGTATGAATTCAATTATCTTTTCTTCATCAAATTCTTTTAGTTTCAGATGATGCCTCCAACCAGTTATCATGATTGGATATTCATCAAATGCACTGTATGGAGTCATTAAAAATTGATAAGAATTAGATGGAATTAAGTTATAGAAATCTGCTTTTAAACTTTCGCAAATATCTCCACCCTCTTTTATTGAAGTGGATTCTGGGTCAATTCTTGAACAATCATAGTGCAGTCCAATTCCGCCATGTAACAAATTAGCAACTAGTATTTCGTTAGGTAATTGTGTTTCATATTTTCCCCAGGGAGCTGGAGATGTTACGCCCACACCAGGTACTGGTCTTTCCATATCTATCCAGTATGCTCCTGAAGTAGGAGGAGATATTGAATATCCTTCATGTGGCTCACCAATACCAATTTCTTTTCTTTTATCCTCAGGGTCAACTTGAACGGGACCTTCTAGATTCACGCCTTTGCC
>JAYZJV010000057.1:0-33957 GCA_036164085.1 Chloroflexota bacterium | reverse complement strand
AGTAATCTTGAAGGGATAAATAGAGCCGAAGAGCTAGTTGCATCAACAAGAGAGCAAGTTGGGCCTGATGTAGAAATAGCAGTTGATGCTTGGATGTCACTAAATAATGAGTATGCAGTGAGGCTAGCAGAAGCACTAAAACCATATAAAATTAAATGGCTCGAAGATTACTTAAATCCAGAAAACTTAGATGGTTATCAAAATCTTAGAAATAGAATTCCTTGGCAAACCTTGGCAACTGGAGAGCATTGGTATTCTTTATATCCATTCGCAGTTGCAGCAAGCAAGGGAATTGTGGATATTTTTCAACCAGATTTAAATTGGGTTGGTGGAATTACAGCTGGCATAAAGATTTGCCACTTAGCAGAAGCTCATGGCCTTTCAGTAATTCCACATGCTAGTACAAACTATCCATATGGACAACACTTAGCTTTTTCTATGCCGTCAGTATCCTGGGCAGAAAGGTCTGAAGGAGTATCTCCTCCCGGAGTGCCTTTAGAAGAGATGGTTTTATTACCAGGAACTCCTACTATTAAAGATGGTTATCTTATTCCATCTGATGCACCTGGATTTGGATTAGAAATAACAGAAGATTGGCTTAGAGAAAAAGCAGTATAGAAAATAAAATATATGGCTTTTTTAAATAATTGCTATATTATTGTTTTCTAAATAGAGATTATTACAAATATAAATTATGGGGGAATTTAATGAATAAAGTAAAAGAGAACTTGAAAGCTGGAAATACTGTAGTTGGGTGTGCTGGATCACCATGGGTAGAAAATATGAGCCTTTTAGCAGATTCAGACTATGATTTTATACTTTATGACACTCAGCACTCTACTTTTATGGTCAAAGAATTTACACAAGCGATTGCTTCAATGAAGGGTAAAAATGCTGCTCCAATTGTTAGGGTAAGTGCAAATCAACCGGATCTTATATGTTTTGCTTTAGATGCAGGAGCTAGGGGAATAGTTGTTCCAATGGTAAATACAAAAGAAGAAGCTGAGGCAATGGTCAGAGCGTGTAAATATGCGCCGTTAGGAGATCGAAGCAATGCAGGAATAAGAGGAGATTGGGGTATTGATATTGCAGAATATACAACTAAAGAAAAATATAGAGAATATTTAGATATGTATAATGATGAAGTTGTTATAGCTCCAATGATAGAAACCCAACAAGCCATTGATAATATCGATGAAATATTAAGTGTTGATGGTATAGATGTATTATTGATTGGACCTTCTGATTTATCTATAGAACTTGGAGTTTCATTAGATTTTGAATCAAGTGAGTACGAAAAAGGTTTGGATATAATTGCTGAGGCATGCAAAAGGCACGGAGTAGTACCTGGAATGTATTTCATCCCTCCAACTATGGATCCTAACTTTTTTGTTGATAAGGGTTATAAATTTTTCACTATGCCATGGGGAAATTGGGCAAACCAAGGAATTACTGAAGGATTAAAGGCTATAAAAAGAAAATAGATAAGAATTTAAATCAGTAGAAATTATCATCAGCTAGATAAAAAATAAGTATATAGAATTGTACTCTACGATAAAAAATCGTAGCATAATATGACTACTTTTTTAGATTACAATTTATCTGATCCTTTAATTAAATCATTAAAATATTTAAGATTTCATAAACCTACCGAAGTTCAAGAAAAAACAATACCTATTGCACTGATGGATAATGATATTTTAGCCAGTGCTGAAACAGGTTCAGGAAAAACTGCCGCATATTTAATTCCTTTAATCCAAAAAATTATATATTCAAGAAATGTTTTTGGATTAGTACTAGTTCCTACTCGGGAATTAGCAAAACAAGTTGCAGATGTTGGAAATTCTCTCAAAGGATATAAAAGTAAAATTTTAATAACTCAAGTTGTAGGTGGAGCAAGCTTAAATAATCAAGTTTCTCAACTAAGAAAATCCCCTAAAATAATAATAGGAACACCTGGAAGAATAAATGATCTTTTGCTTAGAAAATCATTATCTTTGAAAAATTTTAATTTTCTTGTTTTAGATGAAGCAGACAGAATGTTAGATATGGGATTTGAAGATCAAGTTGAAAAAATCTTAAAATTTATGCCTGACAAAAGGCAAACTTTACTATTTTCAGCAACTATTCCGGAAAGAATTAAAAAACTGTCAAAAAAATACCTCCAATCTCCTCATAGGGTAGAAGTAAAAGAAAATAATGTTATAAAAACTCAAATTACACAAAAAATCATAGAAACAACCCAAGAAAAAAAATATTATGATCTACTTGATGAAATAACTGAAAGGCATGGTTCTATTCTAATTTTTGTGAGAACAAAATACTTGACTGAAAAACTAAAAAAGAGATTGAAACAAGATACAGTTAAAAGCTTGGCTCTTCACGGTGACCTAAGGCAAAACAGAAGGAATAGAATAATAGATGATTTCAGAAAATCTAAGTATAGAATACTGATAGCTACCGATATTGCTTCAAGAGGCTTAGATATTCCTCATATTGAACATGTAATAAATTTCGATATGCCTCAAGTGCCTGAAGATTATATTCATAGAATAGGTAGAACTGCAAGGGCAGGCTCTATAGGCGAAGCAGTAAGCTTTATATCTCCTAGAGATGCAAAGATGTGGAAAATAATAGAGAAACTTTTGGATAAAACTAAAAACCCTGACAAGAAATTTTCTGAAGAAGAAACTCAGCAAAAACCAAAAGAAAAAAGATTTAAAAAACGAAGACGAAAATCTAGAAAATATTATCAAGCCTCTAGAAAATAAGTTTGGTACCCCGTACCGGATTTGAACCGGTGATCTCCTGCGTGAAAGGCAGGCGTGTTAGGCCACTACACCAACGGGGCTTATAATTTATGGGTAAATAGGCAAAGCACCTATCCCCATAGTTTCTTCAAAACCTTGCATTATGTTCAAGTTTTGAATAGCTGCACCAGCAGAACCTTTTACAAGATTGTCCAAAGCACTTATAACAACCAAAGTATTTGTTTCTTCCCTTACATAAGGGTATAAGTATACAAAATTTGATCCCCAAGTATGCTTTGTAGCTGGAGGTGCATCTACTATTTTAATGAAAGGTTCGTTTTTGTAAAATTCTTTATATAGGCCAACAACGTCTTTTTCTTTTATTTCTTTTTTTAAAGTTGCATAGTTTGTACCTAAAATTCCTCTTGTCATTGAGACTAAGTGCGGTGTAAACAAAACTTTAATTTTAGTATCAGATAAAAAATTCAACTCTTGTGCCATTTCAGGTTGATGCCTATGACCTTTCGTGCCATATGCTGCACAATTATCATTTAATTCTGAAAATCCAAAGGATTCTTTTGCTGTTCTACCAGCTCCAGATATTCCTGTTTTCGAGTCAATAATAATCAATTCTTCAATGAGGTTGTGACTTACTGCAGGAGACATTGATAGTATCCCTCCTGTAGGGAAGCATCCTGGATTAGCTACTAGCTTACTTTTTTTAATATCTTCTCTGTGAAGTTCTGGAAGACCATAAGCTGATTGATTAATAAGCTCAGGCCTTGGATGAGTAATTTCATACCAATTTTCATAAGTTGATAAGTCTTTTAATCTGAAATCTGCAGAGATATCAATTGCAGGAATCCCGCTATCTACATATTGAGATAGTTTTTCTGCACTTGCAGCGTGTGGCAATGCTGAGAATACAAAATCTACGTTATCAGATAATTCTTCTTGGATTTTTATATTAGTCTTTTCAAGATGAGGAAAAACTTCATCTAAATTTAAACCAGCTTTACTTCTACCTGTTGCAGATGCAAGCTCTAATTCAGGATGTGAGTAAACAAGCCTAGCAATCTCTGCTCCAGCGTATCCTGTTATGTTTATTATTCCGACGTTTAACATAGTAATTAATAATTTATAGAATTTAATTTTATCTTAAATTTTAAATGTTTAGATGTTTGGTTCTATTCAACTTATATTTATTACTAGGGTTTGTTTACTTTGAATGGTTTTTTCCTATTAGGAAAACATCTCTTGCAAATTTCACAAGTAGTACCATTACATCCCCTAGCTGTACAGTATGATCTTCCATAGTATATAAATTGTAAATGTAGTTTATTCCAAGCATCTTTTGGGAATAGCCTTTTTAGGTCTTTTTCAGTTTCTTTTACATTTTTCCCTTTTGTTAACCCCCATCTTTGAGAAAGACGATGTATATGTGTATCAACTGGGAATGCTGGATGACCAAAACCTTGAGACATTACAACACTGGCTGTTTTATGACCCACTCCTGGTAAACTTTCCAGGTCTTCGAAACTTTCAGGAACTTCAGAATTGAATTTTTTTACAATTATTTTTGATAAATTAGAGATATTTGAAGATTTTTGTGGAGCCAAACCACAAGATTTAATAATATTTTCAATTTTTGAAGTAGGAATACTCATCATTTTGATTGGACTATTCCCCAAATCGAATAATTTTGGAGTAACTTGATTTACTCTTTCATCAGTACATTGGGCACTAAGCAAAACTGCTATTAATAATTCAAATATATTGTGATGTAACAAAGGGATAGGAGTTTCAGGATAAATCTCATTGAGCCTTTTAAGAATATAATCTGCTCTTTCTTTCTTTAACAATTTCTCACCTTTTATTTTTCTCTATTCATAGAGTAATAAGCTAAATCTTCTAATGATTGAGTATAAAGATTTTTTTTATCAATTGATTTTATGTCTTTAATTGATGAATCGATTAATTTAGAAGCTTTATTTTTTGATTCTTCAACATAACCTGCTTTTTTGATGGTATTTACTATTTCCCTTGCAACCGTTTCTTTATTTTTTTTAGGTAAATTGAACAATTCTTCTATATCGTTTTTAATATTATTATCTTTTGTTCTAGCTATTATTGAAGGATAAGTCATTATTCCATTTTTTAAATCATTTCCTATTGGTTTTCCCAATTGATTTTCTTCTCCTTCGAAATCTAACACATCATCAAAAATTTGAAAAGCTAATCCTAAATTTCTACCATATGAATATAGATTTTGAATATCATTTTCATCCGAGCCTCCTAAAAGTGCGCCACTCATTGATGAAGTCGCAAATAAAGATGCTGTTTTTTTAAAAATCACATCTAAGTAATCTTCTAATTTAATATTTACATTATTGCTATTTTCTATTTCTTTTAGCTGTCCTTTAGCTAAATCAGAAATCGTTGATGCAAATTGCTTAATTAACCTTATTGAACCAGTATCACAAACATACTCAGCACTTGTTGCAAATAGAAAATCACCAACTAAAACAGCTATATGAGGTCCCCAAATATGAGATGCAGTTTTTTCTCCTCTTCTAGTATCAGCAAAATCAACTGTGTCATCATGTACTAGGGTAGCTATATGCAATAATTCAACTGCTGTAGCCATTTTTATAACTTTATCCTCTACATCTTCATTCGATATTTTTGAACAAATAATAGTTAAAGAAGGTCTTAACTGTTTCCCTGGAATACTTAAGACGTGATTTATAATATTTTCATTTAGGTTAGATTCTGAATCATGTTGTTTAGATATATTATTTAGCTCTAGCATAACCATCAATAGCTCATTGTTTACTAGGCTAGAAAGTTCTTTTTTTTTATTCATTCAAAGAGTTCCTGTTTTCCATTAGCACAATTTCTTCATCAAGTTTTGTAAATAACGGTACTGGCTTTTCAAAACTTTTTCCTGGTTTTGGCAAAATAAGTTTCCATTCATTAATTTCTTTCCCAAACAGAACTTTTTGAAGCTTTTGCGAGGATTCTGGAAGGAAAGGTTCCAATATTGAACTAAGTGCATGTATTATGATGATTGATTGTCCTAAAATTTCGCCAGCTTCATCCTTATCTTGTTTCATTTTTTTCCAAGGTTCATTTTTATCTAGAAATTGGTTGCCGTATTTTGATAATGCCATTAATTTGTTAAGGCTTTCTCTAAATTTTCTGTTAGATATGGAATTACCCACTTCATATATAGTTTCATTGCATTTATTAATAATTTCTTTTGAAGCTTTTGAATTCTCATCAAATTTAGGGATTTTCCCATCAAAGTTTTTATGAGACATTGTTAAAATTCTATGAATAAAATTTCCTAAATTTGCAACCAACTCATTATTATTTGAACTCAAATAACCTTCCCATGTAAAATCTGAATCAGATGTTTCAGGCATAATTGATGTAAGATAGTATCTAAGTGAATCAGCTGAATATTTTTCTAAAAAATCAGGAAGCCAAACAGCCCAGTTTTTACTCTTTGAAAATTCCTTTCCTGAAAAGTTTAAATATTCATTTGCTACAACTTCTGTAGGTAGATTTTTACCTTCTACTCCAAGTAAAATTGCGGGCAATATTATTGAGTGAAAAGGGATGTTGTCTTTTCCTTGAAAATAATATGATTCTGAATTAGGATTTTCCCAAAAATCTTTCCATTGTTCAGAATTTTTTGTGTCTTTAAATAGTTCTACAGTTGCTGATAAGTATCCTATTACTGCTTCAAACCAAACATATATTTTTTTATCCTCCCAACCATCAACCGGTATATCAATGCCCCAAGATAAGTCTCTTGTTATGGCTCTATCTTTTAATCCCTCATTTATAAATGATAGGCTTTGATTTTTAACATTCTGTCTCCAATCTTTTTTTGACTGTATCCATTTTTTTATGTCTTCTTCCATTTCACTTAATTTTAGAAAGAAATGAGAAGTTTTTCGAAACTCTGGTATAGATCCATCTCTTTTTGACCTAATATTTCCTAAATCAGAAGGATCTAAGGTTCTTCCACAAACATCACACTGATCTCCTCTAGCCTTATCATTATTTCCACAAGGGCATTCTCCCTCTACTAGACGATCACTTAAAAATATATTTTCAGTAACTGAATAAGGCATAAGTTGTTCTCTTATTTCTAGGTATTCTTTTTCAAGAAGAGTTTGAAAAATTTCTTGAACAATTATTTTATGGTTGTCTGTGTGGGTATGAGTATAAAGATCATATTGAAAATTCATGTCATTAAGATTTTTTGACCAAATATCATGATACTTTTTTGAAATTTCTTCAGGAGTTACTCCTAAATCGTTAGCGAGTAAAGTTACTGGAGTTCCATGCATGTCTGAACCTGATACCATCGCTACGTTATTTCCAATTAACCGATTATATCTTCCAAAAATATCTGCTGGAATGCTCATCCCTGCTATATGGCCTAAATGGGGAGGGCCATTAACATAAGGCCATGCAACGCAAACTAATATGTTTTTAGGTTTTGTTTCCATTGTCTCTTTTTATTTCTAACCATCTCTCATAAAGTAAACTTTTATTAGTTCTACTTAAATTTGAAATTAAGTTTAATAATTGTTTACCCTTTATACCTTTTTCGTAACCTTCAATTAAAATTTTATCGTATTTCTCAATTAAAGATTTAGAAAAGATTCTTTCTTCAGGATTAAAAATAACAACAAATTCTCCTTTTTCATTATTAAATATTTTTAAAGCCTCATCTATCTCGCCGTAAAATATGGTTTCATAAATTTTTGTCAATTCTTTACCTATAAAAATATTTTTTATACTAAATTCTTGTTTTAAAAATTCTAAAGTTGTATTTATTCTTCTTGGCGATTCAAAAATTATTACGGGTAAGTTATTTTCTATAGCATTATTTAGAACATTTATTTTTTGATTATTAGATTTTGGTAAAAAACCTAAAAAACTAAAGCCTTTTGATTCAATACCTGAAACTGAAAAAGCAGAAGTTAATGCAGATACTCCTGGAATTGTAATAATATTATGATTGTTTTTTCTAGCTAATTTTACAAATTCTCCAGCAGGATCTGATATTCCTGGCATTCCTGCATCAGTAATAAAAGCGATGTCTTCTTGATCTAATAATTCTAAAAAATATTCAGAATTCAATTTTTTATTATGCTTGTATATTGATATTAATCTGGTACTGATTTTGTAATTATTAAGAAGTTTTTTACTAACCCTTGTATCTTCTGAAAAAATATAATTTACTGCGCTCAATACTTTTAGTGCTCTAAATGTTAAGTCTTCTAAGTTGCCAATTGGAGTTCCTACAATGTAAAGGTTTGACAAGTTATTAACTCTTCGATTGATTAATTAGTTTCTCTACAGCAGCATTATGCTGTTCATCAGCATGATAAGATGATCTTACTAATGGACCAGATGCTACATGACTAAATCCCATATCCATTCCTATTTTTTGCAATTCTGTAAATTCTTTTGGATGATAAAACTTAATTATTGGGTGATGCTTTTTTGAAGGTCTCAAATATTGACCTATTGTTAATAAATCTACTTTATTATCTAATAAATCTTGCATTGTTTGTATTATTTCTTTTTTTGTTTCACCTAAACCTACCATCATTCCAGATTTAGTAGGTAATTTAGGATTAATAGCTTTTGAGTTTGCTAAAAAATCCATTGAAAGGTCATAATCTCCCTTTGGTCTTACTTTCCTAAAAATTCTTCTTACAGTTTCTATATTATGGTTCATAACATCGGGTTTCGCTTTTATAACATTTTTAAGCAAGTTAGTAATCCCATTGAAATCTGGTGTCAATACCTCTACTTTTATATTTGGAGAAAGTTTTTTTGTTTCAGAAATAGTCTTTGCAAATATTTGAGATCCTGCATCATCAAGATCATCTCTATCAACAGATGTTATAACAACATAATTAAGTTTCATTTGTTTTATAGTCATGGCTACTCTGAATGGTTCTGATTTATCAACGAATCCAGGCCAACCAGTTTTTACATTACAATATGAACAAGCTCTAGTACATGTATCTCCAAGAATCATGAAAGTAGCAGTTTTTCTGTCCCAGCAATCAGCTATATTTGGACAAGCTGCTTCTTCACAAACGGTATTAAGTGATGCATTTGAAAATTTTTCTTTAAGTTCATGAAAATTTTCCCCTGTTGGAAATTTTACTTTAAACCAATCTGGTAATTTTCTTTTTACTTTTACTTTCTGCATAATGATGAATCTTTTTTCAATTAAATATTATCAGCAAACGAAAATTGTTAGAATCTAATATATGGGCAAAAGAAGAAAAAAGAAAATTTATAATGGGCCAAATTTAACAGAGGAGCACAATTTCTATATTGGGCAGAAACTTTTGATCAAAATTGAAACATATGATCAAAATGGAGTAGGATTAGGCTTTTATAAAAAAATACCTGTATTGATATTTAATTCAATTATAGGAGAAAAGATTGAAGTTTCAGTAGAGAAAATTTTTCCTGAGAAAATTATTGCAAAAAACATATCTATTAAAGAGTCTTCAGAAAAAAGAACAGAAATATTATGCAAAAATTTTGGAAGTTGCACTGGATGTCAATGGTTGCATATTAGATATATAGATCAACTAGAAATGAAAAAAGACATTGTAATAAACAATCTTAATAAAAATGAATTATTTATAGACCACCTTGTAAGAAACACTATACCTTCCGATAAAAAATTATATTACAGAAATCATGCAAGATTTACTGTTAGGAAAAATGAAGAAAAAGAAGAAATGGGGTTTGTAAATTTTTTAAATAGAAAATGGACTAATATTGCTCATTGCAAAATAATGAATAGAACCATAAATGACAAAATGGAGATATTACAAAATAACCTCTCAGAAAAAACACAAGTAAGTATAAGAGGGTCAGATGTGACTAAATCCTACTTAATTCAACCAAAATTTGAAAAATTAGATATCGAAACAGGTCAAAAATATTACAAAGAAAAAATTTTTAATAACTCATACCAAGTAGCTAGCCCTAGTTTTTTCCAAGTTAATATTTCTCAAGTTGAAAAAATTTTTAATGAATTATTTGATTCTAATGTTTTTTTTAAAGACCAAGTAGCAGTAGATGCTTATTGTGGAGTAGGAACTTTTACTTGTTTAATTTCTCCATATGTAAAGAAAGTATACGGAATAGAAGAGTCTGCTTCTGCAATCATAGATGCAAAAGAAAATTCAAAAAATCTTAAAAATCTTGAATACTTACAAGGTAAAACAGAAGACCTGTTATTAGATATTAAAGAAAAAATAGATATTTTGTTATTAGATCCACCAAGAATTGGATGTGATGATAAAGTTTTAGAAATGATAGATAAAATTAAGCCTAAAACGATTTTACTGATTTCATGTTCTCCCGAAAATTTTGCTGTAGATATCTCCAAACTAGTAAAACTTTCATACGAAGTTAGAAAAATAATACCTTTTGATATGTTTCCACAAACTCATCATGTTGAAGTTGTAGGTTTATTAGACTTAAACCATGTTTGAGTTTATTTTTGCAACCAGTTCTCCAAGGAGGATTGAAATTATTAATAAATTAAATTATAAATTTGATTTTATTTCCCATAAATATGAAGAAAATAACAAACTGAATCTAAGGCCAAAAGAAATTACTATTTTTAATGCTTTAAACAAAGCCCAAAGTATTTCAAAAGACAATCAAAAAAAAATAGTATTTGCTTCAGATACAATTGTTTACAAAAATGAAGTTATTGGAAAACCTAAAGATAAGGTAGATGCTTTTAATATAATTAATAAATTAAACGATGATTATCATATAGTAATTACTTCTATTGTAGCTTTGAAAAACCTTAAAACTTTATTTTCAGGTGTTAAAACCTCTCTTGTTGAAACGAATAAGATTTCAGCTGATAAAATAAATAAATATATTGATACTGGATACTATTCTGATAAAGCGGGAGGATATGGAATTCAGAATATTGATTTTAAATTTGTTAAAAACTATTATGGTTGTTATGAAAATATTTTAGGTCTCCCTACATGTTTGATAAATGAAAGTATCGCAAAAATCAAATCAATCAACAATAATAACTTTTCAATATGCAAAGGAAAAAATAAATGAATATATTAGGAGTGGGTGGGTTTGAATTAATAGTAATAATTTTGATTGCTCTCTTCATAGTTGGTCCTTCTAATTTATTGATTTTTATCCGTAAAACAAAAATTGTCTATACAGAATTCAAACAAAAGAGAGATGAATTGGTTTCAGTTGTTGAGCAGACAATAGATATTGATGACGATATGGAGGAACTGAAAAATATTAAAGAATCTTTATCTGATGTTTCAGATAAAACTTCAGATTCAATTAAAAAATTAAAGAAAGATTTGGAAAATTAAGTTTTGATAGAAGATAGACCTGTAAACATTCTGGATCATTTCAAAGAGATTAAGAAAAGATTAATTAGATATTTTATTTTCTTGTCAGTTTTTATAGTAACTTCTTTGATTTTTTTTAAGCAAATAATTAATATATTTATTGATCCTGCGAACAAAATATTTTTAAATTCCGGAGTAGAAGGCAGTATTGTTTTTGGTAGAGTTACTGAGGCTTGGGGAGCTGCTGCTAGAACATCAATAATTTTAGGTTTTTCTATTTCAATTCCATTTCTACTATATGAAATTATTATGTTTCTAAGACCAGGTCTAATAGGGAAAGAAAAGATATACGTTTATTTGCTTATACCCTTATGTTTTATATTTTTTATAATCGGTGCACTTTTTAGTTATTATTTTGTAATACCAAGTGCTCTGAACTTTCTGATAACTTTTGGGGGTGATATAGCTCAACCAATGATTAATATAGGGCCATTGACATCTTTAATGTTTTCATTGATGTTCTGGATGGGAATAATATTTCAAATTCCTTTAGTGATGTTTTTATTGGGAAGTTTAAGCATAATAACTTACAAAGGACTATCTAGGTATAGAAGATGGATAGTTTTGATATCTTTTATTTTGGGGGCTATAATAACCCCTACGGTTGATCCTATAACTCAAATAATAGTTGCTTTACCGATAATTCTTTTGTTTGAGGTGGGTTTATTGCTTATTCGTATAAGGTCCCGAGATAAAAAATCTTTTAAGTTTTACTTTGGATTATTTTTTGTTGTATTGCTAATAATCTTTGTTGTTTTAGCTTTGATTTTATTAAAATTAGGATCAGATAATTATATAAGTAATCTAATCAGCTAATCTTTATCCTTTTTTTTATCTGATTTGTTTATTGCAGTTTTAAATTCGTTTATTGCTTGTCCAAGCCCTTTACCTACCTGAGGTAATTTTCCGACTCCAAAAAGCACAAGTATTACTACAACGATTAAGACTAATTGTAACGGTCCTAAATTTTGAATAAATCCCATAATTTCCCTAATTTTTTTGAATTAATTTAATGATAGCAAATTAAATTAATGCCTTCTTCATGTGATCATCACCTATTTTCAGGTATATGTTTTGTTTAATATCCTAATATTATAGATAATTTTGGCTCTAAATTGCTTCTGACTTGAATTGTCAAATTTAAAAAAGGGCTATAAATATTACTAATAAAATTAAATTACAGCATAAATTCTATTGATACCTACATATTCAACTAATTCAGAGTAATCTGTGACGGACAAAGGTCCATCATTTGTATTTGCAATTTGTACAGGCTTTCGTGAAATATATTCACCTTTATCAAATAAACTATATACTATATATGCTATATCTAATGAATCAACTTTTAATTTTTTATTAGACTCAAAATTCGGTACTAATATAGGGCCTGTATCAACTTGAAATCTTGGAACTGAAGGTATTACATTCATAGTTTTTATTGGATATTCAAGTATTGCTTTTTGTTGGGTCTTATCATTAGTTAATTCTGTCTGCCCTACTAAAATAGAATTATTTAATGTTGAATCAACTATATTTTGTCTCTTGGTAAGTTCTTTAGTATTATCAAAGTAATTTATGTCTAACTTAACATCATCCCATTTTGTATTGTGCAAACCAGACTCCTCTAAAATCCTACCTCCAGTTGTATCTAAACCAGGATCATCCAAATAATCAGGGTTACTCACCCAATGATTACGAAATATTTTATACTCTTTAGACCCAAAAATACCTCTAAAATCATAATTAGGCATTACTATTAACTGTCCGTCTGAATGAGTATGTTCAGATCTACATGGAGCTATTAGATAAAAAACTTCCTTCTCTCCTTGCGAGTTAATTAAAGTACAAACTGCATCTATTAATATCCTAGAAATACTACTCATTTCTCCAGCACCAAACCAACTCATGTACGATTTGCTAAAATCTATAATTTTCATAACAATACCTCTCTTATCGTAGCGTTTGTACCTAATTACCCATTTATTCGTTACTAATAATATAGAGTATAACTGTACCTACTAATTAAGTATGAAAATTTTCATGGAGATAAATTATTAGAATTACCTGAAGAAATTGTACCTAATACTTTCTGTTTTCTACTCAAAAATACAATTAAAGCAAAAATTAATCCTTGGATAGCTATTGAATAATCTAGATCGATATAATCTTCTGTGAGTCAATTTTTAAAAAATTAGAAGTTGATTCATCACCTATTTTCAGGCAAATATCTCCACACAGCAACTACTTTTCCTAAGACGCTAACATTTTTAGAAGAGAAATACATTGAATTCATAAGAGGGTTTTCAGGTTGTAATCTTGTTTTTTCTCCTTCTCTATAGATTCTTTTTAATGTGGTCTCATTTTCAGAGTCTATTTTTGCAGCTACCATTTCTCCGTTTTTTGCTTGGTTTGTTTTTTCAAGAATAATAGTATCTCCATCACCAATTAATGCGTCAACCATCGAATATCCTGAAACTTTAAGTGCAAAAATCTTATCTTCAATATACGAAAAATTTTCTGGAAGTTCGATTGTATCTAAATCATCCAAGTTCCATCTACTATCTTCTATTAATGGAAAAGGTTGTCCTGCTGTTATAGTTCCAAGAACGGGAACCTTTATATTTTCATTTTTTTCAGAATTTGGGAGGCTAATACTTCTAGATATTTCAGAGTCTCTATTCATCAACCCTTTTTCTTGCAATCTATCTAAATTGTATTTAACAACTGATGTTGAAGAAATATCACAGTTATTTTGAATATCTCTTATAGAAGGGGGGTATCCATACTCCTCAATATACGATTCTATAAAATTAAGTATATCTATTTGTTTTTCAGTAAGAGGTTTCGAATTTCTCATAATTTCAAACTAAAACAATTTAATATTTTAATCAAATTTTTTGTCATACTCTAATGTGGATGATCGTCAAATGTTATTCCTTCTATATTTTTAGGAGGACTG
Organism: Chloroflexota bacterium; assembly: GCA_036164085.1. GTDB lineage: Bacteria > Chloroflexota > Dehalococcoidia > Lucifugimonadales > Lucifugimonadaceae > TMED-70. The sequence continues at coordinate 19,783 of JAYZJV010000057.1, read as the reverse complement.
AATTCATCTTCACTGTAGCCAAATCCTATAAAATGTGGAGGAGGATTTTTTACTACAATTTGCGCTTTTTTTGTTTTTGAAATTGATTCAATTCCACCCTTAACTATAACTTGAAGTCCATCTTGTAAAATAATTTTATCAGTTTCAAATATTCCTCTTGGTTGCTTTAACTCTTGTGTTTCTTTAGAGTAAATACCCCAATCTATTAAACCTTCATAATCTGCAGGAATAATAATTCTCCATTTTGAAATTAATCCTGATAGAGGGCTTACAGAAATAATAATATTAGAATCCTTATCATTTGGATCTCCATGATCTATTTCCCAGTTATATAAAGAACTGTTTTGCAATTACTTAGATTTATTAACTAATTGTTGAAGTCTAGATTTTTTTCTTGAAGCGTTATTTTTATGAATAACATTTTTTTTGGCAGCTCTATCAAGAACCTGTGACGCATCTCTTAATAGTTTATCTGTTTCTTCAGTTGGGGCTTTAGCAGAAATACTGTTTCTCAATCTGGTAATAGATGATTTTATAGCTGTCTTTATAGACAGGTTTACATTATATTTATTTATTTGATTTCTATGAGATTTTGAACTTGGCATAATATCTATTTTTTCCTTTTAACATTATAGACTCCAGCTATACTTTCCATTTTCCCTAGCAGTCTAATAATTTGCCCTAAGTCTCTAGTATAAACGGTTAATTGTATTTTGCATGTACCATTTTTATCGTCTTCTGAAGAATTTATTGAATGTAAATTGGTTTTTTCACTCCAAACAACATCAGTTATATCTCTTATTAATCCAATTCTGTCATAAGCTTCTATTTGAACAATTGTAGGATTAAGATTTTTCAAATGCCCCCAAACAGCTGGCATGAATCTATCTGTATTTTCAAAAGTCCTTAATCTAGAGCATATTATTCTATGAATAACTATGTCATTTGTTGAATTTTTATAACCAACGATTTCATCACCATAAACAGGTTCACAACAATTAGCTAATTTTTTTTCCAATTTTTTTTGTCCCATGATTATTACTGATGAAAGAGGATCATAAGTTTTTGAAAGTTCATTTCCATTTTCATCTTCATTAGTTTGAATTTTTCTAACTGTTTCTTCTAATTGTCTTTGATTAATTAGATCAATGATCTTTTGATCACCTATATCTCCAGTTCCTACTTTGTAGGCAAAGTTTTCATAAGAATCATTTTGGGCTAAATATGGTAAAAATTGATCTGGGCTTTCTATATTTGATAATCTCAGTGTGCGTAAGATTTGTTTTTCTCCGCGTTCTATGTTTTCATTTCTTTCCCTTTTTTTAAACCATTCCTTAACCTTGTTTTTTGCATTTGTAGTTTTTATAAAACCAAGTGTTTCATTTAGCCAATCTAAATTGGGACCTTTTTCGTTGTCAGATTTTTGTATTTGAACTGTATCACCGTTATTGAGAGTGGTATTTAGAGGTTTTAGTACACCGTTTATGAAAGCAGCTTGGCACGTGTGGCCTAATTCAGTGTGAAGACTGTATGCATAATCTAAAGGAGTGGAACCGATCGGCAAAGTAAATATTTGGTTTTTTGGTGAATAGACAATCACTTTATCAGACAATATGTCATTATTGATAGAATCTAAATATTCACTGTCCTCTAAAACATCTTTTTCTAAATCAATCATATCTTTTAACCAATAAGTATCCTTTTGACTTAATAAGTTTTTCTCCAATTCAATAGAATCTTTATATTTCCAATGCGATGCGACACCTTCTTCTGCAAATTTATGCATTTTCTCTGATCTTATTTGGAATTCTATTTTTTGGTGTTCATTATTCATGACTACTGTATGAAGGGATTGATAATAGTTTTCTTTTGGTGATGCTATATAGTCGTCAAATGAACCTGGTATAGGCCTCCATAAATCATGTATTCTTCCTAATGCTAAATAACAATTTTTTTTAGATTTAACCACAATTCTGATAGCTATCAAATCTTCTATATCTGAGAAATTTCTTCCCATTTGTTTATATCTTTGAAGTTTGTTATAGATAGAAAACAGGCTTTTAGGTCTACCTGTAACCTCTGCTTTTAAGTTTCCTTTTTCTAAAAACAGCTCAATTTCTGAGATCATATTTTTTGTTGCAACTTCTCTTTCACTTCTTTTTTGACTTATAAGCCTTTTTGTCATTTTAAATTTATCTGGCATCAAATACTTGAAGCTTTCATCTTCCAGTCTCCATTTAAGGTCATTCATACCAATCTTTTGGGCTAAAGGGGCATGTATTGAAAGAGTTTCTTTTGCGATTTTTTTTCTTTTTTCTTCTTCTAAATATTTTAAAGTCTCTACATTGTGAAGACGGTCAGCTAGTTTGATTATCATTACTCTTACATCTTTTGCAACTGAGACTAAAAACCTTCTCATGTTTTTTTGATCAAGATTTTCAATTAAAGTATTTTCATCTGCTGTAAGCTTTGTTAGAGAAGTAACTATTCCTGACACATCTTTCCCAAATTTATCTTCAATATCTTTTGACTTGAATTTAGTATCTTCAATCACATCATGAAGCAATCCTGCAATTATTACTGTAGGATCTAACTCTAACCTTGCAAGATGTGAAGCAACTTCAACAGGATGAATAATAAAATCGTGGCCTGATTTTCTTTTTTGACCCTTGTGTGCAATCTCAGCGAAATTATAAGCTTCAATAATATTCTTAACTTCACTATTTGGAAGATATGATTCTAATTTATTAATCAAATTGTCTGTATACATTATTCTCTAAATATTTTTATTATTTCATCTTGATCGAATCGTTCTAATTTGAATGATTTATCATTAATACTAATGATATTACCTTTTTCTTTTTTTGTCGTTTTTCCTATAACTGATCCATGAATTTTATTTTTCTTTAATGCCTTTGTTATTTTAGGTGAATTTTCTACATCTGATATTATTAACAAGCAACCAGAACTTATAACACCAAGAGGATTTAATTCAAGCTTTTGACATGTGAAAATAAAATTTTCTACAAACTTTATTTTTTCAAATTGTATATAGCTACCAACTCCACCTAACTCCGTTATCTCATGTATTGCTGTAGCAATCCCTCCTTCTGTAGGATCATGCATTTTTATTACTCCCCCTGCATTCAAAGCAGTTGTAGCAATTTCTTTGATTGACAAAGATAATTTTTCTAATCCTGAAAAATTATAATCCATTGTTGTTGATATGATTTTACTTCCTTCAACACCAGCTAATCCTCCCAAAATAATATCTTGTTCAGGTCTGATTTTTTGCCCTTTTTTGAAATATTTACTGTAAACACCTACTATTGTCCCTGACATTATTATTTTATTTACAGAAGATGTTACTTCTGTATGTCCTCCTACTATGTCTATATCGTGTAATTTTGCCCTGTTATTCAACTCAGATAAATTTTTTCTTAATTCTTCAAATGAAGTGTTAATTGGAATTAAGCAGGTAATTAAAAGCCATTTGGGAATTCCTCCGGAGGCATAAATATCATTTGAGCAAATATCTATTAAATAACTTCCAATATTATCTGTTTCAAAAGTAATAGGATCTGATGAGATTAATATTTCATCATAATTTTTTAATTCTATTTCAGCAGCATCTTCCCCAATTTTTGGTTTTTTAGATCCAGAATTATTAATATCGGATATTATTTTCTTAAGTAAATTATTATTAATTTTTCCTTCGGGTAAATTATTTGTCATTTTGGCATTCCTGGAAATTCTATAGAAGATAACATTTCTTCAACAACATTTAGAATAGTTTCCCCTGCATTAATGCTTTCATCGGCATATACGTAATAAGGGTTTATTTTACAAAAAACAAGTAACACTGTTGAAGAAGATTTTTTTTCAAAAACAAGCTTATAATCTGCTTCACAGATATCTGTTTTCCCAATATCAATATCTATATTTATTGATTCAATTATAGTTTTGATTTTTTCTTTGTCTTCAATTGATGAAATTAATTTATCATTCTCATTTAATATAAGCTCAATTTTCTTTACATTTTCTAACTCATATTTTTTTACAAAGTTAAAATTTGCATTAGAGTTTGAATTTGATATTTCAGTGCAATTAATATAATTTCCATTTAAGTCAGTATGATATTCTGCTTTTTCTTGCAGTTTTAAAATATTTATTTTGTAACCTGTAGTTTCTACTTGAGCATAAGACATTCCATTTAATGGGCATCCCATAGCTGCTGAATTCCATGTTTGTTTATTGTAAGACTCAAGAGTAATATTTTGATTATTTGTTTTTTCTTCAGAAATTATTTTTGCGATAACCATACTAATGATTTCAGGAATTTCTTCTTCAATTTGAGTCGATTGAAGAGATTTATTGTTTTCTTTTACTTGTTTTTCTCTATCTAAAATGATTTTTTCTAATTCAGCTTTCGTTTTTGCTGTTTTATTTTCAAGAATAACTTCTTCTTTTTTAACTTGATTTATTGGCGGTTCTTTTTCAAGGATAATTTCTTCTTTTTCAACAAGATTTTTAGGTGGAACAATTGTAATCTCTTCTTTTTGCTCTGATTTTGTTTGATTAATATTATTCATAATTTCTGAATCTGTGTTTTTCACATAAAAATTATTTTCTAATATCAAAAAAATTATTGTCACTAAAAATAAAATGACTATTAGAATAGAAATCAACTTTATGTATCTTGTAAAAATGTTATAAATGTAAGTCCCCTTATAAGTGAATAGTTATTGTATACTAATATGGTAGAAAAAATATTAAAATGTCAGCTATTTTATCAAATTCAATTATATTCAAGAAATTCAAAAAATTAGATATAGGCTTAGGAATCATTTATATATCTTCCTTAATTCTAGCTTTTTTTTTAATTCTTCCTTTACTCTATTTATTAGTTAAAACAACTTTTGAATTTAATTTATTCTTTGATTTTATATTTAATACTAAAATTTTGAAATTATCTTTTAACACAGTTTCATTGATACTTTTAGTTGTAATTTTTTCTATTCTTATTTCGTTGCCACTAGCCTTTTTGAATGTTCGAAGCAATATGCCTTTTGCGAAATATTTAACCTCAATTTCTGTTTTACCTATTGCATTACCTAGTTATGTAATGGCAACCACTCAGATAGAAATATGGAGTAAGAATGGATGGGTACATAATTTTTTACAATTATTTTTTGAAATGAAAACATTTCCTTCATTCTATGGTTTAGTTGGATCTGTTTTTGTTTTATCTCTGATTACTTATCCATATGTGTATATTGGGTTAGCTGCTATGTTTAGGAGATTTGATTATCAAATGATAGATGCCTCCCGTACTTTAGGAGATAGCTCTTTTGGAACGTTTAGAAAAATAATTTTCCCGTTGGTAAAACCAACAATCGTTGCAGGATCTTTGCTTGTTTCATTGTATGTACTTAGTGATTTTGGAGCTGTATCGTTACTGCGTTTCAACACGTTTACGATAGCCATATTTAATAGAATGTATAACAGTATTAGTAATTATGGAGTGTTAGAAATTTCACTTCTTGCTATATTGTTTTGTTTTTTAATTTTATTCATTGAATCAAAAACGAAAAATGAGGCAAGATACTTTTCCAATTCAAATTTATCAGATATAAAAAAAATAGATTTAGGTATATGGAAATGGATTCTTTTTCCTATTTCATTAATTCCACTGATATTTGGTTTTATTCTGCCTATTTCTGTACTAATTTATTGGTTTATAATCGGATTTGGAGAGGACACTGGCTTTAGAGATGTTATTCAACCTACAATTAACACAATAATCATATCATCTGTTTCTGCATTCTTTATCACATTAGTTTCTATCCCATTATTAATTACTATTCGAAAAAATATTAGAATTCTTTCTTTTATGATAGATAAAGTTTCTTACATTGGCCTTTCTTTGCCTGGAGTTATTGTTTCTATGTCATTAGTATTCTTTTGCATTAATTATTTTGATTATATTTATCAAACATTTATAGTTTTAGTCTTGGGTTATTTTATATCTTTTCTACCTGCTGCTTTAGGTCCTATTAAATCAAGTATGACACAAATTGATCCTAAACTTGAAGATGCATCTTTTACTCTTGGAGCGGGTAAAATAAAAACTTATTATAATATAGTCATAAAATTGGCTAGTCCAGGATTTATTTATGGAGGAGTATTAGTGTTCATTCTTTGTCTAAAAGAGCTTCCTGCAACTCTAATATTAAGTCCTATAGGCTTTCAAACATTGGCAACAGAAATTTGGAGTAATGCAAGCGAGGCTTTTTTCATAAAAACCGCTTTGGCATCAATAGTTTTAGTTATCATAGCTGGAATACCTTCATATATATTTATGTCTAATGATTTATCAAAAAGGCTAGGTAATTAGTGACAACCGAAGATCATAAAAATATTGGAATAATCCCTAAATTAGAAATTGTTGACATGCATTTTTCATACAATGAGGATGAAGAAGTTTTATCCAATTTATCATTAAGTGTTCAAGAACAAGAGTTTGTTAGTGTTATAGGTGATAGTGGAGCAGGAAAAACTACATTATTCAGGGCAATTAATGGATTAGAAAAAATTAATCAAGGTTATATAAGATTAGACGGTTTCTTACAATCTTCATCTTTTTTTCATATACCAGCTGAAAAAAGATCTATAGGAACTATTTTTCAAGATTATGCTCTATTCCCTCATCTAAATGTTGAAAAAAATATTAAATATTCACTTCAAAACTCTAATTTTGATAAAAACTTTTATGAAAACATATTATCCCTTTTGCAGTTAGAAGGACTATTGGATAGATATATTGATGAATTGTCAGGAGGTCAAAAACAAAGAATTGCATTAGCAAGATCTTTGGTTAGAAAACCAAAATTATTATTAATGGATGAACCTTTTTCAAATTTAGATAGAAATCTTAGGGTTGAAATTAGAAGAGAGTTAAAGAAGATTTTTTCAGAAATTGGTTCAACGGTTCTATTGATTACTCATGATTCTGAAGAAGCATTGAGCTTGTCTGATAAAGTAGGGTTTCTTTATGCTGGAGAAATCATTCAATTTTCTACTCCAGAAAAAATATACGATAGACCAGATCATAGTATTATTGCAAAATCTATATCTAATTCAAATGTTATTTTTGGAGAGGTCTATAAAAATAAAGTTTCAACATTTATAGGAGACTTTATTCTTGATGAAAATTTTAATGAAAAAAGCAAAATTTATATTAATGTTAAGCCTAATCAATTATCTATAAGTTTAAATGAAAAAAACTTTGTAATAAAAGATAAAGAATTTTTAGAAGGTAGTCAGCTTTTTATTTTACAAGAAATTGATACAGGAATTGAGTTAAACGTTAAAATGTCTAATAATAATGAATTTCAAATGGGACAAAGTGTTGGTATTGAAATTATAAAAAAAGAAGTCAATAAACTCCTTGAGTAGTGTTGGATTTGGAATTAATATTTCTTAATCACTACACAGGCATTTTGGCCACCAAATCCAAAACTATTAGATAATGCTACATCAACTTTCTTTTTTAATTTGTTGTTCGGCACATAATTCAAATCACATTCTGGATCAGGATTTTCGAGATTAATTGTTGGATGTATTTCATCATGAATTGTAGATTGAATGCAAGCAATGATTTCTAATGCTCCAGAAGCTCCTAAGGAGTGGCCTACCATAGATTTTGTAGATGAGATCGGAATGTTATAAGCATGATCCCCAAATAGATTTTTTATTGCTAAAGTTTCTATTCGATCATTTGTAGGAGTAGACGTTCCGTGTGCATTTATATAATCTATATCTTTATTTTCTAGTCCAGCATCTTCTATTGCTAATTTCATAGCTTTAGTAGCACCTAATCCTTCTTTATGGGGTTGAACTAAATGAAAGGCATCAGAAGTTACTCCAAAACCTGCTATTTCTGCTATTGGGACTGCCCCTCTATTTATAGCGTGTTCTTCAGATTCTAAAATTATTATTCCAGCGCCCTCTGAAGGAGCAAAGCCATCTCTATTTGCATCAAATGGCCTACTTGCTTTTGAAGGTTCCCCTTCCCATGTGGTTAAAGCATGCATTGTACTAAATCCTCCCATGCCTATCTCACAAATACCAGATTCTGCACCCCCAGTAATTACTATATCTGCTTTGTTATTTTTTATTATTTCTGCTGCTTCACCTATAGCTTGAGTTGAAGCAGCACAGGCAGTAATGCATGTATTATTGTATCCAGTTGCTTGATAAATTCTTGATATATTTGCAGATGCCATATTTGAGAGCATTGAAGGAATGTAAAAAGGACTCATTCGCATAACCCCTTTGGATTCTTTAATGGATGCTTGCTGATCTGTTTCAGGCAGACCTCCCGCTCCTGTTCCTATTAGTACTCCAACTCTATCAGTGTCAATTTTTCCTAAAAACTTAGATTGATCTATAGCATCTTTTGCAGCAGCTACAGCTAGTTGAGAAAATCTTCCCATCCTTTTAGCTTCTTTTGGGTTCATCCATTCTCCAGGTTCAAAATTTTGAACTTCTCCACTTACTTTACAAGGGAAGTCAGCTGAACTAACTTGTGTTATTGTTCTTATGCCAGACCTACCATTAGATAATGAATCCCAATAATCTTTTATGTTGTTTCCTAAGCAACTTTGTATTCCAATACCTGTTACAACTATTTTTTTATCCATAATTATATTTTTCTGGTGCTATATTTTTTATTATTTCTATTATTTCTGAGGCTATATAAAGCGACCCAAATGCTACAACTGCACCATTTTGATTTATCATACTTTTTGCTTTATTATATGCTTCAAAAGAATCTTTATTTAATTCTATTATATTTAATTCCAAATCTTTTATTTCTTCAATGATTTTTTTGCCTTTTTTTGCTTTAGGGATCCTACTTTCTGTAATAATGATTTTTGGGTTAAATTTCTTTATAGGCCTTAATGTTTCAAGTGAATTATGTCCTTCTGATGCTCCATAAATCCAAATAATATCATTAGGATTTTTTAGATATTTGGTTATAACATTTGCAAGAGCTTTAGCGGATCTATTATTTTGTGCACCATCTATAACTGAAGTGACCTGATTTTGTTTGATAATTTGGCATCTTCCAATCATTTGAGTTTTTGAAATGTTATTTGTAATGATTTCCCAATCGGACTTTTTTGAATTTAAATCCAAAAAAACTGCGATGGCTTTTAAAGCTGTTTTGATGTTTTCTATTTGATGATTACCTAATAATGTACTTGTAAAGGGATATTTATTTGATAATTCTAAATGTTGAGTAAAATTATTTTCAGACTTGTTGTTTTTTTTACTTAAAATAACTTCTTTTGAGCTGTAAAGCTTAGAATTATTATTTTTAGCTGTGTGTTTTATTACTTCAAAAGCACTTTTTACTTGTTTAGAAATTACTATAGGAACTTCTTTTTTAATAATTCCCGCTTTCTCATAAGTTATTTTTTTAATAGTATTTCCTAAAATTTCTGTATGATCTTTGCTTATCTGAGTTATTACGGTTAAAGTAGGGTCAATTACATTTGTTGAATCTAGCCTTCCTCCCAATCCAACTTCGATTATAGATAATTCAACCTTTTCATCTCTGAAAATAACTAGAGATAATAGTGTCATAAATTCAAAAAATGAAGGTCTTTGGTTTATTTCTTTTTTCATTAATTGAACTACTTTCCAAACTTCTTCAAAATATTTGTTGAAAATTTCAATAGAAACAGGCCTATTATTTATTTTTATTCTTTCTGTAACAGTGTGCATATGCGGAGAAGTAAATAGCCCTACCTTGTATTGGCTAAGCCCATTTGAAATTAGATTTGATGTAGAGCCTTTGCCTTTGGATCCAGCTACATGTATAAAGGTCTGATTTTTATTTGGGTAATGAAATTTTTTCATCATATAATTTACTCGATCTAAATGAAATCCAGGTGGATTATTCTTACTTTTTTCATATTCAAAATTAGTAAGACTCATTAATTTATCTATATTGACCTTGTAAAGTGATTCTTTATTCATAATTTTTTACTATATGTTTTTTAATAAGGATTATAATTACTTAAATGTTATATTTTTTTAGAGGGGTTTTTTATGAAATTTTTGTCAATTCAAGAGAGAAATTATAAATTTGATGATCTTTTGGTGTCTACTGAGTGGCTAGAAAATAATATCAACAATGAAAATTTGATTGTTTTAGACTTAGATTCCGAAGAAGAATATCTTAGATCTCATATCCCTGGTGCATTAAATGTAATTGATAATTATTACAAAACTTCTCTTGAAGATAGAACTCATGTTCAAAATATGACTCAAATTTCAAAAACCTTTTCTGATTTGGGAATATCTTCAAATTCTTTAGTTGTAGGATATGATAGATCTGCATGTTTATATTCATTTAGGTTAGCTTGGGTTCTGAAATATTATGGACATAATAATGTTAAGGTCTTAGATGGAGGCTTTCCTAAATGGGATTATGAAGGGAAGTCAATTGAAACAGGCTCTCAAATTCCTAAAAAACCAGGAAATTTCAAACCTAAGGATCCTGATAATGAAATTTTTTCAAGCAAGTAATCTTTATTAAATATATTAAAACAAAATCTTGATATCCAAATATTAGATGTTAGATCAGATGATGAACGGAATGGAATAAATCTTCGTGGAGGTAAGAGAGGGGGGTACATTCCTACTTCTTTCCATAAGGAATGGGTTGATTTTAATACTGATGATGAAATACCTGTTTTAAAAACTTCTGATGAAATATTGCAAATAACTCAATCTTTAGGATTAGATCCATCTAAGCCAACTGTAACATATTGCCAAGGAGGTATTAGGGCAGCACATGTTTTTTGGACTTTAAAATTAGCAGGATTTAATAATGTGAAAAATTATGATGCTTCATGGAGAGAATGGGGGCAAGATGATAGTTGTCCAATAGTTGACATGACAAAATGAAAGATGAAAAAAATAAAATTTTAATACTTATTGATGGATCAGAAGAACTTGAGAATTCATTAACCATTGTGACCGAAACAAATTTGCTGAAATATGATCAAATTGTTTTATTTTTTGTTTTGAATCCTTTTAATCCAGTTACTAAGGGGCAAGAAACAGAAGTTTTATATAATGATTTTGTACATGATCATGGCAGAAGACTCGCAAGTTTATATATAGAGAAATTAGAATCAATTGTATATGAAAAAAACCCTAACATACGGATTACAAATAATTTAGTGAATTCATATGAGAATATAAATAGCAGATTAGGATTAGATGATATAGATCTTGCAATTTATTCTGTGAAATTTTCTAATAAATTAGATTATATTTTCAATAAATCTAAAAACATTAAATATCTTATTGAAACAGCTAAAAATCTTATAATTTTTCCTTATGATTTTTCACATGATTCAAGTTTAAAAAATAATCTTTTAGTTATTTATTCAGATGATTGTGCCGGAATTGATTTTAATTATTTATCTCATTCATTTAATTTAGATAAAATAACTTTTTTATATGATGGAAAATCCAAAACATTAGTTGAAAATTTTATGGATGAAATTCCTGAAAAGACACATTTATTTGAATCATTAGAGATAAATTCAAATATTTTTAATAATTTAAATTTGCTAAATGAAGATTATAATTTGATTCTTTCAAGACAATCAAAAAGAAAATTAAACTTATGGGAAAATTTTTCTAAGGATTCAAATTTCAATTTTTTTGTAAAAAAAATTCCTCTATTCTTTACAAATAATTTCTAGTTTGATTTAGCTCTTGCAGTATAACTTATTAGTGCTCCTATTAAATTCCCAAACCAAGTATAAGGGATTAAAATTATTGCTAATATAATTGCTAAAAAAGGATCCATCCCGGCAACATTAGATTCGTTTGATCTTTGTATTAAGGCATAGATAATAATAAAAACACTTGGAATTGCGGTTATTGCAGTAGTAATAAAGCTAAAAATAATAATTTTTTCTTTTTCAGCCTTTGCTATAGAACCTCCTATAAAACCTCCTATAAAAGGACTTAAAGGAACAGCAAAAAAATGTACTACTGGTATAGGAATGAATATAAACATTAAAATTACTGAAGTTAGAGCACCTTTAAGCATATAAATTGCCTTAATATTATAGTAATTTAATTGTATTCTAAAACTATTTTAGTACAAGGATATAAATTGCCAAAAAATTTACCTTTCAAAGATATAGTCATAGTAGGTTCTGGGGCATCTGGTGGAGCTTGTGCTTGGAGATTATCAAGTAGTGGAGCTTCAGTTGTTTTATTGGAACAAGGGCCCTGGTTTGATAAAAATGATTACCCTGGTGATTCTAATTCATGGGAAATAGATTCAAAAAATTCATTTGATTTTAATCCAAATGTAAGAAAACTTGATTCTGATTATGAAATTTTAGATAAAGAATCTGATATTCATCCTCTAATGTTTAATGCGGTAGGGGGATCAACTCATCATTGGACTGCTCACACTCCAAGGTTCCATCCATCTGATTTTCGTGTAAAGTCACTTGATGGAGTAGCTGAAGATTGGCCTATTTCATATTGGGATTTAGAGAAATATTTTGATCTTAATGACGAAATGATGGGATGTTCTGGTATAAATGGAGATCCAGCAAATCCACCTAGACCTAATCGACAGATGCCCCCACTGCCTTTAGGCCCTGACGGAGAAAGAATTGCAAAAGCTGCTGATAAATTAGGATGGCACTGGTGGCCATCAGATTCTTATCAAGCTTCTGAAGATTATAAAGGAAGAGTTGGTTGGAATAATCATGGTACTTTTGCTTCAAAAAAGAAATGGCAAGCCATCGCATCAACTGATCATACTTATATTAAACCAGCTGTTGATAATGGCTTAGAAGTTAGAGCTAATTGTGCTGTTCAAACCATATCAGTTGATAATGCAGGTAAATTAAAAGGGGTGGTTTACGTTGATAAAAAGGGTGTTCAGTATTTTCAAGAAGCCGGAAAAGTTATTTTGGCCTGCAATGGAATTGGAACACCAAGATTGTTACTTAATAGTAAATCTAAAGCTTTTCCAAATGGCTTAGCGAACTCATCTGGATTGGTGGGAAAAAATCTGATGTATCATCCTTATGCTAACGTGAGTGGGATTTTTGATGATGATGAAATCAATTATTCTATAGGTCCTCTTGCAAATATAATTATAGTTCAAGAATTTTATGAGACTGATGAATCTAGAGATTTTGTTAGAGGGTATTCTTTTCAAATGAATAGAGCTCATGGACCAGGCCATACTGCCCTTGGAGCTGGAGGGGGAGGAAAAATTGTTCCATGGGGTAAGAATCATCATACTGAGTTCAAACGAAGATTTAAGAAATATTTAGGTATGGCAGTAATAAGTGAAGATCTTCCTGAATTGCATAATAGAGTGGAAATAGATGAAAATCTAAAAGACAAAAATGGAATTCCACTTCCAAGAATCTATTATAAAACATCAGAAAACACCAGAAAACTTTTAGATCACGGCATTAGATCTGCAGAAAAATTACTTAAAGAGGCGGGTTGTTATGAAACGAATGTTGTTCCAACTATTCAGTCGGCTGGTTGGCACTTAATGGGTACAGCAAAGATGGGAGATGATGCAAAAAATTCAGTTGTAAATTCAGATTGTGAAACTCATGATGTTGATAATTTATATATTATAGACGGATCTGTTTTTGTAACTTCTGCAGCAGTAAATCCTACACCTACAATCCAGGCTATAGCACTGAAGACAGCAGATAAGATTTTAGAGGGTTAAAATGGACATAAAAAATAATGATTTAAAAAATTTGTTTTCATTTGCAGATACCATCATTCCTGCAGATGAAAACATGCCATCTGCCTCTGAAATAATTTCTCTTGAAGATATAAAATGGCTTCTAGAAAAGACCCATAAATATTCTATATCATTAAAAGAGTGTATAGATTTTGTAAAAAAAGAACCAGCAACAAGGGTTGTAGGAGGAGTTCAAGAACTTAGCGAAAATCATCGGATAGAAATATTAAACCTAATGCAATCAATTATTCCTGAACATTTTGATATTTTAATTGAAGTTATATACCTTTTATATTACTCTAAAGATCAAGTTCATGAAATTATTGGATGGAATACTGATGAATCATCTGAAGTAAACAAATTAAATCCATTTGATGAATCTATTCTAAAAAATATAAAAAAAAGAGAGCCTTTTTGGAAAAAAGTATAGTTCTATGATCTTCTAAGAACTTTTCCTGGCTTTTTTCTTGTATGAATACCTTCATAAACAACTAATTCACCGTTCACAATAACATATTCTATTCCTTCAGAATATTGATGAGGATTTTCAAATGTAGCTTTATCTATGACAGTATCTGGATTGAAAATAGTTATATCTGCATTGTAGTTTATTTTGATTTCCCCTCTTTGTTTCAACCCTAATCTCCAGGCAGGAAATCCAGTCATTTTGTGAATTCCTTCTTCTAGTGATAATTTAGATCTTTTTTCTCTAATATACCTTCCTAAAATTCTTGGGAATGTCCCATAAAATCTTGGATGAGGTTTTCCATCTTTATAAAATCCATCCTTAGAAACTGCATTTCCATCTGATCCAAACATAGCTAATCTATGATCCATAAAACATTGTATGTCTTCTTCAACTCTATTATGAAAAATTACTGAAACTACAGCTTGTTCTTCTTCAGTAAGCTGCATAACAGTTTCTCCTATGTCTAAGTTTCTTTGTTTAGAAATTTCTTCTATTGAAAGTCCTATAATGTTTTTATTTTTAGGATTTTTTACTGATGATATGACTATCGTCTCCCATTTTTGAGGTAAACCATCGATACCATCCATAGTTTCTTTTTTTATTTTTTCTCTTAGCTTTGGATCTTTAAGTCTATCCAAAAACTGTTCAATGCCACCAGAATGAGACCATAAAGGCATAGTTTGATCTAAACCTGCACCCGCGGCGGTGTATGGATACATATCATAAGTTATGTCTAACCCTTTTTTTTCAGCATCTTCAAATACTTTATGCATTTTAGGACCCTCTCCATAATATCTCCAATCTGTAATAGCTAGGTGAGAAAATTGTACTGAAATATTACTTCTTATTCCTATTTCTACAGCCTCTTCAATTTTTGAAATATGTTTTCCAGCTCCTTCTCTAGCGTGAGTTACATAAAACACATTATCGTAATGAGAAATAGATTTACAGATTTCTATTATTTCTTCTGTACTAGCAAAAGCTGAGGGCGGTACAGATAATCCTGTTGATAGAGAAAACGCACCTTGTTCAATAGATTCATTTGCTAATACTTTCATTTTATTTAGTTCATCTTCCGTTGCTTTTCTGTTTTCTACAGAACCTGATGCAATTTGTAATGCTGCATATCCAACTTGAGGAGCAATATTTAAACTTGTTCCTTTCTGCTGAAGATAGTTTGCATATTCATCAAAATTCGTCCATTTCCAAATAGTTTTAGGGTCGTCGGCATTCCCTCTTTTTTCCCATAACTCTTCTTTTAATGTATTGGGATCATCGTTTCCAGAAGGGAAAGGAGAATAACTACAATTACCTGTTACTTCAGTAGTAACACCTTGGAAAATTTTACTTTCATTTAGAGGATCATTTATAACAGAAATATCTGAATGAGTATGCATGTCTATAAAACCAGGAGCAACAATAAGGTTTGATGCATCTATTATTTTTTTTGCTGATACTTCATCTAAAAAACCAATTTCTTGAATTTTGTTATTTTTTATGCCTATATCTGATTTGAATTTTGGTTTATTTGTTCCGTCTATAATTGTTCCGTTTTTAATTATTAAATCAAGCATAATATTCCTAAGATAAAACAAGTAATAATTTATAATATGATACATGTTTTATATTTATATATAACACTCATGCCCCTGTAGCTCAGAGGATAGAGCACCGGTTTCCTAAACCGGGTGTCCCGCGTTCGAGTCGCGGCAGGGGTACCATATTTAGTTATTGAAATTTAATTTTCTACACATAATTTTGCAATTTTGTTTAAGGTGGTCCATTGGGTTATATTAATTGAGATATTTGAAGCTGAAAGCAAAGGGAATGGTGATTTATTAAATTCTAGCTCAATGCTATAACCTGAGAAATTTTTGTGTAAACTTTGGACTTTTAAATTACCAGACTCTTTTGAAAAGGAATTGATTTCTAGGCTTTTAATGAATTTATCTTTTAATTTTTCCCCTTTTGTATTAGCTTCCCATTCAATTGATTTTACTTTCCCTATAACTGGGAATGATTTTTTTCTTATTGATTTCACCTCAATATATTCAGAGCTTGAGGCTGGCGTAGGAGCGGGTATAGCGAAATAAAACCACCATCTTGGGGGATCATTTTTACTTCCCCATTTCTTGATTATGTTTATATATTTTATAAGTGAATCTGAATTGATTTTTATGATTCCTAAACTTGTTCTATGCCACGGATTAAATAACTTTTCTTCTACTATGCCTCTTTCAGCCAGTTCACATTCTAAGCCTATATCTGTAAGTATCTTTTGAAAGTTGTCTCTAGTTTTATCTCTAAATATTTCTTTTATGCTCATCGATCAGTCGCGTAATTATACAATAATACATATTGTATAATTATTTTAAATCTTGAACATTATCTATGCTAAAAAACTTGCTCAATTTAAAACATAATTTTGAAATAAATGTTTTTATTCTAAACAGAAAGAATCTTTTCTTGATAGCAATTGCACTGTTTGTAATTTATTTTTTTATGACTCAGATACTTATGTATGATTTATACGATCTTCCTAAAAGTAAATCAGAATGTGTTGAAACCCCAAAAGGTAAAGTATGCGAATTAATTGATCGTTCATATGAAACTGATGCATATAAAGCTAGAAAGTAGTTTATTATACAGCTTTTTTTAATCTACCTCGCAATAAATTTATAAACCATTCCTTGTTCGTAGTGACCTGCTGTATTGCAAATAAAAGCATATGTACCAGCAGGTAAATCATTTATAATAAGTTCAGCTGTTTCTCCTGGTTGAATTCCTTCAATTTTTCCTAGAACATCAAGTTGACTTTCATCAGCCATTGATCCATCTTCAGATAGAGCTAAATCTTCATGTTTATTGTTATTTAGAAGAACCAAATTATGCTCTAAGTTTCCTTCGTTTTTCAGTGTTAATGTTAACTTTCCTGGTTTTATATGTTTTCCGATTTTATAATTAGGGTTAACGCTTACGTCCCATTCTTTCATAGAAACATCAACTTTACTTTTAGTAATTGTTTCCCCTTCATTAGTTACAACTGTTTCTCCTTCTGTTGAACTAGAGCATCCAAATGCAAATGTTATCATAATAGATAAGCAAACAATACTGAAGATTTTTTTCATTTGATAGCCTTTCTTATTGAATGTGATTTTTCAAATAATTTAATTTTAAAAATTTTTTTTTACAGTTCTTTATTTATAAAAAAAACTTATTATTTAGAGAGTTTAAAATAGCACCAAAAAGAGGTTATTCAGGGTCTGAGTAATTGTCAACTGAAATAGTATAGAATTTTAATTATTTTAATAATTTATATAATTCTATGAAGTTATCACTAGAGTAGTCGAAATCGTTTTCACTTTTTTTTGAAGGAGAGTCTGAGTATTCTAATGGTCTGTGCACATAAGCTGTTTTCAACCCTGATTTTTGAGCAGATAAAAGATCGTTTTCATGTGCTGCTACTAGCATAACTTCATTTTTTTCTAGTCCTAGAAATTCAACAGCCTTTTCATAAACAAACTTATTAGGTTTATATTTTAAAAATATGTCACCAGAAAAAATAAAATCCCAATTTAGTTCAGAAAACTTACTCATATTTAGCAACAATGAAAAATTTCCATTTGATAAAGTCCCTATACTAAATTTTTTTTTCAATAAATTAAGTCCTTCAACAGAATCTTCCCAAGGATCTAATTTATGCCAAATTTTGTTTAGTTTATTGATTGAATGATCATTCATGTGATCAATTAAGTTGAAATCTTTAAGTAATTCTAATAATTTCTTCATATGAATTTGGTCAACGTTTTTCCAAGTTTGTTTATTGTTGTTAAATTCTTTAATATAGTCCGTGTAACCTTTTCGCCATTCTAGGGCAAATTTATCTAAGTTAGATTCGGACAAATTTTTAGGCAAATAAGAATTCAAATTATTAGTTAAAGTTTTTCTCCAATCAACTACAGTTCCAAATACATCAAAAATTAAAGCTTTTATTTTCATTTCTTTAAAGATTTTTTATTTTTTTTTACATCATTGAAGAATAACAAGCAATTTAATATTACTAATATAAAACCTAATAATGCAGGAAAATACTGTTCATTAATAGATCCTATAATACAAAAAAAACAAATAACTAAATTTGAGATAATCCTACTTGAAAACGTTACTTTTTGTTTTAAAAAACTTAATAAAATAAATATAGGAATAGAAAGTACAAACCATCCAAAAAAATTATGATTTGGGATCCCATAGTAAGGTCCTTTTTCATCCCAAATCCAAATTTCTAGACTGTTTACTGCTATTGGATCAATTACTAAGTCAATTATAACCATCATTAAAGAACCAAACAGAATAAAATATTTAGAACTTATATTATGGATGAAACTTAGGCTGAAATTTACAATTATTATCCAAGCAGAAATCATCACAATAGGCACTTCAAAAAACTTTAAATTAAATACTTCAGTATATTTATAGGATCCAAATAATATTCCAATTTTTACCCCTAAGACTTCATAAAAAAAACCTAAAAAACCAATTAATAAAAGAAAATAAAATAATTTTCTTTTCGAAAAATTAAGGATTAGTAAACTTCCAACTATCATAAATAAATTTGGTGCCCAAGAAGGGGTATTCTTTATAATTTCAAGTTCTGCAAAAACTCCGCCGATTAATAAAATAATAAAAAATAAAAAAGAAGATAATTCAAAAAAACTTTTTATATTATTTTGCATAATTATTAATAATTTCTTTACTTACAATTTTTGCAGACATTAGAACAATAGGGGTTCCTCCTCCAGGATGTACTCCGCCTCCAACGTAATACAATCCTTTGATTTTTCTGTCTTTATTTGGATGTCTTAATATACTTCCGAAAATTCCATGTGAAACTTTTCCATAAATTGATCCATAGGGGGCTGCAAATTTTTTTTCAAAATCATTTGGTGTTATCACTTCTAAAAATTTTGAGTTGTCTATTATATGTTCTAATTTATGCTTTTTTAAATTTCTTCTTATTTTTGAGATAGCTTCTTTTATCTCTTTGTCATCCCATTTATCTTTTGTAGCTGGAGCATTACACATTAAAAATATACTTTCGGATCCTTTAGGAGCTAGAGTTTTATCACTTTTAGTGGGGCAATTTATATAAACAGTAGGATCTGAAGGGAATTTTTTATCCATAAATATTTCATTAAATTCTTTTTTATAATCTTTTGAAAAAATTACATTATGATGCAATAACCCTGGAACCTCTTCATTTAATCCTACTAGAACAACTAAACCTGACATTGAAAGTGATTTTTGTTTAATTTGGAATTTGTTATTTATCATAGTTTTAGTTACTAGAGGATCAACATTGCTAATTATAATGTCACACTTTAAATTTTCTCCATTACTTAATGTTACTGATTGAACTCTGCCGTTTTTATTATTAATTTTAGAAACTTTTAAATTTTTTATTACATTTATATTTTTTGAAATTA
>JAYZJV010000056.1:0-64810 GCA_036164085.1 Chloroflexota bacterium | reverse complement strand
AAAAAAATAAATAAAAAAATGTCTTTATCAATAACTAATAAAATAAAGAAAATTATTAATAATTTTGAGTTTTCATTAATAAAAATAAGTTCTAATTATATTGATAATATAACTAATGCATTCATCGTAATTGCTGATCCTACATATAACGGGCAAACATCAAGATTGAACAAAATTCTTGATGACTTACCCGAAAAAAAAACTGACTTATAGAGTTCCGGATCTTAGTCTTCTTAAGGCTCTAGTATCTTTTCTTAAAAAAGGAGGAACTTCAAGATCGTCAATGCTCATGCCTTCTTGTTTTATATTTCTTTCAGCAAAATCATCATCTACTAATACAGGAAAACCAGTGGCTATTACAGTAATTTTAATTTTTCCATTCAATTTGGTATTACTAACACTTCCAAAAATTATATTAGCATCTGGATGGACTTTAGATTTTATAACCTCAGATGCAGCAGTAACTTCGTCCAATGTGGTATCTTGACCTCCAGAAACATTAAATATTACTCCCTTTGCTCCATCAATAGGTAACTCTAACAATGGAGATGAAACAGCTTTTTCTGCAGCTTCAACCGCTCTGTTATCACCAGAGGATTCTCCAATACCCATCCATGCAGGGCCTGCGTTCTCCATAATTGTTTTTACATCAGCAAAGTCTAAATTTATCTCTCCAGGCACCAAAATAAGCTCTGCAATTGATTGTATCCCTACTTTTAGTACATCATCAGCAAGAGAAAAAGCTTCGTTCATTGAAAGGTTATCTTCTGTTTGGAGCAATCTATCATTAGGAACTACAATAAGTGTATCAACATATTTTTTTATGTTTTCTATTCCTTCAAGTGCAGCATCTAACCTTTGTGTTCCTTCAAATCCAAATGGCTTAGTTACTACTCCTATAGTTAAAGCCCCAGAAGATTTTGCAATCTCAGCAATCACAGGAGCTGCTCCTGTACCTGAACCTCCACCCATTCCAGCTGCAACAAAAACCATATCAGCATCATTTAAGTATTCTTTAATTTCAGATCTACTTTCTTCAGCCGATTGTTTTCCTCTACTTGGATCTCCACCAACGCCCATTCCTCTAGCAATTCTATCTCCAATTCTGATTTTCTCAGGAATTATAGAATTTTCTAAAGCTTGATTATCTGTGTTAACCGCAACAAATTGAATGCCTGGAATTGTATCTTTATACATTCTGTTGATAGCGTTTCCGCCACCCCCACCAACCCCAAATACTTTTATCTTTGCTGTCCCAAACCCTACTAATCTTTCTTGAACCATTATTTACCTCAAAAATATTAAATTAAATACAAAAAAAAATTTTGCGATATTTAAATCTAAAACAAATAAAAAGATTGGCTAGGAATAATTTAAAACGAATTTAAGCAATTTTGAACTGTATTAATTTAACAAATAGAGTTATTTTATAAGAAAAATAAAATATAAATTTTTGGAGATTAGTTATGAATGGGTATGATGCTGTTGTAGATATATTGAAAAAAGAAGGATTTGAATGGATAGCATGTTTTCCTGCTAACCCACTAATTGAAGCTGCTGGAAAGGGCGGATTGAGACCTATAGTATTTAGGCAAGAACGTGGTGGAATAATGGCTGCAGATGGATATGCAAGAATGTTAGCCAAGGAAGGTAAAAGAGGTGTTTTTTGTTCTCAAGGTGGACCTGGAATAGAAAATTCCTTCGGGGGATTTGCTCAAGCATGGGCTGAAGGCGTTCCAGTTCTATATCTTCCAGCTGGATCTCCTGCAAATGTAGCAGAAGTAAAACCAAATTTTGATCCTCAAACTAACTTTGCACATATAACCAAATGGCACTCTTCAATAACAAAGAGCTCTGAAATTTCCAGTCAAATGAGAAGAGCGATGTCAGCATTAAAAAATGGAAGACCTGGACCAGTACTTCTTGAAATGAGAAGCGATGCTATGGCAGGAGAAGTGGATAACACAGATGATTATTCAAGTCCTAATGCTATTTTGACTTCTCCAAGTCTTTCAGATGTTAAGGATGCAATTAAAGCTCTTGGAAATGCAAAAAACCCTGTAATTTGGGCAGGACAAGGAATTTTATACGGTGCAGCGACAGAAGAACTAAAAGAATTTGCAGAAATAATGCAAATTCCTGTTATTACTACAATGCCAGGAAAATCTGCATTTGATGAACGTCATCCTCTATCATTAGGAGCTGCAAATAGAACTGCTCCTAAAGCTGTATGGTCTTGGCTAAAAGATTCTGATGTACTTATAGGTTTAGGTGCTAGTTTTTCAAAAACTACATTTGGAATAGACATACCTGAAGGTAAATTAATAATTCACAATACAAATAACGTTGAAGATATTGATAAAGAATATTCAACTGAAATTGGGCTTTTGGGAGACGTAAAATCTACTCTAAAAATGCTTATTGATGAAGCAAAAGGTGCCTATGGAGATTCAAGAACTAAGGATACAAAAACCGTAGAATCAATTGCTCAGGTAAAACAGGAATGGGAAGCTGATTGGGCTCCACTGTTAAATTCTAATGATGAGCCTATAAATCCGTATAGGTTGATTACTGAAATCAATAATGCTGTCGACCATGAAAATACAATTATGACACATGATGCAGGTCATCCTAGAGATCAAATTATGCCTTTCTATCCAGCGACAGTTCCAAATAGCTACATTGGATGGGGTAAGTCTACTCATTTAGGTTATGGGTTGCCGTTAGCAATTGGAGCTAAAATAGCTCACCCTGAGAAATTTTGTGTTAACTTTATGGGCGATACTGCTTTTGGTCTTTCTGGTTTAGATTTAGAAACTTCAGTTAGATCTGGAAGCCCTATTACAACTATCCTTTTAAATAACAGTACCATGGGAGGTTATGACCATCATATGCCTATAGCTATGGAAAGATACGGAGCAGGAAATAACACAGGTTCCTACACTACAATTGCTGAAGGTCTGGGAGCTAAAGGAATCTATGTTGAAAAACCTGAAGAAATAGTCCCTGCTATAAAAGATGCTCAAAAAACAAATGATGATGGCCAAAGTACACTTATTGAGGTAATTACCCAGCAAGAAGGAAGATTTAGTAGATACTACAATGACGAAAGTATAACTGGCGGAAAAATCGTAAAGTGATATGAAAACTACTGGATTTAGATTATTACAGCTAGGTACTCCTTGGAGGAATTTATCATACATAGTTATTGAAACTGACGAAGGAATTGTCGGGGTTGGAGAGGCAAGAGTTGTGGGTAAAACTCATACAGTAGCTGAGTATCTAAAAGATGTTGAAAGGCATTTTATTGGACATGATCCTTTTGACATAGAAGCTTTGTATCGTAGATTTACATTACTTGATTTTGGTAAAGCAGGAGAAGTGGTACATACCGGTTTAGCTATGGTAGAAATGGCTTTTTGGGATATTATGGGTAAAGCAACTAATCAACCTGTTTATAAGCTATTAGGTGGAAAAGTTCAAGATAAAGTTCAAGCATATGCCAATGGATGGTATACAGTTGAAAGAACACCCGATAGCTTCTCTTTAGCAGCTTCTAAAGTAGTTGCTAAAGGATATAAAGCATTAAAGTTTGATCCATTTGGGAATGGTGATTTAGAACTTTCTAGAAATGAATTGTTTAAGTCCTTAGAAATAATAGAGGCTGTCTCAGATTCAATAACAGATGACATGCAAATGATGATAGAAATGCATGGAAGATTTGCAGCTCACCAAGCTACTGAAATAGCAAACAAAATTGAACACCTACAAATAGGATGGATTGAGGAACCTGTAAGGCCAAGTGACAATCCAAGTTTAGAGAAAGTAAGGATTCAAACATCTCTTCCAATAGCAACAGGAGAAAGATTATATGGTGCATCAGAATTTAGAGAAATATGGGAGAGTAAATCTGTAGATATCATACAACCAGACATTACACAAACCGGTGGTATATTTGAGACAAAAAAAATTGCTTCAACTGCAGAGATTTACTCTATAATGGTAGCTCCCCATAATGTTGGAGGGGTTGTTTCTACGTTAGCTGCTATACATCTTTGTGTAACATTGAGAAATGTAAAAATCTTAGAACACTTTAATGATTTTGCTGATCCATTTGTTAAAGAAGCTGCTGATTTTTACCCAGAAGTTAAGGATGGCTTCTTCAGTGTTCCAGAAAAACCTGGTTGGGGTATAGAGTTGAATGAAGAATTTATTCTTTCTCATCCTCCTGATAAAAACAAAGAAGGAATTAATTTAGATCCTGGTTTAAATATGTTTGAAAAAATGGATTGGGCTAAAAGAGGGCAATCAGAATAAAAATGTTCGATTTACTCATAAAACATGGAGAAATTATAGATGGATCTGGTCAAAATAGATTTAGAGCAGATGTAGGGATATCAGGAGAAAAAATAAGCTTTATAGGTGACTCATCAGGTAAAGAATCAAAAAAAATAATTAATGCAAATGGACTAATTATTTCTCCTGGATTTATTGATGCACATACTCATCATGATGGAGTTTTGCTAATCAATCCTCAGCATGCTAGCAGTTTAAGGCAAGGGGTAACTACAGAGATTTTAGGGCAAGATGGTCTTTCTTATGCTCCTCTTTCATCTGAAAACTATAAAATTCAAAGAAAATATCTAAGTGGGATACTAGGCATGCCACCAGAAAATCTTGATATGAGTAGTATAAGATCATTCAGATCTAATTATCATAAGAAGGTTTCGGTTAATACAGCATACCCTGTATCTCATGGAGCACTAAGAATGGAGTCCGTTGGATTTTATGATAAACCTTTAGAAGGGAAAGAATTGGACCATGCAAAAAACTTACTTAAAGATGGATTAGAGCAAGGAGCTGTGGGATTAGCAACAGGTATGTCATATCACCCTAACGCTTGGAGCACTACAGAAGAATTAATTGAATTATGTAAAGTTGTCAGAGAAAAAGACGGTGTATATATCACCCATCTAAGAGATGTTAACATTGATCGAGGTTTTGGAGGAGGAGGGGTTCCTGAAGCTCTTGAAATAGGTAGAAGATCTGGAGTTAGGGTTCATTTTTCTCACACACGCACTAGTGCAGAAAATGCTGGCCAAGTTTCAAAAGTTTTAGAATTAATTGACAAGGCAAAAGATGAAGGAGTAAATTGTACTTTAGAATTATATCCCTACCCAACAGGAAGTTCATTTTTACTTAGCAATTTACCAAGTTGGGCTCATGAAGGTGGACCAAAAGATATTTTAGAAAGATTGAATGACAAAAGTTCTCGATCAAAAATTATTGAAAGCTTTGCTCTAAATAAAAAACGTAACATGGATCAAACTTTACTTTCTTATTTACCCAAAAACCCTGAACTTGAAGGAATGACAGTTTCTGAACTTTCTGAATTAAGAAACACTTCAATGGGAGATTTGATTTGTGATTTATTAATTGAACAAGATTTACAAGTAGGATTTTGGCAAGTCCCTCCAGAAAGCATATCCAAATGGAGACAGGTAAGTAAAGATGCTATGGAATTTTTATCTAGACCTGATTACATGATAGGAAGCGACTCAATCCCTTTAGGTAGTGTACCTCACCCAAGAGCTTACGGAACTTTTCCAAGATTCATTGGTAGGCTTAGAAGGCAATTTGATGTAATGTCTCTTGAAGAAATGATTCAAAGGGTTTCTAATAATCCAGCAAAAACTTTTAATTTAACCAACAGAGGATTATTGAAAGAAGGATATTTTGCTGACATAGTAATTTTTGATGAAGAAAAGATTATAGATACTGCGACTTATGATGATGCTAAACAATTTCCGATTGGAATTCCTTATGTGATTGTTAATGGAAGTATAGCCGTTAATAATGAAAATTGTACAGGAATATTTGCTGGTCAAGCAGTTCCTTGATTTATCTTGAGTAAATAATTATTTTATAAGATAAAAGAAAGACTATAAGCCGAGTTCTGTTTCTATAAATAGATGTGATCATCCATCTAGGCTAGTTGTCACCAACTAGCTCAAGCAGCTTACCCAGGGACTGTCTAGGAAACTTAGCGTCCCTCTATTTAGCCTTGCACCAAGTGGGGTTTACAATACCAAATTTGTTACCAAATTTGTGGTAAGCTCTTACCTTACCTTTTCACCCTTACCAATAAAATTGGCGGTATTTTTTCTGTTGCACTATCCGTCAGGTTGCCCTGCCCTGCCGTTAACAGGCACTTTTTCCTAGTGGTGCTCGGACTTTCCTCTGGCAAATTGGCCAGCGATCACTCGTCTTTCTTTTATCTAAATTGTTAAAAACTAAAATTTTATAGCCTAACTCATTCATTATAACCAATTTAGTCTATTGAAATGATAATTTCGGTATCTATTTCCTTTATAAAGATTTTTTTTATAAGATTATTTTTTACAGAATCCAATTTATTAAATTTTTCAAATTTATCAATAAATTCATCAAAAAGTATTTTTGAATTGGATAATTGAGAAATTAGTTTATACACATATGATTGTTCAATTATTTGGTCTTGAATCATTTCCTTATTAAATTTTTTATCTAGCAATTCATTTAATATTTCATATTTTATTTTTAACTTTTTATGATTATTGGTATTTTTACAATTATAGTATTTATAAATTTTGGTTTTCTTATTACCATCCTTAACCCATGAGTTTTTGTGATTAGTTATTGATAATTTATTTAAACATAAACCGCAAAAAAGAATCCCATTCCAATAATTTTTTTTATAAATTCTTTTTTGATTTTTATTAAATTGTTTGTTTGCGTTATCAAAATCTTGTTTATTAATTATTGGTTGGTGAGAATTTGGAATAACTACATTGTATCTTCTGTAAATACCTGTATAAAAATCATTTTCTAAAATATGTTTCACTTTTTGATTGGACCATTTTTCATTTAATGATGTTATTGACAATTCTTTAGTTATCTCAGAAATGGAAAAATCATTATTAAAAAAATCGAAAATTTTTCTTACATTTTTTGATTGTTCAACATTTTCTTCAAAAAATCCTGAAGAGTTTTTTTTGTATCCATACGGAATTTTTCCTAAAACTTGTCCTCTGGAAGCTTTTTTATTGATGGAGTCTTTTATTTTATTTATTCTTTCTGGATCTTTACCATTAACACTTAATGTACGAATAGCTAACTGAAAAGGATCTGGAAATTCATAAGATGCACATAAAACAGATATATTTATTTTATGCAAAGATATGATTTTTTCAGTAAAAGACTTTAGATCTTCATCCAAAACCTTTGCATCAGTTAAGAATAATTTAGATACATTATTCTTAACAATAAAATCACAAATATTTTTGAAATTTTTTTCGTGTGAAAAATAATCTAAAGATATATTTTCATAACGACAGAATTCATTTAATTTATTAATTTCATCATTATTATTTTTGTTATAAACAATCGCTAATGAATTCAAAAATCACTCCGAAATTAAAGATTTGCCACAGTTACAAACTATAGGTAGTTCACTTGTTTTAATTTTTTCGATAAAAGCATTAGGTAATTCAATTTTACAGCAAGTACTTATTCTGTTTTCAAGTTTAGAAATACCTATATTTCTATTTTTATGAATAAAAGAATCGTAAAGAGTTAATAGCTTTTTATCTAGATTTTTTGATAATTTTTCTCTTTTTTCTTCTATACTAGCTTTATCTTTATTTAATTCTTCTATTGCAGATATAAACTCTTTCTCTGAATCAATCCATTTTTCTTCTAATGAAAAAATTTTCAATTCATAATTTTCTTTTATTCCATTTAATTTAGATATATTTTCATTAACTTGATTCTGTTTAAGTTCATAAGATGTTAGATTCTTTGTATTATTTTTAATTTCAAATTCTAATGCTTCAACTTCTTTGGTATTCCTTATTTTCCCAGAATACAAAGTAGTATTTAGTTCATTTATTTCATTACTTGTTTGATCAATTATTTGATTAATTTGTATTTGAAGTTTTGTAAGTTCTTGAAATTTCACTTCTATTAAATTTAATTTTTCCTTGAATTCTTCAATTCCTAATTTTTCTTCTAATTTTTTTGAAATTACATCTAATTTGTCTTGAATATTAAAAATACTTAAATCATATTCTTGTAATTGAAAAAAATTGTGATTTAATTCAGGCATAACACTCTCTAATACATTCTCTTCTATAATATATAATACGATATATAAATCTTAATTGAATTCTATATCTGAAAAAGTTTTAATTAAATTATGCAAAATAGTAACCATATAACTAATTTTAAAAAAACCAAAATAGTTTGTACTATAGGACCTTCTTCTGATTCAATCGAAATAATTGAAGGTTTGATAGATGCTGGAATGAATGTTGCAAGAATGAATCTTTCACATGGCAATGAAAATGATCATAAAAAGATTATTTCAAACTTAAGAAAAGCTGCTGATAACAGAAAAATTTACCTCCCTATTTTGGCAGATCTTCCGGGTCCGAAGTATCGTGTTGGTGAAATAGAAAAAGGATCAATTAATGTATTAGAAAATCAAAATATTTTATTTGAATGCGATAATGAAAATTCTAATTCAAAGAAATTAAATATATGGCCATCTGGTTTGAATAATGATATTGAAGTAGGTGCTATTCTAATGATAGATGATGGTGCTGTTGAACTTGAAGTGACTAGTATAAATAAAACTATTATAGAAACAAAAGTAAAATTGTCTGGAAAAATAAGTAGCAATAAGGCTGTCGTTGCTAGAGGCTTCCCTTCAATGCTAAATTACTTCACTGAAGAAACAGAAAATGCCCTAAATTTTGTAATTTCTAATGATATTGATTATATAGGTTTATCATATGTAAGAAATTCTGAAGATATCAAAAGAGTGAAGAAAAAAATTGGAAATAAGAAATTAAGGATTATTTCTAAAATTGAACTACAAAAAGCATTAGATAATTTGGATGAAATAATAGATAGTTCTGATGCAGTAATGGTTGCTAGGGGAGATTTGGGAGTTCACCTTCCTATATCAAAGGTTCCATCGGCCCAAAAACATATAATTAATCTTTCAAATAAAAAAGGAAAAGAAGTTATAACTGCTACCCAGATGTTGGAATCAATGACTGAAAATCCACAACCAACAAGAGCAGAGTCTACTGATGTCCATAATGCTGTTTTAGATGGTACTGACTCAATAATGCTTTCAGGTGAAACCTCAGTCGGAAACTACCCAGTAAGAGCCGTAGAATTTATGAGAGAAATCTCTGAAATTGCAGAAAAAGATACAAATCATACTTATATTAGAAAACTTAGACTAGAAAATATTAATTCAGAAAATAGCAATTTAGTAGATGAATTAATAGCTCATGGTGCAGCGACAATTGCTGAGCAACTAAATGCCAAATTAATTGTTGCTTTTACAGAATCAGGATCAACTGCTGCAAGAGTAGCGTCCTACAGGCCATCTCAACCTGTAATTGCTTTGTCTCCAGATCAAAATGCTGAAATAAATTTGGGATTAAGGTACGGTGTGAATACCATCAATGTTTCTAATTTTGATCAAATAGAAGTAATGTTTGAATATGCAAATAATATAGTAAAAGAATTAAATTTAGCATCTAAAGGAGATTCAATAGTAGTTGTTGCTGGCCTTCCAATTGGAGTGAAAGGTAATACAAACTTAATTAGAGTTATAAATATTTCTTAAACTTCTATAACTGTATTTTCTAGAGTACCTATATTTTCTATTGATATTGATATTTCATCCCCTTCTTTCAAAGTAAAATCTTCTGGAGGAATAGTTCCAGTTCCTGTCATAACAGTCGTACCATCTGGAATATCATTGCTCTTATGAAGCCAATCATTCAATTCTTCACATTTTCTTTTCATTAAATTTGTGTTCCCTGATCCAGAAAAAACTTCTTTAGAATTTCTTTTGATTATCATTTCTACGTGTAAGTTATTATAATCAAGTAATTCAATTGGGACCCAACAGGGTCCTATAGCAGCAGAATTATTAAAAATCTTTGCTTGCGGAATATAAAGAGGATTCTCTCCTTCAATAGATCTACTAGACATATCATTTCCTACAGTAAAACCAACGATTTTTCCATGAAATACAATAAAAGTCAGTTCTGGTTCAGGAACATCCCAAGTAGAATCTTCTCGAATTCCAACTTTGTCATTTGGACCTTTTAACCTCGCTAAAGTACTTTTAAAAAAAGCTTCAGGTCTATCAGCTACATATACCTTACCATAAACATCTGGTGTATCAGATTCAGCTTGCCTTTCTTTCATAGAATCCTCATATGTAACTCCAAAAGCCCAAGTTTCAGGTGAATCAATGGGGATTCTTGGATTTAACAAAATGGAATTATTTGAGCTATTTCCTTCTTTTGTGTCCATAGTCTTTTTCAAATACTCAGAAACACTAAGATCATTACTTAATGCAATTTTAATTAAATCAATGGATGTACTTATAGAAGGTCTTAATTTAGTAATATTTTTTACTCTTTTATCTTCTTGAACAATAACACTTTTCCCTACCTGATAAATTTTCATATATGCCCTTTACACTTCTTTATATTCACCATCAACAGTATCATCTTCATCAGATTTGTCATCAGTGTTTGTAGGGTCTGAAGGATCATTTTCTTGTTGAGGTAAATTTTGTCCAAATTTTTGTAAAGCTAGATTTACTTTTTCAATGCCTTCATTTATTTGTTCAGAATCTGATTCCTCATTGGAAATCACACTCTTCAAATCATCTACTTCTTTTTGTAATTCAGATGTAACTTCTTCTGGAACTTTGTCGGAGTTTTCTTTTATTAATTTTTCAGATTGATATATAACTGCTTCAGCTGAATTTCTAGATTCTATGTCTGACTTTTTTTTCTGATCCTCTTCAGCAAACTTTTCAGCATCTTTTACAATCTTATCTATTTCATCATCAGACATTCCTGATCGCCCAGTAATAGTAATTTTTTGTTCTTTATTTGTAGCTCTATCTTTAGCCATAACTGTAACTATTCCATCAGCGTCTATGTCAAATGTCACATCAATTTGAGGGATCCCTCTCTGAGCCGGCTGTATTCCATCTAAAGAAAATCTTCCTATAGAAACATTGTCATTTGCCATTTCTCTTTCTCCCTGTACAACGTGTATCTCAACACTAGGTTGATTATCAGCAGCTGTAGTGAAAGTCTCTGTTTTTGAAGTTGGAATTGTTGTGTTTCTTTCAATTAATGGAGTCTTAACTCCTCCTAAAGTCTCTATTCCGAGTGTTAAAGGAGTTACATCAAGTAATAAAACATCTTTCACGTCTCCTTGAAGTACTCCTGCCTGAATGGCAGCTCCAAGAGCTACTACTTCATCTGGATTAATCGTTTTATTTGGTTCTTGTTTAAATAGTTCTTTTACTTTTTCAGAAACCAGAGGCATTCTCGTCATTCCTCCTACTAATACAATTTCATCTATATCTCCAGGTTTAACTTCTGCATCTTTAAGTGCTGATAAAGTAGGTTTAACTGTTTTTTCAACTAGCTGTCCTGTGAGTTCTTCAAGCTTTGATCTATTTAGATTCAATTGTAAATGTTTAGGGCCATTAGAATCTGCTGTAATGAACGGAAGATTAATTTCAGTTTGATTCACCGAAGATAATTCAATTTTTGCTCTTTCAGCTTCCACTCTTATCCTTTGTAATGCCGCTGGGTCAGATTTTAAATCAATTGAATTTTCATTTTTGAAGTCATCGCAAACGTAATCAACTATTACATTATCAAAATCATCTCCTCCTAATTGAGTATCTCCATTTGTTGATTTCACTTCAAAAACACCATCTCCTAATTGTAGAATAGTTATATCAAAAGTACCTCCTCCTAAATCATATACAGCTATGGTTCTGTCTCCTTCTTTATCAAGTCCATAAGCTAATGAGGCTGCAGTGGGTTCATTTATTATTCTTAAAACTTCTAATCCTGCTATTTGGCCAGCAACTTTAGTTGCTTCTCTTTGAGAATCATTAAAATACGCAGGAACAGTAATTACTGCTTGTTCAATCTTTTCTCCTAATTTATTTTCGGCATCTTCTTTTAATTTTCTTAGAACCATGGCTGATATTTCTGCTGGAGCATGATCATTATCTCCTAGTTTTATACCAACATCTCCATTAGATCTTTTATTTAATTTATAAGAAACTCTATTTCCTTCTTTTTTCATTTCAGCTTGATTAAATCTTCTCCCAATAAATCTTTTTGCAGAATAAACTGTATTTTCTGGGTTAGTGATAGATTGTCTTTTTGCTGTTTCTCCAACAAATCTTTCATCAGATTTTGTGTTCAGAGCTACTACGGATGGAGTAGTTCTTTTTCCTTCATTGTTTTCAATGACCTCAGGTTCCCCTGATTCCATAACTGCCATTGCAGAGTTTGTAGTTCCTAAATCAATTCCTATGACTTTTGCCATGATATCACCTTTCTTAATTTTTACTTCTTAAATGCTATTTCTACTAAAATTGGTCTAAGTAAATAATCTTTATGTTTATAACCAGGAGAAACTTGTCTTACTATCTCTCCTTCTTCAAATTCGTCTGTTTCTACTCTTGATATTGCCTCATGTTTATTAGGATCAAATTTCTCATTTTTTGATAAATTTAGCTCCTCAAAATCGAAATTAGATAAAAGATTCTTAAAGTTACTATTAACGGATTCAATTCCTTTAATCCAAGATTTGAACGATTTATTATCTATTTTTGAAGTTAATGCCATATTCATTTGGTCAAGAACATTGATTATTTGCATAAAGATTTTTCTTTGAGCCCGATCATCAGATTCCTTATTATCTATTGAGACTTTTTTTCTATAATTTACTAAATCTGCTTGAGCTCTTTGTGCAATATCTAAATACTTATCTTTCTCACTTGAGATTTCAATAATCTTTTTCTCAAGAGATTTGATTTCTTTATCTTTTTTTGTTTCTTTTGCCATAATTAAATTTTTATACCTAAATCTAAAAACAGTTGCCTTAATTCTTTGGATGCTATTTTTGCAGAATTTTTATATACTTGATTATTTGCACCTTGTTCTAACAGATTTACTACTTCTTTTATTCTCATAGATAAAGCCAATACCAATTTTGCTCCTTCTAAATTCAATCCATATTTTTCAGTCAATAGTTTTACTATTTTTAGCCTCAATAAATCATTCTCTGAATATAACCTTCTCCTACCATCTGTTCTTGAAGGTCGAACCAATCCATTTCTATCATACTTTCTAAGAGTATTGGGATGCATTGAAATAAGGTGCGATGCAACACTAATTGTATACACTCCAACTACTGGATCGGAGTTAAATTCATTTGTTAAGTTATCATCTGACCGTAAATCAGACACCATAACTGACTTAGATATAATCCAGCCTCTATTTACCATAACAACCTTCCTTAATTCATATAATAATACTTAACACGACATGTGTCAATTAATTAACTTACGAAATCTTACACTTTATATTTCTAAAAGGATGATTCTATATTTTTTAACGAATTATGTTTTTTTTACTTGATTAATTTAAAAACAACGTATAATATGGTTTCTTGGAAATACAAATATAAGAAGGAACACTATAGTGATTTATTCTAAATGTTGCCCTTGTGGTGGAGATATTGAAATAAATACAGATTTTGAAGGCAAGTATCATTTGTCTTGTTTGCAGTGCAGTAAAGAGATCACAAAATCAGAGGCTCTTGAACTACTAAAAAAGTATCAATCTAAAGTAGCATAAGTAAATTTAATTTTCTTCTAAACTCTCTATAATTATCGTTAAAGAATTATTTAGATTTTCTACAAACCCTGAATCTATTACGAAATTCGTATTTTTTCCATCAGTTGTATTTACAGTAATTGTACCTTTAGAGAGTGATGAAAGAATTGCTGCGTGTTTTGGCAATATAGTCATTTGGCCTAAAGAACCTGGAACTAACACACTATTAGCATCCCCTGAAAAAATTTCTCCACCTGGTGAAACGATCTTTACGTTTATATTATCTGGCATATTAATTGTTTTCTAATTGTTTCTTCATCTCTTCACCTTTTTGAACAGCTTCTTCAATATTCCCTACCATATAGAATGCTTGTTCAGGAAGATCATCGTGTTTTCCTTCCAATATTTCTAAGAACCCTTTTACTGTTTCAGCTATAGGAACATATTTTCCTGGAATGCCCGTAAAAACTTCTCCAACAAAAAAAGGTTGAGTAAGAAATCTTTGTATTTTTCTTGCCCGAGCAACTGCCAATTGATCTTCTTCTGATAACTCATCAATACCTAAAATAGCTATAACGTCTTGTAAGTCTTTATATCTTTGAAGTACTTGTTGCACACCTTGAGCTGCATTGTAATGATCATCTCCGACTATTGCTGGCTCAAGGATCCTTGAATTAGAAGCAAGCGGGTCTACTGCTGGAAACAAAAATTGAGCAGCTAGAGCTCTATCTAAAGAAACATTAGCATCTAAATGTCCAAATGTAGTAACAATTCCTGGATCAGTGTAATCATCAGCAGGAACGTATACAGCTTGAAAAGAAGTAATAGAACCATCTACTGTTGTGGTAATTCTTTCTTCAAGATCACCCATTTCTGTAGATAAAGTTGGCTGGTAACCAACAGCAGAAGGCATTCTTCCTAACAAAGCTGATACCTCCATTCCAGCTAAAACATATCTATATATATTATCAACAAAAAGAAGAACGTCTTGTTTCTGTTCATCTCTGAAATATTCCGCCATTGTAAGTCCAGTTAGAGCTATTCTTGCCCTTGTTCCTGGAGGTTCATTCATTTGCCCAAAAACTAAGGCTGTAGAATCCAATACTCCATAATCTTGCATTTCATGCCATAGATCATTACCTTCTCTAGACCTTTCTCCTACTCCAGCAAATACTGAAACTCCTGAGTGTTCTTGAGCAATATTACGTATAAGCTCAGTAATAATAACTGTTTTCCCCACTCCAGCTCCTCCATAAGCACCAATTTTACCTCCCTTAGCAAAAGGGGTTATTAAGTCTAAAACTTTTATACCTGTTTCAAGTAGTTCAACTGAACCAGATTGTTGATCAAAATCAGGAGGTTTTCTGTGAATTGGCCATCTAACAGCATCTTTACTAACAGGTTCTCCGTTATCAATAGGGTCTCCGACAACATTAAATAAACGACCTAAAGAATCTGCTCCTACAGGAACAGAAACAGCAGCTCCAGTATCGGTTACTTCAACACCTCTAGCCAAGCCTTCTGTAGGACCTAATGCTAAACATCTAGCCCAAGAATTTCCTACATGCTGCTCTACCTCTAGTACTAATCTTTCTCCTTCATTCTCTAGCTCTAAAGCATTAAAAATTTCTGGTAAATTATTCTGATCAAATCCAACATCAACAACTGTTCCAATGACCTGTACTACTTTACCTTTATCTCCTTTAGCCATATTTTTCTCCTTTTATTTTCCTTCTAATGCAGATATTCCACCTATCAAATCAAGTAATTCTGCAGTTATTGTTTCTTGCCTTGCTTTATTTAGATCTAAAGTCAAATCACCAATCAATTCATTGGCATTATCTGTTGCATTTTGCATTGCAACCATTCTTGCTGAATGTTCACTCGCAAAAGCTTCTAAAATAGCCTGATATATTTGAGACCTTACATATTTTGGAGTCAATTCAATTAAAACTTCATAATCAGAAGGTTCATAAATATAATCACTTATTTTTTCTTCATTTCCTTCATTTTTTGAAATAGGAAGTATTGTTTGTACTTTAGGAATTTGAGAAGTTGTATTAATAAATTCACTATAAACCAAATCAACTTGGTCCCATTTGCCATCTAAAAAACCTTCAATTGCAAAATCTGAAATACTTAAGGTTTCAGATATTTCAGGTTTATCAGGAATTTCAATCTGATCAACGACTTCTTGTTCTCGAGAATTCAAAAACCTAAACCCTTTTCTTCCGACAGAAAGTGTGCTGTATTTTTCAGAAGAGGCTTGAATTACTTCAATTGCTTTTCGGTTTATATTACCTACTAAAGCTCCAGCCAAACCCCTGTCAGGAGTAATAAGAATCATTAATTTGTTTTTTATTTCTCTATTATCAAGTAATGGAATATTCACTTTTTCTAAATCAACTGAAGAAGAAAGATTAATCAACAAACCTTGAATCGTTTCTGCATATTTTTTACCCATTAAAACTTGCTGTTGCGCTCTTCTCATTTTTGAAGCAGCTATTAACTGCATAGCCCCAGTGACTTTAGCAGTATTTGACACTGATTTAATTCTTGCTCGTAATTCTTTAGTACTAGGCATCTAATTAATTCCCAAATGTTCCTTTATACGTTTTTATTGCTTCATCTAATCCCTTTTTTGAATCATCAGACAATTCACCTTCATCTGAAATAGCCTTCATTACATCAGGGATATTAGCTGATACAAAATCGTACCATCCTTTTTCAAATTCAGCAATTCTTTCAATTTCAACATCATCTAATGCCCCTTGGTTAGCCGCATAGAAAATTGATACTTGATTTTCAAAAGAGAGAGGCTCATTTTCATTTTGTTTCAAAAGCTCCGTTAATCTCTCCCCCCTAGCAAGTTGTTGTTTTGTGATTGCATCCAAATCATCAGTTCCAAATTGAGCAAATGTCTTTAATGAGTCATACTGAGCCATCTCACCTTTAAGGGACCCAGAAACTTCTTTCATGGCTTTCCTCTGAGCAGATGAACCCACTCTAGTAACAGATAATCCTGCATTAACCGCAGGTCTAATTCCAGAGTTAAACAAATCCGGTTCTAGATATAATTGTCCATCAGTTATTGAAATAACATTCGTGGGGATGTATCCAGACACATCTCCAGCTTGAGTTTCGATTATTGGAAGCGCTGTAATAGATCCTCCTCCATAGTCATCGTTAAGCCTTACAGCTCTTTCTAGTAATCTAGAATGCAAATAAAAAACGTCTCCTGGATAAGCTTCTCGCCCTGGAGGCCTTCTCAACAAAAGAGACATTTGTCTATAAGCCCATGCGTGCTTACTTAAGTCATCATAAACTATCAAAACATCTTTCCCTTGAGACATGAAATATTCTGCCATTGTGACGCCAGCATATGGAGCCAAATATTGCAAGGCAGCTGAGTCTGAAGCATTAGCAGTCACTACAACCGTATTATCAAGTGCACCTTGTTCTTCAAGCCTAGTAACCACAGCTGCTACTTTAGAAGCTTTTTGACCAATTGCTACATATATGCCAATAATATCTGAGTCTTTTTGGTTAATTAGAGCATCAATACACAATGATGTTTTACCTGTGGTTCTATCTCCTATAACTAATTCCCTTTGACCTCTACCTACAGGTACCATTGCATCAACAATTTTCAGCCCAAATTGAACTGGCTGATCAACAGATTGCCTTTCTACAACACCTGCAGCAATTTTCTCGACTGGCAAAGATTCTGATGTAGAAACATCTCCTCTTCCATCAACTGGCCTTCCCAAAGGATCAACTACTCTTCCTAAAAGAGATTCTCCAACAGGAACTTCAACTATTCTGCCTGTAGATCTTACTTCATCCCCTTCTTTAATTGACAGGTAATCTCCTAAAACTACAGCTCCTACGGTATCTTCTTCCAAGTTCAATGCTAAGCCAATAATATCATTAGGAAATTGCAATAATTCATTAACTTTTACACTAGATAAGCCATGTATAGTTACTACTCCATCCCCTGCTTCGACCACAGTACCTATATCAACCATGCTGAAATCGCCGCCAAATTCTTCAATTTGACTCTTTATTATTGATGCTATATCTTGATTATTTGGTGACATAATTCTTCTCCATACTATATTGCATTTGATCTTAATAAATGATCTTGCAAATCATTTAGTTTATTTTTTGTGGAGCAATCTATTATCGTATCCCCCACTTTGATGATGTATCCTCCCATAATAGATTTATCTAATTTTTCATAAATCTCTACATTATCTACCTGAAAAACTTCGCATATTTTTTTTGTGATCTCTTCTTTTTGTGATTTTGTCAAACTCACAAATGAAGTAATTGTAGCAGTAACTTTTCCTTCTGAAATTTGATTTTGATCAAAAAATTCATCCATAATCCCTTTAAAATAATTAATCTGCCCTTTAGTTATAAGAACTTTTAAAAAATTTACAAAAAAGGTATCATAACCTTTGAATAAAGTATCTATAGACTTATATTTTTCAGAATTTGGAACTTCAGGAGAGCTCAAAAAAGATGACAAGTCTTCATTAGAAATAATTGCTTTAGAATCATTGAAGTTTTCAATCCAAACTTCTGTATTATTTCTTTCTTTTGCAATATCTAAAATTGCTTTTCCGTATCTCTTTATAACTGAACTTGCCATGACTTTTTACTTGTTAATTTCTTCTTTAAGTGTTTTATCAATTAAATCCTTATGATCTTTTTCATCAATAGATTTATCAACAACCTTTGTCGCTGCAGAAATAACCAGAGAAGAAAATTCTTTTCTAACACTTTGAATTGCTAAATCTCTTTCTTTTTCAATAGCTTTGTTTGCTTTTGTAATAATTTCCTGAGATTCTTGTTCAGCTTTATCGATTTCTTGCTGTCTAAAATTCTCAGCTGCTAAACGGGCATCTTGAATAAGTTTTTGGCCTTCTTGTCTAGCCGAATTAATTTCTTTTTCTAATTTTTCAGCTGATTCATCTGCTTCGTTCTTTATTTTTTCAGCAGCTTCTAAGCTTTCTTTTATTTTCTCAGATCTACTTTGAAGCATTGAGCTAATAGGCCCAAACAAAAGTTTTCTAAGTATTAAAAATAAAGCTATAAAACTTATTAACTGAGTAATAAGTACTGATAAATTTATACCTAATGCTTCCATATCTAATCTCCTATTTTTTCAGCTGAGGTATACTCAGCTGAAAATTTTATAAAACGAACAATATCAGTATGGCTACAACTAAAGCATAAATAGCAATCGCTTCTGTAAATGCAATAGCTAAAATCATACTTTGCTGAATCGGTCCTCTTGCTTCAGGATTTCTGCCTAAAGATTGTAGAGCTCCATTAGCTAACATTCCAATTCCTAGTCCTGATCCAACAGCTCCTAGCCCCATCGATAATGCGGCTCCTATTGGTTGCCATTCACTTGCCATTTGTTTCTCCCTTCACTAATTTTATTTTTATTATTTAATTTGCTCCTAATGGTCCTCATGTTCTGAATGAGATGTTACTGCCATTACACCAAAAACCAAAGTCAACATTGAAAAAATCAAGGCTTGAATCATACCTACAAAGATTTCTAATCCCATAAAAGGCATCATGCCTATTAATGGTAATAAAAATCCCATAGATATCAACACTATTTCACCAGCAAACATGTTTCCAAAAAGCCTAAATGTAAAACTAATAGTTTTAGCAAATTCACCAAATAATTCAAGTATCCCTACAAAGGCATTAATAGGACCATGTGAAAAATTGATAAATTTCCCACCATAACCTTTAAAGCCAAGAGATGAAAAACCCCAGAATTGAATAGCTATCATAGAAAAAATAGCTATAGCTAGAGTAGTATTAACATCGGTAGAAGCCCCTCTGAAAAAAGGGATTAGCTCTCCTGTATTTTTTCCTAAATAAGATTGAGGGCTAATTGAGCCATCCGACTCCTTAGTATATAAATTTACAACCTTCCCATTATGTATATTTTTTTGAATTTGAACAAATTCATCAATGTTTTCAGGTGCAGTTCCGCTTTTGATTTTTTTCTTTATTTTAGTTATATCTTCAGGTACATAACCCCCAATTGCATTTAAAGGAGCTCTTGTTGTTTCACCTCTTCCGAGTGGCATTAAATTAAATGATCCAGAAGTATCAAAAACAACGAACCCATGATTGTATTCTTCTTCTAGAACACATAGTTCCGCCATTGTATGATCTGACTTATAATCATCTGCACAATGACCTGAGTGAGAATGATGGTGTACCCATTCTTCAACAGTTTCCACTTTCCCAATTGAACCCACTCCAGGAAGTATCCCCAACCAATTGAAAATCAAAACTCCAAGAAAAATAGTTATCACCACTGGAAGAAATCTTCTAGCTGATTTCCCCCCAGCTTCATCAGCAGTATCTATCCAAAATTGAAAAATAAGCTCGAATAAATTTTGTATCCCCGTAGGAATATCTTTCATGTTTCTAGTAGCAAGCCAAGATAAAATGATTATTACAATCATTGCAATCCAAAGCATTATCGTAGAATTTTTCAAGTCATACGAAAAAGGTGATGAAAAATGAAATACTGTTTCTGCAGCTATAGAAATAAATGGCATAGGACCACCTAGAAAGCCAAAACCAAAGCTGTCACCTAAAGCTCCGCCTAATATTGATATAACAAAAACAGACAAAACAGCTGAAAGAATCAAAATTATTTTTGGTTTAAAAAACATCTAAAGTATTTTTTCCTTGATTTTAGCTTTTTAAAATTCTAACCGTACAAATGATACCGACAAAAAGTCCAATCATCAAACCCATTAAGGTCATAAAATAGCCAAGATTTAACCGATTATCTAAAAAATATCCTCCAAAAGTAAATATTACAATTGGAGTTACCATAATCCATCCCAAACCAATATATTTGGCAGCCAGGTAAAAGGAAGAGATTATGTTATTTTTTGAGCTTTCTTCCTTAGATTTATTATTGCTCATCTATGTCCAAACTATCTATAAATGATTCAAAAACAGATAAGCTTTTTCTTTCTTTTTCACCCATTGGACTATATGTATCATTCTCTTGAGTAATATCATCATTTTCTTGATGTGTCTGTTCAATATCTAATTTTGATTTTCTGAATCCTGCTTTTTCAAGAACTTTACTTACACACATAATTGGTATGCCAAGTTTTAATGCAATAACCATAGCATCTGAAGGGCGGGAGTCTAGTTCTATATCTTTACCATTTATAGAAATGATGATTTTAGCGAAAAAAGTGCCGGTTTCTAAATTATCAATTATTATTGAATTTATTTGCCCACCAAGTTTATTAATTGCATTACAAAAAAGATCATGCGTAAGCGGTCTTGGAGCATCGACTTTTTGCATTCTTATTGCTATTGCATCTGCTTCTGGAGCAGCAATCCAGATAGCAAGAAGCAATGATCCTTTTTTTTGTTTTAGGATTATTACTCTTTGCCCCATAGTGTTAATCTTCAGGCTATCTACAATCATTTCGTCCATAATTATAGAATATTTATTTTTGACTTTTGGTCAATAAAAATTAGGGTTTTTTAAATGAAAATAAATCATTTATTTGATTATTAATTTCTAGAACTTTTTTTCTAGCAGAAATACCAAAAGTTTTTGGGTCGTTCGAAGCATAAATTATTCCTCTAGCAGAGTTGATTAATATATTAGGGTGATTGTTTATTATAGAATTATCTATAATTTCAAATAGATCTCCTTTTTGGTGCCCTAATCCAGGTATTAAAAAGGGTAGATTTGGATTTTTCTGACGGATGATTTTTAGCTCGCTAGGATAAGTCGCACCCATTACCAGAGAAATATTGTCATTTTCATTTAATTCAGATGAAATCTTTGCTATGTTTTCATATAAAGTCATATTTGCTTTCTCTGAGAAAAAATCTTGTATTTCTCCTCCAGATTTATTGCTAGATTTACAAACAATAAATATTCCCCTGTCTTTATAATTAGTGAATGGTAAAATTCCATCTGTTCCAAAAAACGGAACTATTGTAATTGCATCAAAATCCCAAAAATCAAACATAGCTTTCGCATAAGCTTCACAGGTAGAATCAATATCTGATCTTTTGCAATCACCAATTATTATTTTTTTTTCGGGTAAGTTCTTAATATAATCAACAGTCTTATACAACGCTTCAAGCCCTGAAAATCCATTTGATTCATAATAAGCTAATTGAGGTTTATAGCCGACAACTAAATCGTAAGTATTATCTATTATTTCTTTGTTAAATTCAAAAATGTTTTTTATTGGCATTTTTTCAAGACTTGGATCTAGGCCAACAACAAGAAAACTTTTTTTATTAGATATTGATTCAACTAGGTTTTCATTAAATGAAGTCATAAAACTAAGTTCTTATAAACAAAACAAAAAACTTTATCCTTATTATTTAATTGTAATTTATTGAAAATTGTATTATCAAGCGAAACCCAATAATCTTTCTCAGATTTTATTTCAAGTAATGACTTATTTTTGCTGTTTACTATATTAGTAACTTCACCAGAAAAATAAAAACCTAAATCTTGATGATTAAACTTTTCTTTAGAAATCATAACGCTCCCAGATGAAAAATAATTTTCATTATAATCTTTTTCATCTATAAAATTGATCAAATTT
This sequence comes from Chloroflexota bacterium, assembly GCA_036164085.1. GTDB lineage: Bacteria > Chloroflexota > Dehalococcoidia > Lucifugimonadales > Lucifugimonadaceae > TMED-70. The sequence goes on along the minus strand of JAYZJV010000056.1, from coordinate 42,429 downwards.
TCATTATCCCAAAAATCAAGAATATTATTTTTAGTTTTCTTAGATATAGCTTGGCCTTTATTAACAAAAAGGATCTCATTCTTACTTCTAAGTATTTCATCAATTGAATGCGTGATATAAAGTACACACAAGCTTAAGTCTTTTGAAAGATCTTCAATTGTTCTAAAAATTTTTTTACTTGATATAAAGTCTATTGAATTTATAGGTTCATCTAACATTAAAATCTGACCATTTCTTGCCAATGCCCTAGCCAGTGCAACTTTCTGTTTTTGACCTCCTGAAAGTTGACTTGGATAAAAATTTTCCAAATTTTTTATGTCTAATAAATTTAAACAATCAGATGGATTTATTTTTTTTTGAGAGTTGTTCAAAAATTTATAACCAAATTCGATATTTTCAATTACTTTCATATTAGGAAATAATTTTTCTTCTTGTTGGACATATGAAATATTTCTGTTTTCTGGAGGTATATTTATATTTTTATCCGAAGAAAAAATTAATTTATCATTGATTTTTATTTCTCCAATAATAGGTTTTATAAATCCAGCTAAATTATTCAACAAAGTAGTTTTACCGTTCCCTGATCTTCCCCAAATAAAATTAACTCCATCAGAAAAGTTAGAGAGTGCTTTTAATTTAAATTCTCCAACAACCGATTCAAGGTTAAAATTTATATTGCTCATAAACCAAAACCTCTTTCTTTATTAATATAATTAAATATAAATATAGTAATTGCTGCTATCAGTAATGAAATTATTGATAATATAAAAATTGAAGTTTTGCTCCCCGTTTGAATTGAAGTATAAATTGCAGTTGACAAAGTTTGAGTTTTTCCTGATATATTTCCTGCAACAACCATAGTGGCTCCAAACTCACTAATTGATCTCATAAATCCTAAAAAAATAGCAGAAAAAATTCCTGTTCTAATCATAGGGAAAACAACAAAAACAAATGTGTTTTTTTTATCCGCTCCAAGAATTCTAGAAGTATGTATCATTTTATTATCTATACTACTTATTGTTACTGAAATCATTTTGTAGACTAATGGTAAGGATATGACTGCACAAGCAATACTTCCTCCTAACCATTCGAATGATAGGGTTCCATTGGATATAAAAACAATAAGATATCCAGAAATTACTGGTGGAAGTGCAAGAGGGAGAGTGGTAATAAAGTCAAAAAAAACTGCTGATCTTTTAAATTTACTAACAAATAGAATAATTATTAAAGAGGTAAAAAAACAAATGAATGTTCCTGTTATAGAAATTTTCAATGTAGTAAAAATTACTTCGAAATAATTCATTTTTCTATCTTAAATCCCAGTTCAGACAATCTATTTAATACTCTATCTGAAGTTAGTTTATCAATAAAATTGTTTATTGATAGATTATTATTATTATTTAAAATTCCTAATTTGTATTCTATGTCATCATGAAGAGTAGTTGGAAACTCATATAAAACATTTAAATCGTTTTTTATAGCTTCAGTTTTGTAAATAATACCGTAATAATTTTCGTTAGATATTAAAAGATTAGAAACATAAGATATATCACCAGAAGAAACAACCTTCTTTTTCTGTATTTCTTCCGAAAAGAGTTGATCTAAAACTTGTTGAGAGTATTTTCCAGCCGGAGCAATATTTTGATCTGCAATAACTATTTTTTGTTTATTATTTGTCAAAATTGTTTCTAAAAAATCTTCGTAGCTTATAGTATTTTTTTGTGTAGCTAATACTAAAGAATTTTTAGCTAGTAACTTTATAGTAGCCTCATTTATAATTTGTTTATTGGTTAGTATTTCAATGGAAGAGTTAGATGCAAAAATCACTGCGCCAATTTTTTTTTGATTATTTTCTACTCTACGAGCCAAACTTAGTGATCCACCGTAATTTATAAAGAAATCACCTTTTTCTTTTGAAATCATATATTCTTGATCTATTACTTCGTTTAATGAAGCCGCTACCATAATAATTTTCACCTCTTCATCCCCACAACTATTTAAAATAAATAAGGATAAAATTATCAGATGTCCCGAAATAAGTTTGGTAAACAAATTATTAAGCATTTTTACATGTATAAAAGTATTCGAAATACTGTTACTCTAAGTTAAAATATTTATATAAATATAATAACAAGTTTAAAGAAATTTTAGATCATGGCTAATCAAACTGAAAGTGAACAATACGCATTCAATGCGTTTGCAAATTTACCATTCTACAGTTCTATAAATTCAGAATTTATAGAATTAGCTAACATATATGATAAAAAATCCATAGTAGATTTAGGATGTGGAACTGGTAATATTACAAAATTAATTTTGGAAAAATTACAATTAGCAAAAAACTCAGTTATTTTTGCTGTAGATAGCTCCAAAAGTGCATTAAAAACAGCAGCTCAAGAAGTAGAAAATAACCCTATAGTTAAATTTATACATTCAGAAGTACAAAATCTTACAGAAGCAGTTAAAGAAAAAGCAGATGCAATGATTTATTGTAATTCAATCCATTATGTCCCTGATAAAGAGAAATTACTTAAAGAAATCAGGAATAAGTTAAATCAAAATGGAGTTTTAGCATTTAATTCTTCTTTCTATGAAGGTTCACATCCTGATGAATCTTTAGATTTTTATAAAAAATGGATGTTTAGATCATTTAGATTATTAAAAAAAGACCATAACCTTAAGCCTGATAAATCTGCAAAAGTATCTTCAAGACAACACCTTTCTCCAGATGATTACATTATTTTATTAGAGAAAACAGGATATAAAGTAGAACACATCAAAGCAAAATCATATCAAGTCCCAATAGACGGATTTCATTACATTAGTGAATTTAAAGACTGGATAGAAGGAGTTCTTCCAGGAGTTCCATTGGAAATAGGTAAATCTACTTTACAAAAAGCTTTAAAAGAAATTTTCAATGAAATGAAATTAACTACCGTTCCAAGAAATTGGCTTTCAGTGAGAGCTGTTAAATCTTAAAATATAATTATCTAACTAATATAATCTTCTACAGTATTTACATTAATTGGTTTATTTCGCATGTCCATTATAGTCGCATAAGCTGTATCGATAGAAGTGTAACAAGGTACTGACAACTCTGTCGCTTTTCTTCTAATATGATATCCATCTTGCATAGAAGATCTATCCCCTGTGACTGTATTAAGAACGGCTCCAACTTTCCCATCACTAATTAAATATATAACAGTAGGAGATTGACTCAAAATTTTATTGACTTTTTCTGCTTCAAAACCCATAGATTTTATAAAATTAAAAGTACCTTCTGTTGCAAAAATTTTATTGCCATTTTTATTTAATTTTTTTATAAACTCTACAGAGTCTTTTTTATCTCTATCAGCTATAGACAATAAAAAACTTGTTTTAGAATCAATTTCTAAGCCTGATGCAATCATAGCTTTTTTCATAGCATTTGGAAGGTTATTATCAATACCCATGACTTCACCTGTAGATTTCATTTCTGGTCCTAAATAAGTGTCTACTCCAGATAATTTTGACATAGAAAAAACAGGAGCTTTTACTGCAAAAAGTTTTTTTTCCTCAACTAATCCTGTTGAAAATCCAAGGGAATTTAATTTTTCTCCATAAATAACTTTAATAGCCAAATCTATCATTGGGATACCCGTTACCTTAGAAATAAAAGGGATAGTCCTGCTAGATCTAGGATTAACCTCAATTACATATAACTTTGAATCTTCTGGCTGATTTTCCTTAGATGAATCAAAAAAAGATTTTTTCTCTCTCTTAACAATAAATTGTATGTTCATTAAACCTTTAATTCCCAATGATTTCCCTAGTTTTCTAGTTGCATCTACAAGATCTTTTTTCTCTTTTTCTGATAAGTCATAAGCTGGATAAACTGCAGTGCTATCACCAGAATGTATTCCTGCCCTCTCAACATGTTGCATAATTCCCGGAATTAAAATGTTTTCTTCGTCACATATAGCATCAACTTCGATTTCAATTCCATCAATATAATGATCTACTAAAATTGTTTGACCTGGTACAAAATTTTGAGCTCTCTTGAAATATCTAATTAAGTCTTTTTCTTTATATACGATTTCCATAGCTCTACCTCCCAGAACATATGAAGGTCTGACCATAACTGGGTAACCTACTTTGTCTGCTATTTTTATAGCTTCAGATAAATCTACAGTTGCAGATCCCTCTGGTTGTAAAACTCCAGATTTTTTACATATTTCTTCAAAACTGCCTCTTTCAGATGCAAGGTTTATTACTTCAGCTGAAGAGCCTTTAATAGGAAAACTATTTTTACCTAGATCTTGAGACATATTTATTGCAGTTTGGCCTCCAAATTGTACCAAAGAATCTACTAAATCTCCTTTTTTTGATTCGTTTTCAATAATATCCATAACACTTTCCGAGTCTAATGGTTCAAAATAAAGTCTTGATGAAGTATCAAAATCTGTTGACACTGTTTCAGGGTTTGAGTTTATTAGGATAGATTTGATATCGTTTGATTGTAGACTTTTAGATGCGTGAACAGAACAATAGTCAAACTCAATTCCTTGACCTATGCGTATTGGTCCACTTCCCAGTACAATGGCTTTTTTTCCTTCCAAAGGAATTGCTTCATTTTCTTTTTCATATGTACTATAAAAATAAGTAGTTTTTGCCTCAAATTCAGCCGCACATGTATCTACCATTTTATAAGTTGGAATCACTCCGAAGGATTTTCTAGCTTCTCTTATTTTTAGTTCATCAGTATGTTTTAGTTTTGCAATATATTTATCTGAAAAACCATAATCTTTAGCAACCAAAAATAATTCTTGCGATAAGACGTTATCAATTAGTTTTTTCTCTATATTTATTATTTTTTCAATAGCATTGGTGAACCATAAGTCAATATATGTTCTCTTTGTCTCATTAAGTGCATTTGAACCATTTCTGATTCTTTTGGCTATGTCCCATAATCTATCATCCATAGGTTTATCAACATTTTCATTGTCTGGATCAATTAATAAGTCTGGTTTATTGTTTTCTAAAGATCTTATTGATTTTAATAAAGCTGCTTCAAATGTTCTTTCAATGCCCATTACTTCACCAGTTGCTTTCATTTGTGTGCCCAAACTTCTATCAGCATCTGGAAATTTATCAAATGGCCATCGAGGGATTTTTACTACACAATAATCTAGAGATGGTTCAAAAACAGAAAAAGTCTTACCTGTAACTGGATTTGTAATTTCATCAAGATTTTTTCCTAGGGCTATTTTTGATGCAATTCTTGCAATAGGATATCCTGTAGCTTTAGAAGCAAGTGCAGATGATCTAGATACTCTAGGATTAACTTCGATTACATAATAATCAGGATCAGATTCGAAACTATTTCCTATGGTGTCTTTAACTATTTTAGAAGGCTTCAAAGCTAATTGGACATTACATCCTCCTTTAATTTCCAAATTAGAAATAATATCCAAGCTAGCAGTTCTCAACATTTGATATTCTTTATCATTTAAGGTTTGTGACGGAGCTACTACTATTGAATCTCCTGTGTGTACTCCCATTGGATCAATATTTTCCATATTGCATATCGTAATTACGTTGCCTTTGTTATCTCTCATAACCTCATATTCAACCTCTTTCCAACCTACTAACGATTTCTCTATTAATACTTGTCCAACCCTAGAGAGACTTATTCCTTGATTTGAAATTTCAACTAATTCTTTTTCATTTTTTGCGATTCCTCCACCTGTACCCCCTAAAGTATAAGCCGGTCTTATTACCACAGGAAAGCCTATTTTTTTTGCTGCATTTTTGGCACTCTGTACATCATTTACAGCAATAGAAGGTGGTGTAGGTTGATTTATTTTCATCAAGAATTCTCTGAATTTATCTCTATCCTCTGCAGTTTCTATGGAATCAATGCTTGTTCCTAAAATTTCTACATTATATTTTTCAAGAATCCCTTCTTTATGAAGTTCTGAGGTAAGGTTTAAACCAGTTTGTCCCCCTAAAGTTCCCAAAATTCCAAAAGGACACTCTTTAATTATTATTTTTTCAACTATTTCTGTAGTTATAGGCTCAATATAAACTCGATCGGCCATCTCTTTATCTGTCATTATGGTAGCTGGGTTTGAATTAATTAAAACAACCCTATATCCATCTTCTCTCAAGGATTTACAAGCCTGTGCACCAGCGTAATCAAATTCAGCAGCTTGACCAATAATTATTGGACCAGAACCTACAACTAAAACCGTTTTATTTTTCATTGACTCTCTTTCTTAGAAATAATTTTTTGAATAAATTCATCAAATATATATTCTGAATCTTTTGGTCCTGGAGATGCTTCAGAATGATATTGTATAGAAAAAACTGGTAATTTTTTATGACACAATCCAGATATCGTATCGTCATTTAGATTCACATGGGTAACTTCAAGTTCTAAAGGCATTTTTTCTCTTGAAACAGCATAACCGTGATTTTGAGCTGTAACATAAACTTTATTTGTTTTAATATCTTTTACTGGTTGGTTCCCTCCACGATGTCCATAAGGAAGTTTGAATGTTGAAGCTCCCAATGATTTGGCTATCAGTTGATGACCTAAACAAATCCCTAAAATAGGTATTTTAGAGAATATTAAATTTTTTACATTTTCTAAAATGTCAGTTAAATTGTTGGGGTCTCCTGGCCCTGGAGATAATACTATCCCGTCAGGGTTGGAATCAATAATTTCTGAAGATTTTGAATTATAAGGATATACAGTTACTTTACATCCTCTTTTTTCTAACAATCTTATAATATTATTTTTAACTCCTAAATCTAATAGAGCTATATTGAATTTGATTTCATCTTTTTTTCTGATTACTTTTTTCGTGATAGAAACTTCAGAAACAAAATTATAATCGTCATATGAATCTATAGAATTAAGTTTTTCAATAACTCTTTCTAAATTTTTTTCAGTGGTAATGGAACCCATCATCACTCCATAATTTCGGATTTTTTTCACTATAGATCTTGTATCAAGACCATGAATTGCTGGGATTCTATTTTTTAAAAGATATTCATCAATATTCATTATTGAATTATTATGAGAAGGAATTTCACAAAATTGTCTGACTACAAATCCAGATACTTGAATTTCACTAGATTCAATATCTGAAGAGCTAATTCCATAATTTCCTATCATTGGGTAGGTTGGGATTAATATTTGCCCTCTATAAGATGGATCTGTCAACATTTCTTGATAACCTGTCATAGAAGTATTGAAAACAACTTCCCCTATAACATCTTTATAATAACCAAATGAAAACCCTTCATACGTGCTCCCATCTTGTAAAACTAAATTTACTTTTTTCATTTTTTAGCCTCAAATAATAGTTTTCCATCAAAGATAGTCATAAGAATTCTTCCTTTCATTTTTGAACCTATAAGAGGTGAATTTAAACTTTTAGAAATAAAAAATTCTTCATTGATTTTTGAGTTAGAATTATTATCAATAACAACTAAATCTGCCTTATAACCTTTTTTGATTCTTCCTATATTTAAGTTCAATATATTATTTAATATTGCACCAGGATTATTACACATTGTCGTCACTATTTTTTCTAACTCTAATTCATTTCTATTTACCAGTTCTAACAATGTAATTAGAGCTGTTTCAGCTCCATTAATACCAGCAGGAGCTGAATCAAAAGTATCTAACTTGTCGCCAGTACTATGAGGAGCGTGGTCGGTAGCAATTATGTCTAGAGTTCCATCTCTTACCCCATCAAGCAAACTTATTCTATCCTCATCAGATCTTAGAGGTGGATTAACCCTGGTATTTGTGTCATATGAATTTAAATCAATCCAAGAAGGGACTTCCCCTTTTTTACCATAAGTCCAAAATTCATTCATAAAAAGGTGATGTGGAGTTACCTCTGCAGTTACTTTTACACCTTGATTTTTTGCTTCTCTTATCAATTGAACACTTTCTTTGCAAGAAATATGTTGTAAATATATCCATAAATCATTTTTCTTAGCTATTTCAATATCTCTTTTTACACAGTTTATTTCAGCTTCTTTTGGTCTAGGTCTCAATCCCAATCTTATGGAAACTCTTCCAGAGTTTACACTTCCATCTTTTACTAATTCGTGTTCCTCGCAATGCTCAAAAATCGTTCTATTATTTTTATTTGCAAGTTTGAGAGCTTTAGTCAAAATTTTTGGATCAGCAATAACGTCTCCATCATCACTAAATGAAACAACTCCATTTTTTGACAGTAAATCAATATCTACTAATTCTTTACCTTTTCTACCAATTGTTACTGAGGATGTTTGAACAATTCTTATCCGAGAGTTTTGATCAATATTTTTTTTCTGAACATTTATTGAATCTAAGTTATCCATAGTAGGGTTAGTATTTGACATCATAATAACAGTCGTAAACCCCCCTTTAGCAGAAGCTTCTGAACCAGTTTTTATGTCTTCTTTATAAGTTTCTCCAGGATCTCTATAATGAACATGAAAATCTATCAGCCCTGGAATAAGTAAATTTTTATTACCATCAATAATCTTCACATCTGATAAATCTATGTATGGTGATATTTGTTTAATTATTCCATCTTCTATTAGTAAATCTGAAACATCATTTAGATTCTCAGATGGGTCAAAAAGATGAAAGTTTTTCAATAAAAGTTTATTCATTTTCTAACAATCTCTCTATGATTTTTTGCCTTACATAAACTCCATTTTCTACCTGTTTTGAAATAAGCGATCGATCAGAATGAACTAATTCGTGAGACAACTCGATTTCCTCATTTACAGGCCCAGGATGCATAACAAAAACGTCTTTTTTGAATTTTTTTAATTTTTCCATATCAATTTTCCATTTATATGAATGAAAATCCATAATTGTATTTGAAGTAAATCTCTCTTTTTGAATTCGTAATGCCATTAGAAAATTCGAGCTTAGTACAGGTTTTTCAAAATCTTCATAATATCGAATTTTATTTTTAAAAGATCTATCTAATGATTCATATATTTCAATTATCACTTTTGGAATCAATTCTTTCGGTCCTAATATATTTACTCTAGAACCCATTTTTAGGAATCCTAAAATATTAGATCTAGCAACACGACTATATAAAACGTCACCTACAATTGATATTTCCAAATCTTCAAATTTTTTCTCTAATTCATATATGGTGAATAAGTCTGAAAGAGTTTGCGTAGGGTGTGCATGAGAACCGTCACCTGCATTTATCACACACGAGTTTGTATTTCTTGCTAAAAAATAAGCCGCCCCTGATGAAAAATGTCTTATAATAAATAAATTCATACCGATGCTATTAATTGTCTTTATCGTGTTATAAAAAGACTCTCCCTTGTTTAGGCTTGATTTTTGTAAATCTAGATTGTGAAAATTTAGATTCATATTACTACATGCCTTTTGAAAACTTAATTTAGTTCTAGTAGAATCTTCATAAAATAAAGCACATACATCTTTACCGCTTATTTTAGAAAAGGACTGTTTGTTTTTTATTTTTGTTGTATCACTTAATAAATCATAAATATAATCTTTAGATAGATGATCTATATCCAATAAATGTTTAACTAAATGATTCAATTTTTAACAGTCCTTTCCTTTGATAAACCTACTTTATCTATACCATCTTCTTCTTTCATAAACACTTTTATATGCTCTGAATTAGATGTTGGAATACTTTTACCAATGAAATCTGGCCTAATAGGAATTTCTCTGTGTCCCCTATCAACTAGTGCGGCTAACTTTATGCTTTTAGGCCTCCCAAGTGTAAAAATAGCCTCTAAAGTTGCTCTAATCGTTCTTCCTGTAAATAACACGTCATCAATCAGTATTAAATTTTTTTCATGAACATTAACATCTAAATCAATTTCTGGAGATTTATCTTGAATTTCAATATCGTCTCTAAAAAATTTTGGATTAATTGAATGACAATCCAGTGAAGTATTTTCAAAAGTATTTATCATATTTACTATACGTGACGCAATATGATGACCTCTAGTTCTGATTCCAATCAAAATCAAGTTATTTACTCCTTGATTTGATTCAATAATCTCATGAGATAAACGAGCTACAGCACGTCGAATATCATCTTCGTCTAGAAGTGTTTTGTAATTTTCAATAGATTTCAATTATTTATCCTTGAGGCCTCTCTGAACCTACTTAAAGAATTTTGATCACATAAATGATAACAATTTTTTAATATTATTCAATACCCGTAAATATGAACAGTATATATTTGATGTAAAAAGTAATGGATTGTTTTTTTATTGTTGAGTTATTTAATAGACCTTTAATCCTGTTGATTATCAAATAAAAAGTCTATAATACTAACGTTTAAAAAATTAAACTTTCTCAAATTTAATTCAAAATTATAAAATTAGGAGGTCTATTAAATGACTTTAAACGTTGTAAAAGGTAAATTTCAGTGGGCTAAAATAACTAAGAAAGAACAGTTAACTGAAGATTTATGGAAAATGTGGCTTAAACCAGAACAAAAATTTGATTTTAAACCTGGACAATATTGCACTATAGGTTCTGGCGGGATTGAAAGGGCTTACTCAATCGCTTCTTCTCCTGATGAAGATCAAATAGAACTTTTCATAGAATTAGTTCCTCCACCAGACGGAAACTTAACCCCTTTATTAGATCAACTAAATGTTGGAGAGACTGTAACAATGAGATTAAGAGCTAAAGGAATTTTTGTGATAAAACCTGATTTCAAAAACCATGTGATGGTTGGAACAGTTACAGGTATAGCTCCTTACGTAAGTATGCTACGAAAACACTTAAATGAAGCAGATTATTCAAATTGCAATTTCTATGTATTAGAAGGTGCTTCTTACTTTGATGAATTTGGATATGATAAAGAACTAAGTAATTTCGAATCAAAAAATGATAACGTAGTTTTTGAAATGTCTGTGAGTAGACCTACAGAAGATAGAAATAAAAATTGGAATGGATTTGAAGGTAGGGTAAATAATATCATTGAAGAAAGATTAAAAGCATGGGGATTAAATCCAACTGAAACAATTGTATATGCTTGTGGTCACCCAGGAATGATAGAAGATGTTAAAGATAAATTAGAAAACACTGAGTACACTTTCTTAGAAGAAAGGTTTTGGAAAGATTAAATTTACTTATTCTTATAAGATAGGAAATTATAGAAAAAAAAATTTTGAAGGGGAAAATTATGGCAGAGAAAATAGCATTTGTAGGTTTAGGTATTATGGGTAAACCTATGGCAAAAAACCTAATGAAAGCAGGTTATGAACTTTATGTTTATGACTTATTTCCAGACCCAGTAGCTGAATTGGCAAAAGAAGGAGCAACTGGATGCAAATCTGCAGCAGAGGCATCTTCAAATACAAACATAACTATTACTATGGTTCAGGATGGACCACAAGCTGAATCAGCAATTTTAGGCAAAGATGGTGTGTCAGATGGAGCTTCAAAGGGTCATTTGGTAGTAGATATGAGCTCAATTGCTCCTGGTGTTTCTCAAAGAATTGGAAAAGGTTGTTCTAATAAAGGAATAAACTTCCTTGATGCTCCTGTTTCTGGAGGAGAGCCTTTCGCTATTTCAGGTGATTTAGCAATAATGGTTGGAGGATCAGCTGATGATTTTGAACAAGCAAAACCTCTATTCGATATTTTAGGCAAATCTGCAATATTATGCGGTCAACATGGAGCAGGTCAAGTCACAAAATTAGCAAATCAAATTTGTGTAGGTGCAAATATTCATGCATTAGCTGAAGCTCTAGCATTAGCTGCAAAATCTGGTGTAAATCCAGAGACTGTGTATAAAGCTATTCAAGGTGGTTTGGCTGGTTCAAACGTAATCAATGCAAAAGCTCCAATGATGGTAGACAGAAATTTTGAACCTGGATTTAGAATAGAATTGCACTACAAAGATATTAACAATGCAATGGAAGCAGCTCGAGATTTAAACATCCCATTACAAGTTACTGCAAACTTGCAACAAGTTCTCACTAGCCTAGTTACTAAAGGTGAAGGTAAAAGTGACCACTCTGCAATTGCAAAGCACGTTGAAGAATTAGCAGGCGTAGAAATAAAGAAACATTAAGCAAAAAGCAAGCATTCTTAAAAAATCTGAGTAAATTCATTTTTTACTCAGATTTTTTAATTTAGAAATAGCTTCAAGTCCTAAAACAATAACGTCATTTGGAGGAGTAAAATAATCACCTAGTGGGTTTTGTAATTGAATTTTGTTGATCAAGGTATAAGAGTCAACCCATATCCATTTTGGATTTAAATTGACTTTATTTATTTTGGGGTAACCAAAATAAATAAAGTCAATATGTTCATGTGTCCCTATATTAATATCTTCAACTGTTTCTAAAAGTATAGTTTCAGGAGGAAAAATACTTGATAATGCTTTTTCTTGAAATTTGAATTTGCTTTCTGAATATATAAATATATCAATACCCATTTCTTCATTACATTCTCTTATTGCAGCTTGAACAGGATCTTCATTAATATCGACATGACCTCCAGGAGGTAGCCACATTTTTACTTTATCGTGCCAATGCAAAGCAATTTTATTGTCATGTACTACAAAAACAGTTGATGTAAAATGTCTAATCATTATTTTTTTAAATGCCTTTAAATACTAAGAGTGAAATTATCGGGTAAGGAGAAACCTTACCGGATAATTTCACTCTTAGCGGAGGTATCTTAACCCTCTTGGCGCCTTCAGTTAAGAGCACCTCGCTTATTATTCGTTTCCAATTAAAATATCCTCCTTTCATACTTGTTTATTTAATTAAGATGACTAATCATCTTAATTAAATAATAGTGATATAAAATTTTTATTTCAATATGTTTTTATATTTCTAATATTTATTTTTAAAGTATAAATATGTAAACTTTTTAAAAGTTAAAATAATTTAAAAAATTTGAATATAGAAGAATTTGAACTAAATATCCCGGTGTCTAGCTATAAAAATAGTCATTTTATTAGTATTTTAAGACCTTGGATCAATGTTGGAAATGTAGGTCATAATTCAATTAGTAGACTTGTTAAAATTTTCAACCTTGAAGAAATTGGAAGATTAAAGAAACCTAGTAAATACTATGATATGACTAGATATAGACCTGAGTTATTAAATGAAAATGGAGAAAGAAAAATTAGAGTGCCAAACACTGTAGTATTTGGAAATAAAAACCAATCTGATGAAAATATATTTCTTCTTTATCTTTTAGAACCTCATAATTTTGCAGAGGATTTCAATTTAGCTATTATTGATTTGATAAAAAATCTAAATGGAAAAAGATATATTTCTATTGGAGGAATGTTTGATTCTGTACCGCATACTAAACCTTTGCCTGTTACTGGAAGTTATAAAGGATGGATACCCCCAGAGCCTTTAAATGAAACATTGAAAAATAAATCAAACTACACTGGTCCAACAAGTATGACTTCTCAATTATCAAAACTTTTAAATGATGAGCTATCTATAGAAATTTTATCCTTGATGGTACACATACCTCTTTATGTTAAGCTTGACGATGATTTTCTGGCAACTTCCAGATTGTTAGAAAGTTTATCTTATATTTATAAATTCTCAAAAGAATTTCCTGAACGAAAAAAAGGAGAAAATCAATATATAGAAATGCATAAAAATCTTCAAAATAATCCTCAGGTAAATGAAATGATTAAACAATTTGAAATAGAAGCATCAAAAAAGGATGAAATTGATCTTCCTCCAGAAATAGAAAATTTTCTTAAAGACCTAGAGGACAATTAATCTTTTTCGTTCAAACTTTCTCTGAATTCTACATTGATTTCTAGCTTTTCAAGATGTTGGTCAAGTTGCAATCTCCCTTGTTTGACTTTCTCTCCTTTAGAAAAAAATGATTTCAAGTGATCAAAATATTCTCTTTTGTTAAGTGCTCTGATTCCAGATAACATTCTTACAATAGAATTTTCTGGAAATTTAGAAGTTAATTTATCCCAATTCTCTTCAATAAAATTCCAAGTTTTCCATCCGGCAAATTCATTATTTAGAGTTGATGCAAGAAGATATGGAGAGTCTTGAGATCTAATTTCGTCAGTCAAAATAAGATTAAATAATTTTTCTGTTTCTTTTTCACCTTTAAATAAAGATAAAGATCTTTGAAATCTAACTTGATCCTGAGGTGTCTTAGCATTATTCATATTATCTACATATTTTTCAAAAAGTTTTGAGTCTCCGTTAGAGGCATTTATTGAGATCACACTAGATATAATATCTGGTTCATAATTAGAATTGTTATCTAAATATTGCTCAAGAATATCTTTTGATTTTTGTATAACTGAAGAGTTTTCACAAATAATTGTCATTGCTCTAAAAGATACTGCAAGGGCTTGAGTTTCCCTAACTGATCTTTTTGTATTCTTGTCTAAGGTTTGTAAAGTTTTTTTAAAAATCTTTTCTACGACTGATTGTAAATAAGATTTGTTTTCTAAATTCCTATTTAAATTACTAAAGCATGAATATAAAAGTCCTAAAATATCAGGGTCTGTTTCATTTTGAAATTTTTCTGAAAATTCTAAAAAAGATTCTACTTTTTTTGAACCGTTTAAAATCAAAGCCCAATAATCATCAATAATAGAATATTTTTCTTCAGAAGATAATTCTTTTATGTCAAATAAAAAATTTGGGGTTTTTGAATTTGTTCGATAAAATCCAAATGCATTTGAATTGAGAAAAATTTTACTAACATCTTCTTTTAAATCTATAATTTCCTCTCTACTATCAAATAAAAACTTCATTTCTTTATTTTGACTATCAGTAGCATATTTTATAAAAAGAGGAACTCCCCATGTAGTTTTATCTGATGAGTTTAGATATCTAAAAGTTTTTTGAGTAACAGATAATTTTTTGTTTTGATATGAATAGTTAATTATAGGATGTCCTGGTTGAAATATCCAAGAATCCATTACTTTTTTAACAGGGAGGCTTGATACTTGCTCTAAAGAATCCCACAAATCATCTGTTTCAGTATTTCCGTATGAATGTTTGCTTAGATATAAAGATACCCCATCTCTAAAGATTTCTTCACCTAAAAATTGTTCTAACATCCTTAAGATTGATCCTCCTTTTTCATATGTGATCAAATCAAACATTCCATCTGCATCAGAAGGAGAGATAACTGGATATTCAATTGGTCTAGTAGAATTCAATGAGTCAATATCCATTGCCATTGATTTTTCTAGAGAAAACTGGGCCCATCTATTCCATTCCTTTTTATAATCAGCTACTGCCTTTGTTGCCATAAATGTTGCAAATGCCTCATTTAACCAAATTCCATTCCACCATTTCATAGTAACAAGATCGCCGAACCACATATGTGCAATTTCATGTGCTATAACATCTGCAATTCTAATCAATTCATTTGAGGTTGCTTCTTTATCATCTACAAGTAATAAAGCTTCTCTATAAGTTATACATCCAAGATTCTCCATAGCTCCAAAAGCAAAATCAGGTATTGCAATCATATCTAATTTATCTCCTGGATAAGGAATCTTATAATAATCAGAAAAATATTCCAATGAATATTTACCCAACTCCAACGCAAAATCGCATAAATGACCTTTTCCAATAGGATATATAATTCTCAATTCAGTGCCAGAAACATCAATAGATCTTGATGCCTCGAAGGGACCAACAATGAAAGCAACTAAATACGTAGACATTGGAATAGTGTCTTCAAAGCATATTTTTTTTAAATCGTCATTTTGTTTTTCATCAACATTTTTTATAGCTGCATTTGACACGCAAAATAAGTTTTTATTAACAATTAAAGAAATTGAAAAAATGGATTTATATTCAGGTTCATCAAAACAAGGGAAAGCTCTTCTTGCATCTGTAGATTCAAATTGTGTAGTTGCTATTGATTGTGTTATCCCTTCTGAATCTTTAAACGTTGAATGATAGAAACCTCGTAACTTATCATTCAAAAGCCCAGAAAATAAAATAGACAAATTTATTTCTCCTGGTGATAAAAAATCTGAAAAGTTTACTTTCATGATTTCATACTGATCATCGATTTCCCAATCAATAATTTTTATATTTGAATGAGATAAATTGATACTGATAGTATGTATATCCAATTCAGCAACATTTAAAGAAATTTCATTTGTTTTTTCCAAAATATTAATATCTATTTCAACTTTTCCCTGAAAGTTTTTTGCTTCTAAATCAGGTGAAAGTTCTATTTTATATTTTGTTGGGGATGCATATTTTGGTAATCTGAAATTCTCTAATTTTTTTGTCATAAAAAAACCTCATAATTTTATAATTTCTTGAAATAGTATACTCTTATACCTACTATAGCGTTATATACTAAATAGTTATAAAAAAGATTAATTGAATCAATACAAAATGTTGAGGAAAAAATGAAGAGAAAAAAAGAGGAAAGACAAAAAGGAAAATGGAGAAGTTGGGAAACAACTGAAGGTGTAGCTAGAGCTCCACATAGATCAATGATGAGAGCAATGGGTTTAGATGATAATGATATAAATGCTCCTTTTATAGGAGTTGCTTCAACCCATAACGAGGTTACTCCTTGTAATTCAGGAATTAAGCCATTAGTTAGTGAGGTCAAACAAGGCATTAGTTCTTCAAAAGGAACTCCGTTTGAATTTGGAACAATAACTGTATCTGATGCTATTTCTATGGGCACAGAAGGAATGAAAGGATCTTTAGTTTCTAGAGAAATTATTGCCGACTCCATAGAAACCGTTTGTTTTGCTGAAAGATATGATGGATTAGTAGCTATAGCTGGTTGTGATAAATCTTTACCTGGGGCAATGATGGCAATGGCAAGATTAAATATACCTAGTGTATTTGTCTATGGAGGATCTATATTACCAGGAAAACTGAACGGAGAAGATTTGACTATTATAAGTGCATTTGAAGCTGTAGGTAAAAGGCAGGCTGGAGAAATAGATGATGAACAATTAAAAGAAATAGAAACACATGCATGCCCTGGACCTGGAGCCTGTGGAGGGATGTTTACTGCAAATACAATGTCAAGTATAGGGGAAGCACTTGGATTAAGTATCCCAGGTTCAGCATCTGAAGCTGCTGTAGATCAGAGGAAAAAAGACTCTTCTAAAGAAGCTGGAATCGCTGTAATGAACCTGGTTAGAGAAAACATAAGACCTTCGGATATATTGACAAAAAAAGCATTTGAAAATGCTGTGACTCTAGTAGTAGCAATGGGAGGTTCTACAAATACTGCATTACATCTTCCAGCTATTGCAAATGAAATGGGAATAAAACTGACATTGAAAGAAATACATGATATTTCAATGAGAACCCCACTTCTTGCTGATATGAAACCAGGTGGAAAATATGTAATGTTTGACTTAGATAAGGTAGGAGGAGTTCAATTAGTAATGAAAAGGCTACTTGAAGCAGGGTTACTACATGGAGATCAAATGACTGTAACGGGGAAAACAATAAAAGAAAACTTAAAAGACATAGACATTAACCCTAATGAAAATAATATTGTAAGGCTTATAGATAATCCGATTTCTAAAACTGGAGGATTGGTAACTTTATTCGGTAATTTAGCTCCAGATGGGTGTGTATTAAAAGTTGCTGGACATGATTTTGGTAAAAAGTTTACTGGTCCAGCCAAGGTTTTTGATCAAGAAGAACAAGCTATGGAAGCATTAAGAAAAAGAGAAATCAAAGCTGGAGATGTTGTGATAATAAGGTACGAAGGTCCAAAAGGAGGACCAGGGATGAGAGAAATGTTATCAATAACTGGAGCTTTGGTAGGTCAAGGCCTTAGTGAAAGTGTTTATCTTATTACTGACGGAAGATTTTCTGGTGGTTCAACAGGAGCGATAATAGGTCACTTGGGCCCAGAAGCTGCTGTAGGAGGACCAATAGCAGCAGTAGAAAATGGAGACAAAATAGAAATCAATTTAGAAAAATTTGAACTTAATTTAGAAATTTCTTCAAAAGAAATTTCTGACAGATTAAAAAAATGGAAGCATAGAAAAACTTTATATGAAAAAGGGACACTAGGAAAATATATAAAACTTGTTCAGCCTGCTTCTGAAGGAGCAATTACTGGGTAATTGGATTACATATTTCCCAAATTGTTCCTAACATAGTTTTAGATGAACTGATTAGAGATTTCACACCATAGTTCTCATTAGTTCCATGAACATTCTCCGAATCAGGATTATCATCTGGATGAGTTCCTCTAAATCCATAGGTAATCACATTCAATTCTCTTGTAAATCTAGAATCTGTAAAACCAGTTGAAACAGAAGGAATCCATTGAATATCGTCTCTACCTACACTCAATGCTTGTGATTTTTTTATAGCATTAAGCAGCTCCGTATTAAAAGGGGAGGAATTTGGCTTTGCCATGTAATCAATATCATAAGTAAGATTTGGAATACCTTCTAACATTTTATTCAATTCTATTTCAACATCTTTATCATTTTGATTTGGCAATGTTCTTACATCAAGTACTAACTCAATAAATTCTGGAACCGAATTAGATTTTATACCGCCTTTAATAATTGTAGGAGTAATAGTCATTCTAGATAAAGCTTTCAACAGAGTACCCAGACTAGAGTTTTTTTCATAAGCTTCTTTAATTATCAAATCCAAATTTTTTATTGAAGGTTTAGTTTCTATTCCAAACAAACCTAAGTAGTTAAATATATCGGTTGAACAATCCAAACTTGGAATATAATTTAATATTTTGTCTATCGCTTTTGATGTTGATCCCATAGCATTTTCTCCTAACCATGGAACTGATGCATGAGCACTTTCTCCTTTAATTTTTATATTAATTTCAAGTCTACCTTTTTCTCCAGTTCCTAAAAGATAATATAAATTATTCCCAATAGTAACAGGTGACCCTCCTCCTTCATTAATTGCATACTCAAATCTTAACTCATCAGGGTGATTGTCAAGCAACCAGCCAAATCCATATCTTCCACCATGTTCCTCATCTGCACCTGAGATTAATGTAAAGTTATCTTGAAATTCAATCTCATTTTTAGCCAATATCGCCATTGCCATCATTTGAGAAGCTAATAAACCTTTACAATCTGAAGAGCCTCTTCCTAAAATTTTTCCATTCTTTAATTCGGCACTAAAAGGTTCAAATTCCCATTTGTCATAATTTTCAACTGGGACTACATCTGTATGAGACATTAACAAAAGTTTTTTCCTGTCACCGGATAATGGATATTTGGCAATAATATTTCCCCTCTCTTTAACTCTAGATAGTTGGCTAGATTCTATGCCATATTTACCTAACCATTTGGCGCAAAATTCAGTTACTTTGGTCTCGTTTCCAGTAGGCATATATCCTGTGTTTACTGACTCAATTTTTACTAAACTCTGATGTAAATTAACAAGTTCATCAGAATTTTTATCTATCTCATCAATAAGTGATATTAAATCTGTATTTTTCATAATGGCACCTAAATTATCTGTTTATAAATAGATTGGATTTATGATCATCTATATTTGGAGCTTTATCTTTAGACGATAAGGAAGGAATCTTATTATTTTTTCTGTCTTTCTTTGTTATATCCCAAGCTTTTTTGATTGATTTTGTATGTCCTTTAAATTCAGGCATTACATATCTTGCAAAAAGTTCTAATGATTTATTTATAGAATTTTGATTAGTCCATTCATGGGTAGTAAACATTAATCCTCCAAGACCATCAGCTTTTTCATCCATTTCTTTGATTTTTTTTATTGCTTCTTCAGGAGTTCCTATTATCCAATTTCTAGATTCAACTATTTCTTTTGCTGTAAGAGAATAAGGATCTTGATCTTTATCTAATAACCATCCTTCATAACCATTAATTACATAAAAATATTCGTGAACATCTCTCTCAATAGCTTTCTCAACTTCGTCCCAAGCTTGTTTATTTGTTTCTGCTAAATGTACATAAGTAACTACTCGCCAATCATCTTTTGAAGGATTAGTACCTAATTCATCTGAAATTTCTTTAGTTTTTTTCCATTGTTTAGACCAATGAATTCCATTAGGGGGACCAATTTCTAGAGCTAAAGACCAAAGGTGCATGTTATACATTGAAGCAAATTCTAGAGACCTTTCCGAACCAACCGATGCTGTTGCATATGGGAGTCTAGGTTGTTGGAAAGATTTTAATTGTACAAACATATCTTTTATATCCCAATATTTTCCAGAATAGCTAATTGGTTCTTCAGAAGTTAATAACATATCTATAATCTTCATTGATTCTCTCATCATAGGATTTAATTCTTGAGGAGGAACCCCATAAAGTTGTACATCGGGAGGCAAACTACACGGACCTACTCCCAAAACAGCTCTGCCTTCAGTTAGATGATCAAGAAATGCAAATCTTTCAGCAACATTAAAAGGATGATGGAAAGGTAAGCTGACTAATGAAGATCCTAACTGGATTCTATTTGCATATGCTGAAGCCTTAGATAAAAATAATTCTGGTGAAGGGATATTTTCCCAAGCAGCTGTATGGTGTTCTCCTACAAAAAAACCATCATATCCCAGTTCATCTGCAGTTTTTATCAATTCCAAATCTCTTTTGAAAGCTAAAGCAGGATTTTCATTTGGTAAATGCAATGGCATAGAAAAAAAAGAAAACTTCATAAAATACCTCCCAAGATATATTTCTGTAAAAATCTACAAATGCCTTGAAATTTGATTTTGATTATAATCATTAAACTAATAAAAAAAAACCACTAATGAAATTTATAGAGAATAAAAAATTAATAATAGTAATATTAATCTTATCTGTTTTTGTTGTTTCATCTTGTTCTTTTGACTCAAATAGATCTATATTAGCTGAACAAAAAATAGGAGATTTTTCAAGAATTATATTAATAAATTCATCTTCAAAACCTGCTTTTAAATTTATTACTGACTTAAAAGTAAAATCTTTTTCCCCCAAATGGTCTCCAAACAAAAACAATTTTGCATTTATTTCTTTAGAAAATAATAAAACGACTCTGTGGATTTCAAATAATGATGGAACTAAACTAGAAATTGCAAATAATAATAATAGGCAAATTAAAAATTTTCAATGGGCTCCAAATTCAAAGGAAATAGCAGTTGAATTTGAATCTATTGAAAGTGAAGGAAATATATTTTTATATTCATTAAACTTAAAAACATTTCTTCCGATAACTAGATCTGATAAGGTAGCAAAATTAGGATCATGGTCTCCAGATAGTAAATGGATAGTTTATAATATTGAAGATTCAATATACCTATCAAATCCGAAAGGTGTAAATGAAATATTTATTACAAAAGGGGATGATCCTAAATGGAGTCCAAATGGAGAATATTTGATTTTTAGTAAATCTGATAAAAATTTAAAGTCTATATGGATTTACAAAAATATAGACAAAGTCGTTGAAAATACTGGGAAAGAAATAAATAAAAAAGATTATTTTGGAGAAAATATACATGACAATTTAAAAGTTAATGTTTTGGAATATGAATGGGCTTTTGGAGGAAATAAGATTTTATATATAAATGATCAGGAAAATAATAAAGAAATATACATTATGGATGTTAAATCTAAAAAAATAGAAAGACTAACTAATAACAAAGTAGATGAATCTAATATTGTTTGGTCTGATAGATACAGAAGTGTGCTCTTTACTTCAAATGCTCATAATAACTCAGATATCTATCAAATGAAACCTGATGGTTCTTCTCAAGAAATAATTTTAAATTCTAAAGATAATTTCAATTTTCTTGATTGGTAAAAATCTTCAAAAAAGAAATAATACAAATAGCTAACATAAATATAGATAAATAATAACCAAAAGAAATCCCCAAATTTGTAGCAAAAATAAAACCAACCATTGGTCCTAAAGCCGCTCCCAAATCCTGCCATGTTGAATATCTAGATACTATACTTGATTTTTGTTTTTCAGGAGATATTTCACCTAAGAAAGAATCCAAAGAAGTTTCTAAAGAAACACTAAAAAAGAACATTAATACTATACAAACAATACTCAGATAAAAATTAATTCCACTTAAAGATAATAAAATCGCAATAATCATTAGAAATGTGCTGATTATAATGTTAATCTTCCTTCCAAATTTATCAGATATGGTCCCAAAAATAATTCCAAAAAAAATATCAGCTATCCATCTGAATCCAACAATAAATCCAGCAATGGCAAGTATTGTTTCTACATTATAAAAATTCTTATTGATTGATAATAAAAAAGGAGTGATAGTAGCAATTGCTAATCCGTTTGAAGTAAAAGAAGAGGAGAATTTAAAAAAAGAAATATTAATTATTTTGTTTTTTAAATATTTATCTTGATCGTTATAACTTAAGTTCCAATTTATTTTACTTGGAGAAAATTTTGACAAATCTAAATCTTTAATAAAGAAAGAAACCAATAAGGCAGGGATTATTAGTAAAGATAAAATTATCAAAGTAAAATAAATGCCAAATTTTATTGACATTAATACCCCTAAAGTGACCACTAAAAAACTACCTGTTCTCTGAACTCCCAAGCAATATCCTAAATATTTTCCATAATCATTTACTGAAAATGAAAATACTTTTAATTGGTATCCTAGTCTGAATAATGAATATGAAAAGCCCCATATTATCCTGGCGATAAGTATTAAAATAACTCCTTTAAATAAAGCATAAAACAATGTTGATCCTGCCCCTAAAAAACATGCAAAAAAGATAGTACTTCTAAAGCCAAGTTTAGTAAAAATTTTTACAGAAATAATATTAGAAAAAAATCTTACAAATCTATTAATTGATAATATGAATCCTATCCAAAATTCATAAGGAATACCCATATATGAAGTTATTCCAAAAAATTCAAAATTTGTAGGTAAAATTACATATAAAATACTGTCTCCCATTATAATCAAAGACAAAGGTATAATTGTATATGATATTTGCCTAGGTATATTTAAAGAGAATAGATTCATATTGTTCTAATATACTATACAAGTAATTTTCTTCTTTTATTAGAACCTCTGGTTTTAGAAGTGTTTTTACTCGTGGAAAATTTTCTTTTATCTGAATATTTTTTACTATTTCTTTTAGGCATCCATAAATTGTTAAAAAAAGACTTTCTTAACTTTAAGACTTTATCTGCCGATTCACTTGCTTCTTTTGAAATATTGGATTCAAAAGCTGCAACTTCAACTCTTTTACCTTCTTTTTTTACAGCGTCTATAGCGGGAAAAAAATCTCCATCTCCACTTACTATAATGGCATCGTCATAATTATTTTTCAATGCGTTTAATACTAAATCTGTTGCCAAAAGTACATCTACACCTTTTTCAACTATAGAGCCATTCTGTTCTTTCCAAATACCTAATTTTACCTCAAGGTTTTTAATTTTATGCAAACTAGATAAAAATTTCTTTTGTTCATCAGGAATTTTAATCTTGCCTTCTAATTCTTGCCTTACGTTATAGTAAAAAATTTTTGTCAAAGATCTTTTTTTACCTGTTAATTTCTCACCAAAAGAGGAAAACATTAGATCACTTCTACCGCAATTTTTTAAAAGTACATGATAAAGATTTGAACCATCTATAAAAATCATTACTTTCTTTTTTCTTTTAAATATGGAAAACATTTTATGTCTTTGTAATAATATATAAATAAATTTAGTTTGTATAATTATGTCATTTATTCAATGACATCACAGCTGTAAAAATAAACGAGGTTAAAATGATTACTAAAGAAGTATTTAAATCCCCATGTAAACATCCTAATGGATTGCAATGGACTTCACAAGGATTGTATGTAATGGACCAAGAATTAGATGATGTTTATGTTTTAGAAGAGAATGGGAACATAAAATATAAATATGAAACTATAACTGAAAATGGTTCAGGAATTACAGTTGGAGGTGGATTCATTTGGACTGCTTCAAATGGTGAAACTCAAGCAAGAAATTTTAAGCCTACTGATACACACAAAGGATTAATATATAAATTGGATTTAGAATCTGGTAATTATGTTGACAAATTTTCTACCCCGGATGGCGGAGGAATTCATGGAGTTGAATGGGATGATGGGTATATATGGATAACAGCATTTAATCCAAAAGCAATCTATAAAGTAGATTCTGAAAATTATGAAATAGTTTCAAAATTCCTAGTAGATGAAGAAAGATTACATGGACTTGCTAGACAAGATAATGGGATATGGTGTGCTCATACATCAAGTAAGAAAATAATTAAGTACGATATTAACAACGGTTCTATTTTAGATTCTATTCAGCTTGATCAAGATGACCCATATCCTCATGGAATGTCTATAAAAAAAGATAAAATATGGATCTGTGATGCAAATTTTGGAGGAAAATTACACAGTAATACTCTAATGGGAAAACCTTGCTTTGCCACTATAGATATATAGTTAGCTAACTATGTGCTTTTCAAGAACTTTAGGATCAAATTCAACGCCTAGACCTGGACCAGTAGGAATTTCAATAAAACCATTTTTAAAAACAACAGGTTCCTTAAATATTTTCCTATGTAAAGGGCCTTGATTTGCCTCTGCTATCATAAAATTAGGTGAACATGTAGCTACCTGTAATGCTGCTGCTGCTGCAACTGGACCACAATACATATGAGGTGCAATGACTGCATAACTGGCTTCAGCCATTGCAGCAACTTTTTTCCCAACCATAATACCCCCAGCTTGTCCGATATCGATTTGAATTATTTGAGCTGCTTGTTTTCTAATCAGTTCAGAAAATTGAAAAATAGTTGCTAGTCTTTCACCTGTTGCAATAGGAATACTAGTATGTGATGCAACTCTGGCCATTTCATCAATATTTTCAGGAGAAACTGGTTCTTCAAACCAAAATGGCTGATACGGTTCTATTGCCTTAGCAACTCTTATAGCACTGTAAGTAGTTAATTGACCATGAGTTCCTAAAGCAACTTCTAATTCATTTCCAACTGCTGATCGAATACTTTTAAATATGTTTTCTGTATAAGTTATTTCTTTTAATGAAATATCTCTAGGGACTCCAGCTATAGGATGAAAAGGATCAAATTTGCAAGCTGAATTACCTTCTTCTAATAACTGTTCTGCTACCTTTCCAGCATTTTCTGCCTTACCGTCTGGAATAGGCGGCATATAAGCATATGCTCGTAATTTATCCCAACATTTTCCGCCTAATAAATTATAAATTGGTTGCTTAGTAGCTTTACCGACAATATCCCATAATGCCATTTCTATTCCTGATATTACCATTCCATAATGTAAGCTAGGCAGTCTATAGTCGTGTCTACCAGCGTACATATCATAATAGATTTTTTCTATTTCGAATGGATTTTTACCTACTACAAAAGCTTCTACTGTCTCATGAACAAGCTGAATTTGAGACTTAAAATCTTTCCAAGTCATGTTACCCGTAAAAGAACTTCCTGTAAGTTTTTCGCCTAACCCTATTATTCCTTCATCAGTTGATAATTCCAATATTAGAAAATATTTACCGCCAATATACCAATTACCAGTTTCTTGTCCTCCACCTGATCTAGGGGCTGATTCATTTTCGATTACGTATGTTTTAACTCCAGTTACTTTCATGCGAATTTCAATTATTTTCTTTGCCCAGAATTCCATTCCCAATTATCAGGAGGCCAAATATTCTTGCCCCTTCTACCATTTTGACCTTTTCTTGATTCATCATACATATTTTTAACTGTATCTTGCCATTTCTTAATGTGAGGAGTTCCTCTATGATATTCAAAAGCATCTGCATTTGCATAAACTTCATATAAATATAGCTCAGTTGGATCATTTACATTTTGATATACATCAAATCTAAGGCAACCAGGTTCTTCATTTGTGGAGCCAATACTATCAAGAGTAATTGAATCGATAAATTCTTTGACATTTTCTTGTTTTACGTATTGAGGTGCTGCTATAACCATTAAAGAACCATTAGAGAAATAATCATCTTCAGAATAATTTTCTCTAGCAGCATCCCAGATTACATTTTTATTAGGATATATTGGTTTACAAAATGAAACTTCAATTTCTGATTCATAAAATGGCTTTGTAGTTTCAAACCATATTTTAAAATGATCATATGTTCCATGAGCCTCAAAAGCTTTCTGATCATCATAAACCTCACAAAAAGCAAATGATGTCGGATCAGTAGAATCTTGAATAATATCAAACCTTCTACAACCTGCTTCATTTGCAACAGACCCCATTGCATCCTTAATTGATTCCTTAATAAAATCATCAATTTTATCTTCTTTTACTTTTAGGCGTACCATTAATATGTACATATTTAGCTCCCCTCATTTTTTATTCATTATACGTAAAAATAATTTATCCTCTACCAATAAATTCTTGTTTAATTGGTAAAACAGTTGCATCAAGCATATTTGTTCCTTCTGGTAATGATGCCATTAAAAGAGCAGTTCTAGCTATATCATTAGCATCGATGAGAATTTCTGGGCCTTCATCTCTTCCTGTTCCTGATCTCCCATCAGATCTTCTTTCTACCATTGTATTTCCAGGGTTTAAGCAACTTACTGAAATTCCATATTCTCTTCCATCCAATGCTGCAGATTTTGTTAATCCTTTAACTGCATGTTTACTAGTAGTATAGGGCGAAGAAAACATTCTTGGAGTTTCTCCCGCAATAGAACCAATATTAATGATCTTCCCCCCTCTAGATTTCATATATTTAAACCCTTCTCTAGTACATTTAAACGTACCTGTGACGTTTACTGAGATAACATTTTCCCATTGCTCATCTGATACTTGGTCTATAGGATTTCCATCCATTACTCCACTGTTATTAACTAGAACATCAACTGATCCATATTTATTAAATGCAAAAGAAAATAAATTTGCAACATCTTCGGTGTTTGTAACATCAGTTTTGTAAAAATCAATTATTTCATTTCCTGTTTGCCTTATTTCATTAACAGTATTTACCAAATTTTCTTGATTTCTTGAAGCAATAATGACTTTGGCCCCTTCTAAAGAAAATAATTTCGCTATTGCTTTTCCTATTCCAGTTCCTCCACCTGTAACTATTGCTACCTTATCTTTTAAAATATTCATATAATCTCCTTCTATTTTGTTTTGAACGAAGCAAAACTAGATATAAAAACTATAATACTAGAAATAATTAATGTTGTTCTCCATCCATTGATAAATAAGGATAATATTTCATCAGAGGAATCTGTGTTTATTTCACTTAATTGAGCAGTGATTACACCTGTTGTTAAGAATATAACTAAAATTGTTGCAGCAAGACTTTGTCCAATTGTAGTTCCAACATTTCTTATAAGATTTAAATAAGCACTTACGGATCCATATTGATCTTTACTTACACTACTAAGAACTGCGCTCATGTTTGGTGCCATCCACATTCCTATCCCAAAACCATTAAAAAACATTAAAACAATAAAAATAGTCAAATCAAAGTTATATGCTAAAAATGAAAGACTTAGATTTGCTATTGCTGAAAAAAGCATTCCTGTTACAGTAAATATTTTATGGCCAAATTTATCAGATAATCTACCTGAAATAGCTGATGCAATAACAGTACCAGTTCCAGAATATAAAAGAATTGCACCTACTGAACTTTCACTGAGACCAATGATTTTTTGAAGAAAAATTGGATTTAAAAACATTAAAATTGAAAAGCCTATAAAACCTGTCATTCTGGAAACTGAACCCCAAAGATAGGCTGGATTACTAAAGTTAAGGAAGTTTAATATTGGATTAGCTTGACTTTTTTCATGTCTATAAAATAAAAATATCGCAATTGAAAAAACAATAATCATTATTAAATGAAAGATTGTAAAGAAACCAAATGACAAAGGGTCATTTATTATAAATACAAATAAAGTCATAATAAAAATAAAATATAACATTCCAATAAAATCTAAGGACTTTCTATCAATTTTTGAACTTTCCATTTTTGGGACAAATAAAAAAGTCATTAATACAGTAAAAATACCTAAGAAACCAATAATTCTATAAGCATACCTCCAACCATAATTATCTAACATTATTCCACCTATAAATGGGGTTATCATCATCCCAAGAGCAACAGAAGTAGTTATTATACTTAACCCTAAGCCTTGATACTTTTTGGGAAAAGTAACTGTAACTATAACGAACATCATAATAGATGTCCCAGTAGTGCCAATAGCTGAAATAGTTTTCCATAAAATTAAAATATAGACATTAGTTGCAAAACTGGCAAAAATTATTCCGCATAAGGCCACTATCAATGAAAAAATATAAAAGAATTTTCTACTCACCAGGTCAGCTATTCTTCCTATAGGCATAAGAAGAGCGGTCATAACAATTGAGGCCGAAAGAATTATCCAAGAAGCAAGTCTTAAGGTCAAGTCAAATTCATCAATAATAGCAGGCATGGCAATAATTGTAGTGTTAAAATCAAGAAGGAAAATATTTGCAGTAAAAACTACTGGTAAAACAATTAAAAATAATTTTTTATCCATTTAAATTCCTTTTGTAAAATAATTCATTCAATGTAATTCCTGTCGCTACAGATACATTTAGTGAAGAAACTTCTCCTTTCATTGGAATTGACAAAATTTTATCAGAAGTTTCAATGATTTTTTTACTTACACCATCATGTTCTGAACCTACAACTAAGGCTATGGGGAGTTTGTTATCAATTTTTATATCTCTAATATTTTCCCCATCCATATCTAACGAAAATATCTGAAATTGCATATTTTTAAGATAATCTAAAGTTTTATACAATGAGCTAACGATTGAGAATTCTATATGCTCCAAAGCTCCAGCTGATGCCCTAATAGCTCCTGGAGAAATTTTAGCTGATTCTTTTGCAGGAACCACTAATCCATGAGCTCCAAAGATTTCTGCAGTTCGAGCAATAGCACCTAAATTATGAGGATCTTGTACCCTATCAAGAAAAATTATTAATGGAACCTCTTTTTTTCTATCAGCTAGAAAGATCATTTCTTCAACTGATGATTGATAATTTTCATCAAGGTATAAAATCACTCCTTGAGACTTTTTTGTTGAAGATTTTTTTTCTATTGATTTTTTTGAAATGAAATTTATAGTTATATTTTTAGAATTAGCAAGTGATATGATTTTATTTATTTGAGGACTTTCGTCATTTGAATCAGAAATATCGATATTTGAAACTTTTTTATTTGACAATAAAGTTTCTATAACTGAGTGCCTTCCTTCAATCTGCCTAAGGTTTCTTTTATTTCTTGAATATCTTGACAATTAATACTTTTCAAATAAATTATGTCCTGAATTTTATTATAAAATGTATGCAAAATACTACGAATAAATGTACTTATTGACCAAAAAAGAGGAAAAATGAAAACTATCAACATTACTGCTTCTAGACACGCTGTTTTTTACAGTCCATTAATTGCTTTAGTAAGTGAAGGCTTTTTAGAAAATGAAGGATTGAAAGGTACTTATTATATACCTGAAACAGGGATAAATGTTTATGAAAAAATTTCTACCGGAGAAATTGATTTTGCACAATCTGCTGTTTCACAAAGTTGGAATTTAATAGAGAAAAAAAAACCATCATCAATTAAACATTTTGCACTAATAAATTCTTTTGATGGTTTTTTTATAATCTCTAAAAACTCAGAGGAATTTAAATGGGAAGATTTATATAAAAACCCATTTTATTATGTAAGAGGTGGTCAACCAGAGGCAATGTTGAAGTTTGCTTTATACAAAAAAAATATTGATATAAACAAAATAAAATTAGTCTCTGAAAACCCATTAAGTACAAAAGAAATGTATGAAAATTACTCCAAAGAAAAATTTGGGTTTTTTCATGAACAAGGAAGTTACCCACATCAATTAGAAAAAGATGGACATGGTAAAATTGTAGCGTCTGTTGGAGAAGTTATTGGTCCAGTAGCATTTTCTAGTTTATGTGCAGACGAGAAATTAATCAAATCAGACACAGGAAAAAAAATTTCATTAGCTTTTGATAAATCTAAAAAATGGGTTCAAAATTCAAACCCTATAGATGTAGCAAAAAGTGTTCATTCTTATTTTGAAGACTTTGATTTAGAGTCAGTAGCTAATGCAATAAAGGATTATCAAAAACTAGGAACTTGGAATTCTGATATAAAAATAAACGACAGTGAATATCAAAAGGCCTTAGAAGTATTTGAATTTTCAAATCTAATTAGTAAAAAATATTCTAAAGAAGACGTTATTTTGTACCCAGAGGACTAAAAATTGGAAAAAGAAAAAATCTTAATTACAGGAGGCTTAGGATTTCTAGGTTCTAATTTGACAAATTTTTTCTCTGAATTGAATGAAATATTAATTTTAGACATCGAAAATTCAAATCAGTACGTGATTAAGACAAAATCAAATATTAATACGGAAAATATAGACATAAGAAGCAATAAAGTTTCTAAAATTATTTCACAATTTAAGCCTACTATAGTTATTCATTGTGCAGCTCAAACTAGTGTCATAGATTCAATCAAAGACCCAGAAAAAACAATGAGTATAAACGTTGAAGGCACACTCAACCTTCTAAATGAAATAAAAAAACTAGAAAGTTGCTATTTTACTTTTATTTCTTCAGGTGGTGCAATTTATGGTGAACCTAAATATTTACCAGTTAATGAAAAGCATCCAGAGAATCCTATTTCAGCATATGGAATTTCTAAATTGGAAGGTGAAAAATTAGTATCCAAAATGCTTCATAAATCAAAAATAAATCATTCCATATTAAGACCCTCTAACATATATGGACCTAATCAAAAAAGCCAAAACGTAATTCCTATTTTTATGGAGAAAATGAAAAAAAATCAGGAAATTATTATCTATGGAGATGGAAAATCTTCAAGGGATTATATATATATCGATGATCTCGTTCAAATAATTGATATTTTTTGTTCTAAAAATATCAACTCTAAAATAAATGTTTCTTCAAACTACGAAGTGAAAATAATAGACATATATAAAATTTTGAAAGAAAAACTAAATTATAAATTAAATCCTATTTTTAAAGAAAAAAGAAAAGGAGAAGTCGAAAACATTGTTTTAGATAATTCTAAATTAATAAACATTACCAGTTATAACCAGTTTACAAATATTGTTGACGGTATAGGAAAAACTGTTAATTTATTGGCTTAGATTGATTAATTATATCTTCTAATGCTACCCAAGATAACATTGCACACTTAATCCTTACAGGAAATTTCCTAACTCCAGATAATGCAGAAATATCACCCAAAACATCAAGCTCTTCTTCAGTAAGTTCTTCACTTTTTATCAATTTTCTAAAAAGATCTACAGTCTTCTGAAGATCTTTAGCATCAATCATATTTATTTTTTCAGCTAATAATGATCCTGAAGCTTGAGATATTGCACATCCCCTTCCTGTAACAGCTATAGAAACCTTATTTTCTTCTTGAACATTTAATTGAATCTTAATCTCATCGCCACAGAAAGGATTATTTTTTTCAACCTCAAAATCAGGAGCTTCTAATAAATCAGTGTTTCTAGGATTATGATAATGATCCATCACAATCTCTTCATACATTTCATTTAATTCATCGTTTACCATGTCTACATTATTCCTTGAATGTCCAATGAGGGGATAGCATCATCTATCGAATTTTCTAAATATTCTATTATTTCTTCGTCTTCAAATTCATCAATAATTTCTTGAGCAAATCCTCTGATCAACATTGACATTGCATCATCAATATTTATTCCTCTACTCTGAAGATAAAATAACATATTTTTATCCATATTACCTGCTGTAGCTCCATGACTACATTCAACATCATCAGCATATATTTCTAAACTAGGCTTGGTATCTACTTCACAATCTTTTGATAATAAGAAGTTTAAGTCTTTCTGAAATGCTCTTGTTTTTTGAGCATCTTGCTTTACTAAAACTTTTCCACTAAATACGGCTTTTGATTTGCCCGCTAAAATACCTTTAAACATCTGGTCGCTAGAACACTTTTCAACAGAATGGGTTATTGAAATTTCATTTTCTTGAAGTTGATTTTTATTAGTTATATACAATCCATGAAAATTACATTGAGAATTTACACCCACTAAATCACTGTGAATATCATACCTTGAAAGCAAGCCAGATAAAGAAAAGGAAGTAGACTTAAATTTTGAATCTTCTTTTTGCAGTATTCTATCAAAATTAAAGAAGAATGAATTACCTGAATCCATTTGAACTCTTTTGTGAGAAACATCGCTTTGTTTTTCTAACAAATATTCTATTACTGGTACTACTAAATTATTAGTCTCATCAGAGGATAAATTAAAATAAGACTCGAGAATATTAGTTTGAGCCTTAGAATTAACTTGAACAAATAACCTTGGAAAGCTAGATGTATTATTTTTTCTATTTGTAGTCAAAATAACAATATTTAAATTTGTATCTTTTTCAGAATCTCCAATAGAAATAAAAATAGGATCTAGCATAAAAGCAGAATTTAAAGCAATCATTTCATTCTCATCATTAATCGCTATTCTTCCGAATGTGTCAGAAAGAGGTTGTAATTTCTTCAGATTATTTGATTTTTCGACTGTAATATTATCAGAAAAGTTAGACCTTTCAGGATCAAAAAAACCATCAACTATATAAATAGTTTCAAAATTATCACTTGAAAAAACTTTTGGACTAATACTGGGATCAAATGATTTTCTTTGAGGCAAATAGAACTTAGTTTTCCTTAGATTATGAAAGTTGGTATACTTCCACAATTCGGTAGTTTTAGGATTAGGAGGAAGCCCATTTTTAGTAAAACTTTCCCAGCCTAAATTATTAATATTATTTACACTTTTGTTAGAAAATTCAGAAGGTTTATTCAATTCATTAAGATTGTCGAATACAATTTTTTTCATTTTATTTGCGTAACCCAGCAATTATATTTTCATAACCATTGGTTTCTATATCTAGTGCTAATTCTTTGGTTCCAGATTTGACAATTTCACCATCAACTAAAATATGTACATAATCTGGTTCTATATAGTTCAAAATTCTTTGATAATGAGTGACAATTATAAAAGACCTGTCTTTTGATCTCATTAAATTTACTCCATCAGACACCGCCTTTAGAGCATCTACATCAAGCCCAGAGTCAGTTTCATCTAAAATAGCTAACCTTGGTTGCAAAATAGAAAGTTGTAAAATCTCATTTTTTTTCTTTTCTCCTCCAGAAAAACCAAAATTTAAAGATCTTTTGGTTAAATCAGTGTCAATTCCCATTTCTTTCACTTTTTGGTCATAAAGCTTCGAGAATTCTCTTACAGAAAGTTTATCTTTTTTCAAAAAATCATTTTTTGAATCTAGAGAAGATTTTAACATTTGAAATGACCTAACTCCTGGAATTTCGGCAGGGTATTGAAATGCTAAAAACATTCCTAAATGAGATCTTTCATCAGGAGGGAGCTCATTAATTATTTTTTTCATAAAATTAATTTCTCCATCAGTAATTTCATAATCTGGTTTACCTGCCAATACGTTTGCTAAGGTACTTTTACCTGAACCATTAGGTCCCATAATTGCATGTATCTCTCCTGCGTTAATTGATAAATTTATACCTTTCAATATCAAGTCTTCACTCTCTAGTACATGAGCTTTTAAATTTTTAATTTCAAGCATTTTAATAACTCCAGTATTTATCCAACAGCTCCTTCTAAGCTGACTTTTAGTAATTGTGTGGCTTCTAAAGAAAATTCAAAAGGTAATTCTTTTATAACATCTTTGCTCCAACCAGTTATAATCATATGGTTTGCTTCTTCTTCAGATAAGCCTCTAGACATCAAATAAAAAAGCTGATCTTCAGATACTTTTGATGTTGATGCCTCATGTTCAAGCCTAGCTGAAGAATTCCTTACCTCAATATATGGAACTGTATGCGCTCCACATTTGTCTCCAATTAATAATGAATCGCATTGTGTATGATTCATTGCTCCTTCAGCTGAAGGCATGATTTTTATTTGTCCTCGATATGTATTTTGACCTTTCCCCGCTGAAATACCCTTTGAAACAACTGTTGATTTCGTGTTTTTACCTATATGAATCATTTTGGTTCCAGTGTCTGCTTGTTGGTAATTATTTGCCATTGCAACTGAATAAAATTCTCCTGTAGAGTTATCTCCCTGAAGAATTACAGATGGATATTTCCAAGTAATTGCTGAACCTGTTTCTACTTGTGTCCAAGAAATTTTCGAATCTTCAAAAGCTTTACCTCTTTTTGTAACAAAATTATAAACACCACCTTCTCCATCTTTTGTTCCAGGAAACCAATTTTGAACAGTAGAGTATTTAATTTCAGAATTTTTCATAGCAACTAATTCAACAACAGCTGCATGCAACTGAGAAGTTTTTCTAAAAGGTGCTGTACAGCCTTCAAGATAAGATACGTATGCGCCTTCATCAGCAACAATCAAAGTTCTTTCAAATTGACCAGATCCTTCGGTATTTATTCTAAAATAAGTCATTAATTCTATAGGGCATCTCACTCCAGGAGGAATATATGCAAACGAACCGTCACTAAAAACTGCAGAATTTAATGCGGAATAAAAATTATCTGAATATGGAACAACTGAACCTAAATATTTTTTTACCAAATCCGGATGATTTTTGACCGCTTCATTAAAAGAACAAAAAATTATCCCCATATCTTTTAACTGGTCATCAAGAGTATTCGCAACAGAAACTGAATCAAAAACTGCATCTACTGCTACACCTGCTAATTTTTCTCTTTCGCTTATAGGAATACCTAATTTTTCAAACGTTTCGAGCATTTCAGGATCTACGTCATCTAGAGATTTAGGTGATTCCGACATGGATTTTGGAGCAGCATAATAATAAATATCTTGAAAATCAATTGGAGGATATTTTACTTTAGCCCATTGAGGTTCCTTAGAATTCTTATTTAACTTTTCCCAATGTTTAAATGCTTTCAATCTCCATTCAAGTAACCATTTAGGTTCTTGTTTTTTTGTTGAAATTAATCTAACTATTGATTCATCTAACCCTTTTGGGGCCAATTCGGTTTCTACATCAGTGGTAAATCCCCACTTATATTCATCCATTCCTGATAAATCAGTATCTCTAGAGATACTATCTGGAGTAGGCATACATTCTCCTAATAATTTTTTTTCTTTGCTTTAATATTATATCTTTTAATTCGAGTAATATAGAATATTAAAATACATTAAATTTCAGATTAGAAAAAATGAATTATGAAGCGGTTATTGGATTAGAAACTCACGTGCAATTAAACACATCGTCTAAAATGTTTAGCTTATCTAGTGCAAAATACCAAAATAAAGAGCCAAATACACTTGTTGATCCCACTTCTATGGGATTACCAGGTGCACTTCCAGTGGTTAATAAAAAAGCCGTTGAAAGCGCTATTATGATAGGGCTAGCTTTAGATTGCAGTATTTCAGATAAAACAAAATTTGATAGAAAACAGTATTTTTATCCTGATTTGATGAAAGGGTACCAGATTTCACAATTTGATGAACCCATTTGCTTTGAAGGAATTATGAAACTTTCAAATAATAAAAACATAAGAATTAATAGAGTTCATATGGAAGAAGATGTAGCTAAATTAACTCATGTAAACACTAATGATGCCAATTACAGTTTATTAGATATTAATCGATCTGGAACACCTTTAATGGAAATTGTTACGGAACCTGATTTGAATTCTTCAAAAGAAGTCATCGAATATATTGAAAACTTACAAAAAATAATAAGATATATCGGAGTTGGATCAGCAAATATGGAAGAGGGTTCCTTTAGATGTGATGCAAACATAAGTATAAGAGAAAAAGGTTCAAAAGAGCTCGGGACAAAAGTAGAAATAAAAAATATGAATAGAGTTTCTGCAGTTGCAGAAGCAGTGGATTATGAAATTAAAAGACAAATAAAATGCAAACAAACAAATGAAAAAATCATTCAAGAAACAAGAGGGTGGTCGGATGAGAAATCTATTACTATTTCTCAAAGAACAAAAGAAGAATCAAATGATTATAGATATTTTCCTGAACCTGATATTCCTCCATTAGAAATTAGCTTTGAATGGGTCAAAGAAATAAAAAACCTTTTGCCAGAATTACCAAAAAGTAGAAAAGAAAAATACATGAACAGATATGAGCTTAGTGAATACGATTCTGATTTACTCACTAGTGATATTGATTTTTCTAATTTCTTTGAAAATGTCATAGACTCAAATAAAAATAACATCGAGTCAATAAAGTACATTGCAAATTTAATGAATGGTGAATTTAATAGACTTTTGAATATAAAGACAATAACTTTTGATGAGATAAAATTTAAACCCATTGACTTAGCAAATTTAGTTAAAATATATTTTGACAAAAAAATTAATAACAAAATTCTCAAAACCGTGCTAGAAGAAATGTGGAATACTGGATCTAAACCAGAAGACATCATTTCTAATAAAAACCTTGCAATTATATCTGATACCAATGAATTAGAGGATACAATAAGTAATATAATTGAAAATAACCCGAAAGCTGTGGAGGATTTCAAAGCAGGTAAAGAACAATCCCAAAAGTTTTTATTGGGGCAAGTTATGAAAGAAACGAAAGGTCAAGCTGACCCAAAGATTTCTAATGAAATAATAACAAAAATATTAAAAACAAAATAATAGAAATTGAGGAAATTTTGGATTTACTTTTTTCAATATTAATGATGGTTTTTGCAGTAATAATAGTTGCTGTAATTCTATTGCAAACAAGAGGCAGTAGCGCTGGTTTATTTGGTCAATCTGACGGGTCGTATAGATCTAGAAGAGGTATAGAACAAATACTTTTTAGATTAACAATAATATTAATAATATTATTTGTAGGTGTAGCAGTACTAAATGTAAGGTTTTAAATCCTTCTGAAGGATGTTCCCTCTTTTGAGTCTAGAATTTCAATCCCTTTTGACAATAGTTCATTTCTAATTTGATCAGCCTTTTCATATTCTTTTTCTAACCTTAATTGATCCCTTTTATTTATCAATTCAATAATTTTAGAATCATCTTGAACTTTGTTTTGAAAATCAAATCCTAGAATACTTAACAATTCCTTAAGCAAAATAATTCCTTCGCTTATTTTTTTATTGGAATCATAAGATTTATTTATATCGTGTACTAATTGAAAAATTGTAGCAATTGCTTTAGGGGTTCCTAAATCATCTATCATGGCGTCTAAGAATTTTTCTTTATAATCTTTTATATCAAACCCTGATTCTCCTTTTAAAATAAGAGTTCTTTCAATTCTTTGAATTGTCTTTTGTGCTATTTCTAATGAGTTTTCATCTAAAGAGCTTGGTTGTCTATAATGGCTTTGTAAAATCCAAAGTCTTATAGAATTTCCTGAGTATTTTTCTAAAGCTTCTTTTACATCAAGCGAGTTTCCCAGAGATTTACTCATTTTTTCATCTCCAGATCTCTTAAGTAAACCATTATGAACCCAAATTTTTGCAAAAGGCTTATATCCAGTAGATGCTTCACTCTGAGCAATTTCATTTTCATGATGAGGGAAAATCAAATCTAATCCCCCACCGTGTATGTCTATAGATTCTCCAAGATGTTTTTTTACCATTGCTGAGCATTCTATATGCCATCCTGGTCTACCTTTTCCCCATGGGCTATCCCAATGTGTTTCATTTTCTTCTGCATGTTTCCAAAGTGCAAAATCACCAGGGTGTTTTTTATTAGGTTCATTTTCTATTCTGTTACCTTCTATTAAATCTTTTAAGTTTCTTCCTGATAATTTCCCATAATCGTTTGTGAATTCAACATCAAAATATACACTTCCATTCATTTCATATGCAGCTTTTTTCTCTATCAAATTATTAATCAACTCGATTATTTCTTTCATATCTTGTGTTGCACGAGGATGAACATCTGCTCTTCTTACACCCAAGTTATCCATATCTTCAAAGAAAGCTTTTATATATTTTTCAGCCACTTCTTTTGGTGAAATATTCAATTCTTTAGATTTTGAAATAATCTTATCATCCACATCTGTAAAATTTTGGACTCTGGTAACCTTGAAATCTATAAATTCTAGAAATCTATGTAATACATCAAAGGTTATAGTAGATAAAGCATGTCCTAAATGAGGTCTATCATATACAGTTACACCACACACATACATTTTAATTTCTTTTTTTGCTAATTTTTCTTTTTGTTTGGTTAAAGTGTTATATAAATACATAATTAAATTCTTTTTAAGCTACAGATTGATTGAGATGCAATAGCTTTTTCAGAACCAATAATACCAATAAAATCAGTTGTAGTACTCTTAATATTGATCTGTTTTTTCTCGATTTTTAAAATTTTTGAAATCTTCAATTTCATGTCTTCAATATAATCTGACATTCTAGGTTTTTGAGCAATTATAGTATTGTCTATGTGCACAATTTTAAATCCATTCTCTATTATCTTCTCTTTTACTTCGCCTAACATAATAGTTGAATCAATATTTTTCAAAGATTTATTAGAGGAAGGAAAGTATTTACCAATATCTCCCAAAGATGCTGCTCCTAAAAGAGAGTCTATAATCGAATGTATTAAAACATCACCATCAGAATGACCTTCCAAACTAAGAGGGAAATCAATATCAATTCCTCCTATTCTTAATTTTTCACCTCGAATTAATTGATGAATATCAAATCCTGTACCGTATAAATTTTTGTTATTATACGTATCATTTTTAGTGGTTATTTTCTTATTTTCTAATTCTCCAGGTATTACTTTAATCTTCACCGAGGTTCCATCTAACAAAGATGAATCATCAGTATAAATCTCTGAAGGGATCAGGTTTTTAATATTATTGAAAAAAACTTTTTTATTAAAGAATTGGGGTGTTTGTACATTTATCAACCGAGCTCTATCTAAAGTCGAAGTTACAAAATTTGATTCATCTATAATTTTTACAGTATCTGTAGGAGGCAATCCAGGAATTACTGCATCATATGTTTCTAACAGGGTTATCCCTTTCTCATATAATTTTTTTGAAACATAAGGTCTAGCTGCATCATGAATAATCAAAAAATCAATATCCATATTATTTTCATTGATATATTCATAAGCTTTAATAAATGAAGCTACTCTTGAATCAGAACCTAGAATGATTTTTGTTTTATTAAAATAATTTTTGCTTTTAATATAGTTTGTAAATTTTTCATAGTTGTCTATAGAAGAAACTATAATAACATCATCTATAAATTCTAAATCTAGTATAGTTTCTAAAGATTTTATAGCAATTGGAATACCATCAAGTTCAAAAAACATTTTATCTTGATCAAATCTTTTCGATTGACCCGCTGCAAGTAATATTGCAGAAATCTTTTTTTCATTTTTTATCATTGATAGATTTTTTTTTACTTTTTCTATTAATTATTATTTCATTTTCTTTCATTGTAAGTTGTAAAACTTCACCTTCTTTTACTTCATTAGAAATAATCATTTTAGAAACTTTATTTTCAACTTCTTTTTGTAACAACCTTCTTAAAGGTCTTGCACCATAATATTTATCAAAACCTTGCTCAGCAATAAACTCTTTAACTTTTTTGTTTACTTTCATTTCTAAATTTTTATCTTTTAATTTTTTTGAAAGATCATCTAAAACTTTTTCAACAATTAACAGTAAATCTTCCTGAGTCAAAGAGTCAAAAATAATTATTTCATCTATTCTGTTTAAAAATTCTGGTCTAAAATTAGATTTTAAAGATTCTGATACATTATTTTGAATATCATCATTTTTTTCTTCTGATGTCTTCATAAATCCTAATGATTCTTTACTTATAAAATCACTGCCTAAATTAGATGTCATAATAATTATAGTATTTGTAAAATCAACAGTTCGCCCTTGACCATCTGTTAATCTTCCATCATCTAGGACTTGCAACAAAACATTAAAAATGTCTGAATGTGCTTTTTCTATTTCATCAAGCAAAATAACACTATAAGGATTTCTTCTAACAGCTTCCGTCAACTGACCTGCATCATCATACCCTACATATCCCGGTGGAGCTCCAATCAGTCTTGACATAGAATAGCTCTCTCTATACTCAGACATATCTACTCGAACAATACTATTTTCATCATCAAATAAAAATTCTGCTAATGACTTCGCAAGTTCTGTTTTTCCTACACCTGTGGGTCCTAAAAATATGAATGAACCGATAGGTCTAGTAGGATCCTGTAATCCAGCTCGACTCCTTCTTATAGAATTTGAAATTCCTTCTACTGCCTTGGTTTGACCTATTACTCTTTCGTGTAATTTTTCTTCTAGTTTTAATAATTTTTTTGCTTCACTTTGAATTAAATTATCAATAGGTATCCCAGTTTTTTCAGAAATAACTTTGGCAATATGTTTTGGTTCAACAATTTCTATTTGATTTTCATTAAAACCCCATTGTTCTCTTTGAAGTTTCAAATTCTCTTCTTTTTGATACCTTTTTTCTAGAATCCCTTCTGATTCAACAGTTTTTCCTTCTTGAAAAAGCTTATTTTCCTCTTCTTTTAAAACTTGAATTTCTTTTTCTATATCCGAAATTTGATCAGGAGTTAAAGGATTTTCTATTTTTACCCTTGATAAAGATTCATCCATTAAATCAATTGCTTTATCTGGTAAAAATCTATTTTTAATGTATCTGTCAGACAAAGTTACTGCCGATTCAATAGCTTCATCAGAGATTTTTAAATCATGATGTTTTTCATATTTATATCTTAATCCTTGTAGCATTTTTATAGATGATTCTTTTGTAGGTTCATTTATGAAAACAGGTGAAAATCTTCTTTCAAGAGCTTGGTCTGATTCTATATATTTTCTGTATTCATCTGGAGTTGTAGCTCCTATTGTTTGAAGATTACCTCTAGCTAGAGCAGGTTTCATCATATTTGAGGCATCTAAAGCACCTCCTCCTGATCCAGCACCAACAACTGTGTGAATTTCATCAATGAATAAAATTATTTCTCCTCGAGAATCTTCCATTTCTTTGATAATTGTTTGCATTCTTTCTTCAAATTCTCCTCTTACTCCTGTTCCCGCTAGCAATTGACCTAATTGTAAAGATAAGACTCTTTTATCTTTTAATAAAGGGTGAACGTTCCCACCAATGATATTAAGAGCTAACCCTTCAGCTATTGCTGTTTTCCCTACTCCAGCATCTCCTATTAAAACTGGATTGTTTTTTGTCCTTCTTAACAAAATTTGTTGTACTTTTTTTATTTCAGAATCTCTTCCAATAATAGGATCTATGCGATTTTGTTTCGCTAAACTGGTCAAATCAACAGAATATTTATCTAAAAATTCATATTTGGGCTTATCGTCTATCGTCTCATTAGAATCATCAAAATCAATTTCTTCTTTTTTAGTTTTGAGATCAGAATTTGGATTAGCTACTAGATATGCAAACTGTACATTATCTACAGTCAATCTATTACTTAAAAACAAATCAAAAGTAATATTATTTGTTGTTCTGTATTCTTGCAAAGATCTTCTGTTTATAAGTCTTGTTATTGGAGCATTATTCGCTAGTTCAACAATACCTAATAAAACATGTATTATTTTAATTTTTTCACTTTGAGTCGTATTTGCTAATTCCAAACAAACGGAATAAAGTTTTTGCATTAAATTTTCATACCTTAATTCAATTATTGGAAACTGGTTATCTTTAAAGCCTTTCATTAGCTCGGTTTCCCAGTTTTTCAAAGAAGTCTCAGTTACCAAATTACCTAAAATTTTAGATACTGAATTTGTTCTTAATAGTGATAACATGAGGTGATTTATAGTGAAAAACTCTTCCTTGTAAGCACTTGTTGCTAAATGTTCAGCTTGATCAAAAACATCAAGTAATTCATTGTCCATAATTTCTCTAGGCCATATTTCAGTTGAAATCATAAATTCCTCCCATTTCTTTCAGGTAACTCTCTCAAAGAACCCCTACTTTTATATCTCATAAGTTCAGATTCAAGAAAAATATTTTTTTTCTCCAGTTCATTTATCTCTTTTAACAAATCTGTGATTATTTCAATCCCAGCTCTGTTTATGCCAAACTTTTCTATCCAATCCTTAACTTTTTCTATTTTTTCTATATCAATTACTGAATAATATCTTGTTCCACCTGGAGAACGAAACGGCACAACTAAATTCCATCTCTCATAATTTCGTAAAGTTTGCTGATGCAAACCTACAATTTTTGAGACAATTCCTATTGCATACACCGGTTCTTCTCTAGAAAGACTAATAATATTACCTTTACTCGTATAATAAAATTATATCATATTATATAAATAATCTCATTTTATATATTAAGATAATCTTATATCTATATTATAAGATATATAAATTGTTTTCGAAAACTTTATAG
>JAYZJV010000055.1:0-3234 GCA_036164085.1 Chloroflexota bacterium | reverse complement strand
ATTTCATCATTGCACAAATTACTCATAGTGTTAGAAGAATTCATGATATTGGTTCTTCTGGGTGGTTTTTACTTATATCTTTGATCCCAATTATAGGAGTACTAATTTTATTTGTAATGCTTGGGTTTATAAAAGGTAATATTGGTAAGAATAAATATGACTCTAATCATGAAATATAATATTACAAAAATAAGAAGCGAATTAGGTTCTAATGGCGTTCTTAGAGCTGCTATAAATATGTCCAATTTTCTTTTAGTTACAGACAAGATGTCAGATGGTACTCCTATTGGCGTATCACCTGATATGGCACAAGAATTAGCTAGAAACCTAAATCTAAAACTTGAACTAATTCCATATTCTAGTCCAGGCGAAATAGCAGATGATGCAGATAAAAACAAATGGGATATATGCAATATTGGCGCAGAACCACAAAGAGCTGAAAAAATATACTTCAGTTCTGCATATGCCGAGATTCAAGCGACATATTTAGTAAAATCAAATTCAACAATATCTAATATAGAAGATGTAGATATGGATGGGAAAACTATTTCTGTTGCAGACAGAACAGCATACGGTTTATGGCTAGAAAGAAATATTAAAAATGCAAAATTATTAACAATAGACGGATTTGAAAATTCAGTCGATAATTTTATTAATAAAAACTTAGATGCACTAGCAGGATTGCGACCACAATTAATTGAAACAGTAAAGACAATAAATGATTCTAAATTATTAGACGGGTACTTTATGTCAGTCCAACAAGCTATAGGAACGTCAAAAGAAAATACAGAAGCATCAAAATATATAGCAGATTTTGTAGAGAATATGAAAGTAAGTGGTTTTGTAAAAAAACTTATTCTGAAACATAAAGTGGATGGGAAATTATCTGTTGCAAGATTAGTTTAGCAGAAATGTTTCATTGTAGTTTTCAAATCCTTATGCACCATCATCTTTTGAATTAATACATGGTTAGTACCTCTATTTAATCTATGAATTAATTATAAAAAATGTTTGATAATGTTGGATAAAGTTACTATTACCCTATTAGGTAACCACTTTTAAGGATAAGGTCATAGGTTCGTCCTATAGGGTTACCAGTATCGAATCGAAACTGATTGATAAATAAATTGATTTAGTGCATAATAATTGAAAAGCTATCAGGAAGTATTTATGAGAGTAATTATAGGGATCTTATTATTATTTACTTTTTATTTTTGGCCAACTTCATTTGCGTTACTAAGAAACTCTGAGAAAAAAATGGTTGTTTTTCTCATAAACTTTTTATTGGGATGGACATTTATTGGTTGGATTGTTGCACTGATAAAATCTCTAAATTCTCAGACCGTAAATGAAAAATTAAATTTATAATGCAATCGTTAATAACAAGTAAGGTTTTATGCACTATATAAAAACATTTTTTGACTTTGAGTCTTTAATTTGGTTTGTTATTTTATGTATCGTAGCAGTACAAAATCCATATTCAGAAACTCATTTCACTTTGTTCTGGCCATCCTTATTTTTTGACATAAAAAGTCCTGGTTTTAATATTGGTCATTCTATGTCATTTTTCTTTAGAGGTGAAATATTAAAATCAATTGATGCTCATATTCTTGGAATACCTTGCGTCCTTATTATAATCTCAAGGATTATTTCTCAAATAAAATTTAAACATGATTGCTATC
The DNA here is from genome assembly GCA_036164085.1 of Chloroflexota bacterium. Classification (GTDB taxonomy): domain Bacteria; phylum Chloroflexota; class Dehalococcoidia; order Lucifugimonadales; family Lucifugimonadaceae; genus TMED-70. The sequence continues at coordinate 1,552 of JAYZJV010000055.1, read as the reverse complement.
AAATAAAAAATAAACAAAGGAGAATTTATGGCTAATATTATCAAGCTATTACCAGAACTTAATCCAGAAGAAATTCTATTTCTAAAACCTTTAGTGGAGGATATGACAGATAGTCAAGCAAAACTATTTGCTGAAGCTTACAGGATAAGAAGAAAAGATAATGTTTGGTTGTTTTTGATACTAAGTTTTATTGGTATAGGGGGAGTTCATCGTTTTGTTCTAGGGCAAATAGGAATGGGATTAATCTATCTATTTACTTACAATTTATGTTTTATTGGATTTATAATAGATTTAATTAATCAAAATTCATTAGTTAATAAATATAATCAAACTCAAGCCATCAATACGGCCAGAATTATAAAAGCATCAATAGATGATTAGCTAAAAGCACAGAGTTTCAGGAAAATAATTAGATTCATCGATTTTTATGAAAAACACCCTTAAGGATAAGGTCATAGGTTCTAGTGATATACGGGAGTACCAGTATATCACTAGAACCTAATCAATAAATTTATCTAATTGATTCATAATCTTTAGGTGCTTTTTCTAGCTTCCCGTAATATAAGAAAACCAGTAACAGATGTCATAATAGGAAATCCTAAGAAACCAACAAGCCATATCATTCCAGCCCAATTATCTCCTGCCGAAAAGATACCTCCGAACAAACCACATATTCCAAAAAATGTTAAGAGTCCGCCAACTACTTTGCTCATATTTTTTTGTATTAAAATTGCTGAACCCAAAAACAATATAACTAAACTATTAAAAACAAATATACTTCTCGTGATAGCTTCACTTATTGCAAATGCATTTATTGCATCACCGCCCTGTTGAGTCCATTCACTCGCTCTTTCTGTCGCAATTAGTTCAAGACCTAAAGACACCATATAAATTCCTGCTATCAATATAGCAAAAATTGACGCCAATCCAGCAAGATCAGAACCAGGTTTGTTTTCTCCTTGCATGGAACGAGCTAAGGCATGAATTCCAATAAAAATAGTCAGTATAGCAATGGCAAATCCTATTGAACTTATAGATGCAATTGCGTAATTATCAGACATTGCCTTAAGTTGTTCGGCAAAAGGAGAATCTCCTCCTCTACCATATGATTGCTCTAGGATTATCATAATAACCGCCAAGATAGGACCTAGAAACATAAATAACCCAATAAGCCTTTTTGATAACATGGAGACCCCCTTCGTAAATCAAAATTAATGTTTAATATAAATATAACTACATGAAAAAATTAATGTCAATCAAATTTTATGACTTATGAAAACCACTATTATAGGATTCGTTCATTTATTTGAATATTTAGTCTGTTTGATTCATAATTAACTAGAAAATAAAGGATTATATTATTATGATTTGCCCAAAATGTAATAAGGATATTGATTTAAAAGATGTGTATTGTTCTTTATGTGGATATAAGATTTTTCAAAAAAAAAGCAGACAAAGATTTTTCTTTGGAGAAATTTATACGGATAGAGAGAGAGAGTCATTAGGAAAAATACCGGGTAAATATTGGTTTCCAATAATCATGGGATTAAAC
>JAYZJV010000054.1:0-14494 GCA_036164085.1 Chloroflexota bacterium | reverse complement strand
GTAAATTTAAAAAGAGACGTAGATAACATTCTTGCAAATGATAAGGTGCTCTACAAAGGTCATGCAGTAGCTGCAGTTGCAGCAACTGATAGAAATACAGCTAAAGAAGCATGCAAATTAATAGAAGTTGAATATGAAATTTTAGAGCCTGTCAAAAGCGTTGATGAAGCATTAGCTAAAAATGCCCCAATATTACTTGAAGATTTAGAAGCAGATCATCTTGGGAAAATAGTCACAAATACAAATATTGCAAAGCATTTTAGACATGAACTGGGAAATGCCGATAACGATTTCAAAAATTCAGACTATGTACTTGAAAAAGAATTCAATCTCCAAATGGTCCATCAAGGATATATTGAGCCACATAACGCAACAGCACATTGGGATGAAAACAATCACCTTTCATTGTGGTCAAGTACTCAAGGTATGTTTGCAGTAAGAGACTTAACTGCAGGATTTTTAGATCTTCCAATTTCTAAGGTAACATCTAACTATGTTGAAATTGGTGGAGGATTTGGAGGAAAAACCAAAGTATACCTTCCACCATTAGCTGCAATACTATCAAAAAAATCAGGACATCGACCTGTCAAAATGATTATGGATAGAACTTCAGTTTTTGAAGGATCTGGTCCTGCACCAGGAGGAAAAATAATCGTAAAAATAGGAGTAACTAATGATGGAAAAATTAATGCAGGGGCAGTTGATATAAAATTAGAAGCTGGTGCATATCCAGGTTCAGCAATACCAGCTGCTGCTGTATGCTGCCTTGCATGTTACAACATTCCTAATATTAAAGTTGATGCATACGACATATTGGTAAATAAACCTAAAAGTGCTGCTTATAGAGCACCTGGTTCTCCTCAAGTATCTTTTGCAGTAGAAAGTGTCATAGACGATATATGTGAAAAGATGACATGGGACAAAATAGATTTTAGGCTTGCCAATGCATCTAAAGAAGGAACAAGGAAACCAGATGGAGTTTTATATCACAAAATAGGTTTTATTGAAACATTAGAGGCTACTAAAAAAAGTGATCACTGGAATTCAAAAATAAACAAAAGGGATAAAAATAAGGTTTATGGAAGAGGTTTAGCTTGTGGATATTGGCATAACGGAGGGAATCGATCGACTGTTGACCTTATACTTCAAGACGATGGAAACATTGCTCTTAATGAAGGGTCTGCAGATATAGGTGGTACTAGAACTTCTATTTCTATGCAAGTAGCAGAAACTTTAGGGATACCTGTTGAGAATATTCATCCTTCTATACCAGATACTGACACTATTGGATTTACTGCTACAACGGGTGGATCAAGAACAACATATGCTACTGGATACGCAGGTTGGGAAGCGGCTAAAAAGTTAATTGAAGAAATGAAAAATAGAGTCTCGATACTTTGGGAAATTCCTCAAGAAGAAATCATGTTTAAAGACGGAGAATTTTATTCCCAAAAATCTGAATTGAAACTGAAAATTGATGAATTGGCAACTAAAATTAATCCTACTGGTGGTCCAGTTACATCTACCGCTTCGGTTAATTTATCTGCAGCAGGAAACGGATTTGGAATAGGTATTTGTGACATTGAGATTGACCCGAAAACAGGCAAAACTGATGTTGTTCGATATACTGCTATTCAAGATGTAGGAAAAGCAATTTATCCTCAATATGCAATAGGCCAAATTCAAGGGGGAGCCGTGCAAGGAATAGGATGGGCCCTCAACGAAGAGTATTATATAGAAAAAGATGGAACTATGGCCAATACAAGCTTTTTAGACTATAGAATGCCAACTGCCTTAGATATGCCTAACATTGATGTAATATTAGTTGAAGTAGCCAATCCTTTGCATCCTTTTGGAGTTAGAGGAGTGGGAGAAGTACCAATAATTCCACCTTTAGGAGCTGTTGCAAATGCAGTAAAAGATGCAATAGGTACAAGGCTTTACAATACTCCAATGAACCCTAGAAAAATTCTTGAAGTGATAGACAATGCCTAAATTATTTCTTCCATATCATTTAAAAAAAGAAACTAACAATGAAGATTTTGTTGAGGTGGAGGGTAAAAATCTTCGGGAAGTAATAGATAATTTGGAAAAAATGTACCCTGGAACAAAAGAATATCTAGTAGAAGGCAATAGAATAAAACCCGGGCTATCTGCTATATGTGGTTATTCAGCAACAAGAAAAGGGTTGCTACAAGAGCTAGAAGAAGATACAGAAGTACATTTTTTACCTTCAATTGCAGGAGGCTAAAATGAAGAAAGATATTATTGAAGAATCTTTTGAAAAAATACTGAATTCTCTTGGGAATAAAATCAGTAAAAAAGGAACAAAAGATACTCCAAAAAGAGTTTCAAAAGCATATGAAGAACTTCTTTCTGGGTATTCAGCAGATATAGAAAAAATTATTAACAATGCTTTATTTGAAGTAGAATATGATCAAATAGTAATTGTAAAAAATATAAGGTTTTATTCCCTTTGTGAACATCACATGTTACCTTTTTTTGGAAAAATAGATATTGGTTATCTTCCTAATGAAAAAATAATAGGATTATCTAAGATCCCAAGAATTACCAAAGTCTTTTCAAGGCGATTACAAGTACAAGAAAGGCTGACAGAAGAAATAGGAAAGTCTATTTTTGAAAGTACCAATGCTTTAGGCGCTGGAGTTGTTATAACAGCTCAACATATGTGTAGCAGCATGAGAGGTGTAAACATGCCTGAGACAGAAATGGTCACGAGTTCATTGTTTGGTACATTCAAATTAGATGATGCAACAAGAAAAGAATTTTTTGATCTTATAAAGTAGGTTTAATATTGAAATTAGAAAATAAAAATGTCCTTATTACAGGTTCAGCAAATAGAATAGGCAAAGAAATTGCTCTCCATTTATCTAAAATAGGTTACAATATAGCGATACACTACAACACGTCTGAAAAAGAAGCAAAAAAAACACTTCAAGAAGTAATGAAAAACAATGTAAATGCAGGAATTTTTCAATCAAATCTATCAAATGAAAAAAACTGTAAAACATTATTTGAAAAAGCAGAAAATAATATAGGCCAAATTTCTATTTTGATAAACAATGCTTCAACTTTTAGAAAAAATACAATAGAAAACACCTCTTCAAAAGAAATTGAAGAAGATTTATATATAAATTTAATAGCCCCTTTTATACTCTCTAAATGCTTATTTAAAAAAAATCAAAAAGGAAAAGTTATCAATATAAGTGATTGGAAAACCGCTAGAACAAATAGATTTTCATATGGAATTAGCAAAGCTGCCATTTTTGGTCTTACCAAATCTTTATCTTTATCTATGGCTCCAAATTATCAGGTAAACGAAATCGCGTTAGGTGCAATATTACCTCCAATAGATGCGCCTAATAGAAAAACAGAAAAAATCAATTTAGGTCCTATAGGAAGAACTGCCAAAATGGCAGAGGTTACAGGCTGTATAGAAATGTTGATAAAGAATGATTTTATTACAGGAGAAAGAATTTTTATTGATGGAGGTAGACACGTATTTTAAATGAAACAATATGATCAAATTTTTATAGAAGATTTAAAATGCTATGCAAAAATTGGGGTCTTTGACTGGGAAAGGAAAACCAAGCAACCATTAGTAATCAATATAATTCTAGATATAAAAAAAATTCAAAACATCTCAGATAATTTAAGCGATACCGTAGACTATAAATCACTTACTTATAAAATAAATGAACTCATTCAAAATTCAGAATTTCAGCTCATTGAAAGCTTAGGTTTAGAAATTACAAATTTATGCCTTAAAGAACAAAAGGTTATTAATGTAAATGTAAAGATCAATAAACCTGGAGCTCTAAAATTAAGTAAAAATGTAGGGGTAATAATTTCTAGGAGTAAAAATGAAAATTAAAATGGATTATGGAAAAGATGGAATAGAAATAAATGTTCCTGATTATTCTGAAGTGCTTATTCCAAGCCATAAACCAGAAATTAAAGACCCTGAAAAAAGTATAAACCAATCTTTAATAAATCCAATCAAATCAAAATCATTGTTATCTCTTTATAAAAAAGGTATGACAGTTGGAATATCGGTATGTGATCATACTCGAGCTCAGCCTAGAAATGAAATCATAACTTCTATTTTGAATTTATTTGAAGGTATTAAGAAAGAAAATTTTCTAATTTTTATAGCAACTGGTAGCCATAGGCCAACAACAAAACATGAAATAAAAGAAATGTTTAATGATTATGTTATTTCTAGCACAACAATTGTCATACATAATTCAGAAGACCCGTCTGAACTGGAACTTAAAGGAAAAACTTCAGAAAATATTCCTATTGAACTAAATAAACTATGGATTAATTGTGATTTAAAAATAACAACAGGTTTTGTAGAGCCACATTTTTTTGCAGGATTTTCTGGGGGCCCAAAAATGGTTGCTCCAGGCCTTGCAGGATTAGAAACTATTATGAATTTACATGATTACGATAAGATTAATAATAAAAAATCTACTTGGGGTTTGATTGAAGGAAACCCAATTCATAAACAGATTTCTGAAATTTCCCTAATAAACAAACCTGATTTTTCTATTGATTTGACTTTAAATAGAGAAAATAAAATTACTGGTATTTACTCTGGAGAACTTTTCTCTGAACATAAACTAGCATGTCAAAATGTAAAAAATGATTCCATGAAAAAAACAAATAAATTATACGATCTAGTAATAACTTCTAATTCAGGCTATCCCTTAGATCAAAATTTATATCAAACTATAAAGGGTGTTTCAGCTGCTGCTCAAATAACAAAACCTGGAGGCATAATAATAAGTGTTTCTGAATGTTCTGATGGCATCCCTTTCAAAAGTAATTATGAAAAACTTTTAGAATCCGTAAACACACCAGAAGAATATTTAATGAAATTAAAAACACAAAATTATTTGGAACCCGATCAGTGGCAAGTACAAATCCAAGCACAGATTCAAGAAAATAATAAAGTTATGCTCTACTCTAAGCTGAATGAAAAAGATGTAAGCAAGTCTCATCTTTTAAAAATAAATAACATAGAAGAAATAATTGAACAAGTAAAAAGAAAGAAAAAAAATCCTTCAATATGCATTCTCCCTGAAGGCCCTCAAACAATTCCTTATAAAATTTAAAATGCTAACTTTTACAGAAGAAGCTATCAAAAAACTCAAGAAAGAAGGATTATTAAGCAAATTTTCTATCTCAGTGTATAGAGAAAACAAAAAAATAAAAATTTTTGATAAATTTCAAAATAATAGTCTTTTTTATATATTTTCTGCCGGAAAACCTCTTATAGCTTCTGTAATTTGGAAATTAGTAGATTTGGGAAAATTAGATTTTGAAGATAACATTTCAAAATATTGGCCTGATTTTGGAAAAAACAACAAACAAGAAATAAAAATAAAAGATGTATTAAGCCATACATCTGGAGTATCTTTGTCCAATTCTCTTCCAGATGAAGATTATACTGATCTTAATCGAATATGCAGGTGGTTAGAAAATTATACTCCAGAAACAAAGCCTGGAACAAGAATTGCATATCATGAAGTTACCTATGGTTGGATTATCGGGGAATTAATTGAAAGAGTGACTGAAAAATCTTTTGAAGAAAATTTTAATGACCTAGTAAAAATTCCATTGAATTTATTAAGCACAAAATTTATGACAAATAAATACAATGATTTGCCACTAGAGGTAAATAAGCACAAATCCTCAAATTTAAATACTATACCTATGATATTTAAATTATTTGCTCTAAATAAAATTCCACTGATATCAGGTACCTGCATTTCAAATAGTAAAGATCTTGCTCTCTTTTATAACGAAATAATAAATAATAATAAATGGATTAGCAAAGAAACCAAAAAGAAAATATTTAAAGTTCAAGCTAAAGGGTTAGACTATAACGACAAACTGAGACTTGTCAAACTTGGATTAGGAATAAGATTCGATGGAGAGATATATTACCAAAAAGACTTAGATATTTCAGAAAAATCTTTTGGACACACAGGTTTAGTCTCATCCATCGGATGGGCTTCCTTAGATAAAAATATTTCAGTTTCAATCTTAAATAACTTACTGTTATCAAGTGGGCTAAATAGGTACAGATTGAATATTTTATCATCTGCAATTAAACAAGATTTGAATACAATGGAACTATGAAAAAAAAATTTTTACTATTATTACTCTTTATAATTTCATGTTCTGAAAAGATAGATATTGAGGCTACTATTGATGCTCGAGCACAAAAAATAGCAGAGTACAATATAAGCAAAATAGAAGTCCCGACTCCTCAGCCTATTCCAACAGCTCAACCTACAGCAACTCCACAACCTACAGCAACTATCATTCCCCTACAAGAAGATCAAATAAAAGAAATAGCAATAAATGAAGCAGTAGAAATAGCAAAAAAAGGAGATATGTTTTTGGTTGAAGAAATAATCCCTGAGTTGGTACCCATTTTATCTCCAATGCCTACTCCTCAGCCTACGCCTACTCCGCAGCCTACACCTACTCCACAGCCTTTAGAATCTCTTACAGCAAGTGCTGAATTAGCATATGACATTTATAGAAAAAATAAAAATAAAGTTGTGATGATTCAAGTTGGCAATAGTACAGGAACTGGTTGGATTATAGAAGATGGGTGGATAATAACCAACGAACATGTTGTTGGTAGTAATAAATTAGTTATTGTTTCTATACCTGATCCAAATAGTGTTGATAAATACACAAGCATTCAGGCTAAAGTTTTTGGGGTAGATGTAAAAAGGGACATAGCTGCAATTAAAGTAGATCATGGCATGGCTTCTTTCAAAACAAGAACTGTCGATGTAAATGATATTGGAAAAGAAGTTTTTACTATAGGTTACTCTGCAGGAAATATCGGAGTTCCATCTAGTCACTCTGGGATTATTAGTTATGTTAAAACGGCAAGTACAACTTTAAACTATGAAAAAGGAGATTCATATTATCTAGGTGATGAACTAGGTAAAAATGTTTCAATAATAGTATTTGACGCAGCAGCAGATCCTGGAGATTCAGGAGGCCCTATTATTGACAGTGAAGGATTTGCTATAGGTATGGTTTATGGATTTCTAGAGAAGACTGGCGGCAAAAGAACCACAGGACAACAAATGGGAACCAACTATGTATCAATAGCTGAAGTTTGGGATGATTTAAAAGAAGGGAAAAACACTACTTTCAAATAAGTATTATTTGGTATAAGTTTCTAAATACTTAAATAATTCGCTTTCTGGATCTAAAATTACAGTAGTTCCGTCAGCTAAAGATTTCTCATAAGCTTCAAGCGATCTAACAAATCCATAGAATTCGGGGTCAGAACTAAGAGCATCAGCAAGTGCTTCAATGGCAAGAGCTTCTCCTTCACCTCTAATAATAGCAGATTGACCATTAGCAGTTTCAAGTGTTATTTCTACCTCTCGATCAACTGCAGCTCTAACTTCTTTATCCTGTTGTTCTCCTTCTGCTCTAAAAGCACTAGCTTTTCTAAATCTTTCAGCTACCATTCTTTCAAAAATAGAAGATTCAACTGAGTCTGGAAAATCTGCACGCTTTATTCTTACATCAATAATTTCAACTCCCCAAATATTTTGTAACGGGACATAAAATTTAACTTCAATTGAAGAATCTAGCGAACCAGTTAAAACAGATGCTACTTCATTATTGTCAGCAATAGTAAAATAGTTGGCATCAGTTGTTTTTGTGTATATATGTAAATCAGTATTTTGTAATCCATTCTCTAAATTTTGTGCTTCTATATAAGAAATCTCAAATAAATTAGACATAGTAGTTATGCTGCCCATAATCGGCTCTCTTCTTTCAGAAATAATTTCTTCTTGAGTATCTTGTGCTATTTCTTCTCTGATTTTTGATGCAACTATACTTGCTATTCGAGAATCTGCTGTAGATTCATTTGTTAAATTTTTAAAGAAAACTAGTGGATTTATAATTTTGTATCTAGCATATGCATCAACACTTAAACGCTTTTTATCGCTTGTTAGAAGTGCCTCAGGGGGAACATCAACTCGTTGAAGTCGCTTATCAAATTTAGTTACTGAATCAATAAATGGTGTTTTTAATTTTAATCCTGGGTTTGTGTGAGATGCCTTATATTCACCAAATGTCGTTACTATAGCTACTTCTGTTTCATCTACAGTAAAAAAAACTTGCAAAATAACAAAAATCGCTATTACTACAAGAATGATTATTGGTGTACCTTTTCTATTCATAAAATTTCCTTATTGATTGGGCTCTATATCCAAAAGAGGAAGGATTTTAGCGTCATTTATTATATATTTATTAAAATTTGGAAAGACTCTTTCGACCATTTCTAAATAAAGTCTTTGTCTAGTTACAGCAGGAGACTTTTCATAAGCTTCTAAAAGCTTCTTAAATCCTTGAGCTTCACCTTCTGCTCTTGCAATACGCCCTTGTTTAAACGCTTCAGCTGATTCCGTGATTTTTGCTGCTTCACCTATTGCTCTAGGTATCTCAGACTCTTTATAAGCATCAGCCAAATTTATAATTCTATCTCTTTCTTCTCTAGCTCTTGTAACATCATCAAATGCATCCTGTACTTGCACTGGAGGATTTACGTTCTGAAGCCTAACAGCTATTACTTCAATACCAGTATTATAATTAGAAGTTAATTGTCTCATTATTAATAAAACCTCATCTTGAACTTCTGCTTTTTGAGTAGTCAGAACATCATCAATATTCCTTTTTCCTACTACTTGTCTAAGCGCAGTTTCTGTAATATCACGCAAAGTAACTCCATCGGGTTTTCCAGGGTCTACATTTCTGTCTTTTTCTCCAGGATCATCTACAGAAAAAAGATAATTTCTCAAATCTGATATTTTATACTGAATCACAGCTTGAACATCAACCAGATTTTCATCTCCTGTTATCATTAAAGATTCATAAGGGACAGGTTTTGTAATTTCTTCCCCTTCACTTCTAAAACCTAATTCAAGTTGTCTTGTCGCGGTTGTTACTACCACATCTCTTTGCCCAATAGGTGAAGGCCACCACCAGTGTAATCCATTGGTTTGGATTGATTGAAACTTACCAAACATTCTTACTGCAGCTTGTTGATCAGGCCCTACTGTATAAATACCTGAAGCAGCCCAAATAACCAATAAAATAATAATCCCAATCAAAAAAATTGATTTATTCCCTTGAGGAAATTTATTCAAAAAAGGCACATTATTTTTTAAATTGTCTAAGAACTCTTGAAAAGAAATATCATACTCATCTCTTCTCCCTCCTGATGGAGGTCTATAAGATTTTGCAATTCCAAAAGTTTTTCTAATAAAATTCATAACCTAATTATAACCCATTTATTGATTTTTATACGTTCTTAAATTAATTAAACTTTCCAATTTAGCAGGTTCGTCTATCATTTTTATTTCATTCAAAAAATCTTCAAAAGAATCAAATGTCATAAATAATTTTGTTAATTTTTCATGATAGTTGTGACTTGAAGATGGAGAGGATCCATAATTTCCATAAAAAGCAAAATAAGCTTGATTGATCTTTCTGATTTTGAAGCCATTATCATTAAGTTCATTTCCTCTTTCTTTCATGTAATTTTCTGCTTTTTCAATTTCTCCTTTTAGCAAAAGTTTATCTACTTTTTCTCTGGTTTCTTTCATATGCAATTTAAAAAAAACACTGGCCTCAGATTCTTCTTTTTGATGATTTTTTGATATTTCATCAGCAAATATATCCGCAAGTGTCTCATTTATAAAAATCATTTCTCCGCCCTTAAAATATGATCTACCTAATGGGAAAAAAAACAAATAATGATGCAGCCATTCGTGTGAAATAGTCGAAATCATTGATTCATAATCTTTTGTAATATTAACTATGCTAGGATATGCTGCAAAGCCTCCTGTATCTAAAATTATTGATGACAAATCTAAAGAATCTATTTGTTTTTCAATATACTCAATATCATCTAAAGGAATGTCATTATTTAGCAAAATAGCCCTTTGTTGATAAATGTTATTTCTTGGAGAAACAATCAAAACCTTAGGAGGTTTTTCAATAGAAACATATAAAGGAGGAAAAAGAAATTTCTTTCCTAGCTTCTCTTTAATTTTTTTTGAAACTTCATCTTCCAAAAATAATTCAATCTGATTGTTATGATCAAAAATTTTATTTTGTAAATAATTTCTAGCCTGTTCTTCTGATATATTAGGTTTTCTAGGTAAGTCAATTACTTGTTTAGGTAAATTTTTCATCTCCCAAACAAAAATATTAAATTTGTGTTGAGAGGCCAATTTATCAATTGGAGATATATGCTCTGCGTCTCTTGTTAATAAAAGAATATAAATGACCAATATAAACGCTAATATTTTAAAGATGTTTTTCAAAAAAGTTATTGAATGTTTTTAATTTCTTCTATCACTTCTTTAATAAATTCATTGCAATCTGCAACAACGCCAAATCTAGAGTGATCAAAAATGGAGGCATCAGGATCAGTATTTACAGAAACAATATTTTTTGAATTTATGCATCCTGCTAAATGTTGGCTAGCTCCAGATATCCCAAAAGTAAAATAAAGAGTAGGGCTAATCCATTTACCAGTAAGTCCTACTAATTGGGTTGTTTCTATCCATTCAGACTCTACTGCAGCCCTAGATGCTCCTACTGCCCCATTTAGTAGATTAGCAAGTTCTTTTATATTTTCAAACCCTTGTTTGCTTCCTATTCCTCTTCCTCCAGAAACAACTATGTCTGCTTCATCTAATTGAATGCCTTCGGGTTTAACTTTTCTAGTTTCAATAATCTTAAATGTATTTTCTAATGACTCTTCTAATATAAGTTCATTTACAGGTTTTTTATCCTTACTTAGTGACTTTGGCTCAAATGAACTTTTTCTTATTTTTACTATCAAAGGATAATTTGCATCTACCGAGTAAATTGCTTCCGCTGATTCACCGTGTACAGGTCTAATAAATTTCATTACTTTTTCATCGATAGAAACTAATTTTTTTATATCAGGCAAATAAGGAATTTTTTTTCTAAAAGATAATGCAGGAGCTACATAATTAGAAATATCATCTTTTTGAAAGATGATTAGATCAAATTTCTTTTCTTCAGTAAATTTATCAATCGTCAATAATACATCATTCGGATTCAATTCTTCAGATTTGTCTATTGAAACATAAAAAATTTCATCAACTGGAATATTAGAAATAACATTCTTTTGACCTCCAAAAATTATAGAGGTTATATTATTTGAATATTTGAATTCATCTAGAAATGAAAAAATTTCTAAAGATGATTCACTTAGCATTTCACTTTCGTTTACTATTACGGTTAGAATATTCACACTAAATAATCCCCTCTGTTTTTAATTTCGTTATTAGATTGATAGCCTTTTCTTTATTATTGCTTCCTTGAATTATTTCTACATTATTTTCATTCTCTGGAAAATAAATTTCATCAATTTTTAGTTTGGGGGAAATCTCTTTTTCAGATAGGTTTAAGTCACTTAATGAAATTTTGTTTATTTCTTTTTTTGAAGCTTCCATTATTCCTTTTAATGTAGGATATCGAGGATCTCCAACTTGATTCCCAGTAGTAACAACTAAAGGCATCTCAGATTCTATAGTTTGAAATCCATCGGTAATAACTCTTTCAAGTATCAATTTTTGTTCGTTTACTTTGATTTCTTTTACAATGTTGATTAGAGGCATAGAAAGTAATTCAGAAATTCCAAAAGGGACACTTGCATTATCAAAATCTGAAGCATGTCTTCCACAAAAAATAATATCATAAGGCCCTGTTTTGCGAATTATTTTAGAAAGCACCAAAGCGATTCCATGTATGTCCATTTTTTCGATATAAGGGTCTTCACAAGTAATGATTTGATCAGCTCCCATAGCTAAAGGTTTTTTTATTACATCACTTGTTAGATTGTTTCCTATAGAAATAATAGATATTGAAGAATCTTCATAGTTTTCAGAAAATCTAAGGGCAAGTTCAACGGCATTTAAATCAAAGCCATTTACAATATTAGAAACATTTTCTACGGGTAATATTTTATTATTTTCTTTATCAATTCGAAGTTTGTTTGACGGAACATCAGAATCAGGGACTTCTTTTATGCATACACATATTTTCATAATTAAATTTATAGTGTTTAAAAATTATTATAAACATCTATTGAGCTAAATAGTGGTGTAAATATATTATTTATGGTTTTAGAATGTTTTTATGAATACGCTAAGAAATGCATTAGAAGAATTATCCATTGAGTATGATGATATAAAAATAGAAAAACTTTCAATGTTTTCTGAAGAAATTCTCAAATCTTCAAAAAAATTCAATCTAACAGGATTAAAAACAAGAGAAGAAATAAGGGATACGTTGTTTATTCGGTCACTTAGATATGCTCATATTATAAATTCAAAATACTCTGCACTTAATCTATTAGAAAACAAAGCTTTAAAAATTTTAGATATCGGGACTGGTGCAGGAATTCCTTCAATTCCAATAAAAATTTTTTACCCTGAAATAAACTTATTTCTATGTGAATCTTCCAAAAAAAAATGTGAATTTTTATCTGATACTATTGAAAAATTAGATTTAAAAAATATAGAAATTAATAATCAAAGAGCAGAAGTTCTAGGCCAATCAAAATTAAGAGAATCATTTGATCTGATATTAACAAGAGCCCTCGCAAAATTACCAACATTAGCAGAGCTAACCATTCCTTTATTGAAAATTGGAGGGATCGTTGTTACAGCTAAAGGAAATTATCCTTCAAAAGAAATTAAAGATTCTCGTTACATAATTAGAATTTTAGGAATATCAAAAAATATTTCTGAAACAATAGAAATTCCACCTTTTCTACCGAAAGACAACTTTATAATTTGGGAAAAAATGAACAATTCTCCTAAGATTTATCCAAGAAGAGACGGGATGCCTAAAAAGAACCCAATAATACAAGAACAATAAATTTCATATGTATATGACCAGGTAAAAGAAAATTCATATCCATAAAAAAACATTAATATATTAATTGATATCAAATATCAAATCTTTTAAAATACAATTTGTATCTTTTAGGTGTATAATATGTTGTAAACAATCAATTAATGATATTATGTATCAATAAAATAACTATAAAAGTAATGTCTTTCCAGAAACAAGGAGAAGTGAAATGTTTTCAAAATATTTAAAAATAGCAATGATATTTGTTTCAATATTTATTATTGCTTGTAATTCATCTGAAGAAGATTCAGCCGAAGTTATAATTGATGATTCAAGTCAAGTTAATGGACGCGTTAATGTTTTAGCTACTACACCAATGATCGCAGAATATGTGCGTCAAGTAGGAAGTGATAATATTGATCTAAATATTTTAATGCCTTTTTCAGCTGATCCACACAGCTTTGAAGCATCTCCTCAAGATGCAAAGAAAATCGCAGATGCAGATTTAGTGTTTTATGTTGGATTAAAGTATGAATCTGCAGGAGTAGTCAAATTACTAGAAAATTCTGTGAGCAGTGAAAATATCCTAATTGATATAGGTTCTGGAATCAACCCAATCGAATTCAAAGATGATGACCACGATGGACATGATGATCACGATGATGAGCATAAAGACGATGATGACCACGATGGACATGATGATCACGATGATGAGCATAAAGACGATGATGACCACGATGGACATGATGATCACGATGGACATGATCACGGAGCTTATGATCCACATTTTTGGTTTGATCCAACAAGAGTGTCCTTAGCTGTAGAAATTATAAAAGACGAATTAATAAAAATTGATTCCGGTAATCAAACTAGTTACGAATCTAATACGAAAAACTTTGTTAATACATTAAAAGTTGTTGATGAAAATATTTCAACCTTGATCAATACAATACCAATTGAAAACAGGAAAATTATTACGACACATGAGTCTTTGGGGTATTTAGAAAGTAAATATGAAATTGAGGTACTGACTACTCTAATTCCTAGCATTAATTCAGAAGATGGAATTACACCAAAAAGCTTACGAAGCACTATTGAAAAAATTGAAAAGCACAATATCAAAATTATGTTTTTAGAGGGAGAAACTCCTTCTCAATATACTGAAACAATTGAGCAAGAAACAGGAATAAAATTAGTTAGTGGATTGTGGGTTGAAACTTTAAGTGAAGATCAAACTTATGTTGAGTGGCTAGAAAATAATATAAACATAATTGTAGACAATTTATCTAATGAGGTAAATGATGATCATAAAGGACATAATCACTAAGAAGATGTTAGTAGGAAGTAATGTCAAATATTTAAAACTATTTTAGATAATTCGATTACAATAAAGGTTAGATAAAGTTTGCTGTTCTTATGATAAATATAATAACAAACAAACTGAAAGAGAATAAAATTGGTAAATAATTCAATAGTTTCTGAATCATGTTGTGTAGAGCTTGGAAACAGCTTAGTTTTA
>JAYZJV010000053.1:0-17633 GCA_036164085.1 Chloroflexota bacterium | reverse complement strand
CTTCAGTTGATTCTTCTACAGCTTCTTCAGTTGATTCTTCTACAGCTGATCTAACGGTATCATGTTCATGAGATATAGGTAACAGAGCCATGTGCCTAGCTCTTTTTATTGCTTTAGTTAAACTTCTGTGATCCTTTGCAGCATTTCCTGTCCTATAAGAACTACTAATTTTTGCCCTATCAGAAATATATGAAAGCAAAACATCTACATCTTTGTAATCCACAGGTAACCCTTTTATAACCTTTGAAATAGGTTTTTTTCTAGCTCTAAATTCAAAAGAAAAATTGTTTCTTCTAGAGTTTTGTCTATTTGTAGTCATTTTATTCCTTTTCTACCACGGTAATTCCTCAGCGTCATCTGCTTCACTTTCAGAAGACGTTTGAGGTTGATTATTTCCAAATTCATTAGTTTGATTAGGTTCTGATTGGAGATTATCCATATTCTGGGTTTGAGAGAAATTTCCATCATTGCCTGATGAATCAGTATTTCTATCTAAGAAAATCACTCTAAAAGCAGTCACTTCATTTGATTGTTTTTGTGTACCATCATTAGCTGTATAGGTACTTGATCTGAACCTTCCTTCAACAAAACATCTTGAACCTTTTTGAAGAAATTGGTTTACAGATTCTGCTGTTTTATTCCAACATGAAATCCTAAACCATTCTGTTTCTTGGATTTGCTCTCCGTCAGAACCGTTTCTGTATGAGTTGACTGCCAAGCTAAAATTTACTACCATAGCTCCATTAGGAGTGTATCTCATTTCTGGATCAGACCCACAATTTCCTATAAGTAATATTTGATTTAGACTCAATTTTTCTCCTTATTTTGTATTAACTTTGTAGGGTTTAAATTTTTCTTTTATTGTAACCAAGTGCCGAATAACAGCTTCGTTTTCTTTTAAAATATTTTCTATTTGAGAAATAGATTCTGGTTCTGATTCAAGATCCGCTAAAAAATATGTTCCCTCTTCAAAATTTCCTATTTCATATGATAATTTTCTTTTAGCCCACAGTTCTGCTTTAATTACTTTGCATTTTTTAGGCAATGATATGGATTTAGTCACATTAGATAATGATTCTTCGACAGATTTATCATCAAGTATGCCACCTATAATCCACATTAATTCATATCTTTTCAAAATTTTCCCTTTTTCAATTGGTTTTATGATGTATAAAATTATAACATCGATTTCTATATAAATGCTCTCTATAAAATCAATTATTTATGGAAGTGGCAATTTATTCATAATTTCATGAACTTGTTTTTTTATATTAGAATTTTTTTCTATATCAGTTGTTAGTGTTTCATATATAAGTTCTCCTACACTCAATAAATCATTTTTAGATATTTTTCTAGTTGTGATTGCAGGTGTCCCTATTCTTATCCCCGAGGTAATTTTTGGAGGCTCTGGATCAAACGGAATAGCATTTTTATTTACTATTATTCCCACAGAATTTAATTTCTCTTCAGCTTCAGCTCCACTTAAATTTACTGATCTAGTATCTATCAACATTAAATGATTTTCTGTTTTGTCAGAAACAATTCTTAATTTTTTTTCCTTAAAAAATTCACACAAAATTTGAGCGTTATTAATTATATCTTTGGAATACTGAACAAATTCATTAGATGATGCTTCTTTAAATGCTACTGCTTTTGCCAAAATGTTGTTCATTATTGGTCCACCTTGAACAGCTGGGAAGATTCCTCTGTCATATTTTTTAGAAAGGGAGTTCTTGATTATAGCAATTCCTCCTCTAGGTCCTCGAAGTGTTTTATGTGTCGTTGAAGTAATTATATCTGCAATATTTACCGGAGAAGGATGTTGTTTTGCTACAACCAATCCAGCTATATGAGCAATATCTGCCATTAACAAAGCATTTACAGAATCTGCTATTTCCTTAAATCTTTCAAAATCAATAATTCTTGAATAAGCTGAATATCCACAAATAATAAGCTTTGGTTTAATTTCTTCTGCAATCTTTTGAAGAGAATTAAAATCAATCATTTCCGTTTCTTTATCCAAAAAATAATTATGAATTTCATATATTTTTCCAGAAAAATTTACATTATGACCATGTGATAAGTGGCCTCCGTGATCTAATGACAAACTTAGTATTTTATCTCCTGGATTTAATAAACCAATGTAGACAGCCATATTAGCTTGAGAACCTGAATGTGGTTGCACATTAATATGCTGACTCTCAAAGATTTTTTTTCCCCTATCTATAGCTAAATTTTCAGCTTGATCAGCATATTCACAACCAGCATAATATCTTTGCCCTGGATATCCTTCAGCATATTTATTAGTCAAGATTGAAGATGTATATTTTCTTACAGAACTTGAAGCATAGTTTTCTGAAGCTATAAATACAGCAGAGTTTCTCTGTCTTTTCTGTTCTTCTTCTAGAATATTTTCTATTTCAATATCAGTATTATTCATTTGGATTTAGCCGTTGTAATTTAATATTACATATATACTATATTGATTTTTTTTCTAATAAAATGAAATAATTGTATGATAAAAAAGATTAATTTATAAAAATGAATGAATTCCTAGAAATCCCAAAAAAAGCAATGGTTATTTTTGCTCATCCAGACGATGCAGAAATAGGTACAGGTGGAACAGTTGCTAAATGGATCGATAACGATGCTGATATAGTTTATGTTCTAGCAACAACTGGTTCAAGTGGGTCAAATGATTTAGAAATGACTAGCAAAAAAATTGTGGATATAAGGTCTGAGGAACAAATTGAAGCCGCTAGGGCTCTTGGAGTGAGCGATATAGTTTCCTTAAACTATATTGATGGAGAATTAGAATCAAACAAATCACTTCTTTCTGACTTAGTTTACAACATAAGAAAATACAAACCTGAAATAGTTTTTACACACGATCCATTTAGAATGAAAAGCTTTCTTCACAGAGATCATAGAAATTTAGGATTTTCTGTTATGGATGCTATATATCCTTATGCTAGAGACCATTTACATTTTACTGAACAATTAAATCAAGAAATTCAACCACATAAAGTAAAAAAATTATTATTTTGGGGTAGCGATGAACCTAATATTTGTGTGGACGTCACATCCTATGAACTCAAAAAAGTAGAGTCATTATCAAAACATGAAAGTCAATTACCTGGATTAAGCCTTGGATCTGAATATGCGAATAATATTTTACAAAGACTAAAAAAATCAGCAGTAGATTTTAATTTTGAATATGGAGAATCATTTAGAATGATTGAAGCTAGATCATAATGATAGACATAAACAACAAGAAATATAATTTTTATGACCCTATTAAACTAATTGAACAAGATAAAACTTTAGAAAGTTTTTTTTCAGATATTATCTATATTCTCTCAGAAAAATATATTCCAGATAGAGAAACAAACAAAATAAGAAATCAATTTGGGAATTTGATACTTAACAACAAAAATCAAAATTTAGAAAGCTCAAAAAGTCAAATGGTTTTTTCAGGTTTTGAAAATATAATTTCTGAAAAAATAATTTTGAAAATAGATAAAAATATTAAAGATTTTACTCTTTTATTATCAAACTTTATTTTAATTGATGTAAACAATCATCAAAACTTTAAATATGTCGAAAAAATATTAGATGAAATATTAAATAGAAGATTAATCCCAATAATCTCTCATCCTGAAAGATTTATGATTTTTGAAAAAGAAAATATTGAAAAATTAAAAGAAAAAGGTATTCTTTTCCAGTTATCCTTAGGTTCTTTCGCCTCTTTTTTTGGAGAAAGATCCAGTATTAAATCTAGAGATTATTTAGAATTAGGAATTTATGATTTTATTGCATCAGATTGTACTAATTATAATCAAATCAATGATGAGTTTTTAGAAAATCAAATAAGTGAAATTTCAAAAATAATTGGATCAAATAAAATAAATGAACTTATATACAATAACCCTAAAAATGTTATTGATGAAAAATCAAAAAATGATTTTCAAATCCTAAATACTAAAAGAGGTTAACCATTTGGTGTAATTTGAATTCTTTTTTACTGAATCATTTCCTATAACGATTGAAAAATAGAGGTCTTGAAGTTTTTTTGTAATTTCTCCAATTTTACCATCTCCAATATTTCTATTATCCAACGATCCAACTGAAGTAACATGAGCTGCTGTGCCAGTTAAAAATACTTCATCAGCCAAGTATAACTCTGATCTATGTATCTTCCTTTCGATTACTTTGACTCCTAATTCTTTTTGAGCTATTTCAATAACAGAATCTCTAGTAATACCAAGTAGACAGTTATCAGTTTCAGTGGGAGTTATAATTTCATTATTTTTAATCATAAACAGATTCTCTCCACTTCCTTCTGATACAGTACCATCAAAATTTAAAAGTATTGCTTCGTCAAAATTGGCAGAAACTGCTTCAGTTTTGGCTAATATGCTCGTTGTATATAAACCTGAAAGTTTCACTCCAGTTGGCATCATAGTGTCTTCAGGTCTTCTCCAAGAGCTTGTTTGACAATTAATCGGTTTGTCATTATCAATATAGGATCCAAAAGGGATAACTATAATAGTTATATCATCATCAAGTTCATGTAATTTTAAATTGGCTACAAGTTCATGGGATTTATATGCCAAAGGCCTTATATAAACATCTTCTTTATAACCATTAGATTTAACCAGATCAATTGTTATATCAGAAAGTTCATCAGCCGAGTAAGGTAGATTCATACGTAAGATATTTGCACCTCGTAAAAGTCTTTCATAATGTTCTTTTAACCTGAAAATAACCATCTCATTTTTATCAGAATTCCAATTGCCCCTTATTCCTTCAAATGCAGCAGTACCATAGTGTAAAGCATGGGTCATGACTCCTACTTTTGCATCTTTTAATAAGATCTTATTGCCTTGATGAAATGCCATTCCTTTAACACTCATACTATTAACTCCAATATTAATTTATTTTTTCTTTTTTTTAAATTCTTCATATAGTTTATACGTAAGCTCATTAAATGGGTAATATTTTCCAGGAGAACCCGGGGTTTTATTTAATTCATTTTTTACGATTTTTTCTATTTCTTCTCTTTCTTCCATAATTTTTATACATTCATCAACTATCACATTAGGTAGCACAACTACACCGTCTCTATCTCCTATAATATAATCTCCAGGGCGAATCAGAACTCCTCCACAATTTATGGGTTGATTTACAAAATAAGGGAGCATTATTCCTGGCCCTTGTTTAGAAGTATATGAATGAGCAAAAAGTGGAAAATTATATTTTTCCATTGCTTCAGAATCTCTAACTGAACCATCTGTTACCAGTCCTGCTATATTTTTTTGAAATAGTCTAAGAAATTTTATATCCCCTCCAATTGATTCCCATGGTCCAACTGAAGACGCAACCAGCACAGAATCTTCAGAACACATTTCAAATGCTTGATACTCAGGAGAATCTACTCCTTTAGGCAAATCTTCTAATAAATCTTGACGATAAAAAACAAATCCAAGAGTAATAGCAATACCTACCATTTTGTCTTTTAGAATTAAAGGTCTTGAACCTTCTATCATTGATTGATCCCAGCCTAAAACAGTCATAGCGTCAATTACATTTTGTGAACTATATTTTTTCAATTTGTCTATTTTAGTAATCATCAATTATCCACTCTTAAATTTTTCTAAGGAAGAAACCAAAGTAGTACTATGAGGTAGATATAGATTATGTTTGTTTGACAACTCAACTACATGACCTAAAATACTATCAATTTCTAATGGTTTGTTATTTTTTAAATCATTAAACATTGATGCAGTCATTTCATCTGCTTCTTTTTTAAGATCTATAATTATTTGATCTATATTTACAGAACTTAAATTTATTCCTTCAGCAAGACCTACAGATAATATTTCTTTCATGGTTTCTCTTAAAATTTTTTCTCCATAATTTGAATCAATTAATTCTCTGAATGACATTCTAAATGAGGTCATTATGGTACCAAATGCTCCTACTATTATCATTTTCTCCCAAAGTGTAGATAGAATATTTCCAGATATTTTAAAGCGTAATAATTTTGAATCAAAGTCTTCATGAATTTTTTTCAATCTATTTGACTTAGAATTATCTAATTCTCCCATCTCAATTATTGCTGAAGACCCTTGTTGAAGAATGACTCCGGGAGTTTCAATTTCTGCTTCTATAAATGTTGCTGCTGGAATTATATTGCTTTTATCAATAAATTTACCAATTTCATTATGACTATTAACTCCATTTTGAATAGTTATGACTAAAGTTTTTTCATTTGAAATTTCTTTTAAAATTGGGATAGTCTCTTCATTTGAATAAAGCTTAGGAGTGTAAAAGACAATATCAAAAAAACCAAGACCATTTACATCATTTGTAGCATTTATATTTAAATGATAATCACCCCAATTTGACTTAACATCTAAGCCTTTAGCAGATATTTGTTTAAAATGCTCACCTCTACAGATTAAAGTAACATCAAAACCTTTATTTTTTAACACTGCTCCATAGTAACTTCCTACTGAGCCAGCTCCTAAAATTGCAATTTTCATTAGATTTTATTTTATACATCTATTTTGGTAATTAATATAAATAAGTAACAAAGTAATTATTTTGTAAAATGATACTATGAGAAAAAATAATAGAAAGCATGATGAGGCAAGGAATTTATCAATAGTTCCAAATTATCAGAAAAATTCAATAGGTTCTGTTTTAATAAAATTTGAAGATACTCAGGTGATTTGTTCTACAAATATTTCTAATAATCTTCCTAGATGGCTTATGAATAAAAATCAAGGTTGGATAACTGCAGAATATAATATGCTTCCTAATTCATCATCCGAACGAGTTTCAAGAGATAGAGGAAATAAACTTAGTGGAAGAACTCAGGAAATACAAAGACTTATCGGCAGATCACTTAGACAATCTATCAACTTAAATCTAATCCCAGGAATCATTGTGACAGTTGATTGTGATGTACTTAATGCCGATGGAGGAACAAGAACTGCTTCAATCACAGGTTCTTATATTTCTACATATATTGCTCTAAAAAATTATTATAATACTAGCCCTAAAAAGTTCTTTAAAAATCAAATAGGAGCTATAAGTTTAGGAAAAGTAAACGGTGAAATTTATCTTGACTTAGATTATTCTGAAGATTCCATAGCAGATTTTGATATGAATTTAGTTTTAAACTCAAACCTTGAAATTATTGAAATTCAAGGAACATCAGAAAACGAATTATTGAATTTTGAAGAATTAAACCAATTAATAGAAATCGGTTCTAAAGGCTTAAAAAATATATTTGATTTACAGAACGAAATAATTAAAACCATAGATATTAAATAGAAATATTAGGGATTAAAATGTACAAAATAAAATCTGTTATCGGAAGAGAAATTTTAGACTCTAGGGGAAATCCAACAGTAGGAGTAGAACTAATTCTTGAAAGTGGAAAAATTGGTTTATCAGCTGTTCCATCTGGAGCTAGTACTGGTTCTAGGGAGGCTCTTGAACTTAGAGACAACGATCCCAAAAGATATAAAGGGAAAGGAGTAATCAAAGCAATTGACAATATTAACAACAAAATATCTAAAGCTCTTATCAATAAAGATGTAAGAAATCAATTAGAGCTAGATAACATAATGATTGATCTTGACGGTACAGAAGAGAAAAAAAATATTGGTGCAAATGCAATCTTGGGTGTTTCTCTAGCTATTCTTTCAGCTGCTAGTCATTCTGAAAATATTGAAATGTATCAGAAGATTTCTGAGCTTATTCAAGAAAAAAGACCTGAAGTCCTTCCAGTGCCTATGTTAAATATTATGAACGGAGGAGCCCACGCTATTAATTCAACTGATTTTCAAGAATTTATGATAGCTCCTATTGGATTTAACAGTTTTTCTGAATCTTTGAGAGCTGGATCTGAAATCTATAGCACATTAGGAAAAATTTTAGAAAAAGATGGGCATTCAACAAATGTTGGTTTTGAAGGTGGGTTTGCTCCATCAAATTTATCAAACAAACAAGTCTTAGACTACATTATGGAAGCTGTAGAAAACTCTGGTTATCTTCCAGGAGAAGATATTTATATTGCGTTAGATCCTGCTTCTTCTGAATTTGGAGAAAATTCAAAATATAACCTATCAAAAGAAAAGATAGAACTTACATCTGATGGAATGATTGAATATTATTCAAAATTAATTAAAGAGTATCCCATTTATTCAATTGAGGATGGTTTGTCAGAGGATGACTGGAGTGGATGGAAATCTTTCACTAAGAAACATGGAAAAGATATTCAAATAGTTGGAGATGATTTATTTGTAACTCAAAAAAAATATCTTGATATTGGTATAAATGAAAAATCTGCAAACGCGATATTAATAAAATTTAATCAAGTAGGCACGATTTCAGAAACTATTGAAACAATCAAATATGCATTAAAAAATAATTTCAAATGTGTCATTAGTCATAGGTCTGGTGAAACTGAAGATACAACAATCGCTGACTTATCAGTAGGAACAAATTCTGGACAAATAAAAACAGGGGCTCCAGCTCGCTCAGATAGGGTTGCAAAATATAACCGATTGCTTAGAATTGAAGAGAAACTTAAAGATAAAGCAACTTTTGCTGGAAAATCAATTTTATTTTAAATTATGTCTGCAAACATAGGAATTAATGGATTTGGAAGAATTGGAAGACAAATTCTTAGAATTATAGCCGAAGAAGACTTAGATATAAACATAGTCGCAGTTAATGGAAGATCAGACCTAAAAACTTACAAACATTTGCTAAAGTATGATTCTGCCTATGGAAAAATAAAGGTTGATGTAGATAATGACAAAGATTTTTTATACATAGGAGATAGGAAAATAAGATTTTTCAATGAAAATTCTCCTGAAAAAATTCCATGGGACACAGAAAATATTAAATTAGTTGTCGAATCAACTGGTAAATTCAACTCTAAAGAAAAAGCAATCGGGCACCTAAGTAAAAATGTAAAAAAAGTTTTACTTACTGCTCCAGGTGAAGATGAAGACGCTACTATTGTTATGGGAGTTAATGAACATATTTATAACAATGATAAACATCAAATAATTTCTAATTCATCTTGTACAACAAATTGCTTGGCACCAATTATTAAAATTTTAGAAGATAATTATAAAATTAAGAGTGGTTTCATGACAACAATTCATTCTTATACTAATGATCAAAATATTTTAGATAACTCTCATAAAGACCTAAGGAGAGCAAGAGCTGGAGCCTCAAGTATTATACCTACAACTACAGGGGCAGCAAAATCTGTAGGAAAAATCATAACATCTGTAAAAGGCAAATTAGACGGAATGGCGTTTAGAGTTCCTACCCCAAGTTGTTCTGTAGTTGATCTAAATGTAATTTTAGAGAAAAAAACAACTTCAGTAGAAATTAACAACCTTTTTACCAAATATTCAAAAGGGGAACTAAAAGGAATATTAGATGTTACAAATGAAAATTTAGTTTCAATAGATTTTTTGGGAAATCCAAATTCTTCTATTATCGATTTAAATTCTACTCTTGAAGTCGGAGAAAACATGTTCAAAATAGTAAGCTGGTATGATAATGAGTGGGGTTATTCTCACAGAACAATAGATTTAATAAAATTAATGCTATCTAAAATGAAATAAATAATTATAATAGTATTTAAAAATTATACGGGTTCGGTGTCGTATAAAAAAAATAAAGCCGAGGAGATAAAAATGAGTACATTAAAAAACAAACCAAAATCTTGGAAAGAACAATCACTACCTGAGGTAGGTGACTGGAGAGTAAAAGGCGGACTAGCCCAAATGCTTAAAGGTGGAGTAATAATGGATGTGGTTACAGCTGACGAAGCAAAAATAGCAGAAGATGCTGGAGCTGTGGCTGTTATGGCATTAGAAAGAGTTCCGTCAGATATCAGAAAGGACGGAGGAGTGGCTCGAGCATCTGATCCTGAAATGATAACAGGAATAATTGACGCAGTTTCAATACCTGTTATGGCAAAAGCAAGAATAGGACATTTTGCTGAAGCACAAGTTTTAGAAGCGCTTGGTGTGGATTACTGTGATGAATCTGAAGTACTTACCCCTGCTGATAATGAATTTCATATAAATAAATGGGAATATAAGATGCCATTTGTTTGTGGAGCAACAAATTTAGGTGAAGCTCTACGAAGAATTGGAGAAGGGGCTTCAATGATCCGAACAAAAGGGGAAGCCGGAACAGGAGATGTTGTACAAGCAGTTACACATGCACGACAAATTTTATCAGATATAAAGAAAATTCAAAGATTAGATGATGAAGAACTAATGACTGAGGCAAAAAATCTTGGAGCTCCATATGAACTTGTATGTGAAGTTAAAAATACAGGAAAACTTCCAGTAGTAAACTTTGCTGCCGGTGGAATTGCAACACCTGCTGATGCTGCTCTTTTGATGCAAATAGGTGTTGAAGGGGTTTTTGTTGGATCAGGAATTTTCAAAAGCGGAAACCCTGCTAAAATGGCAGATGCAATAGTGCAAGCGACTACTCATTATGAAGATGCAGAATTGATTGCTGAGGTATCTAAAAATTTGGGTGGAGCTATGAAAGGCGATGAAGTTTCTAAGATAGACCCTTCAGAAAGATTAGAAAAAAGAGGTTGGTAAAATCTCAAGTGATTATTGGTGTACTAGCCTTACAAGGTGATTTTGCTGAGCATATAAATGTCCTTGAAAATCTAAATGTTAATTGCAAATTAGTTAAAAAAACCGACGAAATGAATGACATTAACGGGCTAATTATTCCAGGGGGAGAATCTACTACTATAAAGAAACTGATAGACAGGTATCACTTTGAAACAGCTATAAAAGACAAGGTTGATTCAGGAATGTCAGTATGGGGAACTTGTGCAGGATTAATATGTATAGCTGATAAACTTACAGAACCTGAGCCAATACCTATGAAATTAATTGGCGCTGAAGTATCTAGAAATTGGTTTGGAAGACAAGTTGATTCATTTGAATCTGACCTTGAATTTAATGGAATTAATGAAACTATAAAAGCCATTTTTATTCGTGCTCCAATTGTAAAGAAAATCTCTAAAGGCGTAAATGTACTGTCATCTCTTGATGATGGTACTATTGTTGCTATTCAAGAAAATAAAATTATGGGAACTTCTTTTCATCCTGAAATATCCGGATCTTCAAAAGTTCATGAATATTTTATAAATTTAACAAAACAATAATTTATATTTCATAAATTTATTGATATAAAATTAAATATTATGTTTACAGAAAATTTTGAAATTTTAGATGATTTAGATTTATTTCTAGAAATATTACCTACAAAAATCAATAGAAATATTGAGAAAAAAGTACATGAACTAATAGAAGTAGTGTTAGACCTAGGGCGACCTCCTGTAGTTATTTACTCAGATCATAAAAAAACTCTTGATAATGAAATAGTTACTGATTTAGACATTAGTTTTGTATTAGAAAAATTAGGACATGTTGGAGACGATAACAGGGCTGGGATAGAAAAAACTCTGCACAGAATTTCTCTTATACGTAACAGATCTGGCAAAACTATCGGTTTAACTTGTAGAGTTGGAAGGGCTGTGTTTGGGAGTATAAAAATAATTGAAGATTTTATAGGAAATGGGAAAAGTATACTAATTATGGGAAAGCCCGGTATAGGTAAAACTACCATGTTGAGAGAAATCACTAGACTATTGGCTGATAAAGAAGAAAAAAGAGTTGTAGTTATTGATACATCAAACGAAATTGCAGGAGATGGAGATATCCCTCACCCGGCTATTGGATCAGCAAGGAGAATGCAAGTAAAAAACACAGAACTCCAACACAATGTAATGATAGAAGCAGTTGAAAATCATATGCCAGAAGTAATAGTAATTGATGAAATAAGTACAGAAAAAGAAGCTATGGCTTCAAGGACAATTGCAGAAAGAGGAGTTCAGTTAATTGCAACTGCTCATGGTAACACTTTAGATAATCTTATTATTAACCCTACACTAAGCGATTTAATTGGTGGTGTGAAATCTGTAACCTTAGGAGATATAGAGGCAAGAAGAAGAAAAACACAGAAAACTGTTTTGGAACGGGAATTCGAGCCATCTTTTGATATTTTAGTAGAAATAATCAATAGAAATGAAGTTTCTGTTCATTTTGATGTAGGATTAGCTGTTGATAAAAAACTAAGAGGAATCTCTACAACTACTGAAGTCAGAAAAATCTCTAATGGTAAATTACTTAAACTCAAAGATGAAAAAAATAATTTCGAAGATTACACAACTAAAAGTAATTCTATAGAAATCACAAAAAATGATACTCATGAAAAATCAAAAGAAAAAACAAATTTAAAAAAAATAAATATTTTTCCTTATGGACTTCAAAAGACTAAATTAAAAAAACTATCTAAGTCTTTTGCTTCAAAAATCAAAATAGTTTCTAATCCAGAATTAGCTAAAATAATACTGACTACAAAAGCGAATTATTCTAAAGAGCCAAAACCGAAAATAATAGAAATGGCTGAAAAAATAGGAATCCCTATTCATTTAATAAAAAAAGGTTCAGGAGATCAAATTACTCGATTTTTGGAAAAAATAAGTTTTGAAAAACCTACAAATGAAAGTTTTATTGATAATAAACTTGACACAGATAACTCAGAGGCTTTAAATGAAGTTAAGATAGCTATAAAAAAAATCAAAAATGGAGAGAATGAAATTGAGTTATCTCCTCAAAATTCTAACATTAGAAGGAAACAGCATTTTTTTGCTACAAATGAAGGTGTGGGTTCCATATCAATAGGAGAAGAAAGTAAAAGAAGGATAGTGCTCAAAAAAAGATTATAATGATTTCCAAAAAAAATTCAGAAAGAAATTTAAAGCTATTCAATTTTCCAGAAGATGGTAAATTATCTAAAAACATACTCTCTAAAGGTTTATTGATAACTTTTGAAGGAGGAGAAGGTTCAGGAAAATCAACTCAATGCAAAAGACTTGTAAAAAAACTTGTTGATGATGGAATAAACTCAATACTTGTGCATGAGCCAGGAAATACTCCACTAGGAGAGCAAGTAAGAAAATGGGTTAAATCAAAAAGTATTCAAAACCCTGTAGCAGAAACTTATCTTTTTTGTGCTGCACGTGCAGAACTTTGCAAGTCTGTTATTGTTCCTGCCTTAAATAAAGGTGTAACGGTGATAGTTGATAGATTTATACATTCAACACTGGCTTATCAGGGATATGGAAAAGGTGTTGATTTAGAGATAATCAACAACTTGAACAAAATAACAACTAATGAATTAGTTCCAGATTTAACTATTTTACTCGACATAGACCCAAATATTTCAAACACAAGAATAAATAAATCTATCAATATTGAACTAGATTCTCTAGAAGAGTCAAATAAAAGCAAAAGGGAAAATAATGAAGGTAACAAATATGAAAGCATGAATAATAATTTTCATAATAAAGTACGAAATGGTTATTTAGAAATGGCTAATAATAATCGTTCCTCTTGGAGTATAGTTGGGGGACATCAATCTGAATCTAGAGTAGCTGATTCTATTTGGAAAAGAGTAAAAAGACTAATAGAAAACCATAAAATTACTTGATTTTTTTATTGCTCCAGTCAGAAATTATTTCTAAATCATGATCAAATGCCATGTTTGGCAAATCATTAATATCAAAAAATCCAATTTCTAATGTTTCGTCCAAAGGTCTTGCTTTTCCAGAAATAAATTTCAAATTCCATACTAAAAGAATTATAGGAGAGTCATTATTTGAATAAATACCTGAAACCCAATCTGCTTTAACAATTATTCCACATTCTTCTAAAAGCTCTCTTTCAATAGCCGTTTGAACTTTTTCAAATCTATTGATATATCCAGAAGGCATGCTCCAAAGACCATAACCAGGCTCAATCCCTCTTTTAACTAACAAAATTTTTCTTTCTTTTTCTAAAATCCCAACTCCTACAACTTTAGGATCTAGATATTTTTGTTGTTCCATATTTATAATCGATTTAATAAGATATTG
The DNA here is from genome assembly GCA_036164085.1 of Chloroflexota bacterium. GTDB lineage: Bacteria > Chloroflexota > Dehalococcoidia > Lucifugimonadales > Lucifugimonadaceae > TMED-70. The sequence continues at coordinate 3,577 of JAYZJV010000053.1, read as the reverse complement.
ATTTAATAATATAAAATAATGCAAAAAAAAGAATTGGAAAGAATCGAAATTATAAATACTCTAGTAAATTCTGATAAGGAATTAGGAAAATTTATAAAATATTTTGAAAAAGAAAATTTTGTCATTCAAGATGATTATAAAAAAAGGTCTGAATTTTTATCTCTTGTAAGAATAATAATTGGCCAACAACTTAGCATAACAGCAGCATCTAGTATATTTACTAAATTTACGAATAAATTCGGAGAAAATATAAGTTATATTAATTCAAAAGAACTAGATGAAAATAAACTTAATGACTTAGGCCTGTCCAAAGCAAAATCTAACACTATATTAGAACTGTCAGAAACAATAAAAAACAATAAATTAGATTTAAATTTAATTTCAAAAATGGAAGAAAGTAAAGCAAAAAAAATTCTTTGTGAATTCAAGGGGATAGGACCATGGACCGTAGAAAATTTTCTTTTATTTACGGGTAATAACAAGGATATTTGTCCAGCTAACGATTTAGGGATAAAAAAAGGAATTCAAAAAATATACAAATTAAATGATCTCCCTACTGATAAAGAAGTATATGAAATATCTGAAAAATGGAAACCTTATCGATCATTAGCAGTAAGATATATTTGGGAAATAGTAGATCAAAACATTAGCTTTTAATAACTTTTTTATTACTTAATAAAATTGTTAAAAGAATTAAAGTCATACCAGACAAAATAAATGCTAGATTAACTCCATATTTATCTGAAATAATACCCATTGGAATTGCTCCTATAGGTATAAAACCAAAACTCATTGCATAAAAACCCATTACCCTTCCTCGAAATTCTGGAGGAGTTTTTTCTATTATCAATGAAGGATTTAAGGACCTTCTTCCAGCATCTCCTATACCAAGAAAGAAACATATAAAAATTGAAAAAATAGTAATTGATGAAAAACCTAAAATCAAAATAGAGAACCCAGATAAAATAGATGTGAACAAAATATATTTACCTTTCTTTGAGTCTTGAGGAAGAGATGCTGCAAATAAAGTTCCAATTAAAGCTCCTCCTCCTATAGATGCAAGCATTAATCCTACTTGCAGTGCTCCACCTGAAAGTTGTTCTGATGCATATGGAGCAAAAAGGGTTCTAGTAGGCATTGTTAAAAGTGTAGTTACTAGTGTTAATAAAATTAGATACAAAAGCAAACTATTAGTTTTTAAAATATAAAAAACATCTTTAATTTCTTTGAATGTTTTAGATTTCTTTTTATGTTTTGTTTTTGTATTAGGAATCATTGAAGTAGAAATAATAGCAATAATACAAAACAAAGTTATTAGTAAATAAGTTATTCCAGGACCTAAATAATGATAAACCAATCCTCCAATTGCTGGAGAAACCATTGTAGTCAAAGACATACCTGCAGCATTTAAAGAAATCGCATTATTTAATTGATTATCATCTACTAACTCTGCAATTATCGCTTGTCGAGCTGGCATCATAAAAGCCCAAAAGGTTCCTTGAAAAAATGAAACTATAATCAAGTGATAAATTGTAATCGTATTAGTAAATATTGATATGGCAATAAAAGTAGTTATTGAAATAACTCCTAATTGTCCAACTTGTATAATATTTTTATTGTCAAATCTGTCAGAGACAACTCCTCCATATATAGAAAATAATAACATCGGAGGAGCAAATCCTACCCCGACTAGTGTGACTGCCAAAGAAGAAGAAGTCAAATCCCAGCCTAGCTGAGATCTAGCGAGCATTTGAATATTCATTCCGCCGATCATAGAAATCATACCAAAAACCAAAAATCTAAAATTTCTATTTTTTAATGAATCAAAGGTTTTTATCAAATTACTCAGCCAGACTACTTAACAATACGTTATAATTAAATTCCGTTAATAGGTTAATATATAGTCCGAATTTACAATAATATGGAATCTTTTTACCAATTTGCAGCATTGATTAGCGCCTTTACATGGTCAATATCTGGTGTGATTTTAAAAACTATAAAATTCAACAAATACTTTAGCTTCCCTTTTTATGAAGCTGCTATTTCTTTGATTTTAATGACTATAATCATCACTATAACTCAAAGTTGGATTCCTATTTTCAATGTAAATAATACAGATTTATTAATGTTTACAATAGCTGCTTCCCTAAGCTGTATAGGAACTGTATTTTATGTTATTTCAATAAAAAATAATCCTATGGGAATCACTTTTACTTTATGTGCTGTGTCAACAATCTTAATTAGTTTAACATTAGACTTTACGATAAATAATGTTATTTATAATAAATTTGTTTTTATAGGAGCTGTTATTGTTCTTATCAGTATATTTGTAATGAATTTTGAAAGTTTTAAAGAATTTGAAAATAAAAACATTCTTGGAGTTACAGGAGGAATTATTGCAGGTAGTTTATGGGGTATAGCAGTATTTTTCAATGACAAAGCACTAATTGAAGGAAGCATTTTTGCAGGAGCCTTTGTTAGAGCTATTATAAGTATAATAATATTAGGAATATTTAGTGAATTACTAAAACAGAGATTAGAAATCATTAAAGATAAAATTGAGTTTTCAAAGGTATTACTTGGTGGGTCATTAATCACTTTTTCTAGTTTATTGTGGTTTCTGTCTTTAAATACAATTACAGGATCTTTAACAACAATTTTTGGTAATACAGCTCCGGTTTTCGCTATAGTCTTAGGATTTTTCTTTCTAAAAGAAACGATTCACAAATCCGAAATATTAGGAATTTTTCTAGCATTCATAGGAGTAATTGTAATAATACTAGCTAAAGGTTAATTGCATCTAGTTAATCCTAACCAAACAAGAATGAACGGACCTATTAACATAAATATACTTAAAATTCTTACGAACATATCTTTTTATTACAACTTATTACGAAATAAATTCTAACATTCTTAAAAGATGAGAGGGTAATAGTAAAAAATACATAAATATATAATTTTAAGGGTTTTTATAAACTGGCTAAAAAGTTCTATCTATAAAAATTGCTAGTATCAAAATAATCATAAATAAAGAAAAAATTATTTTGGCTTTTATAAACTTTATTAACATATAAAATCAATATAACTCAAATCTTTTGATTACATTATCTTCTAACATCATTTCAGATTCTTTTTTCCTTACAGCTTCACATTTTTCTAGTGTTTCCTCTGCTATTTCTAAAGGAATCCTTGTTATACCATCTTCATCTGCAATTAATAAATCACCTGGATCAATTTTTAATTTTGAGACTACAACTGAAGTTTGTGTTTCAATAAGGTTGAAAGGTCCATGCCCAGGAACTCTTCCTGTCCCCCATACTGGCATATTTGCTTTCTTAATCCCAGGAATATCTCTCACTGAACCTTCTGCAACCATACCTACAGCACCTAAAACTCTTGCCATATTTGCCATTACATCTCCAATTATAGCTGCACGCCCTTTTTCTTTTTCAACGTCCTCTAGAACTACAATTACTGGAAATTCACTTTTCTTAACATTTACATATAAATCATTAAAATCTATTTTAGAATTAGGTTCATTCAGAGGGGTCACTTTTCCTGTAACAGCAATTCCAAC
>JAYZJV010000052.1:0-67538 GCA_036164085.1 Chloroflexota bacterium | reverse complement strand
AAAAAATGATGAATGATTAAGACAATTTTCAAACAAATAATGATCTAATGAAAAATTCATATGACATAGTAATTATTGGCGGAGGTGTTGTGGGATGTTCTGCAGCGTATTATGCGTCAAATGAGGGAAAAAAGGTTCTTCTCATCGAAAAAGATTCAATAGCAAGCCATGCTTCAGGATTTGCCTATGGAGGAATAACTCCTCATGTTGGACTTCCTAAAAAAGATCCATACAATCTAATAAGTAAATATTCTTATGAATTGCATAAAATCTTAGCAGATGAGATCCCTGGTATTTCAGGGATAGATTATGGGTATAGAACATATCCAAATTTTGAACTTTCTTTAAATGAACAAGATGAAAAAGAATTAAGGTCTATATATGAAAATAATTTAGACCCAGAAATTTATGAATGGTGTTCTAAAGAAGATTTGCAAAAAGTTGATAATAGATTAGGACCTAGTGTGACATCTGCTCTTGTCACAAAACTCTCTAGTGGAGTTGAACCATACAAATTAACTTTTGCATTGAGCATTGCCTCAGAAAAAAACGGAGTAGAAATACTAAATGCTGAAGTAAAAAATCTAAATTTTCAAAATGATGAATCTGTTATAATTTCAACTTTAAATAACAAAGAGATTTCTGCAGAAAAAGTTTTAGTAGCTGCTGGTCCTTGGAGTTCAAATTTTTCAAAATGGTTTGGTTTTGAAATTCCTATTAAGCCTTTAAAAGGACAAATATTAAGATTGAAAAGTGACCAAATTATAGAAAAGGGATTTCATTGGGGCCCAAATTATGTGACAACAAAACAAGATGGATTGATTTGGGCTGGAACTACTGAAGAAGATGTCGGATTTGATGAAAACCCTTCTAATTTTGGACTTACTTCAATTATGGAATCATTAATTGCTGTTTTTCCGTTTTTAGAAAACTCTGAATTGGTTCTTCAAACTGCATGTTTAAGGCCATTGGCAATAGACAAATCTCCAATATTATCTAAATCCAATAAAGGGAATCTATACTTAGCTTCAGGTACTGGCAGACAAGGTATTTTGTTAGGACCAGCAATGGGTAAATTAATTATAGACTCTATGTTGTTGAAAAATACAGCTATATCAATCGAACCTTTTTCTCATAAAAGGTTTTCTTAATCCGCACCATCTTTGAATTAAAATCCGAATGACATTTTTTTATAAATCACTCCAATTTGATGGATTTAACAGGTCAGGATCATTCATTGATAATTCTTCGGGAATAGGTGGAAGATTTCCATCAACAGCATTAATAATATTTTGCAATTGATCTTTATTATCGACACCTACTAATACTCTGGATATCTCAGGTATTGAAATCATATATCTAATGGCTGCTTCAAGAGCAGATAATTTATTATCAGCAAGCCATTCATCCCAAAATTTCCATAAACTATTCCATCTATCAAATTGTTTTGGTCTTTTCTTATAATCCATTAATAATAGACCTTGTAAAAAAACAGAACGCGTGTGTATCTCTATACCCTTAGAATAGATTTTATTTAATAATCCCTTATCAATTAAACGCCTATCTAAAATATTCATTGGAAATTGAATAATATCAATATCAAATCTATCAACAATCTTTTTTATTTGACTATCAGTATAAGCAGAAACCCCAATTTTATTAACTAAACCCTGTTGTTTGAGAATTTGCAGTTGATTGACAATCATTTCGCCACCAGGCTTTAATAGATCTTCACCATGATGGACTAACAATCCATATAGTGATTTTTGTTTTAATAATTTTAGAGACTGATATAAATCACTGATTACCAAACTCGACAATTTTTCAGTAATAACTTCTTCGGCAAAACCTCTAGTTTTGGATACAATATCAAAATCTTGAGTATTTACATCTCCCAAAACTTGTTCACTAGATCCATAAAGTTGGGCAGTATCTAACAATCTTATATCATTATTACGCGCACAATTTATAATATTAATCACTTCATTTGACTCAACCTTGACACCTGAATTAATACCATAATCGATACCAAATTGAACTGTTCCTAGTGCTAATTTAGACATATTCCTAAACTCTTCTCAATTTAGGTAAATTTGACCTAAGAAGGATTTGAGCACACATCAAATATAAATAATTAGATTGCTTCATCCTAGGCCATAGCCGTATTGGTTCTATAGGCTGTTCTGAGGTCTTGCTCTTCAAACTCTAGCGGTTTTTCTCCTAAGGCGTGTTCATATAAAGCAGCTTTATATATTCCTTCTAATGTATAAATTATAGAAATTGAAGTAGTTGCACATAGTAATCCTACTGCAATTCCTAATGTTCCATTAATAAGGCCAAAAAACCATCCTATACCAAAACTTATTAACATAGCAATTATTTGAAAAATACCAAATCCAAAGTTAGCTGCGACTTGATTCCCCCAAGTTTGTTTAAATAAACTAGAAGACCTTTTGATAGCTGACATAGGACCTATATTTTCTGAAACAATGATAGGAACTACAAAAAATGTCATCATCGCCCAACCTGCTTCTAAAAAGCTAGCAAAAATTTGAGTCATAATTCCTCCAACTCCTCCCCGATTTCTTCCATTAGCTTTTATCGCTGCAAAAATTAGTCCCATTATAGTAACAATAATTGACCAGAAGAAAATATGGTGGACATGTTTTAGAGCGTGACTAAGGCCTGATGATATATTTGGATCTCCTCCTCTTAATCTTTCAAGTGCAGCAGATATTAATGCTGAGTTGAAAAATACAATTATAAAATTAGCTCCAAAAATTAAAATTGCAATTGGAAGAATTGACATTTCCTCTTCATTATCTGCAGATAAGTTAATAGACCCAGTAGTATAAATTATTCCTAATAAAGCAATCACAAATATAGCAGCCATAATTGGGAACAATATTAGCTCTCTATCTTTTTTTAAAATTTTTACACAGGATTTCATTAGTTGAATTGTGTTAGAAATATTTCCGAAAAAACCACCGTTTACCACTATAGACTCCTAAAAATAATATTTTATTAAAGTAATTATATTCCTATTATTTGATTTTACTCAATAGTAGTTACGTGTGATTTTTTTAATAGACTCCAATCAATTTCATATCCTAAGCCTGGCTTAACAGGTGCATCCACATATCCATTATTAAATTCTATTTCTTCAATTAATCCAAATCTATTTTCACCTGTACAAGGGAAAAATTCATAGAATTCACAATTAGGAATTGACAAAATTACATGTAAGTTTGCGACATTGTCTAATGAATTTCCAGAACCTGAATGAATTTCACAATTCATGTTAAAAGCTTCTGCCAAATGCGCTAATCTTACCAATGGGGTAATACCTCCCATTGCAACTACATCTCCTCTTATAATATCGGTTGCTTTTTGAGTTATCCATTCAGCGATTCCATAAAATCTTCCTGGTATATACTCAGTTGCTATTATGGGGATATCCAGCTTTTTGGCTAATTTTTTATAATTATAAATATCTTCTTCAACCAAAGGGTCCTCGTACCAATAAAAATTCAGATCTTCTATAGCCCTTCCAACTCTTAAGGAACTTTCATAATCATATGCCCACATAGAATCCAGCATAAGTTTCATGTCATTACCAACAGCGTTTCTTATTTTTTGACAAATTTCTATATCTTTTTCAGGGGTTCCATGCGGGTGAATTTTATGAGCAGTCCAACCCATTTCTTTATATTTAATTGCCTCTGCAACATATTCTTCAACTTTCTCATGATATGCGGTACTACTATACACAGGTACATTTTTCTTGGTAGTTCCCAAAAGTCTATGTATTGGTTGATTGGCTATTTTTCCATTAATATCCCATAAAGCAATATCAATAGAGGCAATAACATTTAAAGATAAAGACCTGTTCATTTTCCATAAATCTTTCCAAATAGCCCCTATATTTTGAGGATTTTTACCAATTAAAAAAGGCTTAGCAAAATCTATCAATCCTCTATAGTGGTGATCCGCACTGAGTCTGGATGAACCTAAAAATGCGTTGCCTTTTATTCCTTCATCAGTTTCAATTGTAAGAACACCTAAGTTTACATCTTGTCCAAAAACCATTCGATAACTTGTTTTCCAAGGTCTTCCTTTCCACTCAAACATATCCAACTTAACATTTTGAATTTTCATATTTTATTCAAGAGTAGCAGTATGTCCTTTTTTTAATAAATCCCAGTCAATTTCATATCCTAAACCAGGTTTATTAGGAGCAGTGACATAACCATTTTCAAAATCAATATCCTCAACTAATCCGAACATGTTTGCTCCAGTACACGGGAAAAACTCAAAGAATTCACAATTTGGCACAGCCATTGTGATATGTAAATTGGCAACATTATTTAAAGAATTTCCTCCATGGTGAATTTCACACTTCATATTAAAAGCTTCTGCAAGATTGGCTAATCTGATCATTGGAGTTATGCCTCCTGTTACAGCTACATCTCCTCTTAGAAAGTCTGTTGCGTATTCAGTTATCCATTCTGCCATTCCATACAATCTTCCTGGTGCATATTCTGTTGACATAATTGGAATATCTAATTTTTGGTGTAGTTTTTTATAACTATAAATATCCTCTTCAACCAAAGGATCTTCATACCAATAAAAGTTTAATTCTTCTATCGCCCTACCTACCCTCATAGCATCTTCGTACTGATATGACCACATAGAATCCAGCATAAGCTTCATGTCATTACCGACAGCATCTCTTACAGATTTACATATTTCAATATCATACTCTGGGTTTCCATGCGGATGAATTTTATGAGCAGTCCAACCTTTATTTTTAAAAACCAATGCTTCTTCTGCATATTCTTCTTTAGTCTCATGAAAAGCTGTACTTGAATAAACAGGAACGGTTTCTTTGCATGTTCCAAGCAATCTATGTATAGGTTGATTTGCAATCTTTCCATTTATATCCCACAAACAGATATCAATTGCACCTATAACATACGTTGAAACAGATCTATTCATTTTCCATAAATCTTTCCAAATGGCCCCTATATCCTGAGGATTTCTACCCATAACTATGGGCTTTATAAATTCAATCAATCCCGGAGCATGGTGGTCAGCACCGACTCTTGATGAGCCTAAAAACGAATTTCCGCTGATACCTTCATCTGTTTCGATAGTAACAACTCCTAATTGAACCGTATTTCCGAATTGTGTCCAACTATTTGTTTTCCATGGCTCAGTTTTCCAATCAAACAATTCAACTTTTACATTTGTTATCTTCATATTTACCTGTACTTCATTAGTATATTTTTTGATATCTTATTACAAAAGTAAAAAAAAAATCTCAGTTCAAATTAGGTTCTTTTGAAAGTTTAATCCTAAAATATTATATTTATAAGTAATTATTGTTATAAATATAATCAATGGAAAAAATATTAATAATTGAAGCTCTAGAAAAAAAAGATTTACTTGAATGTTTTAAAATTCGAACAGAAGTTTTTGTAAAAGAACAAGGAGTCCCTGAAGAAGAAGAACTGGATGACCTAGATGCAAAATCTATACATGCACTAGCTATTATCAATAACTCTCCTGTTGCTACAGGAAGGCTCATTCCGATAGATAATCAAAATGCAAAAGTGGGAAGAATGGCTGTTTTTTCTAACTATAGAAGATCAGGAGTTGGAGGAGAAGTTTTGTCTTTTCTTGAAAAAAAGGCTTTTGATAAAGGCCTTTTCAATATAACTTTACATGCACAAGAGTATGTAAAAAAGTTTTATCTTAAGCATGAATATGTTCAGCAAGGAGAAACTTTTTTAGAAGCAGGAATAAAGCATGTTTCGATGATCAAAAACCTATCAAAATTTTACTAATATATCCAAAAAATCTATCAAATTCTGTGTGTTATCATACTCTAGTATGAAAAATTATAAATGGATTGCTTTCTTTGCTGTTGCAATATCACTTTTTGTAAACGTTGCTAGTATGGGAGCAATTTTAATATCACTTAAAGAAATTTCAATTTATTTTGGAACATCAATTCATAAAGTTTCCTGGTTGGTTATAATTCATCTTTTAACCGTTACTGCAATTTTATTACCAGCAGGAAGTTTTGCTGATAAATTTGGGCATAAAAAAGTTCATATGTCAGGAATAGGAATCTTTATTTTAGGGACACTAATAGGATTTTTTTCTCCTAATTTTATTATTTTGATTTTCTCAAGAATAATTATGGCAATTGGTTCAGGAATGGGGCAGGCTGTAGGAGGAGCTATAGTCACTAATTTGTTTCCAGAGAATGAACGAGGAAAATCTCTTGGATTAATGAGCACTACAGTGGGACTAGGGCAGACTGTAGGACCTGTTATAGGAGGGATTTTAGTATTCAACTTTGGATGGCAGATAGTTTATTTATCCTTACTAATCCCCATGATATTAGCTTTTATTTTAGGTTACTTCTTATTGCGGAAAGACACCATAAAAATAAATAATCGTAAAAAAGACTTATTTGATTATAAAGGAACAATATATGGAGTGGGGTTTATTGTTTTGATTATTTTAGGTATGAAAAGCTTAGTTTTTGAAGACATTTTTTCTAATTATGCTGTATTTTTTATGGTCTTATCTGTACCTTTTGCTTTTCTATTTATTTACACTGAGATCAAATCGAATAATCCGATTCTTAACTTCAATTTATTTAAAATCAAAGATTTTTCTATCGCCATAAATACAAGGTTTTTTGCATTTTTGGCTATGTCTGGAAATATGATTATGATGCCAATTTTTTTGACAGGTTTGTTGAATATTAATGAGTCTAGAGTAGGTTTGATGTTGATTTTTCAATCATTAGGGATGGCTTTTGCTGCAAGTTTAGGAGGCAGACTTTCTGATAAATTTGGACGAATGAAATTCATTATTTTTGGTTTATTTATAATGATTTGTTCATATGTTTTTATAGCTCAATTTAATATTAATACTTCTAAATCTTTTATTACTATAGTCTTACTGATCAATGGATTAGGCATGGGCTTTTGGGGTTCTCCCAATATGGCATTGACTTATAGCTCTTTGAATAAGGGGCTCACAGGTTTTGCTTCTTCAATAATAAGTTTTATAAGGAATATGGGGAACACATTTGGGCAAACATTATCAACTTTGATTTTGACCGCTTTTTTGATAATAGGAGCGAATTATAACGGAGATATTGCGGGTTTAAATTCTTTGGATAAAGAATCAATGGATGTTTTTCTTAACGCCTGGAAATTTATTTATTTTTCTTCAGTTGTTTTTTTACTTATATCTCTTATTCCAAATATTTTTCTTGCACGTTCAAAACAAATATAATTAAGTTATGAGATTTTTTTATATAATATTTTGTTGCTTTGTTTTTATTTCATGTAGCACTTCTAATGAAATAGATGAATCATCATTTAATCCTAAAGATTTTGAAAAATCTAATAAAGAATTAATAAGAACTTTTAAAAATGATTATTCTTTATGGACTAATGAAAACGATATAGAGTTTTATGAGGATCTTAGATTTAACCTTGGAGTATTTGAAACTTTTGAATCCATGAGAGAATCTCAGTATAGAAAAATGGGAATTGTAACTGAGCTGTCTCAAATTCAAACAATTATTGATTCAGGGAAACCTACTTTTGTAGAAGGTTGGAGTGATAGTTGTGTTTATTGCAAAATGGGTGAAGTGGCATTGAAAAATTTGAAAACAGAGCATTCTGAAAATGTAAATTTTCTCATAATAGATGTTTCAAATCGATATCTTGAGGATGTAACGCAAACTTTAATGCATTATCAAATAGTAAGCACTCCGACTTACATTATTTTTGATAAAAATGGAAAAGAAATATATAGATCTGTAGGATATGCGGCTGAAGGAGAAAAGTTGTCAAAAATATTATATGAGAATTATTAATATGTTTAGAACATTTTTAGAAAAAAACAAATTAAGATTAGCTCCCATGGCTGGAGTAACCAATTCACCTTATAGAGAAATTTGTTTATTAAATCACTCCGGTTTTGTAACTACAGAAGAGATTGATGCAACTTCATTAGTTTATAACAAATCAATCAGAACTAAAGAAATAGCTGACTTTTACAAACGTGAAAAACCTATAGCAATGCAATTATTAGGGTGTGACGAAAAAATAATGTCTGAAGCATCAATAATTTTACAGGACAAAGGAGCAGATATTATCGATATCAATATGGGGTGTCCAGTTCCTAAGATCACAAAAAAAGGTAAAGGAGCAGCATTGATGAAGGATATTGCTCAAACTTCAAAATTAGTAAAAACTCTAAGAAATGCAACAAAAGTACCACTAACAGCAAAAATAAGAAGTGGATGGAATGAAGATAATGAAAATGCAGTGGAATTTTCAAAAATGCTTGAAGCAGAAGGAATAGATGCTATAACAATACATCCAAGGACTAGATTCCAGAGATATGAAGGTACTTCAAAATGGGAAATTATTAAAAATGTTGTTGAAGAAATTAAAATTCCTATTACAGGAAACGGAGATATTCATTCATTTGCTGATGCAGAATCTATGATTGAATATACTAAATGCAATTCAGTAATGATAGGAAGAGCTGCAATAGGTAATCCTTGGATTTTCAATTCCCAATACCAAAAATTATCTAAGAATGAAAAATTATCTAAAATAATATCTGATATAACCAAACATATAGAGTATATGAAAGATTTTTTTTCCAAAAGACAAATAGATTTACAGATAAAAAAACAATTAGCATATTATTCTAAAGGCTTCAAAAATTCAAAAGAATTAAGGCAAAGAATTTTTAGAACAGATGAAAAAATCGATTTCATATTTGATTTTTTCATAGAAAATCTTAACAAAAACATACAAATTAATGAAGGCAATTTTGAAAAAACATCAGTTTAAGAATCAAAATTTAAGACCAACAACCTCTAAAGTAATAGGTGCTGTATTTTCTATGATGGGACATCATAATTTAGAAGGTAAAAAATTCCTTGATTTATATTCAGGCACTGGATCTATAGGATTCAAGGCTTTAGATTTAGGAGCTCAAAATTGTTATTTTGTAGATATAAATCAAGAATTTCTTTCACAAATTAGAAAGAAACTTATAAAGTTAAAGCTTCAAAACACTTCAAATGTAATTAAGGCAAATTGTGAGACTCAATTAAATAAAATCAAAGAAGTTTTTGATTTTATTTTTATTGATCCACCGTATGAACATCAACCATTTGAAAAAATATTTGATCAGCTTATTAATTACAAACTTGTGCACGAAAAAACTAAGCTATTTTTAGAGCATTCATCTAGAATAAAATTATCTGATGAGTATAAAATATTTAAAAAGGTACAAGAAAAAAAATATGGAGATACATTAATCTCTGTATTTACTTCTTGAGAGGGAATTATGGTAAAAAGTATTTATCCAGGAACATTTGATCCAGTGACTCAAGGTCATTACGATATAGTTGATCGTGCTTCAAAATTATTTGATGAAGTTACTATTTGTGTTTATTCAGGTTCGATGAAACAAGTTATTTTTAATGTAGATGAGAGAGTTGGAATGATTCAGGAAACTGTTTCAAAATTAAATAATGTTAATGTAATTAAATTTGATAAATTAACTGTAAATCTAGCTGAAGAGTTAGGCGCTAGCGTAATTATAAGAGGATTAAGAATTGGTGCAGATTTTGAATATGAAAGAGAAATGGCGCTAACAAACAGAGAAATGAATTCAAAAGTAGATACTGTTTGTTTAATTTCATCTTTAAAATATCAATACGTTAGTTCAAGCAGAGTAAAAGAGATTGCATTGTTAGGTGGAGATGTTAGTTCTCTCGTTCCAGACCATGTTTTATCACCTTTTATGGAAAGAATAAAAAAATCCGTTTAAAAAATTAAAGTAATTTGGTGTGTTAATGACATAGAATTTATTTATTGGAGGAAATATGAATATTATTGAAGAACTAAAAAACTTAGAAAAATTGATAAGTGATTCCACTTCGTTAATACCTGGAAAAGGTTTAGATAAATCTAAGGCAGTTGATATTATAAATCAGGTCATATCTGGATTACCTGCAGAGCTTGACGAAGCAGGAATGGTTACAAGACAAAAAGAAGCTATAATTGATCAAGCAGATAAAGAGGCTGCAAGAATTAGGAATTATGCAGATGAAGAAGCTTCTACAATGCGAGAAATAGCTAAAAGGGATGCTGCTGAAATACTTTCTGAAGCAGAAGAAAAAGCAGAAGTTATGATTCAAGAGACTTCTATTGTTGAAGGTGCTAATAAAAAATCTGAAGAAATTGTAAATGAAGCTCAAACACAATCAGAGAGTATTATTTTAAATGCTCAACAAGAATCAAGCAGAATGCTTGAAGAATCTGAGAAGATTTCTGCTGACAGAAGAGATGGTGCTGACAATTATGCTAAAGAAGTTTTATATGCATTAGAAGAGAGAATTTCTACAATATTAAGTCAGGTTAGAAGTGGATTAGATTTACTTGATGATCCTTCAGAAGAGAATGAAAACATAACTATGGACATGGAGCAAAACCAATAGGTTTACCTACCGTAATCATCCTCTAGTCTTTCAATATCATCTTCGTCTATATAATCACCTATTTGGACTTCTATTATTTCTAATGGATCGATTTCAGATATATTTTCTATTCTATGAGCGATTGTCCTAGGTACGCTTGCTGATTCACCTTTTCCAAGAACTGTTTGTTCCTCCCCTATAGTAACTTGAGCAGTTCCTCTAGCAATAATCCATTCTTCATCTCTATGTTTGTGAGTTTGAAGAGATAGTCTACTGTTTGGTTTAACTGTCAATCTTTTTGACTGATAACCGGGTCCTTTACAAAGAATTTCAAAACTTCCCCAAGGTCTTTCAGTTTTAGATTCTTTTTTATTTGAGTTAAAATTAATTGGATTTTGTACCATTTTTATTTTCATGATAAATTATTTTTTTTTTATGATAAAGTTTTTCTAAGTAATTAATATTAGGAGTTGATATGTCTAGATTAGAAAATAAGGTCAGTATAATAACAGGAGGGGCATCAGGTATAGGAGAAGCAATTTCTAAAATTTTTCATCAAGAAGGATCAAATATTTGTGTAATTGATAATAACAAAAATAAATTAGAGAATTTCGAAAAAAGTATTGATTCTAAAGACGATGTTCTAACTTTTTCATTCGATGTTTCTGATGAAAACAGCTGGAAAGATTGTATAAAAGAGGTTTTAAATACTTGGGGTAAAATAGACGTTTTAGTAAATAATGCAGGTATGTCTTTAAGGTCAAATTTTGAAGAAATGAAAAAGGAAGATTGGGATAAAGTATTTGCTGTAAATTCTACTGCTGTAATGCTTGGAACACAGAATGTAATTGCTAATATGAAAAAAAACAGATCAGGCTCAATTATTAATGTGTCTTCTATTTTTGGATTGGTGGGTAGTGCTAGAAGTTCAACTGCTTATCATGCATCTAAAGGATCATCAAGAATATTTACAAAAACAATTGCTGCTCAATATGGAAAACATAATATAAGATCAAATTCTATTCATCCGGGATTTACTGATACTCCTATGACAGAAGATATTCATTCTATTGAACAAGTAAGAAATGAAAGATTAGCTATGACTCCAATGGGTAGATTGGGTAAACCTGAAGATATTGCTTATGGTGCTCTTTATTTAGCTTCTGATGAATCTTCTTGGGTAACAGGTTCTGAATTAGTAATTGATGGTGGTGAGACTTGTTGGTAAATTTCTAATTTTTTTCCCATTCAGACTTTAAAATAGAATAATAAACAACATCTCTTCTTTTATTTTGAGATATTATATGTTTTCTAAATATTCCTTCTTTTTTCATATTCATTTTTTTCATAACTGCTTGAGAAGGGATATTCCTTGAGTCCGTTTGGGCAAAGATTTTTTCTAGTTCCATCACTTCAAAGCCATATTTTAGAACCCTAGTAACTGCTTCAGGAACTATTCCCATTCCCCAATAATCTTTAGATAATGAGTAGCCTATCTCTGCTCTTTTTTCTTTCATTTCTATATAAAGCCCTACTCCACCAACCATTTTTTTATCAAGTAGTATAGAAAATCTAGCATGCTCCTCCCATGGGGAATTAACAGCCTTAGTTACAAATTCTTTGACGCTTTCTTTAGTATGAAAGTCTAAATATCTGTGCCATTCCTTATCAAGGGAATAGTTTTGAATGGTTTCTAGATCTCCAATTTCTATTGGCCTTAATGTTAATCTTTCTGTTTTTATATAATCAGGTTTTTTTGTATTCATATAAATAAAAAATAATTTGTTTAACCAATAATATTAGATAATAAACTAAATCTGAACTGAAAATCTAGTAAGGCTTATACAAAAAAAAGTTATAAAATTATTTAATATATAAAAAAAAGATCAATTTATGGAAAACCTTTCTGAAGATAGAATCATAAAAGATAGAATCGAAAAACTTGAAAGAATCAAAAAGTTAAGTATTGATCCATATCCAAGTCGATGGGAAAGTGAAAGAAAATCTATTCAAGGAGTTATAGATTTTTTTATTCAAAGTGAAGAATCTGAGAAAAATATTTCTTCAGAAATTTTTTCTATATCAGGTAGAATCATGGCAAAAAGAGGGATGGGGAAAGTTGTGTTTTTTGACTTGAAGGATCAATCAGGAAAAATTCAGCTTCATTACAAAGATGATGATACTGAAATCTCTAAAGAATTTTTGGATCTTTTAGACATTGGTGACATTATAGGAGTTGATGGGGTTGTATTTAGAACTAGGCGTGGAGAAATTACATTAGATTTGAAAAAAATTGTTTTATTAACAAAATCAATTAGGCCTTTGCCTGACAAATGGTCTGGATTAAAAGATAGTGAAATAAGATACAGGCAAAGATATTTAGATTTGATTTCTAATGATGAATCAAAAGAAATAGCCATAAAAAGATCAAAAATAGTCTCATCTGTTAGAAATTTTATGAATAACAGAGGATTCTTAGAAGTTGAAACCCCTATATTAGTTGATATACCCGCAGGAGGAAGAGCTATACCCTTTGAAACTTTTCATAATACCTTAGATAAAAATCTTTTTTTAAGAATTGCAACTGAATTACATTTAAAAAAGCTTATTGTTGGCGGTATTGAAAAAGTTTATGAAATAGGAAGGCTATTCAGAAATGAAGGGATAGATCATGATCATAATCCTGAATTTACTACTATGGAATCATATGAATCTTATGAAGATTACAATACTGTAATGAAAATGGTTGAGGATCTTGTTTCTTTTGTAGCACAAGAAGTTAATGGGTCTACAAAAATTAAAATATCGGAAGAAAAAAATATTGATTTAGCTCCTCCTTGGGACAGAATAGATTTAAGAGAAACAATAATTGAAAATACAGGTATAGATTTTCTAGAATTCAAGACAAGCGATTTATTATCAAAAAAAATGATAGAAAAAGGTTATGTTGCAGATCCTAAAGAAGCTTGGGGTGTTTTATTAGATAGGCTTATTTCTCAGGGTGTAGAAACAAAATTAATTAAACCTACATTTTTACTTGATTACCCTATAGAAATGTCCCCTCTGGCTAAATTAAAGCCTGGATCTTCAGAAATTGTTGAAAGGTTTGAAGCATTTGTTTTAGGACATGAACTAGCTAATGCTTTTTCAGAATTAAATGATCCTATTGACCAGAGAAACAGATTTATCGAACAAGAAAATCTAAGAAAGAACATAGGTGATCAAGAGGCAGATAGACTTGATGAAGACTTTTTAGTTTCTATTGAGCACGGTATGCCTCCTACAGGTGGTCTAGGTATTGGTATAGATAGATTGGTAATGTTGTTAACAGAGCAAGACCAGATAAGAGAAGTGTTACTATTTCCTCAATTAAGGTCAAGAGAATAATGTTAGATATTAAAAAAATCATAGAAAATAAAGATTTATATTCACAAGGACTTTCTAATAGAGGGTATGACATTTCAAATTTAGATGAGGTTATTTCATTAAGTGAATCAAGAGCAAAATTAATTACCCAAGGTGATAAAAAAAGAGCACAGAGAAATGATATTTCAAAAAAAATAGGGAATGAAAAAAGAAAGCCTACGCAAGAAGAGACCTCTTTTATAAAAAATCTTTCAGAAGAATTGAAAAACATCGATAATGATTTAGGTAAAACAAATAAAAAAATTAATAATATTATGCTAGAAATACCTAACCTGCCTCATATTTCAGTTCCTGTAGGTGAAGATGATTCGGCAAATATAGAAATAGACATTAAAGGAATACCAAAAGAAGAAGAATTTATTATTCCCCATTGGGATATTGGACCTGACAAAGATATATTAGATTTAGAAGCAGGAGCAAATATTTCTGGAGCAAGATTTTTTGTGTTAAAAGAAAAAGGCGCTAGATTACATAGAGCTCTAATCAATTGGATGATGGATACTCATACGGATGAATTTGGTTATTCTGAAATTGATCCTCCGTATTTAGTAAAAGAAGATACTATGATAGGTTCAGGAAATCTACCTAAATTTAGAGATAATTTATATAGAGACGAAGAAACTGATTTATGGCTTATACCTACAGCTGAAGTTTCATTAAATGCACTACATCAAGGGAAAATCATACCCCCTGATATGTTGCCTTTGAGTTATGTTGCAAGAACCCCAAGTTTTAGAAAAGAACATACATCTGCGGGAAGAGATATACGAGGAATTAAAAGAGTACATCAATTTTTTAAAGTAGAAATGTTTAAGTTTGTAGAGCCTGATGATTCAATGAAGTATTTAGATAAAATGATTGATCATGCTAGAACTTTATGTGATAAGTTAGGGTTGGCTTCAAAACTTATTCAGTTGTCCACAGGAGATATAGGCTTTCAATCAGGTATTACTTTTGATATTGAGGTTTGGGCTCCTGGATCCAAAGAATGGCTCGAAGTATCTTCAATCTCTAACTGTTTTGATTTCCAAACAAGAAGAAATAATACAAGGTACAAACAAACTCAATCTTCACCAACATCATTCCCTCATACTTTAAACGGATCTGGATTAGCTTTACCAAGGATATGGGTTGCAATAATAGAAAATGGTCAACAGGCAGATGGAACTATAAAAATTCCTGAGGTATTAGTACCTTATACTAGATTTGACTCTATCTAATTTTCTCTAATATAATTTATTTTTTTTGAGCCCTCAAAAGATCTTTGATATTGAACAGGCCATTTTTCTATCTCTCCTTCTGCATAAAGACTCCAGTATGGATTTCTTAATAATTCTCTGCCTAGAAATATAATATCTGCGTCCCCGTTTTCTAAAATATCTTCTGCTTGATTATTTTCAGTTATTAATCCAACTGTTCCTGTAAGAATTTCTGCATTTTCTTTTATGCTTCTTGATAATGGCACTTGATATCCAGGTTTTAGATCGATTTTTTGCTCTGAATAATTTCCTCCAGATGAACAGTCAATCATGTCAACTCCAACGCTTTTGAGTTTTTTTGAGAACTCTATCGAAGAATTAGTATCCCATCCTTTATCATGATACTCAGTGACAGATATTCTAGCTATTAGAGGAATATTTTCTCCAATTTCTTTTCTTATTCTTTTTGCAATTTCTACACCAAAAATAGTTCTGTTGTCTAAATTTCCCCCATATTCATCTTCTCTAGTGTTTGAAATAGGAGAAAAAAATTCATGCGCCAAATATCCATGTGCTAAATGAAGTTCTATGCACTTAAATCCTGCTTGTACAGATCTGTTTGCTGCAGAAACGAATTTCTCAATTATCTTTTCAATATCTATTTTAGAGAGTGCTTCTGGCACCTGAGATTCTTCGTCAAAAGCGATTGAGCTTGGGGCCTTAGGAACCCAGCCTCCATCTTCTTTCAATATTTTACCCCTACCTTGCCAAGGCCTTTTTGTTGAGGCTTTTCTACCGGCATGAGCAATTTGAATTGCAGGAGTAGATCCTTGAGAAGTAATAAAATCTGTGATTTCTTTTAATCCAGAAATATGTTCATCTTTCCAAATTCCAAGGTCCCAAGGACTAATTCTTCCTTCAGGCTCTACAGCTGCAGCTTCAGTCATAACTAGACCTGCTCCTCCAACTGCTCGAGAACCCAAATGAACCATATGCCAATTGTTTGAAAATCCATCATCAGAAGAATACTGACACATTGGAGAAACCCATGATCTATTTCTAATATTCTCTTCTCGTATTTTGATTGGTTCAAATAATTTACTCATCTTTTACTCCGTTATATTTTTCCATGGCAGTTTTAGTTCCTTCTTCAATAATACTTATACAAGCCTCAGCAGCTTCAATACAACTATTATTGACTAATTCGAAGTTTTTTACTTTAGAAAGTACAAATTTTATTTGATCCTCATTTTCATGAGGCATTCCTACCCCAACCTTGAGCCTTAAAAATTCTTCTGTTCCTAGGTGGTTTATAATTGAATTTAATCCATTATGTCCACCACTACTTCCTTTTCTTCTAATCCTTAACCTTCCTTCTTCTAGCTTTATATCATCAGAAATAACTATAGTTTTTTCTAAGGAAAATTTTTCTTTTTCAAGGAGATCTTTCATAGCTATCCCAGAGTTATTTACGTAGGTTGAAGGATATATGAGATATACACTGTAATCATCAAAATCTAAACGTATTTCATAATGATTCTTTTCATTTTTTTCGTATTGTTTATTTACAGAAAATTTGTTTTCTAAGATGTTTAAAACCCACCAAGGGACATTATGTTTTGTTTTTTCATATTTTTTATCAGGATTTCCAAGACCCAAAATTATCCAATTATTCATATTACTTTCTAGTTCGAAATCAAATTTAAAAAATCTGATATATTTATTATTTCAACATTATTGTTTTGAGCATCCTCTAATTTTGAACCAGGGTTAGTGCCCAATATCAAATTATCTGTTTTAGATGATACTTTGCTTGTAACTTTTCCACCATTGTCTTTTATTATAGATTCGATATCATTTCTACTATAATTATCAAAAGAACCTGTAATAACAAATGTCTTTCCTTCTAGTGTCTTTGTTGAAGGCAGTTTTTCTTCAATTTTTGTTCCAATATTTAGCTCTATAAACTTTTGGATTAGATCTATATTTTTATCTTCTTCGAACCATATAATTATTTTTTTAGCGACGATTGGGCCTATACCATCTATATTTTCTAAAAAATCCCTAAAACTATTTGGATCTTTTGAAAGTTCTTTTATTTCAATTAAATTTGGGATTTTTTCAGTTATTAAATCAGCTATTTCTACTCCCACTCCTTCAATCCCAAAAGATGTTAACAAATTACCAAAAGATTTTGTCTTTGAATTTTCTATGCTTTCTAATAATTTATCGACACTTAATTCACCAAAACCTTCAATGTCTAATAATTCAATTTTTTTATTTTTTAGTAAATAAATCTCATCAAGACTAGTAATAAATTTTTTATTAAATAAAATGCTGCAAATTCTAGAACCTAAACCTTCTATGTCCATACAGTTTTTTGAAGCAAAATATTGCAGAAGCCTTTCAAATTTATTAGGACAAGATGAATCAATGCATCTTACTGACACCTCATCTTCTGAATGAAGCAATTCACTATTACAAGGATCGGGACAAAATTTAGGGAATTGAAACTCTTCAGAATTTATTTCCCTTTTATTATTTTCTGAGACTTTAATTATTTGAGGAATTACTTCTCCAGCTCTTTGTAATTCTACAAGATCTCCTTCTCTAAGATCTTTTCTTTCAATTTCATCCCTATTATGAAGCGTTGCACGGCTGATTTTAACCCCATCTATATATGTTGGCTCCAACTCAGCCCAAGGCGTCAAAAACCCTGTTCTCCCAACATTGAAATTTATTTTTTTTATTTTTGTTTCAACTATTTCAGGAGGGAATTTATAAGCTGTTGCCCATTTTGGTATTCTTCCAGTGCTTCCAAGTTTTTTTTGGATTGCAGTATCGTCTATTTTTATTACAATTCCATCAGTCCCATAATCTAAATCAAATCTACTTTTAGACCAAAATTCTATATATTCAAAAAGCTCTTTTTTATTATTTATTTTTTGATAATTTTTATTTGTTCTAAATCCTAACTTCTTCATTGTTTGTAATGATTCGTATTGTGAATTATAGATTTCTTCCCCTTCTAAGTTATACAGACTATAGAAAAAAATATCCAACGGCCTTTTTGCTGTTTCTTGTGGATCTAATTGTCTAACAGAACCAGAAGCAGCATTCCTTGGGTTGGAAAATGTACTTAAACCTTCTGATTCTCTATTAAGGTTGAAGTTATTGAACTTTGAGTTTGGAAAGTAAATTTCTCCTCTTACTTCTATCCCATTACTCTCTTCTATTGAAAGAGGAATAGATCTAATAGTTTTAACATTATTTGTAATATCTTCTCCCTCTACTCCATTTCCTCTTGTCGCTCCTTGGAATATTTTTCCATTCTCATATTTGACGGAAACTGCTAGACCGTCTATTTTGAGCTCACAAACTAAAGGAAAAATATCTTGATCTGCTGATTTTGATGTTTTTTGAATCCAATCTTCCATTTCCTCTTCCCCAAATACATTAGACAAACTAAGCATAGGAATTGAATGAGTAACTTGATTGAATTCTAATGCTGGATTTGACCCTATTCTTTGAGTTGGAGATTCTGAAATAATTAGATCGGGATTATTTTTTTCAAGTTCTAACAGTTCAGTGAATTTTTTGTCATATTCAAAATCTGTTAAAGAAGGAGATTCATCAATATAATATTCTTTATTAGCAAGATTGAGCTCTTTCCTAAGAATTTTTATCCTGTTGTTAATTTCTTTAGATGTCATAAAAAATATAAATAGTTCTAATTCAAATTATAGTTTTTATTAGTTTCTATTACTATATTCTTATTAAATTTATTGGCAAAGATCTGCAGTTTGAGAATATCCAGAAGCTTCATAATTATCCCAGATATATTCTTCTATAAAATGTTCAATTCCAAAATAGAAAAAATCAAACATTGGATATTGATCATATATATATTCTGAATTACCTGTGTATAACATAGTTATATTTGGGTCATTACATGAAGAAGGAGATGTTACTTTGAAGAATTCAGAAAGATCTCTCCCTGTTGCAGAATCATAAACAGGATTATTGAATTCATCAGTAACATTTATTCGGTACCAATCAGAATCAGTTATGCTGCCATTTCCATCAAAATCCTTAATCAACATTGGCATATTATGTGATGACTTTATTTTTAATGAACCAGGGTCATTGTAGATTGTCGTAGAAGAGAAATAACTAGTTGAAAATTTACTTATTTCTAGGTTGGTATTATATGCAAAATGAAGAACGTCATTCACTTGTAAAATTATCGAACCTCCAGTAAGGTCTAAAGTGATTTCAGGAGTTGCTTTTTTCCAAAATTGCCAAGGTTTTACAGATCCATTATCAACAGAAATAACATTATAATCTACCGCTCTTGGATTTCTTCCATCTTTACATTTAGTACTAAATTTTTCCTCAAAAAAGCTAATATCACTTCCATAGCTACACAAAATAAATGGACTAAATTCATCTGTTAGGTCTCCATTATTGTTTGAATCTCTTACTGCTTTTCCTTCAATTCCTTTTATTTCGATAACACGATTATTATCATTGAAATTCTCAATTTTTCCAGACATTTTACCAATAGGATTTTCCATAGGGAATTCTAATTCTGTAGAGTTAAATGCTTGATATTCATCTACAAATACAGGAGTTGGGGTAGCTGTTGGTATTGGAGTCGGAGTTGGAAAAGGAGTAGCTGTAGGCATTATTGGTGTCGGAGTTGGAGTAATTCCAGGTCTTGGAGTCGGAGTCATTGTAGGAGTAGGTGTCATTGTAGGAGTCGAAGTAGGCGTAGGAGTAAGCGTTGGTGTTGGTGTTATAGTTGGGGTAGCTGTTATTTCTACTTCAATTAATCTTGCTGATTTTAACTGTCGTATTTCATTATTCTTAATTGCTAGCTGGGCATTTAATGATTTAGAAATACCATAAATTTGCTGATTTAAACTTTCTGTTTCTAAATTATATTTTTCTGTAAGGCTACTTATTTCTTCAATTAAGCTTTCATTTTCTAATTTCAATTCGTCTAATGAATCAGTTAAATCAGAATTAGAAGCAATTAATTTATCATTGGAACTCAATTGTTCATTTCTAGAAATTTTGTGTTGTTCTTCAGCTTTGGCTAATTTATTATTTATGGATCTGATTTCATTTTCTAAATCTCCAACTTTGTCGTTGTAGTTTTTTTCAGCTGTTATCAATTCATCATTTAGTTGGTTCAGTTCAAGATTTAATGAGTTTATTTGAGTGTCTTCGATGACTGTTTTTACAACTTCAACTGTTTCAGGAGTTTGAGAGGAACATGATATAAGAAAAAAAACTAAAACTAGAAAATAAATTCTTTTCATAATTAACAAAAATATATTATTCTTTCTGATATTCTAGTTGATATACAAAATTTCTATATATAAATTATGGCTCAGTTAAGACCTTTTAAGGGAATTAGATACAATCAAGAAATTTCAGGGGACCTTACTACAAATGTGTGTCCTCCGTTTGATAGCATCCCCAAAAGTTTACAAGAAAAGCTTTATGAAATATCTGATTATAATACAGTCCGTTTAGAATTAGGAATCAGAGGAATGTATGAAGACCCATATATTTCTGCAGCCGAGATTCAGAATTCTTGGATAAAAAATGGAGTTCTTAGTCAGGATGATACTCCTTCTATTTATGTAACTGAAGAAGAGTTTAAATTTGGAGATCAAATTATTACTAGGAAAGGTTTTATTTGTGCAATAAAAGTTGAAAAATATGAAAATAAAATAGTAATTCCTCATGAAAAAACTAGAGAAGAGTGGGTAGAAGACAGGCAAAAATTGATGGAAGTTGCAAAATCAAACTATAGCCCATTACTTTGTCTTTATGAGGATGACTCTAGAGAAACTATTGCCAATTTAGTAAAATCCATATCTGGCAAAACGCCCTATATTGATATTGAACCAGATTATTTACAAAAAATAAAAGTATGGAGAGTGACTGATAAAGGAACTATTGCTCTGATTACTGAAAATTTCAATAATTCTAAAATATATATTGCAGATGGGCATCACAGATATGAAGCAGGTCTTAGATATTTATCAAAAATAAAAAAATATAGGTCAATAGAAGAAAATGAATCAATAAATTATAGAATGATTCAATTGATTTCAATGAATGAACCAGGTTTAATTACAAGGTCATATCATAGATACATAAAATTAGATAAAAGTAATTCAAAGTATATAGATCAAATTATTTCTGATGAAAATATTTCAGTTATGAGAAATAATTTTTCTCTCGATGATTCAAATTCTATACAATCTTTTTATGAATCAATTCTAGAAAATAAAAACAATGATGTTATTAAGTTTGGAATTATTATAAAAGATGAATCAAATATTACTTCATATACATATTCAAACAATAACACTTCAAAAAATAATGATTATTCATTTCTTCATGATGACTTTCTTCAAGAAAAATTTGATAATAATTTTGAAGAGAATATTTCATTTGAAACAGATCTTGATGAAATAAACAATCAGTTACTAACCAATAACAAAATCATAGTCTTTATTATGAGGCCTATACCTATGAATGATTTTGTAAAAACTGTTCAGTCTGGTGAGGTTTTGCCTCCTAAGGTAACGAACTTTCTTCCTAAACCTCCTGCAGGTTTAGTTTTTCAAAGTATTGAAGGAGAGCTTTAGAAAGCTAAACAACTTTGTTGATGCTTTCACTAATATAATTTATATTTTTGCTAGTTATACCCGCTATGTTAACTCTTCCTGAATCAACTATATATATTGAATAATCGCTTCTTAATTTGTGCACATCTTCTTTACTGATTCCACTAAAACTGAACATGCCATTTTGATCTACTATAAACGAAAAATCTTTTTTGCATCCCAATTCAATAAGATTTGAATTAAGTGATACTCTCATTTCTTTTATTCTATTTCGTAAAATACTTAAGTCTTTGATCCATAAATTTTTCAGATATTCGTCATCTAGAATAATTTTAACAATTTCAGATCCATGTGCTGGAGGGTTTGAATATATTGTTCTTGCTGTTTTTTTTAATTGGCTCAAAATTATTTCAGATTTTTTTTGGTCTTTGCTGTTATAAATTAAACAGCCAACTCTTTCACTATATAATCCGAAATTTTTTGAATAGCTAGAACAAATAAAAATATCATCTAATTTCTCAGAAAGAATTCTTACACCTGATGCGTCTTCTTCTATACCATCTCCTAATCCTTGATATGCAAAGTCACATATTGTAATAATATTATTTTTCTTAAGTATTGAAGCCAATTCAGTCCATTGGTCATCGCTGAGATCACATCCAGTTGGATTATGACAACATCCGTGCAAAACAATAATATCACCTGAAGGTATTTTTTTTATACTATCTATCATTTCTTTGAAGGCGACAATATTTTTCTCTTTATCAAAGTATTCATACCCTTTGGTTTTAAATCCAGATGCCTCAAAAATTGGTTGATGGTTTGGCCATGTAGGGTTGCTAAACCAAACAGTTGACTTAGAGGAAAAATTATTCAGAAATTCAGAAACTAGTTTTAGAGCCCCTGTTCCACCTGGTGTGTTGAGTCCAATAGGATGCATTTGATTGTTTTCTGAGATTTTTTCTCCAAGTACTATATCAATAGATTTATTAAGGAATTCTTTATCACCATCTATTGGTTTATATGATTTAGATAAATTCATATCTAAAAGAATTTTTTCTGCTTCAAGAACAGATTCAAAGGTTGAAGTTTTACCATCATCGTCTTGATATACACCTACAGCTAAATTTACCTTTTTGGGATTTAGATCTTTATTGAATTCATCAGTTAATCCTAGTATAGGATCTTTTGCTGCTTCATTTATATTTTCAAAAAACATGGGATTATCAAACAATTATTTTTTTATTTTAAACAAAAAATAATTTTAAAACTACTAATTCTAAGAGATTATTTATTCAGCGGTCTCTTCAGATCCACTAGATTCAGAGTCCGCGCCTTCAGCACCTTCAGCACCTTCTTCACCCTCAGCACCTTCTTCACCCTCTTCACCTTCAACAACTTCAGCAACCACTTCTTCTTCCTGAACTCTAGGTGGTTGAATCCAAGCAATTTGTGCTTCTTCATCTGAAATCAAAACAGCTCCCTCAGGGATTTCTAAATCTTTTGCTAAGACATACATTTCTAAGTCTTCTAATACTGAACAGTCAGCTTGTAATTCTGAAGGAATCTCAAGTGGCTTTGCAAGAATGGTAACTTCATAAACTCCTTGAGTAACTACACCAGCTCCACCTCTTGTACCAGGAGCATCTTCTTGATTTATAAGCAATACAGGAACTTGTACTTCAATTTCCTTTTCCATGTCTACTCTAAGAAAGTCTACATGGACTAAGGCATCTGTCACTGGATGTCTATCTATATTTCTAACTAAAGTGTAAGTTTCATCTTTACCATTAACTGATATTTTTATAGGAGTAGTATAACCTGCTGCTTTTAGAGTCTTATATAAAGTGTCTTCGTTTACTTGCAAGCTTATGGAATCTCCTAGACCATACATATTGACTGGGATTACTCCAGTTGATCTTAGAGACTTGTTCTTTTTTCCAAAAGTATCCCTTTTTTCAGTTTGTAAGATTATTTCTTCAGCCATTAATGTTCCAAATTTTACTTGTCTAAATTAAGCCAACTATTCAATTGTATAATTTTTTTAAAATCAAATAACTTCAAAACCCTCAAAAAACAACTGTTTAATATAATTATGCTAGTATATAGGTATGTTAATACCAATGAAAATAGATTATGCCTTGAGATTATTAGTATATCTTTCAGTCAATAAAGATAAAGGCTTAATTAAGACAGAAGAGGTCTCGAAAGATCAAGGAGTTCCATTAAAATTTCTTCAAAGAATTTCTAATGAATTACAAAAAGAAGGAATTATTGAATCCAACAGAGGACCTTTGGGTGGTCATAAGATGAAAAGTGATCCAAAAAATTTATTTGTATCCAGAATAATTCAGCTTTTAGATTATACTTTATCTCCGATTGAATGTATTCATAATGAAGACGTATGCATCCATACAGATGCTTGCAGTCAAAGGGAATTATGGATAGGAGTAGAATCTGTACTTTTAGATCATTTGAGTAAGATTTCAATTCAAGATTTAGCTGACAGGCAATCAAAATTGAACTCAAAAAAAGTTACATTTATCTAGATATTAAACTTAGCCCAGTTGATTGCGAGGTATTTGTTTGAAAAGAGTTGGTTTTATTCTTAAGGTAAGAGAAGATTATATTGAAGAATATAAAGTTTACCATAAAAATGTTTGGCCAGAAATGAAATCTGCATTATCTAGAAATGGTTGGCATAATTACTCCTTATTTATGAGAAAAGATGGTTTAATGTTTGGTTATTTCGAAGCCAAAGAATCTTTTCTTGAATCTCTAAAAGGAATGTCAAAAGAAGAAATAAATAAAAAATGGCAAGATCTAATGTCACCATATTTTGAAATTCCAGAGGGTGCCGCTCCAGATCAATCAATGCTTGAATTAGAAGAAGTGTTTCATTTAGATTAATGAATTTATTATTAGGAGAAAACTATGAGATTGAAAAATAAAAATGCTGTAATTACTGGAAGTGCTAATGGCATAGGAAAAGCTATTGCTGAACTTTTTGCGAAAGAAGGAGCAAATATAGTTGTTGCTGACATAGAAGATAAAGCTGGGTTAAAAACAGTAGAAAACATCAATAATGAAGGAGGGAATGCAACTTATATTAAAGTGGATACTTCAGATATGAATTCTGTACAAAATATGGTTGAAAATTCAATAAAAGAATTAGGAGATATAAATATTTTAGTAAATAATGCAGCAACTTTTGTCTTTGGGAAAATAGAAGATATAACCAAATCTGATTGGGATAAGGTTTTAGGGGTCAATGTAATTGGTTACGCTAATTGTGTTAATCAATCGTTGGAATCTTTGAAAAAAAATAAAGACAGCTCAGTAATTAATATTGCCTCGGTTTCTTCTTTTATAGCGCAACCTGAGTTTGTTCCATATAACACTTCAAAAGGTGCGGTAATTCAATTAAGTAAATGTTTGGCAATGGATCTTGCAAAATATAATATAAGAGTAAATTCTATTTGTCCTGGCTCTATAAGAACAAGGGCAACAGATCAGCATATAGAATCTTTGGGTTTAGATCCTAATAAAGCATATGAAGATTTTGGAAATGATGCTTTGTTAAAACGAATAGGCAAACCAGAGGAAATTGCATATGGGGCATTATTTTTGGCTTCAAATGAGGCATCTTATGTAACAGGAACAGAATTAGTAATTGATGGAGGAGCAACAATTGACTAAGGACGATTTTGTATTTATTGATTCACATGTTCATTTTTATGATATGAATCATCCTAAATTACACTATGGACATTGGCAACCTGATGAAGATTTGCCTCTTAGAGAGCTTGGAACAAGAAATTATCTTGCTAATGATTTTATGAATGAAGCTTCAGAATTAGGTATGAAAAAAGCTATACATGTTCAAGCTGCTATTGGGTCTGAAGATCCAGTTGAAGAAACAAAATGGCTAGAAGATGTATACATAGAAACAGGAATCCCTAATGCAATAGTGGGGCATGTTGATTTAAGGGCTCTTGATGCAAGAAAAGTTATAGAAAGACATCTAGAATTCAAACATTTTAAGGGCATAAGAGATTTTTCTTATGGGGATTATTTAATAAATGAAGATTTTAGAAGAGGATTTAAATTACAAGAAGAATATGGACTTATTTCTAGTATCGCTGCTAGATGGGATGAGATGGAAAAGCTTGCCGATCTGGCAAAAACTTTTCCAAATATAAAGATAGTTTTGGATCATGCGGGGAATCCAGATTTTCGTACGAAAGAATATTTTGAGAATTGGAAAAATGGAATGACTAAAATTTCAAAAATAGAAAATATTATTTGTAAAATATCAGGACTTGGAATGGGAGATCATACCTGGACTATAGACTCAATTACTCCTTATGTTGATACATGTATGGAGTTATTTGGAATTTCTAGAACTATTTTTGCAACTAATTGGCCTGTAGATAGTTTATATAGCGATTATTCTAAGGTTATAGATTCATATAAAGAGATTACAAAAAACCTATCTAAAGATGAAAAAGAAGCGTTTTTTTTCAAAAATGCTGAATCAATATATAAAATTTAATATTCGTTGTTTTTTCTAGGGCCACCTGCTTCGTTAAGGTCATCCCACATAGATAATGGAGAAGCAGCTTGAACACCTGCATCTACAGGAAGAACTACTCCAGTTATCCATTTTGCCTCATCACTAGCCAAATATACAACAGCCCAACCTACATCCCATGCAGTACCTTCAGTACCCAAAGGACCAGCTTTTCTTCGTAGATCTCTCCAATCTTCATCCATTTTCTTAAATCTGTTTGGGAAAGCTCCATATACGTGCCCTGGAGCTACACAATTAACTCTAATATTTTGCCTACCATGATGCACGGCCATAATTCTAGAAAGATGAGAAATAGCTGCCTTGGAGATTGAATAAGGAACATTTCTAGTAGATCCTGCTTGAGTCCCATCGATTGAAGAGACATTTATGATTGATCCACCTCCTGATTTTTCCATAGCAGGGATAGCATATTTTGAACCCATTACAGCACTTTTGATATTCAGATCTATTGATCTATGCCAATCTTCCTCTTCAATTTCTGTAACCATTCCACCACCAGGCCCACCTACATTGTTAAATAGAATATCTAGTTTCCCAAATTGTTTAACTGCTTCATTTATCATAGATTCACAATCTTTTTCAGAAGTAACATCTCCTATAAAAATCTTCCCGATTCCACCATCTTTTTCTATAACTTCTAAAGTTTCTTCAGCTCTTTCTATATCGATATCACAAAGTAAAATTTTTGCACCTTCTTGTGCCATTAATATTGCTGCAGCCTGTCCTGTTCCTGGTATTTCTCCTCTAGTTCCAGCACCTGTAACTATTGCTACTTTTCCTTCAAGTCGTTGTCCAGATGGCATATATTTACTCCCAGAATATAAATTTTATGATTGTATTTTTATATTTATTTCTAATTTAATCAATATCAATCTTATCTTTTTTATATATAATGAATTTATGAATTATTTAAATACAATTTTATTCTACTGTTGCAATAGCGAGTGTTCGAACTATTGATAATTTAGTTTAATAATTGTTCGAACCCCCAAATTAGGGGGTTTTTTTTTAATAATATTTTGGAGAAAAAAATGTCAATAACACCATTAAATCCATCACAAGTGGAAAGATATAGTAGGCATCTTATAATGCCTAATGTAGGAAGCAGAGGCCAAAGAGCTCTTTTAGATTCAAAAGTTTTGATTATAGGGGCAGGAGGATTAGGCTCTCCTGTTTCTTTGTATTTAGCTTTAGCCGGAGTTGGAAATATTGGTATAGTAGATTTTGATGTAGTGGATGTATCAAATCTTCAGAGACAAATTCTACACACTGAATCTGACGTTGGTAAACGGAAAGTAGAATCCGCAAAAGAAACATTACTAGCTCATAACCCTGATGTGAATGTAACTATTCATGAAGAGCCAATAAATTCATCTAATGCTTTCGAAATAATGAAAAATTACGACATAATTATTAATGGAGCTGACAATTTTGCTACTAGATATTTAGTCAATGATGCTGCCTTTTTACTAAATAAACCATTAGTCGACGGAGCTATATTGATTTTTGATGGTCAAGCTACTACTTATATTCCTGGAAAAGGGTGCTATAGGTGTATTTTCCCAGATCCACCTCCTCCAGGTGAAGTTCCAAGTTGTGCAGAAGCAGGGGTAATAGGTGCACTTCCTGGTTTAGTTGGTTCAATTCAGGCATTAGAAACAATTAAGTTGATTTTAGGTGTTGGCGAACCGCTTGCAGGAAGAATGTTGCTTATAGAAGCTCTTGGAATGGAATTTAGAGAAATCAAAATCAGACAAAATCCAGATTGTAAATTATGTGGAAATAACCCTGAAGTAACAGAGCTCATTGATTATGAGATATTTTGTGGTGTCAAAGTCGTTAGCTAGTTTATGGAAACAAAATTGAACATTGATAATTTTAGTACTGGACAACTAAAGAATATTGGAAATACAAGCTTAATAGATTTGTCTTCGTTGAGTGAAAATGATTCTGTAAAAATTTATGCAAAAATTGAGGCTGAGAACCCTACAGGCTCAATAAAAGATAGAGTTGCTAAATGTTTGATTTTTGATGCTGAGAAAACAGGCAAATTGTCAAAAGGACAAACTATTATTGAGCCTACATCAGGAAATACAGGTATTGGTCTTGCAATGATCGCGAGAATTAAAGGTTATAAAATGATAGCAGTTATGCCTGATTCTGTAAGTCAAGAAAGAATTTCTCTCTTAAAATCTTTTGGAGCAGATATAATTTTTTCTGAAGGCAAAGAAGGAACTAATGGATCGATTAAACTTGCACAAAAGATTTCACATGAAAATCCTGAATATTTCATGCCATTTCAATATGGGAATCAAGCGAGTATAAAGGCTCATTACTATACTACTGGGTTAGAAATAATCAAACAAATGCCTGACATTACTCATTTTGTAGCAGGTCTAGGAACAGGTGGAACATTAATGGGTGTAGGAAAAAGGCTAAAGGAATTTAATGATTCGGTTAAGGTTATTGCAACTGCTCCTCATCCAGATGATGTAGTACAAGGATTAAGATCAATAGAACACGGTTATATCCCTCCAATTTTAGATTTAGATAAATTAGATGGAAGGATAATGGTTGAAGCAGAAGAATCTTTTTTTTGGACAAAAAAAATTATGGAATCACATGGTTTATTTGTAGGTGTTTCTTCTGGAGCAACTTTGGCTACATGTGTGAAATTGTCTAAACGACTTGAAAATTCTGTGATAGTTACTATATTTGCTGATGGTGGTTGGAAATATCTATCAAGTGGAATTTATGAGAAGGAATTTTCAGAGATATCCAATGATATTGATGGAAAAGTATGGTGGTAAATGAATAATTTTTCAAATTCAGAAAAGAATAAAATATTAAATCTTAAAATCAAAGAAATGAAAGAATTGATTTCCTCAGGAAAAATTAATTCTGAAGAGTTAGTTTCTGTGCATATAGATCAAATTGAAAAATTTGATTCTAAAACCAATGCAGTATGTACATTTACTCCTGAACTTGCATTAGAAAATGCAAGAAAAATTGATAAAAATAAAGATTACAATAAGCCATTATCAGGAATTCCTGTTCTTATAAAAGATTTAAATAAAACTGCAGGAATACGCACAACAATGGGTTCAAGAATTTATTCAGATTTTGTTCCTGAAGAAGATGATCTGGTTGTACAAAAAATAAAAGAATCAAGGGCTTTAATACTTGGAAAAAGCAATGTTCCAGAGTTCGGAGCAGGTTCCCATACATTCAATGACGTATTCAAAACTACATTTAATCCTTATGATCTTTCTAAAACTGCAGGTGGATCCAGTGGAGGGGCTGGAGTTGCATTGGCTATGAGAATGGTACCTATGGCTCAAGGAAGTGATATGGGAGGATCATTAAGAAACCCAGCAGCTTGGAATAATGTTGTAGGATTTAGAACTTCTATAGGTACAATTCCGCAACTACCCGCGGATATTACATATAATATGATGAGTGTTAATGGTCCTATGGCTAGAAATATAGATGATTTATCTATCCTTTTATCTTGCATGGCAGGATATGACAACCGAATAGGTAACAGTATTAATGAACCTTCAGAAAGATTCCTTGACATCAAGTTGCCTGATCCAAAGAAAATAAAAATTGCTTTTACTCATAATCTTGGAATTTATCCTGTTAGCCAAGAAATAAAAGAAGCCTTTAGTAGTTCAATTGAAATTTTTTCCAAAATAGGATTTATTATGGAAGAATCCTTTCCTAACCTAGAGAATGTTGATAATGTTTTTCAAACCTATAGGGCCTATACATTTGCTGATGCTCACAAAGAGCACATTGTAAAAAATAGAAATCTTATGAAAGATACCATAATTTGGAATGTAGAGAAAGGGCTTGAATTAAAAGCATCAGATCTTGCGCTTGCTGAATCTCAAAGATCAATTATAGATCAAAATATCGCAGAATTTTTTGAAAAATATGATTTTCTTGTTTTGCCTTCGACTAGTGTTTTGCCCTTCGATAAAAACATTGAGTACGTTAAAGAAATTGACGGAGTAGAGCTTGAAACATATATTGATTGGATGGGACTTTGTTATGCAATAACAGCTACAGGATGCCCAAGCATAAGTATTCCAGGAGGATTCATAAAAGGACTCCCTACAGGAATACAAATAGTAGGTAAAAAGTTGGATGACTTAAATGTATTGCGAATTGCGAAAATATTTGAAGAGGAAACTAACTTTTCTAAAATTCAACCAAATTTAATAAAAGAAGGAGAATGATGGTGATTAATTTTGCAGCAAATTTATCAATGCTTTATACAGAAAAAGATTTTATGAAGAGGTTTAAATCAGCTTCTGAGTTTGGATTTAAAGGTGTTGAGTATTTATTTCCATATGATTTCAAAAAAGAAGATATAAAAAATGAATTAGTTAATAATAGCTTAGAACAAATATTATTTGATTTCCCTGCTGGCGATTTTGCAGGAGGAGATAGAGGAATAGCTATATTTCCTGATAGAAAATCTGAATTTCAAGAAGGGGTACATCAGGCTGTAGAATATGCGGATATATTAGGATGTAAAAGACTTACAGTTCTTGTTGGAATTGATAATGGTAAATTTACTGCTAATGAATTGAATGAAACTCTGATTGAAAATTTAATTTATGCCTCTGAACAAACAAAGGATAAAGGGATTAATGTTTTAGTAGAAGCACTAAATTTAATTGATGCTCCGAACTATTTTGTTTCATCAACAAATCATTGCAAACAAATAGTTGATTCAGTGAATAAAGATAATGTAAAAATTCAATTTGATATGTATCACATGCAGATAATGGAAGGTGATCTAATAAGAACTTTTCAAAATAATAAATCTCAAATTGGGCATATTCAAATTGCTGATAATCCTGGAAGAAATGAACCTGGAACAGGTGAAATAAATTACAAAAATATTTTTTCGTTTTTATCAGAAAACTATGATGGATGGATTGGTTGTGAATATAGTCCTTTGAATTCTACGGAAGATGGATTAGATTGGATTAAAAAACTAACGGAATAAAATGGTTAAATTAGAAGCAAATCTACAGTTTATGTTCAATGAATATGATCTGATTGACAGGTACGAACAAGCAGCAAAAGCGGGGTTTAAGGGAGTTGAGTTACAAGCCCCTTATTCTCTTGAAATTGACCAAATAAATGAGAAACTCGAGAAATATAATTTGAAGCATGTTATTATCAATCTTCCAGTGATGGATCCTGATACTAATTTAGCAAATATTGCATTAAGACCAGACAGAAAAGATCTTTTTTTAGAAAGATTAGATTTAGGATTAAGATATGCTTCAAGTCTAGGTTGTTTAGGTATAAATACTGGAATAGGCACAAAACCTGAAGGGTTTGATGATGAAGAAATATATCAAACATTAATTCATAATCAAAAAATTGCCTCCAAAAAATTATCAGAAAAAAATATCATGGCACTTATAGAACCTATTAACATTGTTGATCAACCAGGTTTTTTTATAAACACATCAACTCAAGGGATTGAATTGTTAGAAAAATTAAATCATAAGAATGCTTATCTTCTTTATGATGTTTATCATATGCAAATTATGGAAGGGGATTTAGTAAGAACAATATCAAAACTTATAAATAAAATTGGACATATTCAAATTGCAGATAATCCTGGAAGAAACGAGCCTGGTACAGGAGAAATAAATTATTCTAAAATTTTTCAGATACTTGATGAAATAGAGTATGAAGGATGGGTTGGTTGTGAGTATAAACCGTCTAAAAATACTTTAGATTCAATATCTTGGATTAATAATATTTAATAATTATGAATAATAAGAAATATAGCTCCATATCAAATCTTATTTCAACCGTTTTTTTTATTGGTTATTTCCCCTTAAGAGGAGGAGGAAGCTGGGCTGCTTTAGTTTGTTTGATATATTTTATTTTTTCAAAGTATCTTTTAGTAGATATTTTTGATTTGAGTACGAATATTTTTTTTGTCATTAATTTAATAATATTATTTCTTTATTTACCAATAGGTATTTTTACTATTAATAGGACAATTACAGAAGATAATCCTGATCCTCATCATGTTGTTTTTGATGAGTGGGTAGGTATGTTTATACCAATGATATTTATCGATTTTAATTTTACAGCTTTAGTAATTTCTTTTTTTATTTTCAGATTTTTTGATATTTTCAAACCTTTTCCAATAAATTTATTTGAGAAATTACCTAAAGCTTACGGAGTTTTGGGCGATGATATTATTGCTGGGATCTTTACGTTGATATGTATTATTTTAATCCAAACATTTTATACATTTCCATCACTTTA
Source organism: Chloroflexota bacterium (assembly GCA_036164085.1). Taxonomy (GTDB): domain Bacteria; phylum Chloroflexota; class Dehalococcoidia; order Lucifugimonadales; family Lucifugimonadaceae; genus TMED-70. Next base: position 34,820 of record JAYZJV010000052.1, on the reverse strand, counting down.
GAAAATTTATAATTGTTTCTTTGTATTCTTTAGTTTTTTCTTCGTGGATATTATGGCCACAATCAAAATTTTTAATGCTTAAATTCTTTATATTTTTCTTTATATAATCAATTTCTTTCTTGATGATTACTTCACCTGTTTTTTTTTCATTTCCTACTAATAAAAGTGTTTTTATGTTTGAGATATTTTTGATTATTTGCTCAGAGTTGAAATCTTTTAGAGCTGATCCATCAATTGTTTGTTCTAAAACTTTATAATCAAGATGACTTAAGTTTGATGCAATATTGCTCAAATTTTTCACATTTGATAATTTTGAGTTTTCTTTGAAAATTTTTAAAATTTCTTCTTTTGAATTGTATGATTTTGCTAATGATAAGTTATATTTAAATCTTTTATGAATGCCTTCTATTCCCATTCTTCTATGGTGAAAAAAAGGAGGATCTTCTAGAATAATACTTTTAACAATTTTTTGACATGCTTCTGCTACTTGTGAAGCAATGCAAGCACCTAAAGAGTGCCCTAATATTTCTACGGGAGAATCGATAACTTCATGGATGAAATATTTTATATCTTGAGTATATTCAGACCATTTATAACTATTAAAATGGTCTGAATATCCGTGCCCTCTGAAATCTATCTTATATACAGTTCTTATTTTACTTACCGCTTTTTCAATTTCATTCCATGTATTTGAAGAACTAGTGATACCATGAAGAAAAATAATAGGGCTACCAATTCCACTTTTTTCATATGAAATTTTTTTATTATTTATATCAAGATAGTTTTTCATGCTTCTATATAACTAATTAAAGCTTCTGAAAACTCCTTTGGAAAATCTCTATGAATATTATGACCAGATTTTTCCCATTTTAGTATTTCAATTTTAGGATTTAATTTATTGAGTTTTTCTAATTTTTCTACTGAATTTATCCCGCCAAAATCTGGATTTGAATGATTTAATATTATTCTACAATTTACTTTTTTATATATTTCTTCTATAGAAAAATCATCTTTGAATTTTCTCGGAACTTCTAATAAATAATTATCCGTTAACTTTCTAGCAGTAGCTATTTCTATCGGAATATCATTCCTCCAATCAGGCCTAAGTTTTATTAAGCTTTTGATCGCTTCTTCTAGATTTTTAGATTCATCTATTGTTTCAGCAACTAACTTCCCTCTACTAGCTCTTCCAGTTTTATCTACTGGTTGAGATCCTAAAAAAGGGTCTTCTAGTATAACTCCAGAAATTTGCTCTTTATTATACTCAGCAACAGCAGAAACTATTGGTCCTCCCAAAGAATGGCCTACCATAAAAGTATTCTTTAAATTTAATATTTTTATAACTTCAGAAATATCTTTTGCCCAAGTTGACCTTTTGTGGTTGTCTAATGTTCTACCTGATCTCCCAAATCCTCTCAAATCTACAGAAAAAACATTATAATTTTTTGGAATCAAGTCCATTATTTGTATCCAAGATTGCCAACGTTCTAAAAAGCCATGAACAAAAAAAATATTAACTTTAGCTTTAGAATTTTCTCTGTAAGCTAAATTAATGGCCACATCATTAGTATGGATATATGATTCTTTGTACATTTATTAACAATTACTATTAGATTCAATGAAATATTACCCTATCCTATTAATAAAAAAAATAAATATGATAGTTTAAAAAAAAATATTAAGGAATCAAAAAATGAAAATAGAAAAAGTTGAGTCTATTTTGTCAGGAAATAGTCATTTTGTAAGAATTATTACAGACAATGGTTTTGAAGGAATAGGTCAGTCCGCTTGTTGGGGATACATGGAAGCAACTCATTCAATTATTTCTAATTTTGAAGATTATTTAATAGGTCAAGATCCACTTAAAATTGAACATCACTGGCAATATCTTTATAGAATGGGACCTTTTAGGGGTTCTATATTAACTGCAGCAATTAGTGCTATTGATATAGCTTTATGGGATATTAAAGGTAAGTTTTATTCAGCACCTGTTTGGCAACTTTTGGGAGGAAAACTTAGGGATAAGATTAGACTTCATCTTCTTATGGGAAGTGATAGACCAGATGCAGCTGATCAAGGCACTACAGCTGAAGGATTGCGATTAAATGCAATTGATGCGGTGAAAGAAGGTTTCACTGCAATAAAAATCGATCCTCTTCCAGATGGATATGAATCTATGTCCTTATCTCAACTAATAAAAGAAACAAAAGATAATGTTGCAGCCCTTAGAGAAGGAGCTGGAATAGAAGTTGATATTATTTTGGAAATTCATAGAAAATTAACTCCTATGAATGCCATTGCTTTGGCAGAAGAACTATTTGAATTCCATCCTCTTTTTTATGAGGATCCCATACAAATTGACTCAATAAAATCACAATCAGAAATAGCAAAAAAAATTTCATTGCCAATGGCTAATGGTGAAAGAATGCATTCCATTTGGGAGTTTAGAGAAATGTATGAAATTGGAGGCAGTCAATATGCAAGGCCTGACGTTGGCTTAGCTGGTGGAATTACTCACGTAAAAAAAATTGCGGCTATTGCAGAATCTTATCATTCAGCTGTAGTAACTCATAATTACTTAGGCCCTGTGATAACTGCCGCAGCTTGTAATATTGATACATCAATTCCAAACTTCATTACTCAAGAATTTTCTACAATAGACGAAGCTCCTATAAATAATTTAATAAAAACTGATTGGATAAGAAAAAAAGGATATATAAGTGTGCCTGATTGTATAGGAATAGGTATAAATGCAGATTTTGAAGTACTTAAAAAACAAAAATTTGAAACAAGGCTTCAACAGAATATTCCAATGAGGACCGATGGATCTGTTGGCTATTCAGTATAATTTACTAAGAGGTAAATATGGATGATGAAGAATATTACAAGAAAATAAAAAGAATTAACAGAGATAATCTTTATAAAAAAATCAATAAAAATAAATCTGACAAATGGGAAAATTTTGAGATAACAGGAAGATTAGAAGAGAATGAAAAAAAAACTCAAAAAGATAAATCAGATTAATTTTTTTAATGTTTCTCCGATTTTAGATGGGTCATCAGCATAATGCGCACCTGATTTTTCTAATTCTTTTATCTTTTCACTTGCTAATCCCATTTTTCCACTTATTACAGCTCCTGCATGCCCCATTCTTTTTCCTTTTGGGGCAGTAGTGCCAGCAATAGTGAATACTACTGGTTTACTGATATTTTTCTTAATAAATTCAGCTGCTTGTTGTTCTTTTGTTCCTCCGATTTCTCCAATTAAAACAATGGAGTTTGTGTTTTTATCTTGCTCAAAAAATTCAAGAGCATCTATAAAACTTGTACCATGAATTGGATCTCCACCAATACCAATACATAAAGACTGTCCAAAACCGGCATCTCCTATTTGAGAAATTGCTTCATAAGTAAGAGTCCCTGATCTGGAAACTACCCCCACATTTCCAATATTACAAATATCACCAGGAATTATTCCTATTTTTATTTTTAATTCAGGAGATATTATTCCTGGACAATTAGGCCCAATTAATTTGGTTTTTTTGCCTTTTAGGTAACTTTTTACTTTTACCATATCGTGAATAGGTATTCCCTCAGTGATACAAACAATTAAATCTAAACCTGCATCTATTTGTTCGATTATGGCATCAATAGCAAATGGTGCAGGAACATATATAACACCTGCATTTGCTCCTGTTTCATTTATAGCCTCATTAACTGTTTCAAAATAAGGTATTTTGTTTTCAAAAAACATACCTTTCCTATTCGGATGTACACAAGCAACTACATTAGTACCATATTCTATTGATTTTTTTGCTTGGAAACTTCCATCTTTTCCAAGACCTTGAACTAAAACTTTTGTGTTTTTATCTAATAACATTCTAATCACTATTGCTAACTGAAGTTAAAAGTTCAGCAGCATCTCCTAAATTGTTAGCAATATGTATATCCAAATTTGAATCATTAAAAATCTTAAACCCAATATCTGAATTTGTGCCTCGCATACATACAATAATAGGTAAAGTGAAAGAAGTTTCTTTAGCAGCTTCTACCACACCTTCTGCTATCAAGTCAGCCCTTGCTATACCTGCAAATAAATTGATAAGTAAGTACTCAACTTTTTTGTCTGAAACAAGGATTCTAAATGCTTCTTTGATTTTTTCCTTGTCAGTAGACCCCCCGACGTCCAAAAAGTTTGCAGGGAAACATCCGGATTTTGTAGTAACGTCCATAGTTGCCATAGCTAAGCCGGCTCCATTTACTAAACAGCCAACATTTCCTTTGTCTAATTTCACATATGCTATATCAAAGTCTTTTGCTCTTGTTTCCATAGGATTTTCTTGTTTTTTATCTCTTAATTCAAAAAGAGCTTTTTGTCTAAATTGACTATCGTCATCTATATTTATTTTGCAATCCAAAGGGATCAAATTTTCATTTTCATCAATAACGAGTGGATTTATCTCAATTAGGGTACTGTCAGTTTCTATAAATGCTTTATAAAGATTTTTAACTAAATTATAGAATTCAGCGATTGAATTTTTAGGAATTCCTAAAGAATTAGTTACTCTCCTGATTTCATAAGGCTTTAAACCTAAAACTGAATCAAAAACTATTTTTATTATTTTTTCAGGAGAATCTTCAGCTACCTTTTCAATATCCATTCCTCCTTCAGATGAAGCAATCATTACTGGACTTTCAAAGTCTGGATCTATGATTATTGAAAGATAAATTTCTTTTTTTATATTTGTCAGCTCAGTAACTAATAATTTTTCTACTATGACTCCATCAGAATCAGTTTGATTAGTTATTATTCTTTTTCCGATCAATTCACTTGCAAATTTTTTTGCATCTTCTGGTGTTTTGCAAAGTTTAACTCCGCCAGCTTTACCTCTTCCACCTGAATGAATTTGTGCTTTAACAACTACTTCACTGTTAAATTTTTTCACAATTTCATATATTTCACTTGAAGAAGAACCCACTTCTCCTTTAGGAAAATTGATATTGTATTGACCAAGAAGATCTCTAGATTGATATTCGTGTAAATTCATTAGGAACTAAATTTTAAATAAGTAACTATCTAATTAAATCCTATATTTACAAAATTCATAATAGTTTTTTAGCAGAATTTCTATTTTTTATATAAAATTATTGGGAAAATAATTTATCAAAAATGTTTGCTAATACTAGAGACGCTATCAATCATAATGTAATATCATTACATTATTAAGTAAGATTACTAGGAGATAAACATGGAAGCTTTTTGGGCTTTAATTATAGTTTTTGGCTCAACTGCTGTTTGGTTAATTATTCTACAATTGATCAATAACTATTTGGCAAAAAAAGAAAAATAGTCTTACCAAAACTCTTAATTTTTTTGAAACGTTCAAATTAGAAAAATGATTTTAGATTTAACTACCGCAGCCTTAATGCTTCCAGCAATTCCTTTTCTTATGTTGTCTTTTGGGAATAGATTTACAGTAGTTTCTGAATTGATAAGAAAGATACATGATGAATATGCTTCCAATATAGATTTAGATGATTTGAGAGCTAAAAGAATGCTTGGAGAAATATCTACCTTGAAAACTAGGCTTAAGATAATTCAGGTAAATCAAACATTAGCCAGTATGAGCTTTCTAGCAAATTTATTTACAGTATTTGCTATTTATATGGGCCATCAAAGCTTATCAGAATTATTTTTTGGAATAGTTTTAACTTTACTTATGCTTGCAATAATTTTATTCATAATAGAAATAGGAATTGCTACAAAATCTTTAAATCTTCATTTAAAAGATATTGATACCAATGATAAATAACTATAATTTCATAAAAATAAATGCTAGAAGTAAATAAAATTTCCTATTCTATTTCTCATAGAAAACTTTTTGAAGATGCTTCATTCAAAATTCCAAATGGTTATCATGTGGGATTGGTTGGGAAAAACGGTATAGGTAAAACAACTTTATTTAACCTTATTAATAAATCCTTAGGACTAGATGAGGGTTCAATAAATATTCAAAAAGGAAAAAAACTTTCACTATTACAACAAGAAATTTCTAAGAGTGATCTATCAATTTTAGAATATGTAAAATCAAGTGATACTGAAGTCCAAAATCTAATTAATGAATTCGAATCCTCGGAAGATCAAAATAGAATTATGGAACTTTCAACAATTTTAGAAGATTTAGATGCATTTAAAAATGACTGGAAAGCTTCATATATATTGTCAGGATTAGGATTTCATAAAAGTGAGCATTCTAAAAAACTTAGTGAATTATCTGGAGGATGGAGGAATAGAGTTGGATTAGCGGCATCTTTATACTCTAATCCTGATTTGTTATTACTTGATGAGCCAACTAATCATTTAGATTTTGAAAGTGTAGTTTGGTTTGAAAATTTTCTAAGAGATTTTACAGGAACATTTATTATGATAAGCCACGACAGACAAGTTTTGAATAATACAGTGGATCATATATTGCACATCGAAAATCTCAGATTAAATTTATACACTGGAAATTATGATCAATTTGAATCACAACTTGCTAAAAAAAATCTTGCTCAAGATGCTTTGCATAAAAAACAACAAATATTTAAAAATAATGTCTTAAAATATGTAAATAAATTTGGTGCTAAAGCTACCAAAGCCAAACAAGCTCAAAGCAGATTGAGAGCTTTAGAAAAATTAGACTTAGTTGATGCAGTTATATCTGAAAGAGCTATAAATTTCACCTTTCCTAAACCAAAAAATTTAGGATCTTCTATGTTGCTTATTAATCATGCAGATGCAGGATATAACAATATATCCATTTTGAAAGATATAAATTTAAGCATTTCTAATGATTCTAGAATTGCTTTAGTCGGTGCAAATGGTAATGGTAAATCTACTCTCATCAAATTAATTTCAGGAAAAATTAAGCCTTTAGGCGGACAAATTATAAGAAACAAAAACTTGAAAATAGGATATTTTGCACAACACCAAACAGATGAATTAGATATAAACAAAACAGCATATGAAACACTTTCAGAATTAGATGAAGAGCAACCAAATTTATTTATAAGAGGAGTTTTAGGCAGATTTGGATTTGATAAAGAAAAATCAGAAACGAAAGTAGAGAAATTATCTGGTGGAGAAAAAACTAGATTATTATTTTGTATTATGAGTTATCACTCACCAGATCTTCTATTATTAGATGAACCTACAAACCATTTAGATATTGATTCAAGGATATCTTTAATAAATTCCTTAAACGAATTTGAAGGAGCTGTTATTTTAGTAAGTCATGATAACGATATTATAGAAAAAGTAACTGATCAAATTTTAATTGTTAGTGAAGGTAAAGTTGAACCGTTTTTTGATGATTTGTATAATTATAAACTTTTTGTAAAAGATCAATTTGAACCTAAAAAAAATAAAAAGAAAAACATAAAACAAACATACGACAAAAAAATAAAAAAAATAGAAAAAGATATTAATAAACTTGTTATTAAAAAAGAAGATCTAGAAAAAAAGATGAGCATTCCAGAAAACCTAGATAAATTTGAACTTTTGTCTTCTTTATCTAAAAAATATGAACTAATAAATGATCAAATTAGTAATTTAGAAAGAGAATGGATAAAGGAGAATGAGTGATCAAAGTGGCGGAGGGGACAGGATTCGAACCTGCGGTACCCTTACGGATACTCCTGTTTTCAAGACAGACGCTTTCAGCCGCTCAGCCACCCCTCCATTTTTGAAAAACACTATCTAATTATATATTACGACACTACTTATTTGATAATAAAAAGGTATTTTTTTTTGATTGTCTCTTTGATGGAATTTACAATTAATATATAACTATCATTCCAAACTACCCCAAGTAGGGCCAGTTTTTATATCTACAAGAACTGGAACATTCAATTTTATAGCATTAGGCATGACTTCATTAATCAATGCTCCTAATTCCATTAATTCCCCTGGAGCTACTTCAAAAATCAATTCGTCATGAACTTGAATAAGCATTTTTGAATTCATACTCTGTTTTCTGATTTCTTCCCCTAATTGAATCATAGCTACCTTAATTATTTCGGCTGCTGTACCTTGTATTGGCATATTTATCGCAACTCGTTCTGCAAATCCTCTTATTCGTGCATTTGGAGAGTTGATGTCATCCAAATATCTTCTTCTGCCTAGTAAAGTTTGTGAATACCCTTTTCTTTTTGAAGTCTCAACTTGAAGTTTTTGGAAATCTTTAATACCAGGGTATTTACCAAAATATAAATCTATAAATTCTTTACCTTGTTCTCTACTTAAATCTGTTTGCTGAGAAACTCCATGAGGGCCTAAGCCATACAACACTCCAAAATTAAGTATTTTTGCAATTCTTCTTTGTTCATCAGACACTTCACTTGTTTCATACATTAATTTTGCAGTTGAATTGTGAATGTCTTCCCCATCTACAAATGCTTTTACTAAGTTTTCTTCCTTTGATAAGTGAGCGAGTACCCTTAGTTCTATTTGAGAATAATCAACTGAAAGCATTTGATAATTATTATTATAATCTACAGTAAAAGCAGATCTAACCTCTCTACCTATATTAGATCTAACAGGAATATTTTGTACATTTGGATTTTGACTAGATAATCTTCCAGTTGAAGTTCCTATTTGATTAAAAGTAGTATGTATTTTTTTTGTTTTGCTACTTATTAAATTTGGAAGCGAATCTACATATGTTGATTTGATTTTTGATAATTCTCTGTATTTCAGAATTCCTGAAGAAATTTCTAAAACTCTATCATCAAGATTTTTATTTTTTGTATAGCTTTCTAAAACTTCTGCATCAACAGAGATTCCTGTTTTAGTTTTTTTTATTGCCGGCGCATTAAGTTCACCAACCAGTATTTCTGATAGTTGCTTCCCAGAATTTAAATTAAATTCCTTTTCTGGGTAAACATTATGAATCCTTTGTTCTATTTCCCTTAAGTCAATATCAAGTTTTTTTGACATTGACTCTAAAAGTCCTACATCTAAGTTGATACCGTTATACTGCATTTCTATAATTTCTTTAATTAATGGGATTTCAACTTTATAAAAAAGGCTCTCTTGATCATATTTTTTTAGTTCTTTTAAGAAAAAATTTCTTAATTTAAAAGTAATCAATGAATCATTTGCAGCATATTTATATACCTTTTCAATATCAATTTGATTTAGACTTTTTTGATTTTTACCTGTTCCTATTAGTTCTTGAATATTCGTCATTTTTATATTGAATATTTCCTCAGATAAACTTTTTAGCCCTATTTTTCGTTTATCGCATAAGGATGCTGCAATTACTGTGTCAAAATTTAAATTATTTACTTCTATTCCAAAATTCTTTAGAACCATAAGATCAAAATTTGCATTATGGGCTGATTTAGAAATATTAGGATTTTCAAATAAAATTTTTATTTTTTCAAAAACATCTTTGTCAAAAAAAACCTTCTGATTATCATGTTTTATTACAAGATACCAAGCTAATTTTTCTGAATTACAGAAAGATATTCCAATAATTTCATCATCAATAGTATTTAAACCCGTTGTTTCAGTATCAAAAGAAAAATGTTCTGATTTATTTAAATCATTTAACATTTTTTCAAAACTATCATAGTCATTTACCAGTATGAAATTGTCATCAGGGATTGTTAGAAAACTATTTTCTTGAATTGTTGTTTCTGTGTTCATATTATTGAAATCAATTATAGATTTTAAATTATTTAAACTATTTCTTAGTTCGTAACTTTCAAATACTTTCAATATTTCTTCTTTATCATGGTTAGAAAATTCACAGTTATTTATGTCAAAATCAATGTCCACAGTTTTTACTATATTTGTTAGCTTTAAGCACTCTTTAGCAACATCAACATTTTCAGACATGATGTTTTTTATTCTTTTTGCTCCTCTGATCTCTATATTTTCTATATTTTCTATGTTTTTGAATAAATCATCAAAATGACCAAATTCTAAAAGTAATGTTCTAGCCGCTTTTTTACCTATTCCTGGGACACCTGGAATATTATCGGAAGGGTCTCCTTCTAAAGCTTTAATTTCTGCAACAAAATCAGGACCTAGTCCATCATATCTTTCCTTTACTTTTTCTCGATCATATATTCTTATATCACCAAACCCAGAATACATAAGAACTTTTGTTTGATCATTTACTAATTGGAGCTGATCAGCATCTCCAGTTAAAATTAGGCATTCTATTTCATTTTTATTTGCAACAGAACTAATAGTTCCTACTAAATCATCAGCTTCAAAACCATCTTTTTCAAAAACTGGAATATCTAATGAATTTAATAACTCTTTTGCAATAGGTATTTGTTTATGAAGATCGGGATCAACAGGAGGTCTTTGCGCTTTATACTCTGGAAAAATTTCGTCTCTAAAGGTTGCAGCTTTTGTATCAAAACATACAGCTATGTGAGTTATATCATTTTCTCTAATTGATTTTATTAAAGTATTTATGAATCCGTAAGCACCTCTTGTATCGACTTTATTAGCAGTTAGTCTTTCAGGGATAGAAAACCATGCTCTAAAAACCATGGCATGTCCATCAACAATTAAAAGTTTTTCTTTTTTCATACTCATAATTAGATACTAATAATAATTTCTATTTTTCTCAATCAACAGTTATTATCTTATGAGTTTTCTTTCCTTTTGAAATTATTATTACTTTATCTGCTTTTAAATCTTTAACTGATATCTTTTGTTCTGAGTCAGTTATTTTTTTACCATTAAGTGATATGCCACCTTGATCAATTAGTCTTTTTGATTCCCCAAGTGATTTACAAAGACCATGGTCAACAGTTAATTGCAGAATAGTTATTCCTGAATCTATTTTTTTTCTTTTTAAATCACTTGTTTTATCTGAATTTTTATACAGGTCTTCGTAATCTTTTTCAATTAATACTTCCCAATTTCCCTTATTTAATCCTTCAGTTTGTCTAATCGCATCACCTAGACCTTCATCACCGTGGACAAGTTTAGTGATTTCTTTTGCTAGATACATTTGAGCCTCCCTTTTATAGGGAGCTTCAGTAGAAGATGCATCTAAATCTTCAAAATCTTTTTGATCTATGTTTGTAAATAATTTTATGTAACCCATAACCTCTTCATCAGAAGAATTGAAAAAATATTGAAAAAGCTTATATGGAATAGTGACATTTGGATCCAATGTTACAGCACCATCAACACTTTTTCCAAATTTTTCACCACTAGAAGTTGTTAGTAATGGGTAAGTAATTCCGTGAGCTTTCTTTTTGGAATTTATTTTTCTAATCAAATCTACTCCCGCAACAATATTGCCCCATTGATCAGAACCTCCCATTTGAAAAGTACAATCATAATTTTCAAAAAGATAAAGAAAGTCATAAGCTTGGAGTAATTGATATGAGAATTCAGTAAAAGAAATCCCTTCATCTCTGGATAGTCTATTTTTGACCGAATCTTTATTCATCATATTATTAATATTGAAAAATTTTCCAGTTTCTCTTAAAAATTCAATTAGGTTTATTTTGTTTAACCATTCTGAGTTATTTATTATTTTTGCAGGGTTTGTTTTATTATCAAAATCTAAAAATTTTTCTAATTGTATTTTTATACCCTCTAGATTTTCCTCTATTTGATCTATGGATAATAATTGCCTTTCATCTGACCTTCCTGATGGATCTCCAATCATACCGGTTCCTCCACCAATTATTACAATGGGAGTGTGTCCATAGTTCTGTAGCCTTTGAAGTCCTAGTATTGGAATTAAATTTCCTATGTGAAGACTTTTAGCTGTGGGGTCAAATCCGTTATAACAAGTAATTTTTTCATTAATTAATTCTTTATCTGCACCGGTTGTAAAATCTTTAAAAGATTCTCTCCATTTTAATTCTTCTATAACATTTTTAAATTTATTTACCATTACGTAGTATTTTATTTATTTCAGTAATATCTTTTTCTATTTGAATTTTTAGTTCTTCTATTGAATTATATTTCGTTTGATTTCTGATTTTAGTGATTATTGAAACTTTTATCTCTTTACCATAAATATTTTTATTAAAGTCTATTATATAAACTTCAATTTTTCTTGAGTCATCATTTTCAATAACGGGCCTTGTACCAATTGATAAAGCCCCAAAATAATTTTTATTGTCTATTTCAACCAATGAAGCATATATCCCATCACCTGGTAACTGAATTATTTCTTTAACACTCAAGTTAGCTGTAGGAAAACCAATGGTTCTTCCAATTTTGTCTCCTTGCTCAACTTTTCCAATTAAATAAAAATTTTCTCCTAACATTGAATTTGTTTTTTCCATTTCACCATTTTTAATTAAACCTAAAATGTTTGATGATGAAACCAAATTTTCAAAATTTGAAGTCATGTCTATTGAATAAAACTCAATTTCTAATTTAGAACAAATTTCTTTTAAAATATCACCACTTTTTTGATCCTTACCAATTTTAGTATTTTTACTAACAACTAAACATTTTAGGTTGATTTTTTTACGTAATAATTTCAGAAATTCCTCAGAAGTTAAGTTCCTGATTTCATCATCAAAATTTACTTTAATTATTTCATCAAGTTTATTTCTTTTAATTTTCTTGATTCTATCTTGAAATGTTAAAATGTACGGTCTAAATGAATCTTTATTAATTATTTCTCTAGGTCTGCTTTCAAAAACAAAAGCTAATGATAAAAAATTTCTTTTTTTTGAAACTTTTAACAATTCTTCAAATAATTTTTGGTGCCCTTTATGAACGCCATCAAATGTTCCTATACATAATGATGTTTCTCTATAAGAAACATTTTTAGACAATTTTTCAATTATTTCAAAAAAAGAATTATCCATTTTGTTTTAATCAAGAAGGCTGTTCGCATCCATTATCGTTTCTTCAGTTTTTTCCCACCCGACACACTTATCCGTTATAGAAACACCATAATCAAGATCATCAATATTATTTCCTAAGGATTGATTACCTGGATTGATGTTGCTTTCCAACATGATTCCAATAATTTTGTCATTTCCAGATAATCTTTGGGCTATTACATCTTTGAAAACTATTGGTTGTCTATTATGGTCTTTATTTGAGTTTCCGTGTGAACAATCAACAACTATGTTCGGTTCTAGATTATTATTCTTCAATATTTCTTGTGCTTCCTTAACTGATTTTGAATCATAGTTAGTTCCAGAGGCTCCTCCCCTAAGAATAACGTGATTAGCCGAATTCCCTTTTGTTATAACAACTGAAGTTTTGCCTTCATTATCTATTCCTAGAAAAGCATGCTCTCCGTTACAAGCAATCATTCCATCAATTGCTAACTGCACTGATCCTCCAGTGCCATTTTTGAATCCTATAGGCATTGATAATCCACTTGCCATTTGTCTGTGAGTTTGACTCTCAGCTGTTCTTGCTCCTATAGCCCCCCAAGAAACTAAATCTCCTATATATTGCGGAGTAAATGGATCTAAAAATTCTGTTGCTGTAGGAAGGCCTATTTTTGTAACTTCTGATAAAAACTCTCTTGCTATATCTATTCCTTTGGGGATGTTAAAAGTGCCATTTAAATCAGGATCATTTATGAGACCTTTCCATCCTACCGTAGTTCTAGGCTTTTCAAAATAAACTCTCATAACAACAAAGATATTTTTTTTGACTTTATCAGCTAATACTTTTAATTTCTTAGCATATTCTAATCCCGCTACGGTATCATGAATGGAACATGGGCCAACCAATAATAGAAGCCTGTTATCTTTACCTTTGATTATATTTTCTATTGTTTCCCTAGACTCCTTAACTAAAGAAGTTTGTTCTTTAGATGAAGGGAACTTATTGATATAAAAATCTGGCGAAGGTAACTTTGATAATTCTTTTATATTTATATTTGTTATATTTGTCATTTTTTATCCCTTTAATTCATTAGTTTTTAACAAAAAAAAGGCTCTTTTTTTGAGCCCTTTATCAATGAATAAATTTACACACTAAACAAAGACTCTAACGTCTAAAATAATAATATGTGTAAAAATTTTTTTTCATTTTTATATTCTCTATCAACTAGTCTAACTTAAATTTTATTATTTTGCCCACATATTTATTTTAAATCTGTTCTTAAGATTGTTGCTTCGTTCAAATAGACATGCTTGATTTCTTTTTGTTTAAGGTCAGTATTCCAATGAATTAGTATCCTTATACATTTGTTAAGACCATTAGGATTATCTATTTCCTGCATATTTAGCAAAGGGACAGAATTTAGTGAAAGAATTTCTCTAGCAGCTACAGCTGGGAATTCATTAAACACATCAGAAGTAGTGGTAAATATTATTGATGCAATATTTTCTGAATCAATATTATTTTCATCAATCATTCGTTCCAACAATTCAGCTGTATGTTTGACTATTTCTTCCTTAGTGTTTTCTAAAACAGTCGTAGCACCTCTGATTCCTCTAACTAACATCTTTAATCCTCTTAAAAAAATTTAAATTAGGCTAGAAATAAACTTTCCAGCTACATCAACAATATTATCATCTTTTGATTCTCGTATTTTATTTATAAGTGCAGATCCAACAATAGCCCCGTCTGCAAATTTACCTATTTCTATAACATCTGATTTATTGGAAACTCCAAAACCTACCGCTACTGGAACATCTGTGTATTTCTTTACCATTTCTGCAAGAATTTTTACTCTGTCAAATACAACTTTTCTTTCACCTGTAACCCCTAAAACTGATATGCAGTATACATACCCAGTTGCTAATTTGCTTGCTTCTTCAATGATAGCTGTTGAGGAATTAACTGACAGTAAAGGAATATAGGACAAATCATTTTTCTTTGTATAATTTACTATAGATTTTGATTCATATACAGGTAAATCTGCAATTATAAGCCCATTCACCCCAGAGGCTTTTGCTTGTTGGCAAAATTTTTCAGTATCATATGCGATAACATTGTTGTAATATCCCATAAGCACCACAGGGATTTTTAATCCTTTATTTCTTGCTTTTTTTATTATATCGAAGCAAATATTTGTATTTACTCCATTTTTTAAAGCAATCATACTTGAATATTGAATAGTTAACCCTTCTGCTAAAGGATCGCTATTTGGCATTCCAACTTCTATAATAGTAGAACCAGATTTCTCAAGAGAAAGTAATAAATCCACAAAATTTTCTACATTTGGATAGCCGCAGGTTATGAAAGGAATAACAGAAGTTTTTTTATTTGATTGAATGGCATTTGATATCAATTTTTTCTCCTAAACTACATTATAATATAATGCTTGAAATGTTAGTACGAGGGCAAAAAGATTATGCAATGAATGTATTATTATCGATGCAAATACACTTTTGGTTTTAATTCTAATAAATGATAGAGCTCCCCCAAGTATTGTTGCAGGAACAATAGCACTTGGATCAAAATGAATAATTCCAAACAAAAATGAGTTTATAATTATTGCAATACGTATATTATATTTTTGTTTTATAATTTTTAGAAGAAATCCTCTAAACATTATTTCTTCAGAGATTGGAGCGATTATGCATGCAAGTATGAATATGGATAAATAATTGTTATTTAATGCATTCACTATTTCATCAGAATAATTTGAATTTTTTAAAGCTTCAATATTTAAATATTCAACAATTATCCCCCATAGTATTATTAGAGGCCAAGCAGCAAAGTAATAAAATAAATATTTAAAATCTTTTAATTTAAAACTGTTTAAGGCTAGCCATTTAAGAGGATTTTGATCAAATTTTGTACATATTTGAAAAATTATATATATTCCACCTAAATCAATGATCAATATCTCAATTAATAAGTTGAAATTACTAGGTATAAGTGAAAAATTTATTATCGCAAATAATAAAATACAAACCAAAAACAATCTGATTTTTATGACAGATATTTGTATTTTTAAACGAAAAAATTCTAAAGTAATATAAAGAAAAAGAATCAGTATGCTATATAGGGTAAATTCAAATAATTCTATCTGATTATTCTTTAATATAAACTCAATACAATAATGAATATATTCGTTTAGAAAAATTAGAAAAATTATACTTGATATAAAAAAATATAACCCAGAAAAATACTTTTTTTCTGTTAGTCTTGCCACGTAATATCACCAAATATATAGTTTTTATATTGGAAATTATTAAATTCATTGATTGAATCTTCTAGGGTAATAGATTCGCCATGACCAGGTAAAATAATAGTATCTTTTGGTAAAGAATATATCTTGTTTTTTATAGAATCATAAATTTTTTTAAAATTTTGAGAATCAGTAGTTTTACCCGGGCCCCCTGGAAAAAGTGTATCTCCACTGAATAAAAACTTTTTTTCTTTAAAGTCTGCATAATAGCAAACAGAGCCTTCTGTGTGACCTGGGGTATAAATTAAATCTATTTTGACATTTGGGATATTGATTTCTTTTTGATTTCGCAATCTTATTACATTTCCTGGGTAATTTAAATAATTTGCATCTACAAATCCAATATTGACATCTAAGAGTCCTAATCTTTGGCTAAACAATTCTAATCCCTCTATATGATCATAGTGACCGTGAGTTATTAGAATTTTTATCTTTTCTAAATTTTCTGATTTTTTAATTCTGTTTCTAGGAATTTTATTTATTAGATCTCTTGGATTATCGGGGACGTCAATAACAAAACAATCATCTGTAGTTTTTGAACGTATTAAGTAGGAGTTATTACTCAATGATCCTGATATAAACTTTTCTAGTTTTAATTCTTTGTTTTCGAAAAGTTTCATGAAGATTGTGGTTCAGGGTATCCTTTTTTAGTTTTAGGATTTTTGTTATTTGCTTTTTCTTTTGTATTAGACACAGTTTTTGATGGGGCTTTAATATCTAAAGGATTTCCTTCCATTAGATCTTTAAATTGATCTGCATCTAATGTTTCATATTTTAGTAAAGCATCAGCTAAAAGATGCAATTCTTTTTTTTGCTTTTTTAGAATTTTATTTGCATTATTTTTACCTTCGGTTAATAGAAGAGAAATTTCTTTATCTATCTTTACCGCAGTTTCTTCAGAATAATCTTGTTCTTCATTCTGTTCTCTTCCAAGAAAAATTGCTTGTTGTTTCTTTCCATAAGTCCTTTGCGGTAATCCTGAAATCATTCCATATCTCATTACCATTTCTCGTGCTATTTTAGTTGCTTGTTCAAAGTCGTTTGAAGCTCCTGTAGTCAACACCCCTTTATGAGTAATATATTCTGCTTCACGTCCTCCCATCATTGAAGCAATCATAGCCTCTAACTCATTTTTTGTCATCAAAGATTGATCTTCTTGCTCATACCTTGTAAACCCTCCAGCATGCCCTCTTGAAACAATTGTTATTTTACCTACATTTTTACCTTCAGGCATAAAATGAGAAACGATGGCATGTCCTGCTTCGTGAAATGCAACCAATTCTCTCTCTTTTTCACTTATGACTTTTGATTTTCTGGCAGGACCCATTGAAACTCTATCAATTGCCTCTGTAAGATCTGCTAAACCTATGGTCTTAGAGTTTCTTCGAGCTGTGAGTAACGCGGACTCATTAATTAAATTTGCAAGATCAGCACCTGAAAAACCAGGAGTTTGTTTTGCTATAGTTGACATATCAACTTTTTTATCAATTGGCTTGCCTTTTGCATGAACCGAAAGAATTTCTGTTCGTCCGTTTACATCAGGATTATCAATTGTAATTCTTCTATCAAACCTACCGGGTCTAAGAAGGGCAGGGTCTAAGATATCAGGTCTATTTGTAGCAGCCACCACAATCACATTATTGTTTGTATCAAAACCATCCATCTCTACTAAAATTTGATTTAAAGTTTGCTCTCGTTCATCATGTCCTCCGCCTAAACCAGCTCCTCTGTGTCTTCCAACAGCGTCTATTTCATCTACGAAAATAATACAAGGAGAGTGCCGTTTAGCTTGTGAAAATAAATCTCTTACCCTTGATGCACCTACACCTACAAACATCTCAACAAATTCAGATCCTGAAATTGAGAAGAAAGGGACACCTGCTTCACCTGCAACAGCTCTAGCTATTAAGGTTTTTCCTGTTCCTGGAGGACCTACAAGCAGAACTCCTGATGGAATTTTAGCTCCTATAGAAGTAAATCTTTCAGGGAATTTAAGAAATTCTACAACTTCTTCTAATTCTTCTTTTGCTTCAGGAAGACCTGCAACATCAAAAAAAGTTACGTTTGCCTTAGTTCCTACAAACATTTTTGCTCTACTTTTTCCAAAGTTCATAGCACTATTTCCAGATCCTTGGGCTTGTCTCATTATGAAAAATAAAAAACCAAACATTAAAATAAAAGGTAATAATCCTATTAGAATAGAAAAAATTGTTCCTAACCCACCTCCATTTTTTACCACAACTGAGTAAGCTGAAGGATCAACTCCAGACGCTGACATTATTTCGTAGACACTGGTTCCGGGCTCTTTTGATGCTTTAAATACTTCTCCATTTTTAGAATATTTTAGATTGTCTCCATTGACTTCTATATTTATTGGATATGCGGTTCCTTCAGCACTTTTTGAAATTCTAACAAGATGCCCTAGATCTTTTTCTTGAGTACTTTCAAATGACCTTCCCAAAAATAGATAAAAGGCACCTATCATTAAAATACCTGCTATAACATAAGTGATACTATTGTTTAGAAATTTTTTATTCATTTATGATGATTTTTTTTTATTAATTGTAATAAAATCCTATCACAAGAATATTAAAAAAATAATTATTTGATAATAAATAAAAAATTATTCTTATCAACAACACTCTTCTTGTGATACTATAGATGAGTAGACTTTTTATAATAAAAAACGTGATACATAGGAGTATAAAATAGCAAAGGAATATAGAGTTAATGAGCGTATCAGGTCTAGCTCTGTTCGGTTGATTTCTGGTGAAGATCAATCAAACTCTAAGATATTGAAAACAAGTGAAGCCATGCAAATGGCTATAGATAATGGGCTTGATCTTGTAGAGGTATCTCCCAATCAAGATCCTCCAGTGTGCAGGTTACTTGATTATGGAAAGTTTAAATATAATCTTTCAAAGAGAGACAAAAAAAATAAAAGCAAGACAACTCAAACACAAAGAGAAGTACGGTTAAGACCAGGAACTTCCAAACATGATGTAGAGTTGAAGATTAAAAAAGTAAGATCTTTGCTTGATGATGGATCTAAAGTTAGAGTGGCAGTTATGTTACGAGGTAGAGAAGCTGCTCATCCTGATTTTGCTATGAAAGTATTGAGATCAGTAGCCGAAGGCGTAAAAGATATGGCTAAGCTTGATAAAAGACCTTCAAATGAAGGAAGAACCTTGAGTTTAGTTGTTTCACCCGCCTTTCCTATTGGGACTATGAAAAATAAAGAAAAAGATAAAAAAGAATAAAATGCCAAAATTAAAAACTAACAAAGCAGCTAAAAAAAGATTTCATGTTACTGGATCTGGTAAATTAGTTCGTACTAAAGGGCCTAAAAGCCATTTAAGGCGAAAGAAAGCTAAGAGAGTAAAAAGACTATTTGGTGGTAAAGTTGAGCTAGATTCAACTAGAATTTCAGATAAAATAAAAAATCTAATATAGGAAATGTTTAAGAAAAATGTCTAGAGTAAAAGGTGGGATGACCACCAAAAGAAAACATAAATCCATACTGAAACAAGTAAAAGGTCATAGAGGTGCTAGCAGAACAAGAATTAGAGCTGCAAAAGAATCTCTAACTCATGCCTTAAATTATTCTACTAAACACAGGCATCTTAAAAAAAGGTCTATGAGAAGATTGGCTATAACCAGAATCAACGCAGCAGCAAGAGCTAATGGAATTTCATATTCTAAATTTATGAATCTTTTGACACAAAAAAACATTCAAATAGACAGAAAGTCTTTAGCTGAGTTAGCAGTTAGAGAACCTCAAGGATTTGCATCGATAGTGGAACAAGTAAATTCTTAAATTTCTAAGAATTTTATTGAACTGTCTAACATTATTACTACTACCAGAAGAAATAAATAAAGCAGCGAATAAGTATAAGTAGAAACAGCCGAAGATCTATCTAAATTTTTATATAATTTGTAAGATTTTATTATTAAAATCATTCCTAAAATTATAGAGCCTATCACGTAAATCCATCCTAAACTTGCACTCACTGTAACAGTGAGCATAGTAATTAGAAGCAATAAAATGCTGTATAGAAGAATTTGTAAAGAAGCATTTTTTACTCCTTTTACTACTGGTAACATTGGTATTTTTGCCTTCTCGTAATCATCTTTTATCATAATTGCTAAAGCCCAAAAATGAGGAGGTGTCCAGAAAAAAACAATTAAGAAAAGATAAAAAGCTTCTAAGGTTATATTATTACTAATTGCTGCATACCCAACTAAAGGAGGGAATGCCCCAGCTGCCCCTCCAATTACTATGTTTTGAATTGTTCTTCGTTTAAGGTAAAGCGTGTAAATTACAACATAAAAAAACCCCCCTGCAAAAGCCAAAAACGCTGCAAGAAGATTATTGAAAAAATACAGAAAAATAAAAGAAACAATCGCCAAAAAAATAGAAAACGCTAGGGCTTTTTTATGAGTAATGCTACCTTCGGCAATAGGCCTGTTTTTGGTTCTTCCCATGTCACGATCAATATCTGTTTCAAAATACATGTTTAATGTAGCAGCTGCCCCTGAAGCACAGTACCCACCTATGAATAATCCAAGGCATTCAAAAAAGCTAGGAACTCCTTCTTTTGCTAAAAATGCTCCTCCAAAACTTGTGAAAATTAATAAAGTAAGAACTCTAGGTTTTGTCAAAAGGAAATAATTTTTAAAATTTGTAATCATTAACTTTTATTTATAGGTTTTTTTGTTGTAATAACCATTATAATCAACACAGTAACCATCCAAACCATTGTTGCAAGACCTAAGTGTATAGATCTAGACCAAACAGAAAAATCAGAAATTGGTATAGATGCTCCAATAAGAGTTTGTAATATTCCTGTAATAAGTAACAAATAACCAATTCTTCCCAGTGCTGAATCGGCATGAGATTTTATTAAAATAATAGATAATCTTAATATATGAACTAATAAGCCCAAAGAAATCAATCTGTGAGTCATATGTATCCACTGATTGGTGTATCTAGGGATAAAATAATCATCGCATAAAGGCCATCTATAGCATACTGCGCCTGCTCCTTGCCAAACAGCATAAGCCCCAGACAATAAAGAAGCTATTGCTAAAAAGCCTGTGATTAATGATAGTGTTTTTATTTTTTTGTTAACACTAACTTGATTCATGTTTTCAGAAACAAAAGATGTAACCATTAATGCAGCTATTAATTGAGCTCCAGCTAAATGCACAGTTCTAATTGCAGGGTTTAGTTCTGATAAAACTACTGCACCTCCTATGCCCCCAACAATAATAATTAATACAAGAGCAAGTGAATAAATTTTTACAGTGAAATTGAATTTTTTGTATACTAAATATGAAAAAACTACGAGCATTATTGAAACTATTCCAAATAATGCGCCTGAAGTTCTATGGCTCCACTCAATTATTGCATTTATATCATTTAAAGGAGGCACCCATGAACCAAAGCAAGTTGGCCAGTCAGGGCATCCGTCTCCTGAATCTGTGACTCTAGTGAAAGCACCACAAGTAGGCTGAAAAAAAGAAAAGAAAATTCCCAGAAGGGCAAAAATGAATAAATTTTTTTTATTAGTAAATCTTTTTTTCTCCATATTTTAATTAGACTAAATTATTTGAAATTAATATATATTTAAAATGCTTTTGTAAAATAAAAAATAAATAAAATGGCAATATTAGGTATAGAAACTTCATGTGATGAAACTGCAGCTGGAATACTAGATCTAGAAGGCAATATTTTGAGTGATGTAGTTGCTTCTCAAATTGAAACTCATGCTCCTTATGGGGGAATAATTCCTGAATTAGCTTCTAGGGCTCATTTAGTTAATATCCATAAAGTTGTAAATGAAGCATTGAACGTTGCAAAAATAAACGTTAATGATTTATCTGCAGTTGCAGTTACAAATGGGCCAGGTTTAGCAGGCTCACTTTTGGTAGGATTAAATTTTGCAAAAGGGCTTTCCACATCATTGAATGTTCCTTTGATAGGAGTCAATCATCTTGAAGGTCATATTGCTGCATGTTTTATAGAAAACAATAAATTTAATTACTCCCTAAACGAAGTTTTCCCTTGTATATCTTTACTTATTTCTGGAGGGCATACAGAGTTAATATTAATGAATGATTATGACTCTTATAAATTGCTCGGTCAAACAAGAGATGATGCTGTAGGGGAGGCTTTTGATAAGGTCTCAAGGATACTTGGTTTAGGTTATCCTGGTGGCCCAGTTATTGAAAAATGGGCAAAGTTAGCAAAAACCCAAAATTATAAACTTCCACGTGCCTGGCTGAATAAAGATGAAGAATTTAGTTTTAGTGGTTTAAAAACAGCTTCAAAAAAGATGGCTTTTGAAAAGATTTACTCTAATGATAATATTTCCGATGATGATATAAAAAGAGAGATTTCAGAAGTAGCTTATGCTTTTCAAGTTTCTGTATCTGATGTTTTGATAAATAAATCAATTCATGTAGCAGAAAAATATAATTGTAAAAACATATTAGTTTCAGGGGGAGTTGCTGCAAATGGATTTATTAGGGAAAATTTTCAAAAAAATAATCTCAACTCTGTTTTTCCAGAAAGAAAGCATTGTACTGATAATGGATTAATGATTGCTTGTAGAGGGTTGATTGATTACAAAAAAAATAATTTTATTAAATCATCAGAAATAAATGTTAAGCCTCAACTAAATTTTAATTAGAATTAATAATGGGCTTAATAAGCTGTTCGTACATTTCGAAATCTTTGGATTTTAAGTACTTTAGAAGCTTTTTTCTTTTACCTACACTTTTCAGAAGTCCGTTTTTTATTGCAATTGTAGTTAATAAATTTTGCTTAAATTCTAATATCTTAATTCTATTAAAGTTTGAGAATTCTAATGTAATATCTAATCTTGATGTTTTTATAGTCAGTTGATTATATGAAGCCATTATAAAAAAACTTGCAAAAAAAATCATACCTCCAATTAAACTTAATATAGATACAGTTGTGCTAAAAATGCTCTCTTCTAAAAAATACCAAGAAATTAATGAACAAAATAAACCTAAAGTTGCCCAAAATAATTTAATGTAGTGTCCAGAAATGTTTTCTATGGATACAGAAACGATTTTACTGATTATTATGTCTTTTATAGATTCATCGTCTTTGAATCTTAAATAGTCTCCATGTAATGCTAGTTCTTTTCCACCTGATTTTATGAAAGAAATCTTTTTCATTTGTTATTTATCACCTTCAGAAATAAATTTCCTACCACTATCAATCATTAATTCTTGAATTGACAAAGTTCTCATTATGTCATCTTGGACTAATTTATTTTTCCCTCTAGCTTTACTTTCTATATCCGAAGTTAATTTTTGTCTTTTAGGATTATCAGGTTCACCTGGGATTCCCATAGAAGCAGCTAAGTCATTAGGTCCCCCGGTTATACCAGACAAACCTTCTACACTTAAAATTTCTTCTAAATTATCCCATCCTGGGACAGATTCAATTTGTGCTATAACAAGCATATTTTTATTTGTCCATTCTGCAAATCCTAATTTTCCACCGTAATCAGATATTTTTTGATCATCGTTGAATTCAGTTCCTCTTCCGCCACCCCAGGATCTTTTTCCAAAAGGAGGAAATAAACATGCATCAGCAAAATCTTGTGCTTCTTTTTTTGATTCTACATGAGGACCTACAATTCCCTGTATCCCTCTATCTAAATATAGATTTATCCAATAAGGACTTTTATCTGGAACCCGAGCTGTTACACTCATCCCATATCCATTTGCAACTCTACAGACATCATCAATTGATTCAGGAGAAAAAAGGCCATGCTCTCCATCGCAATTTATGGCATCAAAACCAGCGTGAGCAGCAAGTTCTACTAATTGCAGAGAAGGATAAGTCAGTCCAAAAACATTTGCTTTTTTCCCTTCTTTATTTTTTTTGATTATAGTATTTTCAATCATCAATATCTCCTATCAATTAAATTTTTTTATTTGCTCCACCTCTAGCATTTGTATTTTCAAATGGAGGATGTTTTTCTATTTCAGTTTCATTTATTTCAAGCCCTAACCCTGGCTTTTCAGATAGTGTAACATATCCGTCTTTTTGTCTAGGGAAACCGTCAAATACTTTGAAGTAATGAGGAGAATAAAATTCTGCATGATACTCCATTATTTCAAAGTTGGGAATATTTTTACATAGATGCATTTCAGCTATTGCTCCTACGGGAGAACATGTATTATGAGGGGCAATAGTAATATGCTTTGTTTCAGCCATATTAGAAATTTTCTTTAATTCAGTTAACCCACCTGCGTTTGCAATATCTGGCTGAAGAACATCTGCAGCGTTTTTATCTATAATTTCTCCAAATGGAAATTTTGTATACAATCGCTCTCCAGTAGCTATGGATATATTTGTGTGTTTTTTGAGGGTTACTAATTCAGATATATTCTCTTCAGAAACGGGTTCCTCAAAAAATAATGGATCATATTGTTTTATCATTTCTGAAATCTTTGTAGCTGTCATTACATTGAATTTTGCATGTCCTTCTATAAGAATCTCAATATTTTTTCCCACAGCTTTTCTAACTTCTTTTATTCTTTGTTCACTAAGGAAGAATTCTTCTTTTGATAATTTGTAAAAATTTTTTTGTCCGAAAGGATCGAATTTAAGTGCTCTGTAACCCATATTCATAACCTTTATTGCTTCTTCAGCATTTTGCTTAGGAGTTCCAGGATTTGTGTACCATCCATTTGCATAAACCATGATTTTATCTCTAAAAGAACCACCTAATAACTTATATATAGGTTGATTTAAAATTTTCCCTTTTAGATCCCAAAGAGCTATATCTAAACCTGATATTGCTGTTGTTGAAATTCTACCTCCCCTTTGCATTGAATTGTTATAAGCATTTAACCAAAGAGTTTCGTTTTCTAAAGGGTCTTTCCCTTTGTAGTATTTTTCAAAAAGATATTTTATTTCATCTATGACTCTTTCATCGTCTCCCAAATAACTTGCATCACCTATGCCATATAATTCTGAATTATTACAATAAACAATAGGAATCAGCCAATTTCTTGAAGCGTTATGGTGTTTTGCAGAAAACCTTCTAAATTCCAATCTATTAATTTTGTTCATTTTCAGTATAAATATCCTTGTTTTGACTATGAATTTTTAGCTAATTAACACAATAAAAAATTCTTTTTTTTTATTGACATATCAGGATATTATATATACTCTACGGAGAACTCGCAGAATTAACTGCGGGATGTTGAACTTTTAATTATTAGGTTTTTATAGACAACCGATAGTATTTTTCTATTGTATTGTTTAGACACAACCTTTTTTCATAAATGTTCCTTCCCGTTATTGATTAATGCGATAAAATAAACAAGTCCACTGGATTTCTGGTGGATAAGTGTTGGAGGAAAATTTATGAGTATAAATATACTACGTAAATCTGGTATGCTAGCTGGTCTGCTAGTTGCTTCAATGTTAATGGTACTAGTTGTTGCCTGTGGAGGAGACGATGCCGCTGATACATCATCATCATCATCATCTTCATCATCTGCTGCTCCAGCTGCACCTGCTGCACCAAAAGCACCTGCTGCTCCTAAAGCTGCTGCCAAACCTGAAGCACCAAAAGCTGCAAAAGCTGCTGCGCCTGCACCAAAAGCTGCAAGTAAAGCTACTAAAGCTGCTAGTGCTTCTAAAGCTTCGACTTCCAAACCAAGCGGTCCAAGTGGTAAACTTGTGAGAGCTCATCATGAAGTAAATCCAGTTTTTGGAACTCCATGGTCAGGTCCTTATAAGTGGTCTGCTGCTGACTTGATTGGTATCGGAGAACACCTTTTCTATTTTGATAAAGGTAATGCTATGACTCCTCAGATGGCAAAATCATGGTCAATCGACCCTGCTGGAACTAAAGTTACAATCGAGCTTAACGCTGGAATGAAATGGCAGTCTCCAAAAGGTGCTGAAGATACTGACTTTGGTTATGTTACTGCAGAAGACAGAGTAAGATGGTTTAACACAGTTAACGGTACTGTAAACCCTGATAGCTCATACCCAGATTCTGGTGATATTGGTGCTATTTTCACAAAAGCCGAAGTTGTTGACGACTTAACATTTGAAGTTGGATTGGTAAGTCCAGTATTTTTCTGTTTACCACTATCTGAATTCGGTTGTTTAGGTGCTGCTCCTGTTCAAGGTGCTGTACACCACGTTGACATAATGGGTGCTGACTGGGCTTCTAAGAATGCTGTAATGACTGGACCTTATGCACACGGTGTGTGTACTGCAGGTGACAGATGTTCAGTATATGCTGTAGAAGATCACTGGAGAGCAAACCCAAATGTAGCTGAAATTGAAGTAATTCAAGTTCCTGAGTCACAAACTCAGGTTGCTATGTTAAAATCTGGTGAAGTAGACATGGCTGTAGTTGACTATAAACTACTTGCTGATGTTGTTTCTGGATCTGATGACCTTAGATTCTTAGAGACTATGCCAGGTGGATACGTTGGACAATCAATCATATTCCCAGGAAACCTTTGGGAAGAAACACATGCAAGAACTGGTGAAGCATTGAACCCTTGGGATTCTCCTGCTTACGATAAAGATGTTGCATGGATTGGTGACCCATGGCAAGACGATTCATACCACGAGGGTGGAACAGACTCATCTGTTGTAAGATATACAGATACTGACAACCCTGCTGGAATGTCTGACATGGAACAAGCAAGACTAGTAAGACTTGCTCTTTCTACTGCTCTAGACAGAAACGGTATTAACGATTCTCTACTAAACGGAATCGGAACACCAATCTACTCAGAGTACATGGGACCAGAATATCCTGGTTGGGATCCTAAGAGAGACACTGGAGTTTGGGATGCCGCAGGAACAAAAACTTCTGCAACTGGTGGAGTAATTTATGAGCTTCCTGATGGAGACATCGTGGCTGCTGGTAAACTACTTGATCAAGCTGGTTACCCAGCAGATGCTAGTGGTAACAGACCTATTGATGGTCTAGTACTACAAGCTTATGCAGCTGAAGCAGGTCCTGTAGGACTTGAGGTAGCTGACACTGTTATGAGTGACTGGGCAAGACTAGGAATTGAAATTTCTGGACTAGTAGAAGACTATGGTGGAGTTATTTCACCTAGAATGAAGAGAAGAGAACAGTATCTTCCAGTATTGAAGAACTGTGATGTTCACTCAAACGTTTGGCCTGAAGACTGGCCAATTCCACCAGTTGACACTTCAAGAACACGTCCTTCATGGGGTTGTGGATTTGAATCAAAAGCTGGTGCAAAAAGTGTAGCTAATGTTCTTATGGAACAAGATGCTGAAAAGAGAAAAGCAATGCACAAAGATATTGTAGATTACAGTATGTACTGGCTACAATACGCTGGTGTTTACCAAGTACCTAAGGGTATCGTAGTAAACGACAGAATTAAGTCATGGAATGCTCCTCAGCAACACTATGCTAACGTTTCAAATAACCCTGAATTAATAGATTTAAAGTAACTAAAAATTCAAAATAATTGATTAAAAGTTCAATTAAGTGAAAAAAGTGGGAAGAAAACTTTATTTCTTCCCACTTTTTTTGTACTATCAAAACAACTATTTAAAAAGTTATATTCATATAGCTTATACATATATATAAAGTAAGAGAAAAGAGAATGTTATGCTTAGATTTTTAGCAGGAAGATTATTTTCCTCATTTTTATCTATTATTGGTGCTACATTAGCTATTTTCACCTTAACGAATTTTCACAACGATCCAAGGCTTTTGTTTGTTCCTGATAGTGGAAATGGAATTACCCAAGAACAATGGGATAAACTTGGTGAAAGATTAGGTATGAATAAACCTTTCCATGAGAGATATATTGACTGGATAGGAAGAACTCTAAGAGGAGACCTAGGTATTTCATTAGCAAGACAAATGGCTGTTACAGAGATTGTAATGGCTAAAATTCCAGCAACACTAGAATTAGCGTTAGGAGGTTGGATCTTTGCTATCTTACTGGGCATACCCACCGGAGTGGTGGCAGCAGTTTTTAGGGGCTCAGCTTGGGATTATATAGCACGAGGAGCTGCTTTAGTTGGCCAGGCAGCACCACCATTTGTTACTGGTCTAGTTTTGATTTATATTTTCAATCAGTGGATTCAACCAGGAGGTGAACCACTGTTACCTGCTGGAGGCAGAAAACCGGAATTTGATGTAAAAGATTATGTGCTTCCCTGTATAGCGCTGGGTTGGGGTGCAGCCGCAGCACTTATGAGATTGACAAGATCTTCTATGCTAGAAATTTTAGACTCAGAATATATTCGATTAGCTAGAGCTAAGGGTGTAAATTTTACAACAGTAATATTCAAGCACGCCTTAAGAAATGCTCTAATAGCTCCTGTCACTAGTGCACTTTTGATTTTTTCTGGGTGGCTAAATGGAGCTTTGGTTGTAGAAATTATTTTTTCTTGGCCTGGAATTGGTTACGATGCACTTTACAGAGCAGTCAACGATAATGATTTCCCATTATTATTAGGAACTGTATTTGTGTTTATTTTGATTTATCTAGTGTTTGCAACCATTGCAGATATCGCATACACAATCATTGACCCTAGGGTTCGATTGAATTAATAAGGAGAATCTTAGAATGACTACTGAAACATCTAGTTCACAATTTAATCCTCTTAAATATTGGATCATTGCTTGGTCTTTTTTTAGACGATACCCAGTATTTCCTGCTTTTATATTAATAGTACTTGTAATAGCTGCTATTATTGGGCCTACTGTGGCTCCTTATGAAAGAGACATTGGTGATGTAAGAGCAAGGCATAATTCACCAGGAACTGTAGATATAAAATTTCCTACTAAGCCTAAAGGTGGAATTGATTTGACTGACTCAGGAGTTACAGCTGGATCAACATTTACTACTACATATGAATTACCAACTGATAATCAACTTTTTGATATTGATAAGAACGGCTCCTTCAATGATAATATTGCTTGGAATGAAGATACCCCAAATACTCCAGATATTTTGTTTAGCAATATATCTCAAGAAGGATCAATTCTAACTTTCGAGATAATTGCAAATGAAGATATTATTGACGGTCAAAATGACAATATAGTTTTAGATGTTCAAGTTATAAGAACCGATACAAAGTTATTGGATTCATGGCCTGACGGCTATCACCTTTTAGGGAATGATCATGTTGGAAGAGATGTGTTTAGTCGACTTTTACATGGAGCTCAAATTTCTATGATGGTTGTTGGAATATCTTTGGTAGCTGGTATGACCATCGGTGTTGCTCTAGGGCTTATAGCTGGTTACACGGCAACAAGATATGAGCCAAATCTTGGATTCACTTACACTTATAAAGGAAAGAAAAAAAGAGTTTCTATCTTAAGTCCTTGGCTTATTGATGAGTTTATAACAAGGTTCGTTGATATATGGTATGCATTACCATTCCTTATGGTTGCATTGGTTGTTACTTTGATTTTTGGAAGAGGCCTAACTGTTTTGATGGGTGTTCTTGCATTAATTGCTTGGAGTGGATTCGTAAGGGTTATTCGAGCCCAGACTTTAATAATTAGGGAACTAGATTTTGTAGCTAGCGCCAAAATCAATGGAGCGACAGCGTTTAGAATTATGTATAAGCATATTTTGCCAGGAGTACTAAATACTGCTGTAGTTGTAGCTACATTAAATACCAGTAGTTTAATTTTGGCTGAATCTGTTTTAAGTTTCGTTGGAGCTGGAATTCAGCCTCCTACGCCAGCATGGGGTGTAATGACTAATGAAGGTAGAGACTACTTAGCAATTGCTCCTCACCAAGTTATGGTTCCAGGAGGAGCTATATTCTTAGTTGTATTGGCATTAAATTTCTTAGGAGATTGGTTAAGAGATAGATTAGATCCAAGATTGAGACAAGTAGATTAAGAGAGTTGTTATGAGAAAAATTTTATTATTGATTTCAATAGCAGTAATATTTGGATGTGGAGGAGATACCCGTTCTTTCACAAATATTGTTCAAACACAAACTGCAGAAAATATGTTAGGTAACGCAACTGCAACTGCTGTTGCAGAAGTTACAGAATGTACAGCTGAACAAGGAATTGTTTATGCTACACTTTCTGAAGCTGATAAAGCTAAATGGGTCACTGAGTGTGAAAGATCATTCACTGCTGCTGCTCAAGCTGTAGGGAAAGATGCAGCAGCCTCAGCTGAAAAAGTTGCAATGTCTTTGACCGCTACTGCAGAAGCAGGTGGTGAAGCTGCATGTATAGGTTCAACGTGTGAAAAAGAAGAAGAAGTAATAGAAATTGATATGCCTGAAGGACCTGTTTTAGAAGGAAGTGTTGAAATCGATATAGGTCAAGGAGGAGTAATGGAACCTCAAACTGTAAAAGTAAAATCTGGAACCACTGTAAATTGGCTAAATCCAAAAGGAGCTGCTAGTTCTTCAACTTCTGACGAAGGGCAAGAAGATATGTGGGATTCTGGAGCGTTCAACAAAGGTCCTTTTGACAAAAATCCGGAAGATTGGACATATTCAAGAGAATTTACTGTTCCTGGGTGCTTTCAGTACAGGTCTCTTTACAGTGGAGATGCGGACACAGGTAACTTTGGTGTTGTTTGTGTAGTTGAATAATAACTAACCTCCACCTACAGGTCTGACTATTTCTATTTTATCTCCATTATTAATAATTGTTTTGCAATATTCGTTTTTGTGTATTATTTTCATGTTTATTGCCACTGCGATCATTTTATTATCTAATCCTTGAGAAAGAATAAATTCTTGAACAGTTATCTCTTTTGTTATTTCGGTTTCTTTACCGTTTAGATAAATTTTAGTCATAGTATGATTTCAATTCCATGATTATTTTTCTTAAATTTGAAGCAAATGCTAATTCGCTTATCATAGCTATTCCATCGGCTCCTGAATTAACAATTGATTCGATATTATTTGTACCTATTCCACCAATTCCTATTACGGGCTTCTTTGATAGTCTAACTAATTCCTTAAAATTCTCAATACCCAAAGTCTTTCCATTAGGGTGAGAGTTTGAAGGAAAAATTGTCCCTATCACAAACGCATTTATATCTTTATCTTTGTTATTAAACAATACTTCTTCTTTAGAATGTATTGATTTTGAAATCCAGTTTGCTCCACTTATTTTTTTTGCATCCATTCCATTCAATTTTGATTTTGAGGTTATGTGAAATCCATACGCTGAAATTATTTTTGAAGATTTATAATCAGAATTAATGATTAATTTAGTACTATTTTTATCTATTACCGAATTTATTTTTTCAGTCAGAATTGTTTTAGATTTTTGATCAAAACTATTGAGTCTAATTTGAATATATTCAATCCCACATAATGAAGACTGTTTAATATTTTCTAGAAAGGACTTCTCATCACTAAATTTATTAAAGTCTGTGACATAAATTATCATTAACTATTTACGATGTTATCCTTAGGGCTACTTGCATTTGCATGTTCAGATTTAGGGATTCTTCCTGATAAATAAGCGTTTCTTCCCGCTTGTACTCCCAATTTAAATGCTTCAGCCATCATCTTAGGGTCTTTTGCTCCCGCTATCGCTGTATTTACCAACACAGCATCTGCACCACATTCCATCACCAAAGAAGCTTCAGAAGGAACTCCTAGGCCAGCATCAACAACAACAGGAATATTTGATTGCTCTATAATGATCTGTATTTCTTCAAGAGCTTGTACCCCTCTTCCTGAACCAATAGGTGAACCTAGAGGCATTACTGTAGCACATCCTATATCTTCCAATCTTTTAGCAAGTACTGGGTCTGGAGAAATATAAGGAAGTACGATAAACCCTTCTTTTACTAGATTTTCACATGCTTCAAGTGTACCTATTGGATCCGGAAGTAAATATTTTGCATCAGGAATAACTTCTATTTTAATCCAGTTTGAATTAGTTACTTCTCTAGCTAACATTGCAGTATAGATAGCTTCTTCTGCAGTTTTACTGCCTGCTGTATTGGGTAATATATTGTATTTACCCCAATCAATAACATCAAGTAAGTTTTTTTCTTTTGGATTGTCAAAATCTATTCTTCTTATGGCTACAGTTATCATCTCGGTTTCTGATGCAATTATAGAGTCTTGAAGGTCTTCTGAAGATCTATGTTTACCTGTACCAGTAATCAATCTAGATTTAAACTTTTTACCTGCTATTAATAAGTCATCCATATTATAATAAATTTATGATAAATTATTTTAATCATAAACCTGTAGCTAGTAACTAGAAACCTTATTATTATATTTTTTTGGAAAGATTTTGAACATACATATAAATAAAGAAGTTGAAACACCTAAAATACTTGCAGCCTTATTTGATCTTGATGGGACACTTTTGAATTCAAAAGAAAAAATTCCTATTAATATTGTCAATAAAATCAGTTTGATTTCAAAAATTATTCCTGTATCAATAATTTCTGGAAGAATTTTTTCTTCAGTTTTAGAATATTCTGAACTATTACAACTTCAATCTCTTCAAATTTCAGATAATGGAGCAATAATATTTGATCCTTTACAAAATAATAAAATAATTTTTAGAAAGTCGTTGGATAAAAAAATAGCTTCAAATGTTTTTGATTTGCTTGATAGTAATAAATTTGAATATTTTGCTAGTGCCGATGGAAAAACTATGAACCATAATATGCGAGAGAAAGCTACTGAAAATGTTAATATAATTACTTGCTTTTATGATGATGTAAAAAATTATTTAGAAGATAATAAAATTATTGATATATCTAAAACTAGCCTTGTCCATTCTTCTGGAAGTATGGAAGAGAAGTACATAAGTTTTATGCCAAAAGATATCCATAAAGGAATAGCAGTAAATGAATATTCTCGTTTGCTTGGAATAAGTAAATCAAAAATTTTTGCTATAGGTGACGGAATGAATGATATAGAAATGCTAAAGGAATCAGGAGTTTCTGTTGCTATGGGGAATTCAGTTAAAGAAGTTTTTGAAGTCTCGAAGTATGTTACAAAAAAATATGATGATAATGGTACTGAAGAAGTTCTAGACTGGATATTAAAAAGTTTAAATTATTAGTTTCTTAAGGCTTTATAACCAGCTCGTAACACATTCCTCCAAATTTTTATCTCTCCTGCAACTGTTTCAAGTAGTTTATTGTTTGCAAAATCTATTTCTTGAAATTTTCTTATTCTATTTCTAGATAATTTTCTTTTACTTGTATAATTCAGGATAGATAACTCATTAATGATATTTATTTTTATTATTCTTGACATATCTTCTGGCCCCTTGCTAGCTCCTAATGGTGGTTCTGGTATGATTTTGTCTATTAGACCTGTGTTTATACAATCTAGTGAGGTCATATGTTTGTTATTTTTGCTTTCGTTATCATTGTTAGTATGAAAAATTGAATTTTCAAGCATTAATACTTTGTCGGCAATAAAATATGGCAAGGATCCTTCCATTGTTGTTTCTCCAGTTATAATAGAAATAATTGCTTGTTCGTGATTAGATAAAACATTTATGCTTTTAGACAAATTATTTGCAATTCCAGAGATTTCATTTTCAAAAGTATTATTAATACCTTTGTTATCAACTAAAAAGATTATAGGTAATTCATACTTTTTTGATAATTCTATACCTTTGAAAATTATGTTGAAATCATAGTTATTTAATTTACCAATTATAGATTTATTAAGTCTTGGATAATTTTGTACTATTGAAATTATTGTTTGAGATCCTATTTTCCCTAAACCTAAATATGATAAATTTTCATCATCATTCTTACCTAAGTAAACAAAATCATCAAAAATATTCTTAATATATTCATTTCCACTTGGTCTACTTTTATCTATTTTGGTATTTTTTGAATTATTTTCAAAAGTAATATTTGGTAATTCCAAGTCAGTTTTTTTGGGTATTTTACTTTTTGAAATCAATAATTCTAATAGATTAGCTATTTCTTTTTTTACGGTATTTCTTGATAAAATTTTATCTATAAGCCCATTTTGAAAAAAATTTTCAGAAGTTATATCTATTTTTTCATTTTTTGATGTTTTGTTCAGTTCATTTAATGTGAACATTCCCATTAGTGCTCCAGGTTCAGCAAATTTTATATCTGCAGAAGTTGCAAATGAACTGTAGACCTGACCCCCTGAAGGATTTGTAAATAAAGCTATGTGGGGTAATTTTTTTTCTTTTAATTCCTTTGTAGAATTAGTAGTTTTAATCATTTGTAATAATGAAAATGACCCTTCTTGTACTCTTTTTCAACCACTTGAGATCACAGAAATTACAGGTAGAGAATTTTTTTTAGCATATGAGAAGGCTTTAGAAATTTTTTCTCCAACTATAATACCCATTGATCCGCCCAGAAATCCAAAATCCAATAAAATTATAACAGTTTTAATTCCCCCTATTGAGGCAGTACCTGTTATAGCAGCCTCTTCTAATCCTGTTCTTTCTCGGGTAGATTTAACATTTTTTTTATATCTTTGATTAATTTCTAAATTTTTTGGTCTTTTTACCGTTATATTTTTGTTAAATTCAATGAAAGAATCTTGATCAATAATAATCTCTAATCTTTTTTTGAAATCTATTGAATAATGAAAATTACAATATGGGCAAATTCCATATTTAGTATAAAAATCTGAATC
>JAYZJV010000051.1:0-4485 GCA_036164085.1 Chloroflexota bacterium | reverse complement strand
CGGAAACAACCCCCAATGCCATTGCATAGCCAGTTGAGTAATCTATATATGATGAAGATCTTACTGCGCTAGGAGCTCCATGATATATTTTGTTTTCTGTAGACATTATTCCTGTGTAAGCCTGCATGATTAAATCAAAACCAGGCTCAGAAGCTTTTTTCCCTTTAGGGCCATAAGCTGTAGACTCAACATATACTAATTTAGGGTTAACTTTTGACAAAGTTTTCCAGTCATATTTAAGCTTTTCTGAAGTGGATGTCCTATTGTTAGAAATTACGGCATCAGATTTGGCAACTATATCATGGCAAACTTTTTGTCCCTCAGGTGTTTTTAAATCAATACAAACGCTTTTTTTCCCTCTATTTAAGGCAATAAAAAGCCTGCTTTCGCCTTTTGGAGAGCTAATAGAAGAGTGTCTCCATGGCTCTCCAACGGGGGGTTCTATTTTTATTACTGTAGCCCCTAAGTCTGTCAAAAGTTGGCCTGAGGTTGGCCCTGCTACAAAATTTCCGAACTCCACAACAACTATATCTTGAAGTGGTCCCTTTAAAGTCATTTTGCCTTTTCCTAATAAAACTTTTTTTAGATTATACTAAAATTTTATTTGGAATCTATTTTTTTAGAAACAGTTTCCATATCTTTGTCGCCCCTTCCAGACAACAAAAATAAAATATCTTTATTGGATTCTATTTCTTTAGCCCAATCAAGTAAAAACCCTAATGCATGGGCTGGTTCTAAAGCGGGAATGATTCCTTCTTCCACAGACAAAAGCTTAAATCCTTTTAGAGCCATTTTATCTGTGGCAGAAAAATATTTTGCACGTTCAATATCCTTCAAATAAGAATGTTCAGGGCCAACTCCAGGATAATCTAGGCCTGCAGATATTGAATGTGCCTCTTGAATTTGACCATAATTATCTTGCAGAACATAGCTAAATGACCCATGAAGAATACCTGGGGTTCCTTTTGTCAAAGTTGCTGCATGCTTCTCAGAGTTAATTCCTTCTCCGCTTGCTTCAATTCCTATAAGTTCAACAGAAGGATCATCTAAAAATCCAGAGAAAATACCTATAGCATTAGATCCTCCTCCTACACAAGCAAGAACGTAATCAGGCAATTTTCCAGTTTTGTCAAGAATTTGATTTCTAGACTCCTGTCCTATAACGGACTGAAACTCTCTTACAATGTAAGGATAAGGATGAGGGCCAACTGCGCTGCCAATTATATAATAAGTGCTTTCAACATTTGTAACCCAGTCTCTGATTGCCTCATTAACAGCATCTTTTAAGGTTTTCGAACCAGTTTTCACTGACTCTACCTTAGCTCCCAACATTTCCATTCGATAAACATTTGGAGACTGTCGTTTTATATCTTCTTCTCCCATATAAACTATGCATTCTAAGTTAAGCATTGCGCATGCTGTTGCGGTTGCAACTCCATGTTGGCCTGCTCCTGTCTCAGCAATAATTCTTTTTTTTCCTAATCTCTTCGCAAGTAATCCTTGCCCTAAAGCATTATTTATTTTATGGGCACCAGTATGAGCTAAATCTTCTCGTTTAATCCAAATATTATGATTTAACTTCCTTGATAAATTTTTTGCAAAATATATAGGCGTTGGCCTTCCAACAAAGTCTTTCTGTAAGTTTATCAATTCGTCCCAAAAAGATTTATCCTTAGAAATTTCTTCAAATGCAATTTCTATCTCTTTCAAAGATGACATTAATGTTTCTGGTACAAATTTGCCTCCAAATTTACCAAATCTGCCATTTGAAGTGGGTTTATTAATTTTTTTTGATTTTTTATCCATATTTCTTTTTACTTAATTTAAGGATAGCAATTACATCTTATTTAGTCTTTAAAATTATTTTAGATAAGTCAAAATTATTAAAATAAGTCAATGCATCTACATGTTTTTTTCCTTCAAATTGTATAGTTTTCAATTGAAGCATGTTTGTTGAAGAATGAACATAAATACTTCCATTAATCTTTTCTACTCTTCCTGGTTTGCTTGATTCAAATTCTGATAATTCTAATTCATGAATAATAAACCTTTTTTCTGAATGAAAAGAGTGTATTTTTGGCCAATTATTAAAAGCTCGATATTTAGCAAATATAATTGAAGAAGAATCGTTCCAATTAATTTGCCCTGATTCTTTTTTAATCAATTTTGTATATGAAGCCTCTTTCGAATTTTGTCTTTGTGGTTTTATTTTATTTTTTTCTATGTCATACAACACTCTATTAATTACCTTAGAAGCTTCATGAAAAAATAACTTTAGAAGGTCCTCATATTTTTCTGTTTGATTAAGAATAAATTTTTTACTTTTATACAAAATATCACCAGAATCAATTCCTTCGTTCATTTGAATAATTGTAAAACCAGAACTTTTATCTTGATTGATAATTGTGTTTTGGATAGGAGAAGGCCCTCTATATAAAGGAAGCAGAGAAGGGTGAATATTTATTGTTCCAAATTTTGGTATTTGAATAAGAGGTTTTTTTAAGATTTTTCCATATGAAATCACTATAGACAGGTCTGGTTTTAAATCTTTAATTATTTTTTCAAACTCGTTATTTAACTGATTGGGATCTAAAAACAATATATTGTTTTTGATAGAAAATTTGAATATTTCAGATTTTTCAAAAGACCTCCTTTTTGAATTTCTAGGGGTTTCTTTAGATATAATCGCCACTATTTCATGCTTTTCAGATAAAGCTAGTAGCAAATCCAAAGATTCGTTTGTTGTTCCAAAAAATATAATTCTCATATGTTATTTATAAATTGTAATATTTAAATTATAAGCGTTTATGTATCAAAAAAAATTTTCTAATCTGTTAAAAGAAAAAATTTAGTAAATTCGAAAAAAAATAAACAAAATTACAAAAAAATAATATTTTTAAGCACTGTAATTTAAAAATATATATGATATTTTTTGATGATGCGGTAATTAGTGTTTCTAGCTTTTTTTAGAAACACTTTAAAAGTTCTTCGTCGCAAAGAATCGCAATTTAAATTGGTATTTATATTTAATAATTTAAAGCACCTTTAGGAGTAAATGCTGGAAAATTTTGATGCAAAAAATATTTGGTCAGGTGCCCTTGGATACCTTGAAATGGTTGTTCAAGAGAGTGTTTTTAAAACTTGGCTTAAAAATACAAAAGGGCTAACAATAGAAGGAGAACAGCTTATTGTTTCTGTTGAAAGTATCTTTGCTATTGAAATGCTTTCACAAAGATTAGAAAGCTCAATAAACGATGCAATAACACAAACCATAGGCAAACAATTTAACATAAAATATGTTCTTACTACACACAAAATAGAACAGTCTAAAAAAATCGATTCGGGTAATATAAAAGGATCATGGGTAAACCCTAGATTCAATTTCGACTCTTTTATTACTGGCTCTTCGAATTACTTAGCTTTTGCAGCAGCTAAAAAGGTTTGTGAAAGCCCAGGAACATTATATAACCCTTTATACATATATGGAGAGTGGGGTTTAGGCAAAACACATCTAATTCAAGCAATAGCAAAAACACTAAAAATTAAAGGCCTTAATATCGTTTCAGTAACTGGCGAATCTTACACAAATGATTTTGTAAAATCAGTAAAAAATAATAATTTAAATGAAATGAAAAAATATAGAGATTGTGATATTTTTATCATCGATGACATAGATTTCTTTTCTGGAAAAAAACAAACTGTTGAGTCACTAATTCATGTTATAAACCAACTTCAATTGTCTGAAAAGCAAGTAATTGTTACTTCATATAACCATCCAAGTAAAATTAATATGTCAACACGATTAACCTCTATTCTAAAATCAGGCTTGATAGTAAAAATACAAACACCAGATAAAGAAACATCAAAAAAATACATATTAAAAAAATTTAGAGATCATTTTAGAAGTTTCGACGAAAAACTTGTTAACCTTATTGCTTCAAAAAAATTTAGTTCTTTTAGTGAAATTGAAGGAATTATAAAATCATTAATTGCACACTCAGAACTTTTAAATAAAAATATTTCTGAAGAAATGGTTATTAACATAATTCAAGATTATA
The DNA here is from genome assembly GCA_036164085.1 of Chloroflexota bacterium. Classification (GTDB taxonomy): domain Bacteria; phylum Chloroflexota; class Dehalococcoidia; order Lucifugimonadales; family Lucifugimonadaceae; genus TMED-70. The sequence continues at coordinate 427 of JAYZJV010000051.1, read as the reverse complement.
AGCTGGAAAATATTAAAGATATAACAATTTCAATTGAAAAAATATTTGCTCTAACAAAATATATGTTTGGAATAGACGAAGTAGATTTGAAAAGTAGAAAAAATGACAAAAAAACGAACTACGCACGTCACTTTGCAGCCTATCTTCTTATAGAAAAATCCAATTTTTCTACTGCACAAGCAGGAAAATTATTGGGAAATAGAAACCATTCAACAATTATATATTCTGTCAACAAAATCAAAGAAGAGTTGTCAAAAAATGTTCAATTAAAAGCTGAAATAGAAAAAACTATTTTACAAAATTAATTTTTTGTTCTTGAAATTCCATTTCTTCAACAAATTTCTACACAGTTGAACAATAATTTTTCAAGTTGAATGCTATTCTTTTATTAACAATTTCAACATACTTAAATAATATTATTAAAATA
>JAYZJV010000050.1:0-8046 GCA_036164085.1 Chloroflexota bacterium | reverse complement strand
CTTATTTTCAATTCTGTTTATAAGCCTTTCTAAATCACTTATCTTTTTTAGAATTTCAGTTAGATCATATAAGTCAGTTTTATTTTCAAATATCCAATCAAGTTTATTATGACGATTATTTATTTTTTTTATTTGTTGAGTTGGTGTAATCAACCAGTTTCTTAAAAGCCTTGCACCCATTGGAGTAGATGTTCGATTCATAAAACTAAATAAAGTATTCTCATCATTACCAGAAATAGATTTAGTTATTTCAAGGTCACGTAATGTAACATAATCCAAAATCAAATCGTGGGTTCGATCAATATTATTTATTTTCTGGATATTTTTAGAAAAAGTTTTTTGATTAGAACCAACAAAATCTAGAATCATGCCCAAACTCATAATTAGTGATTTTCTGTTTTCTAAACCGATTTGTGATACATCTTGAACTTCAAAGTGAGATTGAATAATGCTTTTTGCCAAGGAAGTATTTTTTACTATACCATCATATTCTCTAGTTAGAAAAGAATCAAAATATTCATCAAAAATATCTGAATTATCTTTTGAAAAAATAATTTCTCTAGGATTTAATCTTTCAATTTCGTTTAAGAAGTTTTCATGATTTGTTGTATATGTCTCAAATTTACCAGTCGAAATATCTAAAGCACAAATATCTATTTTTTCTTTGTCTTTATAAATACTCATCAAGAAATTATTATCATTTGAATCTAAAAGATCGGGATCAGTAACAGTTCCTGGTGTAATTACCCTAGTAACTGCCCTGTCTACGATTCCTTTCGATTCTTTTGGATCAGAAGTTTGTTCTGCAATAGCTATTTTTAGACCTGAATCAATTAATTTCATCAGATTGTTTTCTAAAGAATGATAAGGAATTCCTGCAAGCGGGACTTTATGCTCAGCTCCAACATCTCTTGCAGTCAAAGCTATGTTAAGTATTGAAGAAAGTTTTTTTGCATCTTCATCAAAAGTTTCGTAAAAATCACCCATTCTAAATAAAAGTAAGCAATCTTGATACTTATTTTTAATATCTAGATATTGTCTCCTCCCTGGAGACATTTTTTCTTCGGTATTCTTTTTTGTACTCATTAAAGTTAATAATTTATCGTTACTGTATCACTTGCTATCCACCGAAGTCTACTTACAGTAACATCCTTAGGAAGATCTACAAGAAGATAACCAATAACTTGTGTTCCTTCAACTAATGTTATATCTCCCCATAGAGGAATAAAATCATTAACTTTATAATTATTATCTAATTTATTTATTTCATATGCTCTAGAGACACTATTCGTAGGAAAATAGGTTTTACCATTTGAAGCCAATAATTCTGCAGCATTTGTATCAATATTTAGAGTAATAGTATTAGCAGTTTCATTTATAATTTGTAATTTTATAAATCCTAAATAACTACCCTTATCGGTAGAATCAATTTCCCAATTTGTCAATTTACCAGTATCGACATCTGGTCCATCGTAATTAATTTTCAAATCGTATGTAGGTTCTCCACTTTTAATCCAAAGAACTTTTCCAGATTTATACAATGGGTCTAATTCATCAGAATTTAAGAACAACCAAGGTATTAAAACAGCTGCAAATAATACGGAAAAAATAGTTAACGCTATTAAAAATTTTGGTTTGTTTAATTTTGGGAATTTAGTAACCCTTCTTGTTAGTACATTATTTTCTGAATCAATCTCAATATATTCTTCCCCTGAATTTGAGAAACCTTGTATCTTATATGAAAAATATATTCTTGAAATATCATTATCTGTTTCAATTTTGGAAACTGTATACTGTTTATCTTTATTTTCAAAATCAGGACCATATTCGTATTTATTTGAAATAATAAAATTCAAAGAAATATCAATGATTTTTTTTGAATCCTGAAATTTTCCATAATTTAAATTTTCTAAATCATTCATAATCTAATTTTTGAGATCCTTACAAACCTCATAAATACTTTCAACTATATAATCAATTTCTTCTAATGTATTTGAAATGCTAAAAGATAATCTAACTGAACCTAAGGCTAACTTCTCATTAACTCCCTTAGCAAGTAAAACATGACTAGGTTCTACGCTTGCAGTGCTGCAAGCAGAACCACTACTTGCCATTATACCTTTAAAATCTAATCCAATAAGTATTGGTTCGCCTTGTATATTTGGAATTGAAAAATTAACAATATTACTTAAACCATTTGTCGAACTATGAAGAACAGTATTAGGTATTTTTTCTTTAATTAGACCAATAAATCTTTCAGATAGTTTTTTAGTATGAATAAAAAAATCTTCTCTTTTTGACTCAGCAATTTCAATTGCTTTCCCTAATCCAACTATACTAGGAACATTCTCAGTTCCTGATCTATTTTGTCTCTCTTGCCCCCCTCCATCAAGTAAAGGTTCTATAAGTATTCCATCTTTTACAAAAAGAGCACCAATTCCTTTAGGGGCATTGAATTTATGTCCTGAAATTGAAAGTAAATCTACATTCAAGTCAGATACATTTATATTTACTTTCCCAATAGCTTGTACTGCATCTGTATGAAAAAATATTTTTTTATCAAATTCTTTTTCTTTTGCTTTAACTATTTCAACTAAAGATCTAATATCCTGCAAAGAACCTATCTCATTATTTGCCAACATTATTGAGATGAACTTGGTTTTATTATTGATCATTCTTTTAAATTCTTTTGTTATGATTAGGCCATTTTGATCAACAGGACAATAATTAACTTTGTAACCAATTTTCTTTAGTTGCTCTGCTGGATGAATTATTGCATGATGTTCAATTGAAGAAATTATAATTTCATTTTGCCCATCACTAATCTCAGGAAAGCATATTCCTTTTATTGCTAAGTTATTTGATTCTGTCCCTCCACTAGTAAATACTACTTCGGAAGATTTAGATTTAATTGCATTAGCAACTTTGTCCCTAGAAAATTCTATTGCTGCTTTAGAATCTTGGCTAAGCATATAAAGACTAGATGGATTGCCAAAAGATTCTGTAAAAAAAGGGAGCATTTCATCTAAAACTTCAGGTATAACTGGAGTAGTAGCTGCATTGTCACAATATACTTGATCTATTTCAAACGTCATACATTTATTATAAATTAGATTAGAAAAATAAGGCTGAATTATATTTATTTAGGTAAACTAGTTAAGATAAAAAATCATGAAAGAGAATATTTTTGATAAGAGTTGAGCACTTTTATAAGAACTATGGACCTTATCCTGCAGTTATTGATGTTTCTTTTGAAGTATTAAAAGGTGAGATAGTTGGTTTCCTTGGACCAAACGGAGCTGGAAAAACAACTACTATGCGAAGCATAACTGGTTACTTGCCACCATCTTCTGGAAATATTACTGTAAGTGGTTATGACTCTGTAAAGTACTCTCTTGAAGCAAGAAGACACATTGGGTATCTGCCTGAAACAGTTCCATTATATCTAGATATGACAGTAACAGATTATTTGAGTTTTATGGGTAAAATCAGAGGAATGAACCAAAAGTGGATCGATGAAAGAATAAACAAAGTAATTGACCACGTTAGGTTAGGAGATTATAGAAATACCCACGTGGGTAAACTATCTAAAGGGTACAGGCAAAGAACTGGTATTGCACAAGCTATTTTACATGAACCAGATGTATTGATAATGGATGAACCAACTATAGGAATTGATCCTATACAAGTCGTGGAAACAAGAGAATTAATAAGTGAACTGGGAGAGTCTCACACGTTATTAATTTCTTCACATATTCTTCCCGAAGTATCTGCAATATGCCCAAGAGTATTAGTTATTTCAGATGGAAGAATTGTTGCAGATGATAAACCTGCGAATCTTTCTAATAGATTATCTGGTACAGAAAGAATAGAAGTTGGGGTTTCAGGGACCAAGGTTGATTCTATAATATCAACATTAAGAAAAGTAGACTCCGTGATTGATGTAAGGTCCGATTCAAGAGCAGAACAAATTGACCAAGGGAAAAAAGAAAAATTTATTCCTATCATTGTAGATGCAAAAACTAATGAAAACTCTGCTGAAAAGATTGCAAAATCAATAGTTGATAATGGTTGGGGATTAAGAAATCTAACTCCACTTCCAATGACACTTGAAGAGATATTTTTACAGCTTACACAAGAAAATTAAATATGAAAAACATATACATAATATTAATGAAAGAAATAAAAACTTACTTTGCCTCACCTATGGCTTATATAGTTTCAGCTTCATATTTAGCAATAACTGGATTTTTTTTCGTAGCATCTGTTTCTGATGCATTCTCTGAGGCAACAATTCGCGGATATTTAGCAGGAGCTACGTTTTTCATGATTTTCATGTCTCCAGCTATAACTATGAGACTGATTGCAGAAGAACAAAAAATGGGAACTTTAGAATTACTTCTTACATCTCCCGTTAAAGAAGTTGAAGTTGTTTTAGGAAAATTTCTTGCATCATTAGCAACAGTAACAGTAATGATAATCTTTTCATTATATTTTGTAGTACTTCTGTATATTTTTGGAGATCCTGATTCAGGACCTTTATTTAATGGTATTTTTGGATTGCTCTTATATTCATCTGCTACACTAGCCATCGGTCTTTTTGCATCTTCTTTATCTCCAAATCAAATAGTTGGACTTATAGTTGGATCTGGTATTTTGACAAGTTTGACTATTATTGATTTTATATCAAATAGGGTTACTGGAATCGGAAGTGAAATATTAAGTTTTCTTCAATTAGGAGCATCTTTCTCAGTTTTTGATTTAGGATCTCTAGGGGTAGCTGAAAGTGGACATTTTGCTGATTTTTCTAGAGGTGTCTTTTCTTTAGTAGATGTAGTTTTTTATTTATCTGTCACAATAGTATTTTTATTGTTGACTATCGTCATTCTTGAATCTAGGAGATGGAGATAGTATGAGCATGGATAACAAAAGACCATCTATGGAGTCTACTAGATTTAATTTCAGAAAACTTATAGATGAAATAAAGGGAAATATCAGGTCTCTAAGACAAGGATTAGTTTTAGCATCTGTTTCTTCTATATTATTAGGATTCATAGTTTGGATTTTCTTTAGAGACATATCTGAAATAGGTCTTTGGATGATGTTAGTAGGATTATTATTAACATTATTAATAGCATTGATTTCTTGGAAAAATATTTTATTTTTTATATTTGGTAGAAGAGGAAGATACGGAATAAACACTTCTATAATTTTTCTAGCATCTTTAAGCTTAATTATTATATTGAATTCTTTATTATTCTGGCTTTCTGGCCGACCTGATTCTCCTGATTGGATGAGAATAGATACTACGGCAACAAAACAATTTATATTAGAAGACCAAGCCATTAAAGTAATTGGGAATTTGAACGAAGATGTAAAAATAGTAGTGTTTATGGCTACTAATACACCTGAAAAAAATGCTGATTGGAGAGCTACTGAAGATTTATTACTAGAATTTAAGAGAAGATCAAAAAAAGTAAATCTAGATTATGAGAAAATTGATCCTGAACTAGATCCCAATGCCGCTTCAAATTATGGTGTAAATACATTCCCTTCAATAGTAGTTGAAGCATTAGATTCACGAAGGGCACAAATAATTCCAGGAAGGAGTCCAGATATTTCTAGTACTGTATTTACAGAGCAAGATATCATTACTGGTTTATTAATCGTTAATCAAATAAAACAAAAAGAAGTAATCTTTCTAACAGGACATGGCGAAAGAAATATTACAGACTTTGATCCGAATTCCACAGGAATGGGATTAGTTTATTCAGATTTATTAGCTCAAAATTATAAAGTTCTTTCTGCTACCTCCCAAGAATTGGCAATTCTTTTATCAGAAGAAAATATACCGGCTGTCGTGGTTATTGCTGGTGCAGAATCTAATTTTACACTTCAAGACTCAGCAATAATTTCGGAATATTTATGGCAAGGAGGAACTTTATTATTAATGATCGAACCTGAAGCTACTCCAGATGGAGTTAAAACTTTCCTATATAAATACGGATTAGCTGTTGGAGAAGGTACTGTGTTTGATATGGCAAGTTTTGTAGCTCCCAAGCCAAATTACTTACAAATAAAGAAAACTAATGGTCAATTACCAATTCACGAAATAACAACAGATTTTGATGTTCTTTACTTACCTGGATCAGCTTTCTTAGCATCAACTATCAGTCCTGATACTGTTCCTCTTTCAGAAAATGGAGAGCCCTATTTAAAACATATACCACTAGCATTCACCACTCTTGAAAGTTGGTCTCAAAAAGTAACTGATGTAGAAGACTTAAATTATGATGTTGATACGGATATATTAGGACCATTTCCTACAATCCTTGCAGTTGAAGCAATTTCAGAATTGGGGAAAGCACCAATAGAAAATGAAGATGGAACCATTATGCAAACTTCTATTGTAGTTATAGGTGATACAGATTTTGCTTCAAATAAATATTCAGGTTCTGCAAAAAATAGTGACCTTTTTATTAATAGCATAAATTGGCTTGCAAAAGATTTTGAGCTAATTTCTATAAGACCAAAGACTCAGGCTTACAGAGAGTTAGTTTTAACAAAAAGCGAAAGAGATTTTATCAGATGGAGTGGATGGTTGCTAATGCCTATTTTAATAACTTTTGGTGGCTTTATCAGTTGGTGGCGAAGAAGATAAAATGAACCTGAGAATTACTTTAATTTTAATTATTCTAGTATCATGGTTTTCGATATTAGGAGTTCTAATTTATAAATCTGATATAGGTAAAGAAGAAGAAAAAAAACAAATTTCTTATTTCTATAGAATTTCATCTGGAGATATCACAAATATATCAATAACAAATAACTCTGAAACCTTCAGTTGGCACCTAGAAGATAACACTTGGTACTTTGATAATCTTAATGGAATCCCTGCAGATAACTATAGATGGGGTGGAATTATTGATTTATTACAAGGCCCACAGTTATATAGAACCATTTCAGAAAATATAGATGATAAGTCTAAATATGGATTAGATAATCCTTTAACAGAAATTTCAATTTTTCTAGATAGTGGGGATAAGAGAACTTTATTTATAGGAAATGAAACTCCTGATTTAACTAACAATTATGCATATCTTGAAGGAGACAACAAATTAGTTATGGTAGATGCCTCGTGGAAAGGAGTCCTAGCAAGGCTTGTTGAAGAACCCCCATATCCAAAATGGATGAAAACAATAAATACTGACGAAGTAGTAGAAGTTGTTTTAATAAATAATAGCGAAATAACTAAGGCCTTTAGTAAAAAATCTTCGGATTGGTATGCGTGCTTTATACCATTGACTAGTTCTCCATGTGAAGGTGAAGAAAAAGTCGATAGTCAAATTGTTTCAGAGTTTTTGATTGATTTTTCAAATTTAAGTATTTTAAACGCCGTTCAATTAAATCTTATGTTTGCTGAAGATTACACAAAATATGGTTTAGGACTAGATGCTCCATATGTAGATGTAAAGACTGTTACTAAAGATCAATACGGTGTAAATACACTTTATAACACTTCATTAAGTATTGGTAAATTAAACGAAGATCAAACAGGATATTTTGCTGTAGCAGCAGAAACAAAAGACGTTATTCTGATAGAAAAAGAATGGGCTGATAAAATTCTGTCTTTCTTTAACTAATTTAATTAATAAACTTAAATAGCTGATTTTTAAGTAGAAATCTTTCGATACAACTCAGGAAGCCTAGCAGGTAGCATAGAAATATCTGATAAAACTTCATATGGTAAATCATCCATCATTGTTTTAAGATAGTCATGTCCTGATTTATCAACTGTAAGACAAAAAGGAGTAATTCCTTTTTGTCTAGCCTCAATTAACGCTTGTCTGGTATCATATACTGCATATTCCTTCTCTACTCCTTCTCTAGAATAACCTCTGTCTTGAGGCCTTCCATCGGTTACTAGGAAAAGAATTCTAGATCTTGCCTCATGGTTTTCCAATTTAGTAATAGTATGTCTTATAGCAGGTCCCATTCTGGTTGCATGCAAAGGAGCAATTCTATCAATTCTTCCTGAGATAGATT
>JAYZJV010000049.1:0-18665 GCA_036164085.1 Chloroflexota bacterium | reverse complement strand
ATGAGACTATAACAAAAGACGATGGTGGTACTGTAGGAGTTGCCCAGTGTCCTGATGGATGCGGAAAAATCAAATCTCCTATGTGTTGCGGTCACGATATGGGACATTCATAAGAAGATATTTATATGCGGATGTGGTGGAATGGTAGACACGCATGCCTTAGGAGCATGTGCCGCAAGGCGTGAAGGTTCAACTCCTTTCATCCGCACCAAATCCAACAATTTACTACGATATGAATGCTGATCATTTTAAATCTGGTTTAAATAAATTAAAAGTAGGCTTAGTTGACCAAGCTATTGAAGAATTTGAAAAAGCTGCTTGGGAAGATCCAGAGAATTTCGAAGTACAATTCAATTTAGGTACTGCTTACTTGAGTATAGGCGAATTTGAACAATCTATAGTTAATCTAACAAGAGCATTACAAATAAATCAAAAAAATTCAGATGCATTAGGTAATAGAGCAGTTGCATATTTAGCAATAGGTGATGAAAAAAATTCAGAAAAAGACAAAATTGAGGCCATTAGAAATGGGGCTCCACCAGATGGTATTAACGATGTTTTAGAAATTGTAAGAGAAAAAAGAATCAAATCTGATCCTTTTAAGAACATTCATAAATGAGAAACAAAAGATAGTATTTTATTAGCCACTTCTATTGGTTTTTCTTGTTGGACCCAGTGCCCAGCATTATTTATAAGTTCAATTCCTTTAAAATCAACAATAGATAATTCCATTTGATCAATAGAACCAGGTTTTTGATAAATACCCCAATCATTTTTGCCAGAAATAAAAAGAGAAGGAATGGTTATTTTATCATTGCTAAATCCTGACAATTCTTTTAAATTATCAAAATCTACCGATGCTCTATACCAGTTCAATCCTCCTTGAAAAGTTGTCCTACTATATTCATTTGCATAAATATCGATTTCATCATTAGTTAACCATTTGCAATTTTCAATTTCTTCGTTTGAAGGCATATTGTTAATTACAGTATCTGCCATTGTTTCATTTTTATTCATAATGTAATAAGTTGGCATTTTTGCCAACTCTTTTGCTGTCCATCCGTTCAATTGAAATGGAAGATTATTTTTCCAATCAGCACTTTTATAATGATAATAAGCTCTAAAAAAAACACGTAATCCTCCCTTGCAATTCATAATGTGCCTATTAGCATCTTTTTCTCTATAATATGATTGATAATGTTTTCTAGGAATGGATAATAATGCTAACTTTTTATCAATAGCATCAGTGTTTGGAATATATGTATTTTTATCTATTTTTGAAAAATCAGGAACTCCTGAATAAGGCGCGCTCATCATAATCAAACTTTGATAAAGATTTGGTCTAGTTAAAGCAGAAAAACCTGCGACTCCAGATCCTGAGTCGTGACCTATGATACATTTTACTTTTTCATAACCTAATGTATTTATAAGAGAATAAATATCAAGTGATAGATTTCTATGATTGTAAGAGCTAAGATCAGAAGTATAAGATAAATCTGCTCCTAAAGTCTTACCAAAGCCTCTTTGATCGGGTGCTATAACGTGATATCCGTTATTACTTAATATTGGAATGATTTTTCTCCAGCTATAGCTTAATTCAGGAAATCCATGTAGTAAAACTATTAAACCTTTTGAAAATTCTTTTTCACCTGATTCTAAAAAATGTACTTCTAAGCCATTTATGTTTTTTATAGTTCTTGATTTTATTTGTTTATCAAGTGTACCTTTGTAATAAGATGCCATTTTAATATATTGTTGAAAATGATTAAATATAATATACAAGAGATGCTGAAAAATTATGAGAAAAGATATTACTTCAAAAGAATACTTCCTAAAATTATTGAATGAAAAGAACATTGCCCTCACTAAAGAAGATTTTGAACAATCTTATTTAAGTTACAGGAATTTTAGGAGAAACTATTCTGAGATCATGAATGATGATTTCAGTGAATACGAACCAAGACAAAGGATGTTTGATATTAGTGATGAGTAATGAAATTTTTTACAAAAGTATAAATGAATTAAATAAACTTTACATAGATAAAGAACTATCTGTTATTGAGGCTAGAGATTTATTCATAAATCGAATTAAAAAGAATAATAAAAAAATCAATGCATATTTAGATGTATATGAAGATGATTCTAAATTAGAAGCCATGAATGCTGATGAAATTATTAAGAAAGGATCATCAAATAAACTTTCAGGGATCTTCGTAGGATTAAAGGATTTAGTTAATGTAAAAGGCAAAATCACTACAGCAGGTTCTAAAATCCTTAATAATAACAAAGCTAAAAAAAATGCTAAGATCACAAATGACTTTAAGCATAACAATTCAGTAATTTTGGGAAAAACAAACTTAGTAGAATTTGCTTTTGGAACTTTAGGAATCAATTCCAGTACCCGAACATGTAGAAACCCTTGGGACAAAGAAAGAGTACCTGGTGGTTCTAGTTCAGGTTCAGCAGCAGCTGTAAGTGCAGGTTTATGCACTATAGCGATTGGAACTGATACGGGCGGTTCAGTAAGAATGCCAGCTTCTTTATGTGGAATAACTGGATTCAAACCATCTTATGGAGTCGTATCTAGGAGAGGGGTCTTAGATTTAAGTTGGTCAATGGATCATGTCGGTCCCATGACTAGATCTGCTGAGGATTGTTTAGAAGTAATGAAAATTATAAGTGGGTTTGATGTTAATGATAAATATTCTTATAAAACTCAATCTGATTTTTTTCATAAAAAGAAATTTGTAAGAGAAAAGATAAAAATTGCTGTTCCTAGAAACTATTTTTTTGATGATATTGACATTGAAATCAAAGAATCTATCTTAAATGCCGTCAATAAGTTTAGTGATTTGGGCTATAAAGTTGATGAAATAGAAATTCCTTTTGTTGAAGAAGGAAGAAAAATAAATGTAGGGGTATTACTTCCAGAAGCTTTATCAATACATAATAATTATTTAAAACAATCAGATAAATATACAAAAACTGTTATCAATAGACTATTGGGCGGGCTAGGTGTTTCATCAGAAGAATATCTAGCTGCTTCTAGAAAAATGTCTAAATTTAATTATGAAATGACGAAAGTAATGAATAATTATGACATATTACTTACACCTACTGTTCCTGTAAAAACTCCTCTTATAAAAGATTCAGAAAGCCCAAATACTATTGAAGCAAATTCTATGGGTAAATTCACAGGTGTTTTCAACCTAACTGGTCAACCGTCTATTTCTGTTCCTTCAGGTTTAACTAAAGATAAAATGCCTATTGGATTAATGCTTTCTGGAAAACTAATGGATGATAGAAAGGTATTAGATATTGCTATAGATTGGCAAAATGAAACTGATTTTCATTTAAAAAAGCCTTCTCTATAAAAAATCAACCTGTAACTTTTTCTCCTTTTTCGATCGCTAAATTGATTTTTTCAATTAAATCTTTAGCAGATTCTGGTGTCATTTCTAATGAAATCCTTGAATTAATCGGATCATTTTGATTAGAAAAACTCAGCATAACGGCATGTTCACAATCAACATGATCAGGATGGTCGAAATAAACATCACAAGAATTTATTGGTATCCATCTATTATCAGATTTCCCTGAACCAGTGATGTTTGTTTTTTCTGAAATCATTGTACACATATTATCCCCTTAAATTTTTATCCAAAAATGTAAATATTTTCTCCCAAGCGTCAACAGATTGTTCTTGTCTATAATAAGGTCTGTCATGGTACATAAAGCCATGACCTGCACCATCGTATCTATGGAATGAATATTCCTTATTATATTTTTTTAATAAATTTTCATGCTCATCAACTTCCTTAGGAGGCGGAGATACATCGTCATTTCCAAATAATCCTAAAAGTGGAGCATTTAAGTTTTCTGAAAGTGAGGCAGGAGAAACTGGTTGTTTCTCTGTGATATTTTCTTCGTTCATAATCACATTACCTCCCCAACACTCAATAATTGCATCAAATTTATTAGATGAGCAACCAATAAGAAAAGCATGCCTACCCCCTGAACAAGTTCCAAACAGACCAACTTTATTATTGTTATTTGATAAATTTCTAGCATATTCTGATGCTCCTAAAATATCTCCAATAACTTGTTTGTCAGAAACCCCTCCCATAGACCTGACCTGAGCTGCAACGTCATCAGGAGAACCGTTTCCTTCCCTGTGATATAGATCAGGACAAATAGCAATATATCCATGATGAGCAAATTTTCTAGTAAATTCCTTATATAATTCATCCCACCCTGGTAAATGATGAATAAGAACAACTATTGGGAAGTTTCCTTCAATAAGAGGTTTTGCAAGGTATGCATTAACTTCATCTCCATTATTAGATTTTATCTTTACAGTTTCAGCTATAAGTCCTTCATAATCATGAGTATTATAATTATTCATAACGATACCTTTCAATTCAATTATTTATGCGCAGGCTGGATCCTCTCCATCCCATCTATTGAAAGCAAATTGCTCTTGCTTAGCTAATTGATCACGAGTATTCTTCCACATATCTTCCCAGATTTGAGGATCATATAGTACGTCTTCAGGATTTTTTTTGCTTCTTGCCACAAATCCTGGGAAAATATCTCTTCCTGTTGGTTGTCCAATAGGTTGATATCTTAGGTCAAAACTCCATCTGATCACGTCACTGATATTTGGTAAAGCAGAGTGTACAGTTTTCTTTGTTAGAAATAAAGCATCACCTTTTTTCATAGGGACTGCCATAGCGTTTTGATCTTCAAATTCAGTAGTTGGAATTGATAAACCAAAGCCACCATTCAAAATAGATTCTTTTTTTCCTGTTGAAGGGTTAAATCCTGGACAATGTGTAAGTACTTTTCCTACATGACTACCAGGTACAACTTGTAAGCATCCATTTTCTTCTTTTGCATCCATTAAAGGAAACCAAACTGTTAACATATCAGTATTATCAACATCTTTTGTAGCTACTCCTGCATCTTGATGCCAGGGAGTTGTACCAAATTTAATCATTCCATTTTCATCACGTGGAGCATGTTTATCAGGGACCTTAATTCGAACATGTTGGATAGGATTAGAATAAATTTCTTTACCTATAATAGATTCCACTGCATCAAGTAAAGATTCATGAATTAAAGCATTGAAAACTGCGGGACCAGCCCAAAATGGTGTATCTTCTTTAATGCCTGTTTGCGGAAGGGAAAAATCGAAAAATTGATTGTAATTTTCACCAGAATCTGCATAAATTTTTGTTATTCTTTCTCCAAAAGGCAAATCTTCATACTTAGATGATAATTTTCCTTCAGCATAAAGTTCATCAGCAAGATTACTTAAAACTCCATGATATTCTTCAATTATTGGATCAATGATTTTTTCAGGATCTATCAAATTTTCTACTTTTAGAAAACCAAATTCCTCAAAATGACTTAACTGTTCATTAGTTAATTTTCCCAATGTATTCTCCTACGCTGTTTTTGTTTATTATACAAAAAAATCAAATACTGTACAAAGTTACATTAATCATAATACCCAATCAGGTAAACTATCTAATTTATATAGTTTTTCTATGTTGCCTTTGTTAATTAAATCTTCAGTTTTTCCAAAAGACAATATAGTTCCTTTACGTAAAAGTAGGCATTCATCAGTAGATTCTTTTATGAAACTTAGGTCATGAGAAGTAAGTAATATTTTTGTACCAAAATCAGCTATCTCTTTCATTACTTTAATTGTAAGAATCTTGTTAGATAAATCTAAATTTGAAGTAGGTTCATCTAGAATCATATATTTAGGTTGTTGAACTAATGCTCTTGCAAATCTTACCTTTTGTTTTTCTCCAGAAGATAAATCTTCAACTTTTAATTTAATTGATTTTTCTAGATTTAACAATTCTGTGATTTCATTTATGATTTTTTTATCCTCTTTCTGTATAAACCCTAATCTTCCTAAATATGGATATCTCCCCATCTCAATTATTTCTTGTACATTAAATCCATAAGTTGGCTCATAATCTTGAGAAACGAAGGCAAAAATTTTAGCAAGTTCCTTATGTTTTAATGAACTTATATTCACGTCGTTTATATAAATTTTCCCAAACTTATTTTTTAACAATCCTGAGATTAATTTAACCAAAGTTGTCTTGCCAGATCCATTCGGACCTAGCAACCCTAAAATAGAAGAATCTGAGTAAAAAGATAAACTGCTTAATATCTTTTTATCATCATAATAAAAACTCAGATCTTCAAGTTTGATGCTCATTAAAAACCACCAAACCCTTCAATGTTTTCTATATTGAATAATATTTTTGCTAATTGTTCTGAACCTTTTATATTCCAATATGATAAAGTGCCCCACCAGTTAGGGTTAACCATATATACATTCTTGTTTTTTATTGCTTGAATAGTTTTTAATGACTCATCTGCTAAAAGTTCATCATAAAAATCTTTCCCCCCCCATTCAACAGACTGAGTAATTAAGATTATTTCAGGATCCATTAAAATTAAGAGTTCCTTGTCTATAGTAGAATTTGACTCTACATTATTTTCTGCAGATAAATTTATTCCTCCTGCTAGTTGTATGATTGAATCTTCTGTTGACCCTGTTCCTGCTGTCCAATAAGCATCCCACCAAGATAAAGTAATTACCTTTTTTTTAGGATGTTTATAATCATTATTTAGGTTTTGAAGAGATTGAATATTCTTATCAATTTTTTCTACTAGAGATTTCCCGTTTGATAAATTGCCAGTTATATAACTCATTAACCATACATCATTTTTTCTACCATCAATACTATTGTTTAATTTGGTCTGAATAACCGTGATTCCGAAATCTTCCAGTGCATCTATTAGCTCAACAGAAGCAAAAGGGTCAGCAAAGACTATATCTGGATTTTGGGCAATAATAGTTTCAGGATCAGATGATATAGTAGGTAAGCCTTCTGATTTTGACTTTATATTACTTCCGTCTTCTTTAGAGAAAGAAGTTGTTGCAACAATTTGAGAAGTATCAGTGATTCCAAAAAGAATTTCATCGTGACCTAGAGAAATAGTAGCCAGTCTTTTAGGTTTATCCGAAATAACTATTTCTTTTTCATTGATTTTTACTTTCCTTGGCCATGAAATATTCTTTGGTTCAAGAATGCTATCTATTGAGGAAAGATATTTTTCGTAAGTTTCTTGTATATCTCCAGATTTAAGTTCTTCTTTTATTACTGTTCTAGGTTTTTCATTATGGTCAGTATGATAATGTTTTTGAATACTGTGTGTAAAAACAGAATTGTGGTTATCATAACTAACACTATTATCTTTTCCTGCCTGACAGGCAAAAACAATAAGTGCTAAAGGTAAAACTAAACAGAAAATTCTATTCTTTTTCATCTCATTCCTTTTTTATAAAATTGCTTCTAAATATTAAAAAAATAAAAAACGGGCCTCCAATTAAGCTCATCAAGACACCAACTCTTAAATCAGAGGAGGTAAAAAATATTCTTGTTATATAGTCCATAAACAACACAAAAAAACCTCCAAACAAAGCATATAATGGTAAGACAAAACGATTGTCATTACCTATTATTAGTCTAATTATGTGAGGTACGACCAGCCCAACAAACGCTAAGATTCCACTAACTGAAACAGCTGCAGAGGTTATAAGAGTAGTAAATAAAAGACATATTAAAATAGATCTATTAACATTAATCCCAAGAGAAGATGCATAGTCATCTCCTATCATAATCATATTAACCTCTTTAGACTTTAAAAAAAGAAAAAACGTTCCTATAAATATGACTGGAATGGTTATTATTATATGTTCCCATCTAGTTGATTCAAAACCTCCAATAAGCCAATAAAAAATAGAACGCATTTGAAAAGGATTATCACTAAGATAAACACTTAAAGTAATCAAAGCATTTAATAAAGAGCCTATTGCAATGCCTGATAGTAATAGAATTGTATTTGATTTTCTACCTGTAAATAGAAAGATCATATAAACCATGATAGAAGCAATTAACCCTCCCAAAAAAGAAAAGGTAGGAACAATAAATAAATTAATTGATTGTATGGCTAATGAAAAAGGAATGACAGCTCCAAGAGCGGCTCCAGCCGAAACACCTAAAATAGAAGGGTCAGCTAAAGGATTTCTAAATATTCCCTGCATAATAGCTCCAGAAATAGATAAAGCCATCCCTACAAAAAAAGATAGAATTATTCTGGGCAATCTAATATCCCAAATTATTGAATAATTAACTTCTCCAATAAAAGAATTGAAAAATAAAATTGAATAAATATCAACTAACGGAATATTAATAATTCCAGAAGAAAGTGAAATAAAAGCAGTAAAAATAGTTAGTGTAAATATAATGAAGAGGTATAAAAACAGTAGATTTAATTTATCTTTAAATAATAAGTTTTTCATCACTTTACCTAACTCTTTTAATTAGAAGCAATGAAAACATTAACTCCTTACGCGAAGAGTATGATAATACCTATTAGGCAGGTCTCCTGACTTATGTTTTCACAATTACAGTGGCGCGACCGTGATGGAGTTTCACCATCTTCCCTATTCTCTCTAAGTGAGCACCTCATAGGTTAATATGTTTTATATTATAATTCTAAAATGAAGAAATTTTATACAGCCTTTTTATTACTTTTTTTATTATTTATTATTTCTTGTTCTGAAAAAATAAATATTTATAAAGAAGGACAAATAACTGAAACTCTAACATGGGATACTGTTTATGAAGTATCAGTAAAAGTAAAAAGGAACTCAGTCTGTTGGGTTGAAACTATACCAGAGAATTTAGACTATTTTTCTGGAGCTATAATAGCTGATCAAACTACAGCTCATATTGGAAAAGGAGAATTCATCAACCTATTAGATTATCTTAACTTTAGTATTGTGTTAAAAAAAGACTACAGTCTAAATCCTCCTGAAAATTCAAAGATTTCAATAAATATCGACTGCAATAATGGAGAATATTTATTTAAAAACACCTATGAAATAAATTAGCAATCTTATAAAATAAAAATATGACTAGAAAAAAAAATTTTTATTCCGCTTTATCTGAATACAAATCACTAAATATGTACAAAGGAACTAGTCTTGAGGATACCATCATGATGAACAATGATAACGAAAGCTTAGAAAAAATATTGAAATTTGTTATAGTCCCAGCGGTAAGTTTTGCTTCGCTAATTATGACAGGAATTATATTATTTGCACTTTATCTTTTTTATTATGCCCTAGTAAAATACAACCCAACCATTTGGGATATGCTAGGTTCAAAGGCGTTTTAGATTAGTAAATCTAATGAGTAAACCAATAACAATCATGGGTTCAGGAAATACGGGCCTTTCAACAGCTTTAAAGCTAAAAAAAGATGGGCATAAAGTATGTTTATTTGAGTTAAAAGACTTTTCTCACTCAAGTAAAGATCTATCAACCGACTTAAAATTAATTTACGAGAAAGAAATTTTTAAATTAAGGTTAGACTTAGTAACAAATATTATCGAAGAGGCACTTAATTTTTCTGAAATCATTATAATTTGTGTTCCTGCATATGCTCACAAACCTTTTGCAAATGAATTGTCTAACAAAGTTACAAGAAATCATGTCGTAGTCTTAATGCCTGGAACATTGGGGGCACTTGAATTAAAAAATATTTTAGAAATAAACAATTCTGAAATTCCTATAATTTGCGAAACCGATACGTCCCCATACGTTTGTAGAAGAACTGGAAACAAAGAAGCTACAATTTTAGGAGAAGTCCCTTCCTTAGGAATAGGAATAATGCCAAAAAAGAATACGGAAAAAATCGTAAATATTTTAAAATATTTTTTTTCTACACTAACTGCTTATAAAGACGTTTTAGAGTGTGGTTTATCTTCATTAAATCCAGTTATGCATCCAGCTGGAGTTTTATTAAATTCTGGAAGAATAGAAAAGTCAGAAGGTGAGTTTTTCTTTTATAACGAAGGTGTAACTCCTAGTGTAGCCAATGTAATAAATGCTGTTGATAATGAGAGAAGAAATATAGCAAGTATTTTTGATCATAAACTTCCAAACATAGCTGATTCATTTCATTCAGCTGGTTTTGGAATAAAAGGTAGCCTTATCGAAACAATTTCAAGTAGTAAAATGCTTACATCACTAAAAGCTCCAGGTGTTGTAAATCATAGATGGATGACAGAAGATATCTCCTTTGGAATATACACATGGAGTCTTTTAGGAAAGAAGTTCGAAGTCCCAACAGAAACCATGGAAAACATAATAAACTTAGGGTCAACAATGTTAAAATTTGACCTTAAGAAAGACAGTAGAAACTTAGAAGATCTAGGCATCAATAAATTAACTTTGGATGAAATAAAGCAAATGCTTTAATTACATTTTTTTCAAATCAAAATCTAAGTTTAATTCTGCTTTAATGTTATCGAACCACTCTATGACTTTATAGTGATATGGAATTCCGTTCTTTAATCTTATTTCTGTTTCCTCATGTTCTGGCAATCCAGCATAAACAACTCTATCTTGACCTTCTATGGGTGGAGTATTAGCTAAACCTGACAAAAAGTCGTCCATGTCTTTTTTAAATTTGTCTGCTTCAATAAAACCATCAATTTTTATAGCTTGTACAAAATGTCCCATTTCACCATAGGTATTTGGAGGCATTAAGAATCCAGCACCCATACCGCTCAAAATATCACAAAAAATTTCTGCAACAGCAGCATATCCGTATCCTTTATGAGATCCGTTTTCTCTAGTTCCTCCAAATGGAAGCATCATATAATCTTCTCTATTGTCTGGAAGGTCTACTTCCTTCAAAACAGGATTTCCATTAGAGTCTGTTATCCAAGCCGGATCCATTTTAGCACCGACTCTTTTCGCTAAAGAAAGCTTGTTTCCAGCTACCTGTGTAGTAGCAATATCAAAGACAAAAGGAGGTTCTTTATCTGCAGGAACTGCATAAGCCCATGGATTAGTAGCAAATCTTTTTTCTGCACCATGTGTAGGGACAGAACTTAAAGAGTTCCCTGCTGTCATTGTAAGTCCAATCATGTCATGTTCTAAAGCCATCATTGAATGATAAGCTAACATACCTATATGCCTAGAATTGTGTACAGCAACTGAACCAGAACCATATTTTTCAGCTTTTTCTATAGCAATATCCATAGCTTTAGGCAAAACATGTAATCCAAGACCATCATCACCATCAATATTAGCAGTTGTTGGTGTTTCTCTAGTAATTTTGAAATTTGGATTAGGGTTGATCCCAAGGTCAGTTGGCCCTGCTGCAAATCTATCAACATATATTGGAAGCATATTTGAAACTCCATGACTCTCACAACCTCTTAGATCGCTTGTCATCAAAACTTCTGATGAGAGTTTAGCGTCATCTTCAGACAATCCCATTTTTACAAAAATTTCTTTAGTTGCGTGAGTCATTGATTCAGACTCAATCAATATTTGATCTTCTTTAGGTACTAAAAATCTTTCTAACATTTCTCTCTCCAAACAATAAAATTATGCGTTATAATTTTGTAATATACCTTAATTCAAAAGTTTTTAAAATAATTAAATACTTAATAAATGAATTATAATGTGCCCCCATAGCTCAGCGGCTAGAGCAGATCCCTCTTAAGGATAAGGTCCGAGGTTCGAATCCTCGTGGGGGTACCAATAATAAATAAAATAAATACTTTCAAGTATCTGTATTGTGTGTTTTTGTAATTGATAGTAAAGTTTCGAAAGCACCTAAATAATATCCCAAAATTAAATTGACTAATCCTTTTAATAAATCGAATAGCCCACAAATAAATTATTTAGTGTCTTTAAAATATCCTGATTTTTTCAAAATGTGGTTAGCAGGTTTATTTGCGGGATCTTCACATTGGGCTCTAATTGTTGTTCGTGGATGGGTTGTTTATCAAATATCTGATAGCAGTATGCTAGTCGGACTAGTCACCTTTGCTGCGATGATACCCATGGTATTGGTTACACCTTTTATAGGTTACTTGGCTGATAAATTTCAAAGAAGAAGAATTCTTCAAATTATGTTTTTCATTAATTTTGTCCATAATCTAGGTTTGGGGATTTTGTATTTTATGGATTTGATATTACCTTGGCATCTAGTACTATTAGCTTTTGTTCAAGGATCAGCTAGAGCTTCGCAAATGCCGTCAGGTCAAGCATTAGTTCCAAATATAGTCCCTAAAGAAAATTTACTTAATGCAGTAGCGTTAAATATGTCTACAGTTCATGCTACAAGATTGCTTGGACCTCTTGCAGTCGCTCCTTTTTTAAATTACATAGGTAATAATGAAAATTCTATAAATGGGACAGATATTGCATTTTTTATTTGTACAGGGTTTTACGCTTTAAGTTTTATATTTGCCCTTATGATAAAAAATCCTTCTACTGGAAAAGTAAGTTCTGAATCTTTTATTTCAGGTTTTACAGAGGGATTAAAATTTGTTCATTCAAACAAACCGATTTTGGTTGTAATCGGAATTACAACTTTCCACTGTATGCTTACTATGTCATTTGAGTCAGTCTTACCTTACTTTTCAGTTAATAAATTAGGGGAAGAAGGTTTAGCTGTTAGCTTCATGATGATGTGTGTAGGTGTAGGTTCTTTGTTTGCATCGTTGTTTTTAGCCGGTACAAGTGACGAAAAATTAAAAGGAAAGATATTTTATTTATTTGCAATTATCAGTGGAATAGCTCCTGTGTTATTAGGACTTTCTACCAATATATTTTTGTCATTATTTGCAACAATATTAATGGGTATTGGACAAGCAGGTTTTATGATTATATCCCACACAATAATACAATTGATTTCTCCAGATTATGCTAGAGGAAGGATTGCAGGTGTTTATGCAATGTATATAGGTGGAAGCATGGCATTATTTAATTTTCTAAATGGCTTTTCTGCCGATTATTTAGACCCAGGTTATTCAATTGCTGCTCAAGGAATATTTTTTACTTTGTTAATAATATTTACTAGAAATCAAAAAGTTTTAGGTACAATATATTCTGGAGATTCAAAAAAATATGCTGCTTGAATATAACTTAATATCTTGATCCCCCAAAATCGATAAAATTTATTGACTCTGAACCATTATATGAAATAATTTCTACTAATTAGTATAATTTTGAAAATTTAAGGAGAATATATGTACTTAGGTGCTGCAGCAATGATAGGAGCTACTGGTGCAAATGCGTCAAGAAATAAGCTTTCTGGGGAATTAGATGTTCTGACTTATACAGATGAAGATCTTAAAGAGGTGTCTTCTATAGGATTTACTGTTCATAATATTACTGTAAATGATCCTTATATTTTTACAGACAAGCATATAACAGAAATAAAAGACCGATTTCAAAAAAATTCTTTATATATAGGAAACTCTAGAGGAAGATACGGTGGAGGTCTTGTAAGTGATGACGAAAAAGAAAGAAATAACACAATCACTTATGTAAAGGAATTGTGCAAATTATCAGCAAAGCTAGGTTGTCATAGTACATACCTTAGACCTGGAAGCTTGAACCCTAAAGGTCCTTGGTTACCTCATCCTGATAATCATACAGATGAAGTTTTTGAAAGACTAATAGATTCTACAAAACAAATAGCAAGCGTTGCAGAGTCAGAAGGAATGAAACTGATTTTGGAAGGAGGGTACGTATCTCCAGTCTATTCTGCTAAAAGAGTGAAGGAATTTATTGAGAATGTAGGTTCTAAAAACCTCAAATTTAATCAAGACCCGGTTAACTTTATTTCATCTTTGGAGCAAGCATACAACACTAGAGAGTTTTTAGAGGAATTTTTTATACTATTAGGAGAGCATACCATAAGTGCTGATTTTAAGGATTTCACCGTTATTGATGCACTGTTATTTAGATTAGAAGAAGAATATTTAGGTAGTGGAATGATGGATCAAGTATATTTTCTTCAAAGAATGCAAGATATTTGCCCGGATGCTCATGTGTTGATTGAACATATTCCTAGAGAGAAATTTAAACCTTCTTATGCAGAAGCAATGAAGTTTTCTAAAAAAGCAGGGATTATCTGGGATAAATTTGAATAAATAACTGTTCTAAGCTTTATTTATTGTTGAATAAAAATATAATAAAAGTTGTAGAAATTAGTTTAAAAAAAATATTTCTTTTCATTGCAATCATTATTTAAAGTATAAACTTATAAAATTATGGCAACTGATACTAAAACCGGCTATATAATACTCAATACTGGTACGCCTGACGAACCAAGCATACCTGCATTGAGAAGATATCTTAAAGAATTTTTATCTGATCCCGACATGCTGGATTTTCCATCTACACGACCTACTGAATTATCTAAAGGATTAGATGTAATAAAAAACAAATTGGCATCAGTCTTAAGATGGATAATTCTAAATTTTATAGTTTTACCATTTAGACCTTCAAAGATACAAGAAAAATATAAAAGTATTTGGACCGATGAAGGATCACCATTACTTGTAAACACAATTAAATTTACTGAGAAGTTAAAGAAATTTACTAATGGCAATATAGAAATAGGAATGAGGTACGGAAATCCTTCTATTGAAAATGCAATTAAGAAATTAAAAGATAAAGGAACTGAAAAGATATTCCTCGTATCAATGTTCCCTCAATATGCCGAGGCAACTTCAGGATCAACATTTACAGAAGTTGAAAGAGTACTTAAATCAGAAAATTACTATCCGGAATTAGTAAAAATAGAACATTATTATAACGAAGAATTCTATCTAAGATCATTAGCTAAAAGTATTACTGAATCTGAAGAATACAAAAATAGTGAATATTTACTTTTTAGTTTTCACGGCCTACCAGTAAGACATTTGAAAAAATCAGATCTTTCTCAGTCGCATTGCCAAAAAGTTGAAAATTGTTGTGAGATAACAAGTAAAAATAATGAATTTTGCTATAAATCACACTGTGTAAAAACTATTATGAAATTAGCTGAAATAATTGATCCTGACAAACCATTTAAAGTATGTTATCAAAGTACATTTGGTCCCGAAAAATGGATCCAGCCAAATATTGTAGATGTTCTTGAAGATTTGGCAGAAAAAGGCATAAAGAAAGTATCTGTAGCTTGCCCTTCATTTACAGCCGACTGTCTAGAAACTCTTGAAGAAATTGCTGTGGAGAATCATGAAGATTTTGAAAATAATGGTGGAGAATATGTTAAATTGATTCCAAGTCTAAATGATAACGATGATTGGGTAAAAGGATTTGCAAATTATCTTCACGACAAAGAACTTGAAGCTAGTAGTAAATAGTCCATTATTAAGGAATAAAATCTAATTTTTTAGTTTATTCTTTAGTCTCACAAAGTTCTTCAAATAATAATGATAAATAAAACCTTTTATGACAGGCTTCCCAATTTTTTTTCTTAATTTGTTTTCGTAATTCGTATAAGGACAAGTTAATTCAGTAGAAAAAATAAGATAGATAGTCCAACTAAGTAAAGGAAAAGTAATGTACCATTCAGCTTTTAATATATAAAAAGGTATAGAAAAAAAGGTTATTATCAAAAAAACATGATGGCTTGTAACAACTAAATAAAACAGTAATTTATCAGAAATATTTTTTCCTTTCTTATAATAGTTGTAACTTTAGCGTACATTAAAAGATTTTTTTTTTCTTCATAAAAAGTTTACAAATATTCTATTTAGAAAACCTAAATATTCTGCTTCCAAGTCTATCTGTTACATAAAATTTTTCTTTATGATAATGTATATTGCTTGGTTTCCAAGATTCCATATGATAAATTTCAATCATTTCGCCATCTTTATTAATGACAGCTATTGCTCCTATCCCAGGGAGTGTTTGATAAATATTATTGTCTTCATCTACTGTGATTCCATCAGGATAACCAGGGTCGGCGAATCTTCTAAACATCTCTGGTTCAATCATTTCTTCATTACCATGGTCTTCTATAACTACCAAACGATTTGCTCTAGTTTCTGAAATAAGAATCTTGTTTTTCATATTAGCTATACCACTAGGGAAAGCTAAATCTGAAAGAAAAATTTCTAAATTGTCATTTGATGATAATTTATAAACAGGACTTATACATGGATTCGGAAAAGGATTCCTTAATGGATCTGTAAAAATAATATCTTGATTTTCAGTAATAATTAAATCAGATGGACCATTTAATTCAATGTCATCATATTCACTGCATAAACTAGAAATACTAGCATTTCCTAAACTAACTCTGAGTACAGATTTCCTTGCAGCATCAGCAACAATTAAAGAATGTAATTTTTCAGAATATGCTAAACCTAAAGGCCTTCCTTTTGTATTTGCGTGAACATTCACATCATTCTTGTCTAAGATAAAAATATTTCCTGTAGAGGCGGATGATACAAAAATGTTATCTTTATCATCTAAAGTTATTCCTTCAGGATGAGGTATGGTTGAAGAAATCTCTTCAAGGTCTTTAGGTAAATTCGGTTGTAAGTGATTTAAAATAAATATCTCCTATTTATTCATCCATGTCTTGATCGTTCCACAAAGACCCTCTTTTTGCTAAAGCAACTTCAGCTAAAAGTTGTTCAATGTTTTCAGGAGTCAAATCTTGAGCTGTATCTTTAATTTTCTTTTTATTCTTTTTGTCATCAATCTTTTCTTGTATAGTTAACCTAGGTTGGTCGTCACCCCAGTAGACTGTTTGGTGAGGGAATGGTATTTCAATTCCTTCAATATCAAATCTTGCTTTAATTCTTCTAATCAATTCAGATCTTAAGTTCCATTGTTTCATTGGTTTACAATCACCTAACATTCTTATGGTAATGCAAGAATCATCAAACGATTGGATACGTAAAACTTGAGGAGCTTTTATAATATTCAATCCAATTACAGGATCTGCAGAAATTTCGTTTCCTATTTGATTCAAAATAGTAATCACTCTTTCTAAATTCTCTTTATAAGCTACACCAACATCTAAAACGACTCTGGAATAATTTTTTGTTCTATTTGCTGATACTGCAATTTCTCCATTTGGGACTACATGTACTGTTCCTTCAAGATCTCTTAAAATAGTTCTTCTTAAGTTAATATCCTCAACTAAACCAGATGTTCCAGCAATTGTTACAACATCACCTGTTCTATAATGATTTTCAGCTATAACAAATATTCCACTTATCAAGTCTCTAATTAAGTGTTGTGCTCCAAATCCAACTGCTATTCCAACTACACCAAAACCTGCTAATACAGGTCCTACAGGTATTGATAGTTTAGAAAGAATCATAAACAATCCAGATAATATTACAATTATTTGGGCTCCTCCTGTAAAAACTCTAGATAATGTTGTAGCTCTTTTTTCAGACTCTTCATGCTCTCCATACTCTGATCTACTCATAACAAAAGTAGTCACAACCCTTGGAAAAATCCTTTCAATAATTCTGACTACCCACCATATAGCTAAAATCATAACGATTATTATCAATCCATCAGAAAAAAACCAAGAAAAAATATCCAAAAGTTTATCTTGAAAATAAGAGGATATTGGAGAAACGTTTACACCAACTATTGATAACAAGCCTATAGACATTACAGAAAGCAAAACAACCAAGATAAATGTATCGAACGCTTTTGTATCCATTAAAGACACAAAAACACCTACATCTCTTGTTTCATCTCTATTTTTTAATTTGGTTGCAAGTGATGATATTTTTGGTCGTGTAAATTTATGGAAAACAAACCAAGACAGAAGGATAAAAAAAATAAGTAAAATAGCCCAAATCCCTTCACTCAAAAACCATTTGCTAAGGCTATCATAACCTAAATAATTCAAAATAGAATCAATAAAATTTTTCATAAAATAAATATATTTGGTTTTATTATCAAACTTTTATTAATTTTCTTTCAAGTAGAATTTATAACGTCTATTAATTAAAATTTATAAGACCAAGGTTGCCTTGAATGAATTCAGATGGTTTGAGTTTACCAATATTGTATGGTCCATAATCAGTTCTAAGCAAATCCAAAACATTTAATTTGAAATACTTGATTATTTTTCTGATTTCTCTATTTTTACCTTCGGATAAAAAAAGTTCATACACTGAGATTTTTTTATTTGTTTTTTTTGGAAATATTTTTATAGGTTTATAGAAAAATTCTCCAATGCGTACCCCTTTTTTAATCATTTTTAGTTGTTCTTCAGATAACTTACCGTTAATAACAATTTGATATTTTCTCTGAAAATTGTTTCTAGGTAATTCTAAATGTCTAGAAACATCTCCATTATTTGTTAATAACAGCAATCCTGATGATTCTTTGTCTAATCTTCCTACACTAAAAAGGCCTCTAAATGATTCTGTCAAATCATCAAAAATTGTCAATCTATTTTTCTCATCATTTTTACTAACTATTAATCCTTTGGGTTTATGGTACAGAAAGATAACAGTATCGTTATTAAATGTTATTTTGTTACCGTCAACAATCACTATTGAATCTATAGATATATTTAGGGCAGGAGAATCAATAATTTTACCATCAACAGAAACATTTCCTGCAAAAATTTTTCTTTCAGCTTCTCTACGTGAACATAGTCCAGATTTTGCTATAAATTTAGCTATTCTTATATTTTTATTGATGTTAGGATTAACCATAATTTAATTATGTTTATATTAATAAAATGAAAATTCTTGAATTTATT
>JAYZJV010000048.1:0-19919 GCA_036164085.1 Chloroflexota bacterium | reverse complement strand
AGAAATCCAAAATCCAATAAAATTATAACAGTATTAATTCCCCCTATTGAGGCAGTACCAGTTATAGCAGCCTCTTCTAACCCTGTTCTTTCTCTGGTAGATTTAACATTTTTTTTATATCTTTGATTAATTTCTAAATTTTTAGGTCTTTTTACCGTTATATTTTTGTTAAATTCAATGAAAGAATTTTGATCAATAATAATTTCCAATCTTTTTTTGAAATCTATTGAATAATGAAAATTACAATATGGGCAAATTCCATATTTAGTATAAAAATCTGAATCTATTATTTTTTCTTGACAATTTAAGCATTCACTTAACTGTTCACCCAGTCCTATATAATTTTCTTCGTAGTTACTCATCCAGTTAAAACTTTCCTTGGCTTTCCTGCTTCTCCAGGACCAACTATTCCATTTTCTTCTAGTTCATCCATAAGTCTTGCTGCTCTAGGATAGCCTATTCTCAATCTTCTCTGTAACAAAGAAGTAGATAAAGTTTTACTTTGCGTACTTAAGTCTAAAGCTTGATCATATAATGAATCACCTGTTACATGAGTGGTTGAGATATTTTCGTCTTCTTTAATGTCTAGCATCTGAAGTTGATATTTTTCATAAGCAGGTTTCCATTGATTAGTGAGATTTTGGATATCATTTTCTGTTAGAAAGACACCTTGAATCCTGCTCATTTGAGCGTTATCTATAGGACTGAATAACATATCTCCTTTACCAATTAATTTTTCTGCTCCAACACTATCTAATACTGTTCTTGAATCAATTTGTGACATTACTGCAAAAGAAACTCTACTGGGGAAATTTGCTTTTATTAGTCCAGTTACAACATCCACAGAAGGGCGTTGAGTTGCTACAACTAAATGAATTCCTGTTGCTCTTCCTAATTGTGCTAACCTAACTATTAATCTTTCTATTTCACTTCCAGCTTGTAACATTAAATCTGCTAGTTCATCAATAACCACTAAAATATTCCACATTTTATGAGAATTTTTCATTTTCTTATTAAAATCTGAAATGTTTTTAACTCCAACTTTTTCTAAAATTTTAAATCTCATCATCATTTCTTCAACCGTAGCTGAAAGTACAGATACTGCTTTTTCTGTGTCTACAATTACATCTTCTGTATATAGATGTGGGATTTTAGAGTATGGAGTAAGTTCGACTCTTTTAGGGTCAATTAGAATCATTCTTACATCTTCTGGTTTTTTTGTACTTAACAAACCTGCAATTATAGAATTGATAAATACAGACTTACCTGAACCTGTTGAACCAGCTACCAATAAATGAGGCATTTTAGACAGATCTATTATTACAGGTTTTCCATCCATTCCTTGTCCTAAAGGAGCAGGTAAATTATATTTATCTGAATTTTTGTTTAAATTTTCATTTTCCATTACTTCTTTAAAATCAACAGTGTTTGGAGAAAGATTAGGAATTTCTATACCCATAGTATTTTGAACTCCATCAAGTACAGCCTCAAATCTTATATTTGGAGATCCAAGTGATAATGCTAAATCTTTTTCTCTTCTGAGAACTTGTTCTACTTTTACTCTTTTCTTTTCATTGCCATCTATCCAACCAGGTTTTAATTGATACATAGTTACAGAAGGCCCAGAAGTATGTTTTTCAATTGATGTATTTACTCCGTGCGCTGAGAGCGTATTTTCTATGATTTTTTTTGTGTCTTCAATCTCTTGTTTACTTAATTCATGTTTTTCTGAAACCATTAAATTTGAAGTCGTAATTTTAGGCCATTTATAATTTTCAATTTTATATTTATCGATTTGTTGTTCATCATAATTTTGTTCAAATGATATAGTTTTGTTTAATTCAAACTCATTATCATTTTCTATGATTTTTTCTATTAAAACTTTTTCTTCATTTTCGAAATTTTGTTTACTTTTAGTAAAGGGTTCATTCGTATCCTTATTGATTATTTTCTCTTCTATAGTAATTTCTTGATCTTTTAGTGATTTTGGCTCATACAAATCTAAATCTTCTAATTTGTCTTTAGATCTTTTTAAATTTATTTGCTTTATTAAACTACTAACCAAATAGAATGAATTTTTACTAAAGTAAACTAAAAAATTCTTAAATAGATGTGGTTTATAAATTATCAAAAGTAAAAAAATTGGAAAAAATATTCTAAGAGATAAATCAAAATAATTTAATAAATTTGCATTGTAATTACTCCAATACGAAGGAGATTTAGCCAAAAACTCTCCTGATTTACCTGATAAAGAGTAGTCAAAAGAGAAAGAAGAACTTGAAACATAATTTATTGAACCTAATGCAACATAAATTGAAATATTGATCAAAAAAATTGAGAAAATTGATTTGTAAGATAAAAAGTTTATAGAATTTTTTATTGAATATCTAAAAAACATTAATAACAAAGTGAGATTGAACGAAAATAATAGAGGAGCTACTCCAAAATTTTGCCTGACAGGATTAATCAAAATTGGAGACATAATTATCATGCTAAATAACAAAGTATATAAATAGAAATTACGTCTTTCTATAAATTCTACAATTTTATTTGGCCATAATTTATTATTACTATTTTCCATTTCCAAAATAACTATTTTTCTATAAATATTGATTTAACAACATATTTTTTATTAAATTTATCTAATAGTAATTTATAGATTTCCTTATTAAATTGCCTAGTTATTTGACTCCAAGCTTCAAGTTTATTGAACTCTTTGCCAAAATTTTTTCTTAGAATAAAATTTTCAACAAATTGTTTTATTTTTATACTATTAGACTTGTCAAATAATCTAATATTTATATCTTTTGATCTAATCTGGTTATTTGAATTAATAATTATTGAAATTAGATTATTTTGATAAATACTTAGACTCCCTTCCTTTAAAGGGGATGAATTTTCTCTCAATATTACTTCATCAATGATTTTTTCTGGAGGAACTTTTTTTGCTCTATTTGAGTTTATAATTAGATTATCTCCATTAGACAAAACGAATACGTTTTTTTTATCTGTACCACTAGCTAAAGCAATTTCTTTATGAGCATTTAACATTTCGTTATTTCCATGTATAGGAATGAAATATTTAGGTTTTATTGTACTGATTACTTCTGAAAGTTCTGATTTATTTGAGTGACCTGAAACATGTAATTTGTTGTTGTAGTTATTAAATCTTATTTCAGCGCCAAGTCCTTGTAGTCTATGAATTACTTCGAATACTTTTTTTTCATTTCCAGGAATTACAGAAGAAGACATTAAAATCAGGTCATCTTTGTTTATTTCTAAATTGTTATATTTTTTTGAAGATAATCTATTTAATACTGAATATTCTTCTCCTTGAGAACCAGTCACAAAAAATATAAAATTTGATTTATCATTTCCTTTATTTCCATTTGATGCAATAACTTTTTGGTAGTCTTTTAAAATATTTAAATTTTTGGTGATTTTAAAATTTTTCTTTAAAGTACTTCCCATTAAAACTATTTGTTTATTCATTTTATTTGCAACATTAATTGCCATTTGAATTCTGGAAATCTGTGATGCAAAAGTACAAATAATAATCCTTCTATCCTCTTTGAAAGTTTTTTCAAAAGTTTTTTCAATTTCATTTTCTGAAAAAGAATCGCTTTCAATCAAGGCATTAGTAGAATCTGACAATAAAACATCACATTTGTTATTTATTCTTTCTTTAATATTTTTGAAATTTGTATTTTTACCAAAAATTGGTTTATTATCAAATCTAAAATCTCCAGTATGTATAATATTTAATGTTTTTGTTTGAATTATCAAGCCACATGAATCGGGTATTGAGTGTACTACTGGGAACCAAGTAATTTTAAAATCATCGAAATAGAATTTTTTATTAATTTCTATCTCATTCAACAGATGATTTTGGTCTTTGAATAGCTTTTTCTTTATTATTTCTTTTGCTAGCGGAGGGCAATATATGGGAACATTTAAGAAGGTTAATTTTGATAATGCTCCGATGTGGTCTTCATGCCCATGAGTAATAAAAATTCCACATATTTTATCTTTGATTTTTTCTAAGTATTCTAGGTCAGGAAGTATAAAATCTATTTCTGGATCAGTTGAAAATTTTATTCCTGCATCTATAAGATATACATTGGATTTTATTTCAAATAAGAGTAAGTTTTTACCGACTTCACCTAAACCCCCCAAAGGAGTTAGTTTTATGTTTTCCATTTTTTCTTCATATCTAAGTAGTCTTGATTAAAATTGACTTTAGATAAAATTTATTGTCTTTTTATACTTTAGAAGATATGTAATCTACAGCATCTTGAACTGTTAATATTTTTTCAGCATCTTCGTCTGAAATTTCAATTGATTTATCATCAGTTGAAAATTCTTCTTCTAAAGCCATTATCAACTCTACAACATCTAATGAGTCTGCTTCTAAATCTTCTGTGAACGAAGATTCAGGCTTAACATCTGCTACATCAACGCTTAATTTTTCTGCTGTGATTTCTTGTATTTTTTCTAAAACTGAAGCCATTCTATCCTCCAAATTTTTAACCGCAAGTTTATGTTATTGAATTATGATATAAAAGTCTATCTTACCATAGAGCTTAATACACCGTTAATAAAGTTTTTAGACGTATCTGAGCCAAAAATATCAGCAAGCTTTACTGATTCATTTACAATGACCCCTATAGGAGTATCTATCTCAGAAAAAATTTCAGCAACAGCCATTCTAAGAATTGAAAGATCGGTTTTTGGGATACGTTTAATATTATTATCACTGATATGTTTTTTTATATTTTGATCTATTTTATTTTTATTTTCTAAGGCATAGATTAAAATGGTTTTAGCTATTTTTTGTTTTGATTTATCTAGCTTTATATAAAAATGTAAATTAGTGATATTTTCTTTTTTATAGTCTTTTGAAATTTCACTTTCAAAAAGAGATTGAACTACAGATGCACGAGCCATTGTTGTTCCAAAAATAGTTTGCGTCTTTTCTTCAGAAACAAATTCCCCGTCAATGATGTTATTTAAATTATCTTGAATTTTATCCATCCAAAAAGCAACTAGATTCTTGATTCTACGTAATCTAGTACCTGATTATAGTTTGAAATGTTTTTTACTTTCAGGTTTGCGTCTATTCTTTTTAGCATTCCTGATAAAACAGAACCTGGCCCTATTTCATAAAAAGTTTCAACATTTTCATCAATCATATAGTTTATTGAATCACTCCATAAAACACAATTTTGTAGTTGAGTTTTTAATTCATCCCTTACCAAGCCTTTATCGGTTATTGCCTCAGCACTTGTATTTGCTACAATCGGAACAACAGCATCTTCAAAATTTGCACTGTCTATTACTGAATTCAACTCATCTTGAGCTGAAGACATAAGCGCAGAATGGAATGCTCCGCTTACAGGAAGGGGGATAGCTTTTTTAGCACCTAGTCTTGAAGCCAGATCCATTGCATTAACTAAATTTTCTTTTTTACCCGCAATAATTATTTGATTAGATGTATTAATATTAGATAAATAAGTCCCAGTTTCTTCACAAACCTCTTTTACAGCGACTGAATCTATTCCTATAATTGCTGACATGCCTCCAGGAGAATCGTTGCAAGCTTTTTCCATCAATTCCCCTCTTTTTGATACTAACTCTATAGTATCTTTTATACTTAATGATCCTGCTGTAGCTAGTGAGCTATACTCTCCTAAACTGTGTCCAGCGGTATAATTTGGAATTTGAATAGATCCCATTTCTGATTCTATAGCTCTCCAAGCGGCTATAGAAACAGTTGCAATAGAAGGCTGAGCATTTTCAGTACGAGTTAATTCTTCTTTTGACCCTTCAAAAATCACGGTTGATAGTTTTCTTCCTAGGATTTCATCTGCTTCATGAAAAACCTCTCTAGCCGCGATACTATTCTTATATAAATCTAATCCCATTCCTGGAGTTTGAGAAGCTTGCCCAGGAAAAAGAAAAGCAACTTTTTCTTTTTTCATTAATTCACCTAAATAAATTATATATCTTCTATTGTTTCTATTTTTTCTTTATTTTTCAACTAATTTTATTACAGAAATCATTGAAATCATGATTTTTGAACATATTTAGACATATAACTTGAAATATGAAATCATAAAAATATAATGAAATCATGATTATTTTAGGAGTTGACCCTAGTCTTTCAAATACAGGTTATGGCTTATTAGAATCATTGGATAATAAATTAAGGCCCATTGAAGGCGGAGTTATTAAAACTAGCACAGCTGATTCTTTATCTAAAAGGCTTGCAATTATTTCTTTAGAATTTAGTGAGATTATTGATAAATATTCTCCGAACGAAATTGCAGTTGAAGATTTGCATTCTAGGCCTAAATTTGCAAAAACATCAATATTAATGGGGCATGCTAGGGGAGTAATTTTATCTTCAGCAGGGAAAAATAATATAGAAGTTTATGACTATCAACCTACTCAAGCAAAAAATATAGTTACTGGATCAGGAAGAGCAGATAAAAAACAAGTCATGCTATCAGTTTCTAAAATTTTAAATAATCAAAATTTACTAAAGAATGAACATGTAGCAGATGCATTTTCTATAGCTATCTGTCATTCTATAATCAGCAAATCAAAATCAAAATTAAAATGATTAATTTTATTCAAGGAGAAATATTAAAGTTTCTTTCAAATCCCAAAAGGATTGTTTTATTGGTTAATGGTATAGGTTATGAAATTTATATCCCAGAGTATCTAAATAATTATTTTGTTGAAAATAATATTTCTTTAAATTCTGAATTAAGTTTAGAAGTTTATTATCATGTTACAGAAAGACAACCAAAGCCACTTTTAGTAGGATTTATATCCTCTGCAGATAAAGATTTTTTTGAACAATTAATTCAAGTAGAGGGGATAGGACCTATCAAAGCTGCAAATTCTCTGATCTTTCCTATAAATATAATTGCAAATGCAATTGAGTCAGAAGATGTTAGTTTACTTGAACAGATGCCAGGAATTGGCACTAGGGCTGCTCAAAAGATAGTAGCTTCTTTAAAGGGGAAACTTTCTTATCAAATGGATGACATTTCTTATCAATCATCAGAATTTAAAATTATAGATTCTGTTTTTGATGAAGCATTGTCTGGATTAATTGGTTTAGGTTATAAAAACAATGAAGCAAGAAACGCAATAAATGAAATAATATCTGATTCTGATAAAGATATTGATGTAGAAACAATAGTCAGAGAAGTATTGAAAAAAAATACAAGAAAATACGTATAAATTAGTTATATTATGGCGGAAAATTTAGAAAATAAAGAAATAATTTTTTCAAATCAAGATTCTGAAGTGTTTTCAGATAACAGTGAAAATATAGATTCAAATATTTTAAGGCCCAAGTCATTTGAAGAATATGTGGGTCAAGAAAAAATAAAAGAATCTCTTTCTATAGCAGTTAAGGCTTCAAAAAAAAGAGATGAAGCACTAGATCATGTTTTATTTTATGGCCCCCCTGGATTAGGTAAAACTACTTTGTCTTACATTATTTCTAATCAAATAGAATCAAATTTTATACATACAAGTGGGCCAGCATTGGAGAGGCCTGCAGATGCTGTTGGATTACTTTCTAATTTAAGCTCCAAAGATGTGCTTTTTATTGATGAAATTCATAGAATCCCAAAATCAGTTGAAGAATATCTGTATTCAGCAATGGAAGATTTTAGAGTTGATTTTATTACAGGAAGTGGTGCATTTGCTAAAACAATCAACCTGAGACTAGAAAACTTTACACTTGTTGGATCAACCACAAGACCTGGATTACTAAGCTCACCTCTTAGAGATCGTTTTGGGCTATCATACCATTTAGATTATTATGATGAGAAAGATCTAAGTGACATTATTACAAGATCATCTAAACTTATGGATTTAAAAATTAATAAGGAATCAGCCATTGAAATAGCCAAAAGGTCAAGAGGCACTCCAAGAATTGCAAACAGATTGTTAAGACGTGTTAGAGATTATGTTGAAGTTAAAAATATTAAAAAATTTACCATAAAAGTAATTAATGAATCTTTAGAGATCGAAGGAGTTGATCCTTTAGGACTTGATAGATTAGATAGACAATATTTAAACATTATCTGTAAAAATTATCAAGGAGGTCCTGTAGGAATTGATGCTATTAGTGCTTCATTAAATGAAGATCAAGCAACATTATCAGATGTAGTTGAGCCTTTTTTATTAAAAATAGGATTTATTATAAGAACTTCTCAAGGTAGAAAAATAACAAAAGAAGGGGCAAAACATTTAGGATTAGAAATATCTTCGATTGATCAAGAAAAATTATTTTAGATTTTTGAAAAAATCATTGTTTTTTAGATCTGGGCTTTCAAAACATACTGCGTCTTCTCTTTTGTTAGATAGTGGATAATAATTCTTTCTAATACTTGTAACATTAAACAAATATTTTTTATACAGATTTATTGCAGCTATATTTGATTGCCTACATTCTAGTAGAATTTTGTTTATTCCATTTTGAATTGAATGTTTTATAGAAAGTTTTAACAGCTTCTCTCCAATACCTTGTCTTTGAAAATTTTCTAAGACTCCTAATTGCTCTATGTGTAAATCATCCATAATTTCCCATATTTTCACATAACCAATTATTAATTCTTGCTGTACAAAAGAATTGTTTTTTCTAAAATTTGAATTTAATAATTCTAATTTTTTAAAAAAAAAGTTTGTTTCTTTTTTTACTGTGTTTTCGTATGTACATACAAATATTTTTTTATTTTCTTTTTCTAATTCCCTTTCAAAGTTTGTATGGACTTTATCTAAGTAAAAAATTTCAGATTCAATATCTTTTAGTTGCTTTGAATCATTGTTTAATGCATTTCTAAATTTAATTTTATTATTTCTATTTTTCACAAAATAAGATTTAATATTTATATGTTTTTTGTTTTTAATAAGAGTATAATATTCCATAGCGAATATAAATGCTCAACAAAAATTAATGATATTTTAGTGAAAATTTAATGTTCTTAAGCAAAAACTTAATTCGAGTTCTTAAGGTCCCACTAAAAAATAATAAACCAGATTTATTATTATCATTTATTTCTATAATTTTTGCAGCTGCATTACAAATGTCTATACCTTATTATCTGGGAGCATCTATTGATAAAGCTTTATCTAATAACAAAGTAGGAGATTTATCACTTTCTCCCTTTATAACAATAGGAATACTAGTTTTACTTTTATCAATTGCTAGAGGTTTATTTAGTTTTCTTCATGTTTATCAAGGTGAAAAAATGGGTCAAAGTTTAGCTTTCAGCCTTAGAAAAGATTACTTCAATAAATTGCAAAAGCTTTCTTTTAATTATCATGACAGTGTTCATACAGGTGATCTGATTACTAAAGGGATTATAGATATTGAGGGTTGCAGAATGTTTATTAATACTGGAGTTCTCAGAATTTTATTTCTTTCAATATTTATAACCACAGGAGCTGTATTAGTCTTAAATGTTGATATTTTTCTAGGTATTTTAGCATTATCTTTTGTTCCTTTTATAGCAATAATATCTTCTTATGCTCGATTAACATTGAGAAAAAATTGGTATAGGCTTCAGGAGCAATTGGGAGTTTTAACGCGAGTAATGGATGAAAATTTATCAGGAGTAAGGCTTGTTAGATCATTTATGAAACAAAAGTATGAAATGGAAAAATATTCTATAGCTTCTCTAGTTGTAAAAAAGATGACTTTTAGGCAAATAACTGTTAGAAGTTTTTCTATATCTTTAAATTCTTTTGTTTTTTTGATTTCCATGAGCTTAGTTGTATATTTTGGAGCTGTGTCTGTTTTGGAAAACAGAATAACTTTAGGGGAATTGACATCCTTAATTGCATTTATGAGTATACTGCAAGGTCCTGTTCGTCAAATAGGAATGCTAGTTAATTCTTTTGCAAGAGCATCTGCAACTTCTTCAAGATTATTTGAAGTTATTGATAAAGAAGAAGATGTTAAAAATATTGAAGGAAAAAGATTTAATGAACCTGTTGAAAAATTAGAGGTAAAAAATCTTTGTTTTTCTTATGGTGAAAATCAAGTTTTGAAGAATATTGAGTTTGAAGCCAACCCAAAACATTCTATTGGTATAGTTGGTCCACCTGGAGCAGGAAAAACTACATTGTCGCGATTGTTACCTAGATTTTATAACCCTAAAAGCGGATCAATTTTTGTTAATGGAATAGATATTAGTACTTTAGATTTATCCGATCTTAGAAAATCTATAAATCTGGTAGATCAAGATAATTTTCTTTTTTCTGATACTTTTTATGAAAATGTAAGATATGGAAATCCTAATGCAAAAAAGGATTTGGTGGATTGGTCAACAAACAAAGCTCAGATTTATAAACATATTGATGAATTACCAGACAAATTTGATACTTTGATAGGAGAAAGAGGAGTTCAATTATCTGGAGGTCAAAGACAACGCTTATCTGTTTCAAGAACTTTACTTTTTCAATCAAAAGTAGTAATTTTTGATGATTCAACCTCAGCCATTGATACTGAAACAGAAAAAAGAATTAGAGACGAAATGGTCTCATTGGGCAATGGAATAACATTGATTGTTATAGCACATAGAATTTCTTCAGTAATGAATTTAGATGAAATTTTATATCTTGATAATGGAGAAATCTTAGAGAGAGGAAGCCATAAAGAATTAATGAAAAATTCTACTCGCTATTCAGAACTTTATAAAATGCAAATAAATCCAGAATTGAAGGTTTAAATGGTAAGTTTATCTGATGAAGACATAAGATCTAGATCGTTTGATTACAATATAATTAAGCGATTTATGCCATATGTAGCTGTTTATAAAAGAGATGTTTTTATAGGATTTTTTTTCATACTATTATTAACTCTTTCATCTTTATTGTTACCCCTAGTAGTAAAAAACTTAATTGATCAATCAAGTTGTTTAGTAGGATCTTCTTGTGAAGATATTGATTTGG
This sequence comes from Chloroflexota bacterium, assembly GCA_036164085.1. GTDB lineage: Bacteria > Chloroflexota > Dehalococcoidia > Lucifugimonadales > Lucifugimonadaceae > TMED-70. The sequence continues at coordinate 8,939 of JAYZJV010000048.1, read as the reverse complement.
TAAAAAGAGGTTTATTGACTGGATTATTACAATTTTTAGGTTTAGCTGCTGTTATATGTATTTCTATTTTTTTATCAGACTCAATAATTGAAAGGGTGGGTGAAAATATTCTTTTGGATCTTAGACAAAAAATGTTTATGCACTTACAAGATGTTTCTATTTCTTTTATGGATAAAACAGATGTAGGGAAATTAATGTCGAGGTTACAGGGTGATGTTGCTGCAATGCAAGAGGCTTTGCAAATGTCAGTATTTGCTATTGGTGATTTAGTTCTTATTTGTGGGATTATAACCGTTTTACTTGCAATGAATATTCAGTTAGGAATATTAACTATCATCGTAATGCCATTAATGCTTTTAATAAGAATGATTTGGTTGCCAAAAGCTAGGGTGGCATTTTTAGATGCAAGAACAAAAAGCTCCGCTGCTACATCTTATTTAGCAGAGAATATTAACGGAATTAGAACAATTCAATCTTTTAATAGACAAGAATATAATGCAAAAATCTATGAAAAAAAAGCTACTGATTTATTAAAAGCACAACTAAAAGCTGCAAAACTTTCAAGTTTAATGCTTCCTACGGTTGAAACTTTAACTGGCATGTCATTTGCAATAATAATTATTGTAGGAGCTAGTTTAGTTATAAATGATCATATTACAGCAGGGGTAATGGTAGCTTATATGCTACTCGTCCAAAGATTTTTTGACCCTATAAGAACTATTTCTATGCAATACAATTCAATGCAAAGAGCAATGGCTTCTGGTTACAGAATATTTGAAGTATTAGATATACCAGTGACAATAAAAGATCCCAAAAAACCTTTGGATTGTCCATTAGACGGATCAATAAAATTTGAAAATGTATCATTTGCGTATGTTGATGACAATTATATTTTGAAGGATTTTAATTTAACAATTGAAAATGGCCAACGTGTAGGTATAGTTGGACCAACTGGAGCAGGAAAATCTACTATATCTAATTTGATTCACAGATTTTATGATACTAATCGAGGGAAAGTTATTCTAGGAGGAGTGGAAATAAAGAAATTTTCTCAAGAATATATAGGGAAAAAAGTAGGAATGGTTTTACAAGACCCGTTTTTATTTTCAGGAACAATATTAGATAACATCAGATATGGTAATGTTGATGTTTCATTAGATCAAATAAAAAAATCCACTGAACTTTTAGGCATGACAGAATTTATAGAGAGTCTTGAGAATAGTTATGATACAGTGATAGGCCAGAGAGGATCTGATCTATCAATGGGACAACGACAACTTTTGAGTATTTTAAGAGCACTAGTAGCAGACACTCAATACCTAATCCTTGATGAAGCTACTTCTTCAATTGATTCATATACAGAGAGAAAAATCCAAAAAGCTTTAGATGTATTGCTTTCTGATAGAACTTCAATTACTATTGCGCATAGATTAGCTACAGTAAGAAAATGTGACAAGATAATAGTTTTGAATGCAGGTGAAATAGAAGAAACAGGTTCTCATAAAGAACTTTTGGATAATAAAGGACTTTATAGTAAATTATATAATTTGAATTATTCTTCTTTTGATGATTAGAACTATATGTTGTGACCAGGCTCTGAATCATCGTAGTCATAGTCGTAATTGAATTTGATGAATTCCTTTTGATCTTCAGGGACATCATCTTCTTCAAAAATAGCACTTTCTGGACATACTGGTTCGCAAGCGGCACAATCAATGCATTCTTCAGGATTAATAAACAATTGATTGTCTCCTGGTTTTGAATAAATGCAATCTACTGGGCATACATCAACACATGCTCCATCCATAACATCAACACAAGCTTTTCCAATAATGTAAGTCATATTTTAATTCTCTCTTAGTTCTCTAAATTTTAGTATAAACACATGATACAAAAAAGTATAAAAAAATTTATACCGATTTTAATTACAAAGTTTTAAGGATTTAGCCTTGGCATCCACAGCCACCGCCGCCACCATGTCCACCACACCCCATAGTCTCAGCCTCAGCTCCAGCACCACATCCACAGCCACCGCCACCTCCACCGCATCCTCCCCCAGCTCCTTCTTGTTTGAAGTTAGGGTTAGATATGACAAATCCTGATCTTTGGAATCCTTCAACATAATCAATGTTAGATCCTTCAACAAATTTTAGACTTTGTTGATCAACGACAGTTTTAATTGTTGATTCTATAACGATATCTTTTTTTTCTGGTTTCTCTACAAGCCCAAAAACATATTCGAATCCACCTCCTGGTGTTTCGTCAATAGAAACCCTCAGATAACTATCTTCATTGCCTTGTTCCTTCATAATTTCTTGAAGTTTTTCACTTGCAATTTCTGTATAATTTACTATTTGCTCTGAATCTAACAATTTACTCTCCAATGATTAATTATTTCAAATTTAATATTTATTTTACTTTAATTTTTAAAAATAAATCAATCACTACATATCAAAAAAACTAAATTTTAAATGATTCTATGGTTCATTTTTATAGGTATAATATTCTTATCAAATGTTATTTTTTGGAATCAAATGGATCAAATAGATAGAAAAATAGTTTCAATGTTAGGTCATGATGGTAGGCTATCTAATTCTCAAATGGCCAGAGAACTAGAAGTAAGTGAAGGAACTATTAGAAGAAGAGTGAAAAACCTACTAGATTCTAAAACTATTTCAATAGTGGCAGCGTCAGATCCAAAGAAATTAGGTTTTTTTTCTGAAGCACTTATTGGAGTACAATGTGAACCTGATAAAGTTACAGAAATTTCAAACCAAATAGCCTCTCTTGAACACACAAGATGGGTAATTGCTACAACAGGTAGTTATGATGTTTTTTGTTTGGTTGCTTTAGAAAGCTCTGAAGAATTAGGGAACTTTATTCGTATAGATATAGGATCAATTGATGGCATTATTAGAACAGAAACTTTTGTTAATTTATCTGTAGCTAAAAGAGAATATGGGGCCTAGTTACTATTTACTGAGGAAATATGTATAGAGATATAATGTGTGGAGAAATTTCTTCATCTAATGAAGAACAAAAAGTCAATTTAGCTGGCTGGGTATCAAAAAGAAGAGATCACGGGCAATTGATATTTATTGATTTAAGGGATAAATCAGGAATTATGCAGATTGTATTCAATCCTGAAATTTCAGATATAGCCCATACAAATGCAAAAAACTTAAGATCTGAATGGGTTATATCTGTTACGGGTATTGTAAAAAAAAGATTAGTAGGTGCAGAAAACCCTGAAATTTCTACAGGTAGCTATGAACTTATAGTAGAATCTATAGATATCCTCTCAACTTCAAAAACACCTCCTTTTGAAGTATCTGATGCTAATGAAGTATCTGAAGAAATCAGACTAAAGTATAGATTTTTAGATTTGAGAAGAGATTCTATGCAAAAAAAAATTTCTCTAAGACATAAAGTTACAAAATTTATATGGGAGAATTTATCTGAAAAAGGTTTTACTCATATTGAAACCCCCATACTAATAAAAAGTACTCCTGAAGGAGCAAGAGATTATGTTGTTCCTTCTAGAATCAAAAGTGGTTCTTTTTATGCATTGCCTCAATCTCCTCAGCAAATGAAACAAATGCTTATGGTTTCTGGATGTGATAGATACTTTCAAATTGCTAGATGTTTTAGAGATGAAGATCTTAGAGCAGATAGGCAACCTGAACATACTCAATTAGACTTGGAAATGAGTTTTGTTCATCAAGAAGATGTAATGCAGGCAGTTGAAAGTTTATATATTGATCTTATTCGATCAGTGGATAAAGAGATAAGTGTAGATTCAGCTTTTGAAAAAATGTCATATGCTGATTCAATGGAAAAATTTGGAACAGATAAACCTGATTTAAGGTTTGATATGGAATTGAAAAATTTGACAGACATTGCCAAAAATATTGGTTCAAATGTTATTAGTAATTCTTTGTCTGCTGGAGGCATTTTAAAAGGATTTGTGGTTAAAGGTGCACATTCTTATGGCAGAAGAGATTTTGATAGATTGACAGATATCGTTAAAACACAAGGTGCAGGAGGATTGATTTATATCTCAATTCCTGAACAAATTGAAGGTTCATTAACATTAGAACAAACTACAGGCCCACTAAATAAGTTTTATTCAGAAGAAGACTTTGATTCTATTTTGAATCAAACTGATGCGAAGCCTGGAGATGTTATTTTTATGATTATAGGAGAAGAAAAAATAGTAAACACATCTCTTTCTTTCTTAAGGAATCACATTGCGAGAGAAAAAAAATTGATTGATAATAATATAATGAAATTTGCATGGATTACAGATTTCCCTTTATTTGAAAAAGACGATGAAAATAATTGGCAAGCTGCTCATCATGTTTTCTCGTCTCCGAAAAAAGAGGATTTGAAATATTTAGAATCTGATCCTGGAAAAGTTAAAGCGGATCTTTTTGATCTTGTTTGTAATGGCGTTGAATTAGGTTCAGGTTCTATAAGAATTCATGATAGAAAATTACAAGAAAAAGTATTTGATGTGATAGGATATTCATCTGAAGATGTAAGTAATTTGTTTGGACACTTGCTTGATGCATTTGAATATGGAGTTCCTCCTCATGGAGGTATGGGATTAGGATTAGATAGATTAGTTGCAATGCTTTCAAAAGAAGAGTCCATAAGAGAAGTAATTGCATTCCCTAAAACTCAGACTGCCTCAGATTTACTTTTTGGGTCACCAGATTTTATATCTGATGATCAGTTAGATGAATTAAGTATTAATATTATTGAAGAAGAGGAATAATAAATTACAAATGAAAATAGATATAAAAGAAGAAAAAAATAAACAAGTTGATATAGAGATATTAGTAGATGACTTTTTAGTAACAAAGCATCTAAAAAATTCTGCGAATCAAATTTCAAAATCTGCAAATATAAAAGGCTTTAGAAAAGGGAAAGTCCCTTACAATATAATTGAATCTCAGTATGGTAAAGATTATATTCTTGAAAATAGTTTAGATTCGATAATTCAGGAAGTTGCACAGGAAGTTCTAGATAAGAATAAATTTGAATTCCCTTGTGCTCCAAAAGTGGATATTCTTGAAAGACTACCTAAATTAAAGCTAAACTTAATGGTTCCAATGATGCCTGAAGTTACCTTGGGAAATTATAAGAAAATTAATACGTCTGTAAAAAAAGATAAAATCACCAAAAATCGAATAGATGAAGCAAAAAATAGAATTTTGGAATCTAGGGCAACTTGGGAGCCTTGCAATGAAAAATTAGATTTTCCGGGATTTGCCAAAATAAATTTGACTGGAATCTGTGAAGAAAAAATGATTATTCAAGAGAATGAATTTGATTTTTATGCAGTAGAAAATTCTAATTTGATTGCTCCTGGTGTAGCTGAAAATATTAAAGGAATAAAAAAAGGAGAAAAGAAAAATTTTACCTTAACCTTGCCTTTAGATTGGAAAGAAGAAGATTATAGAGGTAAAAATACAAAATTTGAAGTCGAATGTTTAAGTGTTCAGAAAAAAATGTTACCAAAACTAGATAAGAATTTTCTCAAAGAATTAAACCCTGAAATAAAAGACATCAAAGACTTTGAGAACCAATTAAAAGAAGAAATCAAAGCTGAAAATGAGTATAAATATAATCTTGAAATAGAAACTGAAATTTTAGAAAATTTACTAAAAAAATCTAAATTTAAAATTTCAGAAATACAAATTCAACGTTCAGCTGATCATATTATTGAAGATAGAGCAAGATCTGTTTCTCAATACAACATGAAATTTGAAGATTATTTGAAGGCAATAAATAAAACTACAGAAGAATTTTATAAAGAATCTCTAGAAACTGCGGAACAAGAACTCAAAAGATACTTAGCTATAGAAGAAATAATTAAAATAGAAAAATTCAAAGTTCAAGAAGAAGAAATACTTTCAGAGATAGAACTGATAAAACAGCAATATAAAGATCAAAAAATTGCTGACGATGATACTTTAAGAAATCATGTTCAAAATAATATACTAAGAAAAAAATGTTTAGAGTATCTTGTAAAATCTTCTAAAAAAACTACAAGTAATCGAAAAAATAAGTAATTTTTAGTAAAATTGAATTATTAGTAATAAAGGAGAGCTCTTTTGGAGTCAAATAAAATCAATCCAACATCTTTAATACCTTCTGTAATTGAAACCACTTCAAGAGGAGAAAGAGCTTATGATATTTTCTCTTTACTGCTTAAAGAAAGAATAATTTTTTTAGGCACTCCTGTTGATGATTTTGTTTCAAATACTATTGTTGCACAGCTTCTTTATTTGTCTAGAGAAGATCCTGAAAGAGATATAAATTTATATATTAATTCACCGGGAGGTTCTGTTTATGCAGGTCTTTCTATTTATGACACTATGCAAATGATTCCAAATGATGTTTGTACTTTTTCTGTAGGATTATCTGCAAGTATGGGAACTATATTGTTAACAGCTGGTGCAAAAGGGAAGAGATATGCTCTACCAAATTCAACAATGATGATGCATAGTGTTTCTGGAGGAGGAGGAGGAACAGTTGCAGATATTCAAATCCAAGCTAAAGAAATTCTAAGAATTAATGAAAAGCTTACAAAGATAATGTCTTATCATACAGGTCAAAGTGAATCTAAAGTAAGAAAAGATGAAGATAGAGATTTTTGGATGGATGCAGAGCAAGCCGTAGAATATGGGCTGGTTGATCAAGTAATTTATCCCGATAAAACGTCAAAATCAAAAACTGATAAGAAAAAATAATAAATAAAAATTATTATAAAATTTTATTTACTTCGTCTGATAAATTCACAAAATTATGTTTTATAATATCTATTTCTTTATTAGATATTTTTTCTAATGTTTTTTTAAGTAATGCTTTTTCATGAGTAATAATTTTTTTCCTTATATCAATAAACAACTCAGAAGTTTCTATGTCTTCATTTTTTCTGTTTATTTTTCTCCATAGGTTAAGATTTAGTTCGTTTTTTATCTGAAATTCACAAAAAGAAATATTTGGTCCCTCGTCTAAATCAGGAGTCATAAGATGTATTGAAATTCCAGAGGTTTGTGCATCGGTAAGTATTAAATCTTTTATTACATTTTTCCAAGTTCCGTTTGGACCATTAGGCAAAGCTGGATGTATATTAAGAATTTTAAAATAATTGCATATTACAGGAGAGAAAAGCATATATCCTGCTGCAATTATAATATCAGTTTTGTATTTAGAAATTTTAGATAAAACCTCTTTGTCAAAATCATTTCTTAAGTCTTTCCAAGAAGATTGTTTCTGAGACTTATAGTCTTTTGATGAATAAGTAATAATTTTAATTTTATTTTTTTTTACAAATTCTATGAATTTATCAGATCCTTTTTGCTCTCCATAATTTCTATTAGTAAAGACATACTCGATAGAAATTTTTTTTTCATTATGTAGATCTATTCCTTGTTCCAAGAGCCCCAAAGATCCTTCTCCATTCCCAGTCGATAACCAACCAACAGATAAAGTATTATTTTTCAGATTCATATATTATTTTCTTCCAAGATAAGAACCATCTGAAGTAGAAACATTTATTTCTTCTCCGATCTCAATAAATAATGGAACTTGTAGAGTTAGGCCTGATGAAGTTGTAGCAGGTTTTGTTGCTCCTGATTGAGTGTCACCTTTTAGTCCTATTTCGGTGGTTTCAATTTTCATTATAATTGAGGAAGGCAATTCAATCGCTAATGGCTTAACTTCTAAAAAAATGATTGAAATACTGTTTCCTTCTGCTAAATATTTTGATGCATCACCAACAATTTTTTCATCTAATTCATATTGTTCAAAATTAGAATTATCCATAAAAATAAAAAAGTTTTTATCTTTATAAAGAAATTGAGCTTCTCTAGTTTCTGTGGGAGCTAATTCTAATTTTTGATTTCCAGGGACTTTTTTTTCGTATACATTTCCTGATTCTATGTGTCTTAATTTTAGTGTAAGAGTAGGTGGAGCTTTAGGAGCTTGTCTATGTTGCCATTCTAAAATTTGATATATTTCATCTTGTAATACTATGGTCATATTTCTTTTAATTTCACCTGATGAAATTGTCATGATTTCCTCCTTACATTTAATTATATTTTATGCTTTTGGATGAGCTTTTGTATAGATATCTCTTGATTTTTCTACTGAGATATGAGTATAAATTTCTGTTGTTTTGGGTGAAGTATGTCCAAGAAGTTCTTGAACAACTCTTAAGTCTGCTCCTCCGTCTAATAGATGAGTAGCAAATGAATGTCTTAATGTATGTGTATGGTATTTTGGATTTAGTCCTGCTAAATTTATATATTTCTTTACTATATGCTGGATGCTTCTTATTGATAATCTATTTCCAGAATTACTTAGAAAAAATCCCTGTTTTTCACTATTTTGATCTTTTCTGATGCTTAAATATTTATTAAGAACCTCAGATGTTGAATTAGAAAAAATCACAGCTCTATATTTAGATCCTTTTCCAAATATAATTGCTTGGTTGATTGTAGTATCAACGTCATCTAAGTTTAAATTATTTACCTCAGATACTCTTAACCCAGCAGAATATATAAACTCAATAATTGCATGGTCCCTTTTACCTAAATCTGTACTTATATCTATCAAATTAATCATTTTATCTATTTCTTCTGTAGTAGCTATTGAAGGTAACTTTTTTTCTGATTTTGGGCTACTTATATCTTTAAAAAAATTTTTTGATAATATTTTTTTTTCAATTAAATATTCAAAATATATTTTTAAATTTGAGATAATCCTTCTAATAGAGCCTTGAGATTTATTTACTCTAGATTCAGATATGAACTTTCTAATTGAATCAATATTTAATTCTTCGTTTATATTTTTTCTGAAATAAACAATGATGCTATCTATATCTTGTCTTTGATTTCTAAGTGAATATTTAGATAAATGTTTTC
>JAYZJV010000047.1:0-5103 GCA_036164085.1 Chloroflexota bacterium | reverse complement strand
GAGTGCCAGGGCCAGCAGGTGCAGATGGTAAAGCTGGATCTACATCAGGACTAAGTGCTGTAGGATCAGATGGATCAGCTGTTATTGAGTGGAGTAGAAGTGCAGAAAATATAGACATTATTCTAATTGGATCAGGTTTCGGACGTAACGTTGAAATAACAGTATCTGCTGTAAACTCAAGTGGTTTTGCTAAGAATGTAATTACTGTTGATAAGACAGGAGTTTCATCTCTTTCAACAGATGGAGCTGGTAATTTTGAAACATCAATTGCGTTACCTACAAGCTCATTCTCACGGTCTGATGATGATGGCAACGGAATTTTCCCTATAGCCATTACAGCTTCAGGTGGTGGAGACATAGCGCACGCTTCAGCTGTTATGGTTGATGCAGTACCTGGAAACTAACCCCTTACTAAAGAAGTAAAACAAAAAGAACCCATAGGAATATGGGTTCTTTTTGTTTTATATTTAGAAACTACCCATTTAATTCATTTAGAATTCAAAACCCTTTGTTTTACAGATAACAGGGTGCGTCCATATCAGGTAATAGGTTGGTGGGGTGTAAATAAGAGGCTTTATTTACACTTAGAACTTACCCATTCAATTACGCATTTCATTCATTTAGAACTCAAACCCTGAGTTCCACAGAAAGAAGTAATTATGGTTTAGAAGAAAAAATGGACTTAATTATAAATTTATTTAAGAGCTAGAGAAACCCTTTTAATTCTTCTTCCTACAACTGATCTTACAGTTATAAAACTATCTGAAGTTTCAACGATATCTCCATTTGAAGGGATTCTTCCTAGTTGAGAATAAATAAACCCTCCTATAGTGGAAATGCCTTCACTATCAATTTTTAGATTAAATTTCCTGTTTATTTGATCTATTGACAATGTTGCATCCAATAAAAAAATACCTTGCCTAACTTCTTGGATTTCTGGTGGATCTACATCAAATTCATCTGACAATTCACCTATTATTTCTTCTACCAAATCAGTTACAGTAACTAAACCTGAAACTGTACCATGTTCATCTAAAACCATTCCTATAGAAATGTTATGTGTTTGAAATTCTTTTAATAAAGTTTCTAGATTTTGAGATTCAGGTATATAAATTGGTTGTCTAATCAGCTGATTAATTGTTTCCTTATTGATTTTTTCTTTTTCTAAAGCAAGGATATCTCTTGCAAATAATATTCCTGAGATACTATCCAAATCAGAATTGTAAATTGGAATTTTTGAATATCCTCCTACAGTCATTTTTTCTATGATTGAATTTATAGGCTCTTCAATTGATGCCGCTACAATATCAGGTCTGGGTTTCATTATTTCACTGACTCTAAGATCATCCATTCTTAAAATCCCTCTAATCATTCTAAGGTCTTCTTGGTGAGCAGGAATTTGATCGGATTCTAAAAGATCCAATGTTTCAATTAATGTTGCAGTTGCTTTTTCATCATCGTTAGATTCATTAGAAGCTGGTAGCCCAATAAATCTTATAAATTTATTGAACTTTGGTATCCCAGCAAAGAATTCAAGAAATTTTCCTACAATCAATGCTAGAAATAATAGTTTATTATTTAGAGCTGAAAAAATCTTATTCGTAATAACTATAGAAATCACTAGAATTAAAAAATATAAAATAGATAAGGTGATTAGATTAACATTTAAAATATCATTAAATAAACCACTTTTATTTAAGAACAAAATAAAAGAGCTTAACCCAATACAAATTATTAAATTTCGAATAAAAATTGCTAAAATATATGCTTCATATGAAAGTCTATTTGTTGTATTTTCATCTACTTTTTCTATATTTGTACTTTCTGCTTCCTCATTAGAAAGTCCAAATGTTCTGTATCCCAAAATACTTAAAGAGTAATTAATAAAAGTATAAATTATAATTGAAAAGCTAGAAATTAATAAAAATAAAAAAGAATCCATCAATTATCTACTTTCTTAATTTTCTAGCAGGATTGCCTACTACAACTTCTGCTGATAAAACATCTTTAGTTACCACAGATCCTGCTCCTATAATAGAATCGCTATGTATTATGACTGGAGAAATGATGGTTGTATTTGAACCAACAAAAACATTTTCTTTAATCAAAGATTTATTTTTTGATTTACCATCAAAATTTGCCATCACAAAACCAGCTCCTATATTCACATTCTTTTCAATCACAGAATCTCCTATATAAGACAAATGCTTAGACTTAGATTTTTTACCTATTTTTGAAGATTTCACTTCAACGAAATTTCCTAAAATTACCTCTGAATCAGTAATAGTTGATTCTCTAATATATGCAAAAGGCCCTATTTGATTTTTTTCCCCTAAAAAAGAATCACTAACAATAGAGAAGATTATTTTAGAATCTTTTCCTACAGTAGAATCAGAAATTGTAGTATTTGGCCCTATTACACAATCTGACTGTATTTTAGTTTTTCCAGTTATATAGGTTGAAGGCAAAATGATGGTTCCTGGAGAAATTTCTACAGTGTCTTCTATAAAGACTGAGTTTTCATCTTGAATTTTTACGCCAGAAGAAATTAACTTTTTAATATGGCTTGGTTTTGAAAGATTTATTTGTAGTATTTTTTTGAATAAATTAAATATCGACGGAGGTTTCATTAGAGTTTGTGTTTAAGAAATAAAAGTCTTTAAGAAGAAGTTAGTTTCATATAAAAATTTTTGATAATACAATAAGCTTTTCGTTTTGACTAATAAGAATTAATAATATCATAATTATAGAATTATCAAAAATTTTGGAGAGGTGTCAGAGTGGCTTAATGAGCACGCTTGGAAAGCGTGTGTACGTTTAAAGCGTACCGCAGGTTCGAATCCTGTCCTCTCCGCCAGAAATTATGTTATATAATATTTAAACCGAAACAAAAAAATATGTCGAGGTAGATTTTTGTCAAAAAATTTAGTTATAGTAGAATCTCCAGTAAAAGCAAAAGCACTGCAAAATTATTTAGGTAATGATTATAGCGTAATGGCTTCTTATGGCCATGTTAGAGACCTTACAAAAAAGAAATGGGGAGACAAGGAATCTAATAATGGTTATGAAATAGATTTAAATGATTCAAAAGTTCAACTAAGATGGGCCGTGGAATCTAAGAGTAAGAAAAATATAAAAGAAATATCTAAATTTATAAAAGACAAAAAACCTGAATCTATTTTTTTAGCTTCTGATCCTGACAGAGAAGGTGAAGCAATTTCATGGCATCTAGCAGATGAATTAGACTTATTAGACAAAAAAAATGTAAATAGAGTTGTCTTTCACGAAATAACGAAAAATGCTATTCTAGAATCTTTTGATAACCCAAAAAAAATTGATATGAACTTGGTAGATGGTTATAAGGCTAGAAGAGTAATGGATAGGATTGTAGGGTTTGAAACTTCAGCTCCTTTATCAAGTGCGATTAGAGTAGGCGGTAGAGCTACAGGAAGGGTTCAAGGGCCTTCTCTGTTAATAGTTAATAATAGAGAAAATGAAATACAATCTCATAATGCATTAGAATATTGGAATATAAAAGTAGACTTATTAAATAATAAAGATGAGCTAATCAATGTTCAATTAAAAGGGAATAAATTAGAAAAAGATTATTTTATTTTTGATGTAAAAAAAGACAAAACAATTCCTATCCCTGATGAAGATACAGCAAAGGCAGTTGAAAAAAAATTATCAAAATCTGAATTTAAAATCATTTCAATAGATAAGAGTAAATTTAAAAGTAAACCTCGAGCTCCCTTTACAACCAGTACATTGCAACAAGCTGCATCTTCTGAATTAAGAATGGCTCCAAGACGTACTATGGATATTGCTCAGGAATTATTTAGAGGTATTGAAACCGGAAGCAAAGTATTAAATCTTATAACTTATATGAGGACAGATTCAACTTTTATATCATCAGAAATACTCACCTCTATAGGTAGCTACGTTAAACAAGAGTTCGGAAATGACTATTATTCAGGAACCAGAATTTATTCAAAAAGTTCAAAAAATTCTCAAGAAGCCCATGAAGCTATTAGACCAACAAATATTAAAAACACTCCAGAAAAAATTAAAAATCAATTAAATGACCAACAATATAAACTATATAAACTTATTTGGGATAGAACTTTAGGTTCTCAGATGAAAGATAGTGTCTCAGAAAAAACTATATTAACTGTTCAAGCCAAAAACAATAATGAGGAATTTACATTTGAATCAGAATATATAGAGTCAATCTTTGATGGATTTAAGATTCTAGATAAAAAAACAATTTATGATAAAGTACCTAACATTGCCATGGGTGAGGAATTAAAGTTAGAACAAATTCATAAATTAAAAAACTTTACTCGTCCAAAAAGTAGATACACAGAGGCTAGTCTAATCAAAGAGCTTGAAAGTAGTGGTATAGGAAGACCAAGTACTTATGCAAGCATCATGGATAGAATTCAATATCATAAAGCAGTAATTATTCTCCGTAGAAGCTTATATAGAACAAATGTAGGAAAGGCTATGGTTAATGCCCTTTTACCTATTTTTGGAGATCATTTCATCTCACTTGAGTTTACAAGTGAGATGGAAAAAAACTTAGATGAAATTGCTCAGGGAAATTTAAATTGGGAAAAGGTAGTTTGTGATTTTTATAAAAATTTTAATGAAAAATTAGAAAAATTAAAAAAAGTTGGTGAAAATAATTTTTCTAAAGAGAATAAAAATGAAGTTATAGATCCAAGTCTTGCTCATCATTTTACAGATATTCACTGCCCAAGTTGCTCTGGAGAAATAGAACTATGTGGAGGTGATGAGTTTGATCAAACTGAAGGCTTAAGGGAAAAACATTACAATTGTGAAGCTGTTCATATGAAATGGATTCCTGTTAAAAAGAAATCTATAAAAGATGATGGAGCCTTTTTAGCATGTGAGAAAAATTATGATGACAATGGAAGAACAGACCATAAAAGCTATCTGCCTGAAAAATGTTGGGTTTCAATAGGCAGGAATAGAAAAAATAATCTTGAATATTTCAACGAATCTATTCTTGCAAAAAAATAATTTTCTCTCATCCTCGTTTAAATTTCAAATTCATAAGAAAATATCTTTTTTATTATT
>JAYZJV010000046.1:0-19987 GCA_036164085.1 Chloroflexota bacterium | reverse complement strand
ATGCAGGCTTACACAGGAATAATGTCTACAGAAAACAAAATATATCATGGAGCTCCTAGCGCAGTAAGATCTTCATCATATATAGATTACTCAACTGGCTATGCAATGGCATTGGGGGTTGTTTCCGGGGTATTACAAGCAAAGGCTACAGGCAAAGGAGTTTTATTGCAAACAAGTTTGCTTGCACAAGCATTATCTATGCAAGCAATGCAAGTTGTCAATGTTGACAAAGATTTAAGTCCAGGTCAAAACTGGATTAATAATAAAAAAGAAGCACTGTTTGATAATAATGTTGATTATGAAGACATACAAAAGGAATATTCTGTTCAAGGAGGAGCACCTCAAATAGCTCAGTACTACAGGGCATATAAAACAAAAAACGGAGCACTGGCTCTAGGTTGTTTAGCAATGCATGCAAGAAAAAGGGTTGCTTCTCTTTTTGAATTAATAGATGTTAGGTTCGATGAACAAAAATCATTTTCTTCAGATGAACTTTTAAAAATTGGTAAAGATTTCGAACAAAAAATGGAAGCAAAGTTTTTAGAAAGAAATACTGATGAATGGATTCTATACTTAAGATCACATGACATTCCTTGTGAACCCATGCTATTTACTGAAGAATTGGTAGATAATAAACAGGCAATTGAAAACAATTATGTAATAGAGCTGGATCATAAAACGGGAAGCAAAGTGAGGTCAAGCGGGCCGATATTTAATGTTTCTACAGGAAACGCTGAATTAAATTCATCTCCTCTACTGGGAGAAAATACAAAGGAAGTTCTTCTTTCTATTGGTTACAGTGAAAAACATGTAAATGATTTATTAGATAATAAATTTATCGGTAAAAAGCTCTAATATTTTTCAAGTAAATTTATTGAATATATTGAAAGTCCTATTTTTGGCCTTTGTGATTCATGTTTAAATCTTAGGCATTTTCTTTCATCTATTTTGTTTTGATGCTGTGTAGAAACATGGCATTTAAAATAATAACCGCAATGCACAGGAATGCATAAAGTTTTCTTATTTAAGCTAGGGCCATTTTGTTTTGGATTTGATATTTTCATATTTAAATTGAATTTGCGCCTAATTATATTTTTTTATGTTCTAATATCTATTTTTATGTCTTATTTCTTACTGATATGTAAGAGCCTATGACAACCAAAATAGTAGCAAAAATCAATTCTATTCCTGGAGTTTCATTTAGTATGATCCATGCTAAAAAAACTCCAAAAACTGGTTGTGATAGTGAAATAATTGTTATTTTTGATGGCAAATAATTTTTTAACAGCCAGGTTTGTCCTATAAATCCAAATCCTGCAATAATAATTCCTTGATAAAACAAAGCTGCTAAAAGGCTAATTGAAAACATATAGTTTTGATTTTCAAACAAAAAAGATAAAACAAAAAAAGAAATTATGCCTATGAAAGCTTGAGACAGCAAGATGTTGATTTGAGGTATATCTTGAGCAATTTGAGAGATATAAACTTGCCTTGCTCCTAATAGCATTGCAGATGTGAGCATCATTATATCTCCCCACAAATAATCACTTTTTGAATTTTGCAGTGACTCCCAAAATAATATAATTATTCCTGAATATGCAATAGCCATGCCAAAGACCTTTAATTTACTTAATTTGTCTTTAGGAATAAATAAATGAGAAAAAACAGAAGACCATAAAGGAAAGGTTGTTATCATAATTACTCCATGTCCTCCTGATGTAAAATTTTGTCCAATATTCATAAAGCCAAGTTGTATTGAAAAAAGGAAACCTACTCCTAAAAGAGGAAAAATATGTTTTGCCTTAATTTCAAATTTTTCCTTGTTGTATAATGCCCATATAATAGCTACTATTCCACCTAATAAAAACCGCATCCATCCTAATCTAAGAGGAGGAGCATCAGCTAGCCCTATTTTTATTGAAATGGGGTTTCCTGACCAAAGGATAGATAAAAAAAATGCCAGAGCTATACCTTTTTTATCCGGGCTGACCCTTTTTTCTTTAAGTTTGTTCAATAGTTTATAAAGTTTAAATTATTATCTGTTTTATTTTTCAAATCATAATTGTATATTTGTATAAATACACAAATAAAAGGGACCCTTTTCCTAAAATGAATAAAATAGTAACATTTGGAGAAATTTTATTAAGGCTAACCACTTTAAATAAAGAAAGATTTACACAGGCAAAAAACTTTGAAATTACTTATGCTGGATCAGAATGTAATGTTGCTGTTTCATTATCTCATTTTGGTATGAACGCTTTTTATGTTTCATCTGTTCCTGATAACCCTATAGGGCAAAGTTGTATCAATACAGTTAGGCAATTTGGAGTCAACACGGATTATATGGTACAAGAAGGGGACAGACTGGCTGTCTATTATTTAGAAAATGGAGCTTCTATGAGAGCTTCGAACATAGTTTATGATAGAAAAGGATCTTCTTTTTCTTTGATACCGCCGGATTCTTTTGATTGGGATTCAATTTTTGATGATTGCGATCTTTTCCATTATTCAGGAATTACACCTTCATTATCAGAACATACAAAAAACTTGACCGCCCACGCTTTAAGAGAAGCAAAAAAGAGAAACGTAAAGGTTTCTTGTGATCTAAACTACAGATCTAATTTATGGACCCCTCAAGAAGCACAGAAAACAATGATTCCTTTAATGGAATTTACAGACATTCTTATTGGGGGAAAGAAGGACCCCGAAATTATGCTTGGAGAGTTTGTTGACAACGAAGAAGATGAATCATATGAAAAATTATTGATCGAACTAGCAAAAAAATATGATTTTTCAAATGTTGGATTGTCTTTAAGAGAAAGCTTTTCTGCAGATCATAATGATTGGGCAGGCTTGTTTTATGCTAAAAATAAAGTCTATTCTTCAAAAAAATACCAAATACAAATTGTTGATAGAGTAGGCGCAGGAGATGCCTTTACTGCAGGATTGATTTATGGGTTATTTGAAAATTTAAATGCCCAAGACATTGTAGAATTTGGGGTTGCAGCATCGGCTCTAGCTCATACTTTTCACGGAGATTTTAATTTAGCAACAGTTGAAGAAGTTTTAAGCGTTGCTTCGGGGGATGTTTCTGGACGAATCAGAAGATAGTTTTTGATATTTCTATAATGTATTATTTAAATATGAAAAAAAATTTTAAATTTTTGTTTTTTCTTCTTTTGTTCTTAATCGATTTTCAGGCTCCTCAATTATTATTTGCTCAAGGAGAAGGATATTCTCAATACAAATTATTTCATCAAGAAACAATTGATGATTATTTTGTTACAATCTCAATGTCTCCTAAAAACCCAGTTGCAGGACAACAGATATTTTCTATAAATGTTGTAGACAGAAAAACAAACAATCCTTCTGAAAACTTAATGATACAAGTTTATGCAAACCCTTTATTTGAAGGTAACAAAAAGAAAGCTCCAGCACTCTCTTCTTCTGACATGGAAGGATACTATCAGGCTATTTTAAGATTAGAAAAAGCAGGGTACTGGGTGATGGATTTTGAAATAGATAATGGCAAAAAAATCACGACAATATCCGAACAGATAGAAATATTTGAACGGAACAGAACTTTGGGTAGCGGTAGCATTTCCTACGGATTTATTTTTATGCAGCTAATATTTTTATTTGGTATTTTATTTATTTTTATTTCTGCAAGAAGAAAACGAAAGAATCTAACTTAATTAAAATTTATTCCTGCCATATTTTTCCGTTTTTTTCTATTATTTCTGGGTTTAATGTTGCTCCTATCCCATGACCTTTAGGTAAATAAAAGCATCCTTTTTCTATTTTTTCGTAAGGCAATAAAGTTTGATGTCTCCATTGAACTTCATCAACAGCGTGTTCAAGAGGTAATGCAGAAGAAATAGAACTGGTTATTTGGGCTGATGTTAATAATGAAATAGGCCCTGAAGGACAGTGCATAGAAATATTTTTAGAGGCATTTTCTAAACTTTGGTCTAACTTTATAATTTCTGTTGCACCACCACAAAATTTCACATCAGGCATTACAATATCTATGACATTATTTGATAAAAGTCTTTGAAAGTTTTCTGCACCATATGTCATTTCAGCTCCTGCAGTATCAATTTTTGAATAGTTGGTTATCTTTATCATTTCTTTTTCATTTTTTTCTGGATCTACAGGTTCTTCAAACCAATCAACCTTTCTTTCTAGAAGCTGGTCATGTAAATAATAGCTTGATTGGAGATCAAACCTCGAATGACAGTCAACAAATAGTTTGGTTTTTGATGAGATGTTATTTTTTATTTCTGATATTCTTTCTAAGCCTGCTAAGGCTTCGTCAGGAATTTTATTTTTTTCAAGAAAAGGGCTTTTACATTCATCAAAAGGAGCACATTTTATTGTTGAAAATCCTTTTTTCTCAAATTCCTTTGCTTTCTGAGAAAAAGAATCAGGACTTCTATCTACTGGCCCATTATCATTTGGAAGAAGAGATCGATTTATATTGGCATATAGGTTTATATGTTCTTTTTTTTGTATCGCTTGATTTTGATTTTGTTCTAGCAAGAAACTGTTTAATTCTAATTCTAATCTTTTTGACATTAAGTCTAAAAAAGCAGACCTTATTCCACTAATTGCTGTTGCTATATCTAAATTTTCTTTTGCCTGATTTATTTCAGGAAGAAGTAGCATCAGTTCATCTTCAGAGCAGATTTTTTCTCCTCTTATTCTGTTTGACAATTTTGAGATAATTGAAGAAACAGGAGAATCTAATTGAGTATCAGTAATTTCAGATATACCAGAAAGATTATCGTCTGTAATAAATTCCATAAATTTCCATTCTGTCTTACCTCGAACGTGTACGGAATAAAAATTTAGATGCTTTATTCTTATCCAACTACTTTCCATTATCAGTAACCTTTGTCTAAATCACATTTATGCAATAAGTCTTTTTTATTAATATACCTTTTCATATTTTCTATAAATATTTTTCTTCGGCCTTCATACATTTCCGGAGACAACGCTGATGCATGCTGAGAAATTATTACATTATTTATATCCCATAAGGGAGAAGTTTGAGGTAAGGGTTCAATTTTTGTTGCATCAATACCTGCACCTGCTAAATGTCCAGAATAAAGACTTTCATATAAATCTTTTTCATTTATTATTCCTCCTCTAGAAATAATTACAACATAACTGTTTTTTGGCATCAATAATAAATTTTTTTTCCTTATAAAATTTTCAGTTTCGGGAATCAAAGGGGCTGCTATGATTAACCAATTTGATTTTTTTAATATCAAATCCAAATCCTTGGGAGGATTAATACTTTGATGAACGCCATTAGGTTGTTTTGTATTTGGGTCTATTGCAAAAATATTCATATCAAAAGCATGTAGCTTTTTAGCAATAGATTTTCCCAATTCTCCAAATCCATAAATGCACACATTTGACCCTTTTAGTTCAACTATTTTTGAATTCCATTGATCTACATCCCATTTTTTCTCTGATTGATCTATAAAAAGCTGTTTAAACGAATGTGCTAAGCCTACCATTGTTCCTACTACATGTTCTGCCATTGGGGTAACATGGGCTAGAGGTGCATTTGTAATTATTGTATTAGGGTTTAAAGAATCAGAATTTGCAATTATTTTATCTATACCTGTACCAGGACAAGCAATCCACTTAAGTTTCGATCCTTTTTGAATGATTTCTTTTGACGGGAATCCAAAATAAACTTCAGTTTTATCTATTTGTTGTAACTGTTCGCTTTCCTCAAACGCTTTAATAAAATTAGCTTCTGGGAAGAAGTCCTGAAGTTTTTCTGCAAAGTCTTCTCCTAGGTGGTCGCTACCTATAAGGATATTCACTTTTTTTCCCATGCCAATATAGGATTCCTAGCAGCCTGAGCCTCATCAAGTCTTTCTACTGGAAGATTAATAGGGGCTTCAATAATTTCTTTAGGGTTACTTTTTGATAGCTCGCTAATTTTTATCATTGAATCAATAAATTTGTCCATTGTTTCTTTTGATTCACTTTCTGTTGGTTCGATCATTAGAGCCTCTTCAACAATTAAAGGGAAATACATAGTAGGTGCATGAAAACCTTCATCAAGTAATTTTTTTGCTATATCTATTGCCTTTACACCTTCTTCTTTTTGAATTGAAGCTGATAATACTGTTTCGTGCATACAACGCCTAGATGAAGTAAGTTTATAATGTGTTTTTAGTCTTTCTTGAATATAGTTTGCATTAATTATTGCATTTTGAGAAATTTCTTTTAGTCCTTCTTCGCCTAAAGATCTAATATAAGCATAAGCTCGAACTATAATTCCAAACGAACCATAAAAACCATTAAGTCTTCCAATTGAAAAATCGGGTTTATATTGTTTAAACTTACCGTCTTCTTTTTTAACATGAGGATAGGGTAAATATTTTTCTAAAAACTTTGCAACCATTACGGGGCCAGACCCTGGGCCTCCTCCTCCATGAGGCGTAGAAAAAGTTTTGTGTAAATTAGAATGACAAATATCAATACCTAATTCCCCAAATTTTGTTATACCCAACAAAGCGTTTAAGTTTGCTCCGTCTGCATAAACTAAACCTCCATTATCATGAACAATTTTTGTTATTTCTAGTATATTTGGTTCAAACAATCCTAAAGTAGAAGGAAGAGTTAGCATTAAAACTGCAGTGTTTTCATCTGCTTTGTTTTTTAGATCGCCTAAATCTATGTCTCCTTCTTCAGTTGTTTTGATAGTAACTGCTTCCAATCCTGCCATTGAGGCTGATGCAGGATTTGTTCCATGTGCAGAATCAGGAATTAGAGCTACTGTTTTATGCTCTTGTTTATTTTGTTTATGATATTCTCTGGCAATTAATAATCCTGCATATTCTCCTTGAGCACCTGCCAAAGGAGCTAGAGAAACAGCTGGAAGGCCAGTTATTTCTCCAAGTTCATTTTGCAAGTCATACATAATTTCAAGGTTCCCTTGGATGTTTTCATCTGTTTGATTTGGATGAGAAGATGCAAACCCATTAATTGAAGCAATCTGCTCATTGATTTTAGGATTATATTTCATTGTGCATGAACCTAAGGGATAAAAATTAGTATCAATAGAATAATTCAATGAAGAAAGAGTAGTAAAATATCTGATTAAGTCCAATTGAGCTATTTCAGGAAGCTGTATTTCATTTCTCAGGAATTTAGGATCAGGAAGTTCTGTTTTAGGAACTCCGTATTTTGGTAAATTAATAGCTTTTCTTCCCTTTTTAGACTGGTCCATTAAAAGAGGCTGTTCTTTATTTATCATTATTTCCCCCCAATAATTTAATCGTTCTGTCTAGTATGTCGGGAGAATTCAATTCAGTCACAGCAAACATTATTCTATTTTTCTTTTCGCTTGAAACGTCTAAGCCTCCTTCAATCTTGTTTTTTAATAAAAGTTCATTTATTTCATAAGGCTTTAAGTTTGATTCCATTACGAATTCATTGAAAAAAGTTTTCGATATTAATTTAAAGTTTGCACTTTTGTCTAATTCTTTTGCGAAATAATGTGCTCGATGGTAACAAGTTTCAGAAATACTTTTTATTCCTTCTGGTCCCATAGTAGCTAAATATACTGCTACCATAAGTCCTATTAATTGAGTGCTAGTACATATATTAGACGTTGCACTTTCTCTTCTAATATGTTGTTCTCTAGTTTGGAGTGTAAGAGCGTAAGATACTTTATTATTTTTATCAACAGTTTGACCTATGATTCTTCCTGGGAGCTGTCTTATATATTCTTTTTTACAGGTCAAAATTCCAATAAATGGACCACCAAAAGAAACAGGAACTCCTAAAGGTTGGCCTTCTGCTGTTGCTATGTCAACATTTAATTTACCGGGAGGCTTTAACAGGCCTAAAGAAATAGGATAAGTGTGTTGAACAATCAATCCATTTTTATTATGAATTTCATTGGCTAACTTTTCTACATCTTCAATCTCACCAAATTGATTAGGTGATTGGACTAGAAGGCAACCATATTCTGAGTCGTCATTTTGATCAATATCTTTGTAGTTCAATAATTTAATATTTTGCCATTTCGAATAAGATTTAATTACCTCTAGAGATTTTTCTGAAATACTATCGTGAATAATTATAGAATTATTTCTTTTTATCCTGCAAGCCATAAGAGCAGCTTCGGCCAAAGCTGTAGGTCCATCATACATTCCTGCGTTGCACACTTCCATATCAAAAAGTTGAGCGACCATTGATTGAAATTCAAATCCTACTTGCAATGTACCTTGTGAGGCTTCGGGTTGGTATGGAGTGTAAGAGGTCAAAAATTCTCCTCTCTGAATCATTGATTTTACAGTTGAAGGAATATAGTGATTGTATGCTCCTCCTCCCATAAAACTAGATATAGATTTTGATGCTGAATTATTATTAGCTTTTAGTTCAAAAAATTCTACTAATTCTTGCTCTGACAAAGCTTCTTTTAAATTTAAAGAAGGGAAAAGCTTGTTTTCAGGAACATCATCTAGCAAATCTTGAAAAGAGCTCACTCCTATAACGTTAAGCATTTCTTTGTTGTCTGTATCTGTACTAGGTATATATGGTGAGTTTTTCATTAAATTATTTTTTTATATTCTTCTGAGTCTAATAATTGATCTTGATCTGCTTTATTCTTTATTTCTAATTTTATTATCCAGCCTTTTTCATAACAATCTTCATTAACAAATTCAGGATTATTTAAAAGATTTTCATTTACCTCAATAACTTTACCAGACAAAGGTACATATAAGTCAGAAACGGCTTTAACGGATTCTATTTCACCAAACTTATCAAATTGATTTAATTCCTTGTCCATCGAATCAACATCAACATAAACTATATCTCCTAATGACTCTGCGGCATGCAAGGTAATCCCTACAGTAGCAATATTGTCATTGATTTGAACCCATTCGTGATCTTTAGAGTATTTTAGGTTATTAGGAACGCTCATTTTTTTCTTCTCCTATAAAATGGAAGCTTTGTAATTTCTGCTTCAAGAAATTTATCTCTTACTTTTATTTTAACTGTATTTTTAATATTATTGAAATTTTTATCTATTTTTCCTATAGCTATAGCACTTTTAATTCTAGGGGAATGGGTTCCTGAGGTGACTCTACCAATAATTTTGTTGTTTATATATATCTCGTTTCCCTCTCTGGCAATACCTCTATCTTTAATTATTAAACCGATTAACGTCTCTGTTCCAGATTTTATATCAATTCCTGTTATATATTCATGGTTAATATACAATGGGCTTTTTGATTCTAATACCCTGCCTAACCCGATATCAATAGGATTCGATTTTTTATCTATTTCATGTCCATATAAATGAAGACCAGCTTCAACTCTCAAAAGATCTCTTGCTCCTAAACCACATGGATGTACATTTTTTTCTGAAAGAAGTTCCCAAATTTTTTCTGCATCATTATTATTGAAAATTATTTCAACTCCATCTTCTCCTGTGTATCCTGTTCTAGCTACAAAAATATTCATCCCTTGTATTTTAATTTCTTTATACTTGTATCTACCTAAATCAGCGATTGCGTCATTAGATAATAAATTTATTTTTTCCAAAGCTTCAGGGCCCTGAATAGCTAGCATGCCAGTTTTATCTGTGATGTTTATGATATTAACATCTTCTTTTACTTTGTTGATCCAAACCAAATCTTCATCAGTATTAGATGCATTTATTACAAGCAAATATTTTTCTTCTGAAATTTTATAAATAATTAGGTCATCTAGAATTTCTTTATTTTCATTTATAAGCAATGTATATTTTGCAGCTGAAACATTAATGGCATTGACATCAACGGGTAAGAGCTTGTCTATAAACTTTGTTGCATTCTTACCTATAACTTCTACTCTTCCCATATGAGAGACGTCAAACATACCACAAGAATCTCTAACAAAACCTGATTCTTTGATTATTCCGGCTGGATAATTTATAGGCATCTCCCAACCTGCAAAATCTACTAATTTTGCATTTAGGTTTTTATGTTTATTGTAAAAAATTGTTTTTTTCATTAATTCAAATCCTTGTTTATTATGATATTTTGTTTGTACATACCAGGCAATTCAAATCTTTGAGGAAATTGCTCTAAAAGAGGAAACTTTTCTATAAAATTTCTATTGATTTCTATTTCATCAAAAGAAATAGAATTAGAAAAATTAGAATCCAATCTAACAAAATAATTACCCATACCGTTAGGTTTAATTAGTTGGTTTATAGCGTATCGATTTTTAATCACCTCTTCAGATTTTATATTCAAACTTGATAAAGAAACTAGGCTTTCTCCTAAACCCAATTGATACAAAAATTGTCTTTGACTTGAAATGAATTCATTATTAAACTTCATGTTTTTAAATTCCTGACTTAGATCCTCCATGTCTACTTGAAACGTAATGTCTGATAATCCGGGTTGATAAAAATAATCATCATAAAAATTATGATTATTTATGACGTTCATAAAAGCCTTAGTTTTGCCATTATAAAACAAATCTTTTTCTCTCATTCCATAATCAATAGTTAGTATGTATCCTTTTTTTAGAAGGGAATTAAATGTATTTGCTATGTTATATTCTTTGCACAAAACTTCACCTTCAATATCAACTAAATTGGTTTGAACTTTTTCTATTCTCTTTTTTATGCATTGATCTGATGGACTATCAAGAGTTTCGATAAATTTACCCTTTTTTATTTCAACATACTTTTCAAAGATCTCTCCGTTTTGCATAGAAAATAAATGATGAGGAATAGCATCAAATAATTCATTAGTAATAATAATGCCGTTAGATTTAGATAAATCATCAATTTTTTTTATTTCAGGGAAAATATTTTTAGATTCAGAAAGATCAATTGCTACGTATTTATAATTTTTTTGTCCTATTTTTTTCAATCCATTTGTTATGTCATATGCTAAAGTCCCGTTTCCTGCACCAAATTCAAATATAGTTATTTCCTTTTTTGAATTAAATGATTGTATTAATTTGTCTAAAAATATTGCTATCAAATAACCGAACAAAGGGTGGGTCAATGGTGATGTGGCATAATCTTTGAAGTATGCATTTTTTGAATTTCTGGTATGAGTATAATAACCACTTTTCCCATATAAACAAATTTCAATGAAATCCTTGGAAGAAATCTTTCCTTGCTTGGATATTAAATCTCTTAGATAATCTTCAGAATTAATAGAGGTTAGTCCCTTTTATTTATGGGTATGTATTCTTTTGATCTTTCGCCTGTATATTGTAATAAAGGGCGTATTAATATATTGTGTCTCATTTGTTCAAGAATTTGAATAGTCCAACCAGGTATTCTTCCAACGGCAAAAATAGGAACAAAAAGATCTTGAGGAATTCCCAAGAGATAATAAACAGCACCTGCAAAAAAATCTACATTTGCATGAATGCCTCTTCTTGCATAAGGAGTCATTGCTTCTTGAACGGCTAATAAAATTTCATACCAATCTGTTTCGCCTTTTTCTTCACTTAATCTTTTTACTCCTTCTTTTAAGTGCTTTGCCCTAGGGTCAGGGGCTTTATAAACTCTATGTCCAAATCCCATGACTCTATCTCTATTAGCTAATAGATTTTTTACATGACTAGCTGCATTTTCTGGTTTTCCCACATCTTTAGCAAGTTCCATAACGCCTTCAGCAGCTCCTCCGTGAGATGGTCCTGATAAAGCAGCTATACCTGCTGTTATTGAGCCATAAAAGTCCGCATTTGTTCCTGTCACTACTCTTGTTGTAAAAGCAGATGCGTTGCAACCGTGATCTGCGTGAACCACAAAATCTATGTCCATTAGCTTGGCTGTATCTTCACTAGGCTCTTCACCTTCTAGCATGTATAGAAAATTTGCTGCATGAGACAAAGTGTTTGAAGATTCTATAGGGTCTAAGCCTTTCCTCATTCTATTATGGGCCATAACAATTATGGGGACTTGAGAGGTTAACCGTATCCCTTTTCTAATAATTGCATCCTCAGAAAAATCGTCTCTGTCTTCATCAAATGATGCAAGGGCTGATATAGCTGTTCTTAAAACATCCATTGGGTGAGAATCTTTAACGATTTCCATTACATCATATACTTGTTGAGGAATTACCCTTGAATTTTTAAGCAACTTGTCAAATTCATCTAACTGTTTTTGATTTGGAAGTTCTCCATACATTAGAAGATAAGAGGTTTCTTCAAAATTAGAGTTTTCTGCTAGGTCATGAATGTTATATCCGCTATACTCCAAAACACCTTCTTTTCCATCAATAAAAGTTGTGTTTGTTCTATCAAGATATACACCTTGAAGACCTCTATTTAGTGAAATGTCTTTTTCAGCCATTTTATTCCTCTTTGAATCAAATTAAATGGTTTTCAAAATTGATTCTATAATCTTAATTGCTTATATGATAGCGAAAAATTGATTAAAAGATAAACTATTTTATAGCGATAATAGTTTTTCTAAAAATTCATCTTGCGAAAGGCTTCCCAAGTCACCTTGAGTCCTTGTTCTAACTGAAAGAGAATTTGATTCCATTTCTTTGTCTCCTACGATAACCATCACAGGGATTTTTTTAATTTCACTATTTCTAATTTTTTGGCCTAATCGCTCATTTGTATCGTCTACATATACTCTATATTTTTTATCTAATAGAGAGTTTTTGACTTTAACTGAATACTCAATATGTTTGTCAGAAATAGGGATAATGTTAATTTGATTTGGGGCAATCCAAAAAGGCAAATCTCCTCCAGTGTGTTCGAGTAGGATTCCTATAAATCTTTCTATGGAACCTAACATTGCCCTATGAATAACTACAGGCCTTTCTTTTTCTCCGGCACTATTTATAAAATCTAATTTGAATCTTTCTGGAAGAGAGAAGTCCATTTGAGCTGTTCCTAATTGCCACTCTCTTCCCATAACATCAGGTATAAATATATCTATTTTTGGGCCATAAAAGGCCCCTTCTCCTTCTACTTCTTCAAACTCTGCATCAAATTCTTTTATAACTTTTCTCAATTGATCTTCAGCCAAATCCCACATCTCATCGCTCCCTGCTCTTTTTTCAGGACGTAAAGACAGGGTCATTCGGGGGTCATTAAACCCAAAGGCTGAATATCCTTCTTTCAGCATTTCTAAAAATCTTTTCACTTCTTTTGCAGCATCTTGTTGAGAACAGAAAATGTGTGCATCGTCTTGTGAAAATGACCTTACTCTTGTTAATCCGTGTGTCACCCCTGATCTCTCATATCTATGCAATCTTCCAAAATCAGCGAATCTTAAAGGAAGGTCCCTATAAGACCTAAGCGTTGATTTGTATATAATTGCATGTGCAGGACAGTTCATGGGTTTAACTCCTACTTCATTTTCATCAATTTCCATCATATACATATTGTCTAGATAAAAATCATAATGCCCTGACATCTTCCATAAATCTGTTGAAAAAAGCTGTGGAGTGATTACTTCTTCATAATCATATTTATTGTAAAGTTCTCGCACAAATTCAATTAACTTATTATATATAAAAGCTCCGTTTGGTAAAAAAAATGGATTTGCTGGACTTATTGGGTCCAAAAAAAAGAGATCTAATGAAGTGCCTAATTTTCTATGATCACTTTCTATTGCTTTTTCTCTTTTTTCTAGATATTCCTTTTGTAATTCATCATTTTCCCACGCGGTTCCATATATTCTTTGAAGCATTACATTATTTTCATCTCCTCTCCAATATGCACCAGCTGTTGACAATAATTTGAAAGCTTTTATTTCTCCTGTATTTTCTACATGTCCACCCTTACATAAATCCTTAAATTTTCCATCTGAGTGACTATATTCAGTAATTATTTCATCCTCTGGCATCGACCTGATAATCTCTGTTTTGTAAGGGTTGTTTTTGTATATTTCTAGTGCATCTTTTTTTGTAAGCTCTTTACCTTTAAATTTAGTGTTTCTTTTTACTGATCTTCTCATTTCTCGTTCTATAGAAGCAAGATCCTGAGGAGAAAAAGTAATGTCTATGTCAAAGTCATAATAAAATCCATCAGCAATAGGAGGCCCAAGTGTCAATTTTGCTTCAGGGTGTAATTTTAATACTGCTTCAGCTAAAAGATGTGCTGCAGAATGCCTTAAGTTACTTCGATACTCTTCTATATTTTCCTGATTTTTCCCCATTTATTTATACCTAGGAACATTGTGTTTATTTAAAATTTTATCCAGTTCATCTATTAGCTGTTTCGATGGAGTTTTAGACGGAGGCCTAGGAGGACCAGCTTTTAATCCAATTAATTCCATAGCAACTTTTATAAAGGGACCTTCTCCTCCTGTTTCTTGAACTACTTTCCCAACCCATTTCATCCAATCAGATTTAAATCCAGAAAGAAGTTCTTTGGTTTTTTCATAATTTTTATCATTCATTGAATCCCAAATTAATTTAGGGTATTCTGGCCAAAAGCTACTTAAATGAGTTATAAATCCTGTTGCTCCATAAATGTTGCTAAGAATGTGATTTCCTGAATTATCAATCATAGAAACCTTTTTTGAGTATCTTTCAAGGCCTTCTTTAAAAAGTTGTATATTTTCGTGACTCCATTTAATTGAGTTAACATTAGGTATATCCACTAATTGATCAATCAAATCAAAATCCATAACAAATCCATCCCACCAAGTGTGATAAACCATTAAATTTACATTACTTTCATTTGAGACTCTTTTGAATAAGTCAATTACATCAAATTTTGTAGGCATGTAATAATAGGTTGGACCTAATTGGCAGCCGTATATTCCAATGTCTGATGCAGATGCAGCCATTTTGTTTATTTCTCTCCAATCTGTATGTTGGATAGATGTAAGAATTGGGACTTTATTGTTTGCTGTATCGACAGCAATTTTCATCAATTCAATTCTTTCATTAACATTCAATACAGGATGCTCTCCACCAGCACCTCCAATTAATAAAGTCGAGTTTCCATTAGTTAGTCCTTTATTGATCATGAAATTAAGATTTGATTCAAACGCTTTATAGTCGACAGAAAAATCTTCATTGAATGGAGTTGCTACTGCAACCATTGGACCAACTATTATGTTATTTTCAGAAGCCATGAGTTTTCCTTATTTGGTATTAAAATTATTATTAAATATGAGTTAATAATTATATGTAAGTTTCATTACACTTATTGTTAATAATTTCTGTGCAATCACAATTTATACATTTACAAGGATTGCACTTACAATATTTATTTTCACATTGATCTTTGTCCATAAATTATATTCTATTCGCTTATTTGTAAAAAAACATTATTTTATTTTGATTTTACTTTTAGAAGAATGGTCATTATTAATAAAACTAAAACCACAATTAGGCCTGGAATAATATAGGAAATATTTATTTCAGTGAAAAAAATCAGATAAATTGCAACTAAAATTAAACTGGTAAAGCTAATGAATAGATTTATTTTATATAAATTCAATTTTTTTATTTTCTTATATATTGTCATCATTATATAAAGTTTTGAAAATTAACTCAGAGTAAATTTTTTGACAATATATCTTTTACGATAAAATCTGCGTCTTCAGATACGCCAATAAATTGTGCAGATTTGGAGGAATGCATCCATTGAAGTCCCATAAAATAAAACCCTGGAAATTTAGTTATGCCTCTTTTTTGTATAGGGTGATTATTTTTATCAGTAATTTTTAGATCTATCCAATCATAGTTATATCTAAAACCTGTAGACCAAATAATGCTATCTTCGAATTTGTTTAAACCTAATTCATCAATAGAATTTAATTGGTTCTGGATAATTCTTTTATCTGGCTCGATTTTTTCATATTTAGCATTAAGTTTTTTATTATTAACGTACATATCTACTTCTTTAGACCAATTTAATGCATATTCATCTGAAAATTTAATGTTTTTAAATAAATCATTGTTTATATATAATTTGTTTTTTTCGCATTTTTTAATCGATCCGCATAAATTCAATCCTTTTTCTGCAAGGTCTAATAGATTGATATCATGCCCCCCCATACTTCCAGATGTATGAGCGCTACATTTCCATCGATCTTCAAATGGAACTTCATCAACTGTCTTATCAAATAAACCCATTTCATAATTCCACCAAGAAGAGTCTTTCCCTCTATATTTTCTGGGCCTTCTGCCACATTTGCTTACTGCTAACCAAACATTTTTTCTAGAATTTAATAAATCTTCTGCAATTTGTGCACCTGATTGACCTGAGCCGACAACTATAATCTTTCCTTTAGGCATTTGATTAGCATTTTTATATTCTGAAGAATGAATTTGAAATATATTTTCATCTATGGTTTTGTTAATAGTTGGAATATGGGCATTACCAAATGCTCCATTTGCAACGATGAGTATTTTGGTTGTTATTATTTGCTTAGAAGTTACAATTTTATAAAGATTATTTTTTCTAGATATTTTTTCTACATTTTCGTTTTCATGAATTTTTGATCCTATAAAACGCGCAAATGACTGTATGTAATTAATTACTTCAGATCTATTTAAGAATCCATCAGGATTATTAGAAGGAAAGTGGTTAGAATTTATATCGAAATCAGGAATTTTGATAGCCCAGTTAGGGTTTACTAAATGAAAGCTATCCCATCTTTCACTTACCCATGTGTTTCCTATTTTTCCTCTTTCAAGGATAATATGATTTATCTTTTTTTTTGAAAGGTAATAGCTTACACATAGACCTGCAATTCCAGCGCCTACTATTACAACCTGAATGTCATTGTTTTTTTTATTAGCTAGCATTTTTCAGATTATTTACAATTAATGATTTAGAATTTTTAAGTTTTTTTGACCTTTGAATCTTTCTTTCATTATCTTTATGGCTTCTTCATAATTGTCTATAAGAATAACATTTCTGTTATTGATTACTGCCGCTTCACCAGTTGTCCCTGTTCCAGCAAAAAAGTCTAAAACTAAATCATTTTTATTTGAATGAACTTTAATTATTCTGTTCATAATTGCTATTGGTTTTTGAGTTGGATAGCCTGTTTTTTCTTTGCTATTTGGGCTCACTATTGTATGCCACCAAGAATCTGTTGGGGTTTTTCCTTTTGCGGCTTTTTCTGGCCCAACAAGATTTGGAGCTAAATAAGGTATTCTGTCTATATCTTCATAATTGAAAGTATAGTTTTTTGGATCCATTGCATACCACAATATATTGTCATGCTTTGCAGACCATTTGCTTTTACTTCTTGCTCCATAGTCATAAGACCAAATGATTTCATTGATAAAAGAGTCTCTCCCAAATATGTCGTCACACATAATTTTTGCATAATGTATTTCACGATAATCGAGATGTAAAAAAAAACTTCCCTTTGGTTTTAAAATCCTTTTTGCTTCTTGAATCCTTACTCTTAGAAACTCAATGTAATTTTCAAATATATCAGAATAACTTTGCTTGCCTATTATTTCAGTTTTATAAGACTGACCCTTAAAGCCTATTCTGTCGCCATCTTCTGATCTAGTAGTTTTTATTCTTGTTCGGGATTGAATTTTACCGGTGTTAAATGGAGGGTCTATATATATCAAATCAATAGAATTGGATTTTATTTCTTTTAGGATTTTTAGGTTATCACCTAAGTGCAGTTCAATATTATTATCAGTCATACGATTAATTTATTACACTGAAATGATAGCACAAAAGCTGGTAATTTAAACTGCCTCTATAGTAGTTTGCAAAGTCCAATTCCCATTAGAGCGCCAGTTATTATTGCAAAAATATATGATAATAGATTTGAAGTAGTTAATTTATTTAAATATTCCATATTATTTATTTTATTCCCTTTTTTCTTTTTTTCTTTAGTTTTTCAGAATATATTGTTAGAAAAGATGTTCCAATTCCTATTATTACACCCAAAAAAATTCCAAGACCTAACCATAAACCAAAAAAGCTTCCAATGACAATGCCATAAACTATTGCTAATGTGTATATTCTATAATTCATAAATTTCTAAATATTATTAATATTCTATAGATAGTACATTGTTTTTTAAAACAATTACAATATTTTATAACTCGGGATTTCTAATATCTTTTGGCAAAATCAATGTATTGAGTGTTATCTATTGAAGATGTTACAAGTTTTTGCTTATAAGAGAATTTTTTATCAATGTATTCACTTTTAGACTCTTGAATAGACACTTTTATATTTTCATGACTAACCCCATCTAAAAATGCTTCATGGATCACTCTTCCATCAAATGGAGTGTCTGTATTTAATCCTAAAAGATGAATAATAGTAGGAGTTAAATCAATGTTTCCTGTTGGCGTGGTACACACTAAACCTTTTTTAAAGTCTGGACCAAATACACCAAATATATTATTCATTTCATGCTTACTAATTGATCCATGTTGTCCTAAATTTTTATCTCCTCCAGAACTATAAACCATGCCTTTGTAACCAGCAGAGTTTTTTTCAGAACTCCATTGAAAAGACATCGTAATATCAGGACAACGTGAACCTTCACTACCAATCAATCTAGCTGGTAGTAAGCCTTCTATTTTTCCTGTTTTTGAAGAATAAAACATAGGTCCACACCAATCAAATTGCATTAAAGCTCTAGCTAATTCCGTAGCGAGTTTATTGTCTGTATTTTCTACATAAAAAAGGACACTGCCTCCATTTTCGGCTATGAGTATTTTATTATCATTTTTATTTTCTAATAAACCAATTTTAATTAATTCTTTTCTTACATCAATCACTTCTCTAATAGTTGAATATCCATGATCAGAAATTACGATTACATTAGTATCTTTTGAATTTTTCATATTACGTATGTTGTTAATCAATTCTCCAAAATATTTATCTGCAGATCTAATGGCTTGAGTTCCAAGCTCATATCCTACTCCATCAGCATGATGTGACTTATCTGGCTCTGAAAACCAAATTAAGCCTACTTTAGGATTTATTTCAGGTATAAAATATTGAGTCATTAGATCTACACAATGTTTTAATCTTTTCTCATTAGGAAGGGTTTCTTGTGGCCATTCTCCAAATATTGATTGTAGTTTTTTTTCTAATGTATTTGGTAGAGTGAAATCTGGATTAACAACTGACCCTCCATTAAGATTTGCATTTGGATTTTGCAAGAATGAATTTCCAGTGGTTCCTGCTCCTACTGCTACAAAGCTTTCTCCAAATTTGCTTAAGATATCTCCAAGATTTTCAACAAATAACACATCACCCAATTTATCACGTACATTTTCAAGTATAGGCTCCATGACTGAAAAAACTAAATTTTTATCATAGTCTCTCATCACAACACTATTTGCTGCAATGCCATGTGATCCAGGGTATCTTCCAGTAAACATTGATGTTGAATTTATTCTTGTAACAGAAGGGTATACAGCATGGTGGTTAGTAAAAGTCACACCTTCTTTTAAATACCCATATAAATTTGGCATTAAATCTTCATTTATTTGGCTTGGTTGTAAGCCATCGAATGATACCACTAATAACTTCATATAGAAATTATGAATCAATCAGAGTTATTTTTCAAATAGATTTATAGTTAGTGAGATTTGTTTCTATATAAAAACTCTAAGAACTATAGTGATGGTGAATTATTTACCTCTTATCATTTGTAGAGTTGAGAAGAACAAGGTTATCATAATACCAATAATAGCTAATCCAGTAGGAGTCGCAATCTCACCGAGTGGTAGATTCGAAGTATTTATTCCTGGTATAAGCTTTCTTAGCCTATCCCCTTCGTAAACAAATAAATCTTCAACTCTGCAATTTGATATAACTTCGAGTTCTATTGAAGAAGGAGGCCTTAAGTTTGGCGTATCACTTAGGATCCGATGATATCCTTCATATGATCCTGGAAGAGAGAATTCAGAAATGGCTTTTGACACACTTGAGTCTACATCAAATCCATTTTTTTCTATCATGTAACCAAAGACATTCTTATACTCATTTATCATGCAAGCTCTTTGACTATCAGAGGGTC
>JAYZJV010000045.1:0-26255 GCA_036164085.1 Chloroflexota bacterium | reverse complement strand
CTTTACTTTATATTTCTTTTGAATAATTTCTAATATTTCTTCAATGGACAAAACTTGAGACAACTCCCATCCATTTAAAGTTCCAACATCCATGTATTCAATAAATCTAACAATATTTTTTGATTCTCTAAAATAATCTAGTAATTCCAAAACAGAATGTTCATTCACTCCTTTTTGAATAACACAGTTTATTTTAATTTCATCAAATCCTTTCTTATTTGCCGTTTCAATAGCAGACAAAACTTTATTCACATCATAATTTTGATCACTCATTTTTCTAAAAGTAATATCATCAATTGCATCAAGAGAAACCGTAATTCTATTAAGTCCCGATTCAATTAAAGCATCAAGCTTGGGTTCTAACAAATAGCCATTAGTAGTCATAGCAATGTCTTCAATTCCTTTTATTGAAGATAGTTTTTTTATCAAATCTTCAATATTTTTTCTTACTAAAGGTTCTCCACCAGTAATTCTTATTTTAGAAACACCAATATTTGCAAAGCTTATAGCTATTTTTTCTATCTCATCAAAATCTAGGAGTTCTTTTTTTGGTAAAAACTTAAAAGCTTCTCCATAAACTTCTTTAGGCATACAATAAGTGCATCTAAAATTACATCTGTCAGTAACAGAAATTCTAAGATCTCTTACAGGTCTATTAAATTTATCTAAAATTTTATTCATAATTTATATAATTTTATCTCTTATAAGTATTTTAAGAAATTTATCTATAGACTTTCTTCTATGAGAAATCTTATTTTTTTCTTCTTTTGACATTGATGCAGTGGTCTGGTCACTTCCAATTGGTAAAAATATTGGATCATAGCCAAATCCATTTTTACCGTTTTTTTGTTCAGCAATATGTCCATCTAGTATTCCTTCTGAATAAATTGGGGTTTCTGCAAATCCCACGCCACAAATGACTGAAACAAATTTTGCTTGACGTTTTTTACTTGGAACATTAGATAATTTTTGCAATATCAAATCAACCCTTTCTCGATCATTGAGATCGGCTCCCCCATATCTTGCAGAAAAAATGCCCGGTTCACCATTTAATTCTGCGATTTCTAATCCAGAATCTTCTGAAAGAGTTGGAATTTTTGATAATTCAAAATATTGAGTAGCTTTTATTAATGCATTTTGATGAAACGTAACACCCGTTTCTTCAACATCAATTTTAATAGACAGGTCATTTAGAGTTAATATTTCAAATTTTTCTGCAAAAATTTGTTCAAATTCTTTGATTTTTCCCTCGTTGGTTGTAGCAACTAAAATTTTCATAAATTAATAATTAAATATTGTGTTTTTTTTGATAATTACAATAAATTACAATAAATGCTATAATTCTTTGTGGCTAAAAGAGTAAAAAAACTTACAATGTATTTAGATTAAATTAAATTTATAATTTATCTGAATCCAAAAATTATATGATAAAGAAGAGAATGAAGTCTGTAATTAGAGCTGGAATAATATTTGCCCTTTTACTTTTCGCTATTGCATGTAGCCCGGAAAGCCCTCAATCAACATGGGATGCACACGGTCCAGTAGCAGAGATTCAAAAAAATCTATTCTTATTTGTTTTTTGGATTGCAGTGGTTGTCTTTATTATTGTTGAAGGAGGTATTTTATTTCTTACTTTCAAATACAAAAGAAAAGACGATAAACTACCTGTACAAACTCACGGGAATTTAAAACTAGAAATCACTTGGACAATCATACCTGCCATAATTATTGTAATAATTGCTATACCTACTGTAATCGCTATATGGGATACTCAAGTAATGCCAGAAGAAGAAAATTCTTTAGTAGTTGAAGCAGTTGGGCATCAATGGTGGTT
Source organism: Chloroflexota bacterium (assembly GCA_036164085.1). Taxonomy (GTDB): domain Bacteria; phylum Chloroflexota; class Dehalococcoidia; order Lucifugimonadales; family Lucifugimonadaceae; genus TMED-70. The sequence goes on along the minus strand of JAYZJV010000045.1, from coordinate 24,421 downwards.
TGAATTCAATTACCCCACTGAAGAAGTTGTGACCGCCAATGAATTGCATCTCCCGGAAGACACTGATGTAATAGTAAAAATTGGTTCTCAAGATGTGCTACATTCATTCTGGATTCCAAAAATAGCAGGTAAGGTAGATATGGTCCCGAATCATGAAAATGAACTATATATAAAGGCTGATGATCCAGGTTTATATTACGGACAATGTGCTGAATTCTGTGGAATAGTACATGCGATGATGAGGTTTAGAGTTATAGTTCACTCAAAAGAGGATTATCAAAATTGGCTAAAAGAAATGAGAACCCCTCCAGAAAAATTAACTAGCGGTTCAGATGAAGATGAAGGCCGAAAGTTATTTGTTGGAAATTGCAGTATGTGTCACACTTATGACTCATACAAAAAAGGTGCTTATACTAAAGAAATAGAATCTCAATTCAAACGTTGGGATGAATGGAAAAAAGATAAAGAAAATTCTGCAATTGTTTCAGCTCCAAATCTTACTAATTTTGGGAATAGAATAACTTTAGGAGCAGGAATAAAAGAAAATAATCATGATAATTTAGTCAAATGGATTGAAAATCCAGACACGATAAAACTTGGAACAAGAATGAAGAATCATGCTGCAATCTATAAAGATGAAAATAATTTGACTAGTGAACAAATCAATCAAATAGCAAAATATTTATTAAGCTTGAAACCCTCAACTGAGAGTTCAGCTACATATAATAATTAAAAGAGGGATATATTGAGTATTACAAGTAAACCAAAACAATTTCAACTCCCTAGGATATTTCCTAGGCCAATGGGACACTACGGTATATGGTCTTGGGTAGGAACAGTTGATCATAAAAAAATTGGAACAATGTACGGATTAGTTTCATTTTTCTGGTTTATTATAGGAGGCATAGAAGCCCTGCTAATTAGAATTCAACTTTCACATGCTGAAGCTGACATCATTGACCCTGAATTATATAATCAGTTATTTACTATGCATGGTACAACCATGGTATTTTTAGTTGTAATGCCTCTTTCAGCTGCTTTTTTCAATTGGCTAGTTCCTTTACAAATTGGTGCAAGAGATGTCGCTTTTCCAAGATTAAATGCTCTTAGTTTATGGGTGTTTATTTGTGGATCTATTCTTATGAATATTAGTTGGTTTACAGGAGGGGCACCTAATGGTGGATGGTTTGGGTATCCTCCAAACTCAACTATTAATTTTAACCCTGGACATGGCATGACATATTGGGTTATGGGGCTTAACGTGCTTGGGGTAGCCTCAATAGCAGCTGGTCTAAATTTTATAGTTACAATAATTAACATGAGAGCCCCTGGTATGTCTATGATGAAAATGCCTGTGTTTACTTGGATGACATTTATAACATCAATACTTATAGTCTTAGCACTTCCGATACTTGGTGTTGCAGGAATCCAAATGACAGCTGACAGGGTTTATGGAACTAATTTCTTCAATTCAGAAGCTGGTGGAGATCCGATTTTTTGGCAACATATTTTTTGGCTCTTTGGGCATCCTGAAGTATATATTTTAATTCTTCCAGCAATGGGTATAGTTTCTGAAATATTACCTACTTTTGCCAGAAAGCCTCTTTTTGGATATAGTTTCATAGTTTTCTCTGGAGCTGGAATTGGTTTTATGGGGTGGTTTGTATGGAGTCATCACATGTTTACAGTTGGCTTGGGGCCAGCTGCAAATACTGCATTTACTATTTCAACAATGTTTATTGCAGTCCCTACTGGGGTAAAAATATTTAACTGGATGGCAACTCTATGGGGAGGTTCCATTAGATTTACCACAGCAATGTTATTTTCAATTGGTTTCATTGCAATGTTTACAATAGGAGGACTATCGGGTGTAACTCATGCTGCATCACCTTCAGATGCTCAACAGCAAGATACGTACTACGTCGTTGCTCATTTTCATTATGTGCTTTTTGGTGGCGCTATTTTCGCTATCTTTGGAGGCCTTTTCTTTTGGTGGCCTAAATTTTTTGGATATTTCCTAAATGAAAAACTGGGTAAAATTATTTTTATTCTAATGATGATAGGCTTTAATCTTCAATTTGCTCCAATGCATTGGTTGGGAATGGATGGGATGCCTAGAAGAATTTATACATATGCTGACAATATGGGTTGGGAGTTATCCAATATGGCTGCTACTTTAGGAGGATTTGTTATAGCTCTGGCAGTAGCTTTGTTTATGAATAATGTAATTTACTCTATGAGAAACAAAAAAGTTGCTTCAGGTGACCCATGGGATGGAAGAACTTTAGAGTGGTCAATATCATCTCCTCCTCCACACTATAATTTTGCAAAAACACCCGAAGTAAAACACATAGATGACTGGTGGTATAAAAAATATCCTAGTTTATTAGAAGGTAGTCCTAAAGGATCTTTGGAGCCAAAAGCTAAAGTTGAAGATACTTCAAAAGTTAATGAAGATGATATTCATCTTCCTGATTTATCTTATTATCCTGTATTTATAGGAATTGGATTATCTTTAGCTGCACTTGGGGTAATGTACACGTATGCTTTAGTAACAATAGGATTAATATTAGTTTTTTGGGGGTCTATAGGTTGGTCGACTGAACCTGTAAATGAACCACATGATAGTCATCACTAGAAAGAAGGAATAATGTCAAGCGATAATGTAACAATACACCACGGTGAAGAGATAAATAACTCTACTGGAGTAAGCAATAAAAAATTGCTAATGTGGGCTTTTCTTGGATCAGACGTAATGTTTTTTGGGACCTTTATTGGAACCTTCATGGCTTATAGAAATAAAAGCTTAAATGGACCTTACCCTGCAGATACCCTTGACATACCTATAACAACGGTAAGTACATTTGTGCTCTTAATGAGTTCATTAGGAATTGTTCTAGCATTGCATTACTTAAAAGAATCTAAGATGGGATTAGCTAAATTTTGGTTGTTTGCAGTAATAGTAATGGGATTAACTTTTATGGGTTTTCAAGTCTATGAATTTAGTCATTTTGCTCATATTGGAATGACCCCACAAGTGAATTTATTTGGATCTACCTTTTTTACACTTACAAGTTTACATGGAGCTCACGTTTCTTTGGGAATAATATGGTTGATCTTTTTACTCTATAATGAATTTAATGGTAATTTGACGAGTGATAATGCAGTTGATTTAGAAATTGCAGGACTATATTGGCATTTCGTTGATATTGTATGGATTCTTATTTTTGGATTATTATATTTAATAACAGCTGGGGATGGAGTACCTCCTGGTGGAATACCATGGGAAGCTGCACACTAGATAGGAGAAATAAAATTGTCTTTATTAAAAGATTTGTTTCATCATAATGGAAATGGGTGGTGGAAAATCCCAAAAACATCAGAAGCTGAAGCAAACCCTCAAAATGAACATCCATTCGGTAGTCTTGTACAAAAAACAAAAGATTTTATAGTTTGGATTACATCAGGTAAAGGTCACGCAGGTCCAACATACTACTGGGCTATTGCTGCCATACTTGGAATCATAACTATTGTAGAAGTTTGGTGGTTTGATCAAGAAGGATTAAGGTATATTTTAGTTCCAGCAATGCTTGGATTCTCTCTTATAAAATTTTCTTTAGTTGTAGCCTTTTTTATGCATTTAAGATTTGACCATAAATTATTCTCATATGTATTTGTGACATGTATGGTAATAGGTATTTTCATATTTTCGCTATTTATTCTTTTATCAGCATTTCATGGTTTTGGTGGATAATCAGACAGAAATAAATTGAATAATGAAATATCAGCAATAGAATTTTTTCTAAAATGGAGCATTAATTCAACTCTGTTCTTTTTATTAATTGCTGCTTTTACTATCTACACAATTGGTTCTTATAAATTAATAAATAACAACAAATCCAAAGGACTAATTATAAAATTTTTGAGAGGATTTTTTGCATATATTTTTCTTATCACAGCGTTATTGGGTCCATTCGGAAATTTTGAAAAAACTTTCTGGGTTCATATGATACAACATCTATTATTAATTATGATAGTTCCTCCATTATTTTTGTCCGGATTATTTTTTTCTGCTAACCTTTGGTTTTTTCCAAGAATAATACGAATAGGATTAGCTGATTTTATAAGGCCTAAAAGTTATTTTAGAAATTTTTTATCTAAAATAACTTCGCCAAAATTTACTCTGATTTTCTATGTGATTTCATTATGGACATGGCATCTTCCAATTTTTTTTAACTATGCATTAGACTTTACTTTAGTTCATTATTTTGAACATATATCATTTTTAATTAGTGGATTTTTATTTTGGTGGCCTCTTATAGGGCTAAATCTTGGGTCTAAACGTATTAGTTTGCCCCTTAGGATAGTTTATCTTTTATTAGCTGTGACACCAACAGCCGTAGTTGCTGCATTTATTACACTATCCGATGGAGTACTATATGGAGAAAATATGCCTAGATTATTTGGAATAGAAGCAATTGAAGATCAAAAAATTGGAGGGCTTATAATGTGGATACCAGGTAATACAATTTTCTTAGGTACTTTAACTGTCCTTTTTTTTAAATGGTCAGACAATCAAACTAAAAATTCTAGAAAATACAAACCTTAATCAGATTTTTTTATGAAATATTCATTTTCTGAAATTAGCATTTCACTAATAGTTTCTTGAGTATAAGATTTAAGGTAAATAACTGTAGCCCAAGCTATCTTTAGCTTTTCTTCCATCTCTGGTATTCCCATTGCTTTATTTCCATTCAAAATCAATATCCTGAAAACTGCTTCAATTAGTGAAGTTCCAGGAAGAACAAACTTCTTTAAAAGATGGTCTTCTGGCTTTTCTTTCATATCTTTGTCTATTTCTGAAACTTTTTTAAGAAGTTCTGTGAGTGATAAAGAAAGAAGGGTTTTTCGATCTGAAAGTTCAAAAAATTTGTCAATAATTAAAAAATTTAATGATAAATCAGATTTTTCAAAAGCATTGAAGTCAATATTGTATTTATCATCAGTTATTACGTTTTCATTTCTACTTACAGTCATATTCATCCTTATCAATTAATTATTTCAGAAATTTCTTCATTCCAAGCAAACATTTCTACGTCAATTTCTTGACCCTTATTAAGTATATCAGTACCCGCAGGGCAAATAGCTAATCCATTAGATAAAAACATAGATGTTAATACTCCAGAGCTTTGGTTTTTTAATGGTGTTGCAATGATTTTAGAGTTGCTTGATTTTTCAACCTTTACTCTTGCATAAAGACGTCGTCCATCATAATTATGAATGTCTTTTTTTAAAATGGCTTTTATAATAGGCCTGTGCTTCATTTTTTTACCCATCATTTTATCAATTGCGTATCTTCCAAATTTTTCAAAAGCTATCATTGCGCTAACAGGATTACCAGGTAAGCCTAACAACGGAATAATGTTACCATCAATATTGATTTTCCCAAAAGCAAGGGGCTTAGCAGGCCTCATATTAACTGACCAAAAATTCATATCTCCATTTTTACTTAAAACATCTTTTACTACGTCATAATCACCTTTAGATACACCTGCAGACGTAACAATCAAGTCTACATCTTTGAAATTATTTAATTTATTTTCTAGATCAACAATAGTATCTAAAGAGTGTGTTTGAGTTATGGGAATAGCTCCATATTGTTTTGACAAAGCTGATATAGAAAAAGTATTTGAATTGAATATTTTTCCCTTTTGAATTGTATCACCTGGTTCTATAAGTTCATTACCTGTGGATAAAATTCCGATTTTGGGTTTTCTATAAACATTTATTTCTGAAAAACCAATAGATGCTAAAACACCTATAATTGCTGGGGTTATTTCATTCCCTTTTTTTAAAATCAAATCTCCCTTAGAAATATCTTCCCCTTTTTTTCTAATATTTTCAAATTTTTCTACTGCAAGTTTGATACCTATTGATTTAGAAGATTTTGATGTTAGTTCATCAGTGTCCTCAAACGGTACAACTGCGTCTGCTCCTTTAGGTATTGGAGCACCAGTCATAATTCTTGCAGATTGACCTGATGTTATTATCTTTTTAGGTAGTTCTCCAGCTGAGATTTTTTCTACGACTTTTAAAAAAATCATTTTTTCTTCAGTCGCATTTTTGACATCTTGTTGAATTATTGCATAGCCATCCATAGCAGAATTATTCCAAGGAGGAACACTAATATCAGAAGCTACATCTCTAGAAATCACGCAACCTAAAGAATCATTTAAGTTTATTTTCACTTCATTTAAAGAATTAAATTGAGAAAGTATTTTTTCTCTTGCTTCTTCAACAGAAAGCATATCAGCATGATAATGAGATTTCCTATTCTTTGCCATTTATTATTCTCTGATGTATATATTTAATTTTTTTTCTAATTTAGAAAGTATATTATTTTCAACTTTATCTAATCTTTTAGAAGATAAGGTTTCATTTAAAGATTGATAATTTATTCTTAAAGAAACACTTCGTTTATTTTCTGGTATTTCTGCTCCTTCATATATATCAAAAATCAAACAATCCTCTACTAAATTTTCAGAATATATTATTTTTTCTATTTGAGAAAAATTAATTGATTTATCAATGATTAACGATAAATCTCTGTGAGCTTTCGGGTATTGAGAAAAATCTTTATAAATAAAGTCTTTTTGAGAGCTGATAATTTTTTCTAAATCAATTTCAAAAACTATTCCATTAGATGTAGAAAAATCATTTTCACTAAGAGTTTGTTCAGATAGTTCTCCTATAAAACCCAAAGAATCATTGATTTTTTTATTGAAAATCAATGATGATCTTTGTTCAGAGAAAATGTTATCTTCGTATTCTATTGATTCAAAATCAAATTTTAGAGTTCTCGCCAAAAGTTCTATAACACCTTTGACATCAAAATAATCTACTGTTGAATTATCTGAATTCAATGATATTTCTTGTCTTGGACCTGTAATTATTCCAGCTATCATAGTTTTTTCTACAACCTTAGAATCTAATTCATAAAAAACATTCCCTATTTCAAAAAGCTTAATTGGACCTCTCCAGTTATTTGAATTTTTTGATGCAGTAGAAATCAAAGATGGTATTAAGCTTTTTCTCAGAATAGAATATTCATTCGAAATAGGATTTTTTAAGTTAATTTCATCACCTAAATTGGAAATTTCTGGAGTATAAGAATTTAATTTATCTGATATTGCTGAATAGGAAATTGTTTCTGTCAAACCAGCACCTACTAAAATATCTTGAGCAATATTTTTTGTATCTAATGATAAATTCGGTTCCCATTTTGGAACACTGCCTGAAAGGTAGGCTAGTGGAATTTCATCATATCCTATAATCCTAGCAACTTCTTCGTGGATATCTTCAGGGATTTCTATATCGCTTCTCCAAAATGGTTTTGTAATTTCCCAAAGCTCTTTTTCTTCATTGAAATCATATTCGAAATTTAGATTTGATAATGTTTGTGATATTTTTTCACTAGAAATTACTAATCCTAAATGTTTTTTTAAAGTTTCTTTATTCAATATAATTTTTTCAACAGAACTTTTTTTACCAGGGTAATTATCTTCTATTCCATCTCTGATTTTTCCTCCAGCTATTTGGACAATTAAATCAGTAGCCCTAGAAAGACCATAAATGGCTAAATCCGGATTTAAATTCCTTTCAAATCTTATAGAAGCTTCTGTAGATAAACCTAGTTTTTTTGCAGTATTTCTAATTAATGATGGATTCCAATTTCCTGACTCTAAAAAAACCGTAGTAGTTGAAGATTCTATTTCAGAGTTACCTCCACCCATAATACCTGCTAATCCAATCGATTTATTTTCTTCATCAGATATTACTATGCTATTTCTTGGGAGTTCTCTTTCTATTCCATCTAAGGTTTTAATCTTTTCCTTTTCTTTAGATTCTCTTACTATAATTTTTCCTCCATTAATTTTGTCTAAATCAAATGCATGCAAAGGTTGACCTAATTCAAACATCACATAATTAGTAATATCAACAACGTTATTAATAGGCCTTTCACCTATGGAGATTAATCTTTGTTTAAGCCAATCAGGAGAGTCAGAGATAGTCACTGAATCAATTGTTACTCCAGTATACCTTGGACAAAGATTAGGGTCTCTTATTTCAACTATTTTATTTTTTTCATTTAATTCATAATTTACAGAATAGTTAAATTCTAATTTGGAGGAAAATTTTGCGGATAGGTCTCTTGCCAAGCCAACTACTGATAAACAATCAACCCTATTAGGAGTTACATCTATATCAAGGACTGTTTCTGAATAGTATTTTTCAATAGATTCTCCTAAAATATAGTCTTTTGATAAAACCATAATTCCATCATGGTTGTCACTTATACCAAGTTCTTTTTCCGAGCAAATCATACCTTCAGAAATTTCTCCTCTAATTTTAGATTTTTTTATTTCAAAAAAAGAATTATTTGATGGATCAGGTAATTTTGTACCTATAGTAGCAAGAAAAATCTTTTGACCCTTTTTAATATTCGGTGCCCCACAGACAACATTATAAGATTTATTCCCGTCAAATACTTTTGTGACTTGTAGCTTATCTGCGTTTGGATGTATGTTTATTTCTTGAATTTCTCCTACTATTACTCCAGGGATGTCTCCTGTTCTTGTAATAGACTCTACTTCATTTCCTACCATAGTAAATGCTTCAGAGATCTCTTCAATAGATTTATTGAAGTCCACATAATCTTTTAACCAGTTAATTGATAATTTCATAATTTAATACACAAATTGACTAAGAAATCTCAAATCATTCGCATGAAAATTTCTAATATCCTTAATTTTATTTTTTAGCATAGATACTCTTTCTGGCCCAATACCAAATGCAAATCCACTATATTCAGTTGGATCATATCCAACTCCACTAAGTACTTTAGGGTGTACCATACCAGCTCCTAAAATTTCTATCCATCTACCCTCCCAAAGAATAGACATATCTACACCAGGTTCAACAAAAGGGAAAAAATCACATCTAAATCTAACTTCTTGATCAGATCCAAATATTTTTCTAGCCATTTGATAAAGAGTTCCTTTAAGTTCAGAGAATGAAATATTTTTATCAATAGCCAAGCCTTCAATCTGATGAAATTCCCATTCATGAGTTGCGTCTGTAGCTTCATACCTATAACATTTTCCTGGCACCACTACTCTTATAGGAGGAGCATTATTTTCCATAATTCTAGCTTGCATTGGAGAAGTATGTGTTCTTAAAAGATATTTATCATTTGAGTTCTTAAAATCTAACCAAATAGTGTCCCATTGATCTCTTGCAGGATGATCTTTTGGAATATTTAGTAAATCGAAATTATATTTTTCTGTTTCGATTTCATTGCCCTCATGAATTTGAAATCCCATCGACCTAAAAGCATCACAAATTTCTCTTATTATGAGAGTGGTTGGATGTAGAGAACCATATAATAACTCTCTTCCAGGTAGAGTTATGTCAAAATTTTCTTCTTTATTAAAATTATCAAGAGTAGAATTTTTTGTATTTTCAAATAGTTGATTTAAATTAATTTTTAATTGATTTAGTTTTGGGCCAACTATCCTTTTCTCTTCTGGGGAAATATCTTTCATGATTTTCATCAATTCAGACAATTTACCATTTCTGCCTAAAAACTCAATTCTCCATTCTTCCAATTCACTTATATTAGAACAGTCTTTCAACTTATCGGAAGCAGATTTTGTTAAATTTTCTATGTTTTGCAGTATAGATTCAGTGTTTTTCAATTTATTAAAAAGTTATTTATTCCAGTATAAATTATATTTTAATAATTAAAAAATATTCAGTTGAATGCTAGTTATTTATAATAAAAGATCTCTTTATACTGAGTTTTAGAGTAAAATCGTGTGCAATAAATATGGCATTTCCCTTCTGAATAGTATATAAAGTTATTATCCAAATAAAACTAAGGTTCATGAACCGGAGGAAATATGGAAGCGTATTGCATGAAATGCAAGGGGAAGCAAAATATGAGTAATCCCCAACAAATAACTATGAAAAATGGTAGACCTGCAACACAAGGTGTATGCCCAGTTTGTGGAACAAAGATGTTCAAGATTGGTAAAGCTTCATAGTTTATATTTATATATTTTTTATATAAAGTCGAAATTGCAAAAAAAACGAAAGTTTTTTTTGCGATTTTGTTTAAGGAGAAGTTATGGAAAACAATATTTTTGGAAAAACCGGTATAGAAGTTAGCAAATTAGGATTGGGGTTAGCTCAGGTAGGCTTTCAATTAGGAAAAGAAGAATTTGAAACTGCTAATAAAATTCTAAATACAGCATTAGATAATGGTATTAATTTTTTAGATACTGCCGCAATGTATTTAGATAGTGAATCTATAGTTGGAAATTCTGTGGGTCATAGAAGAGATGAGTATTTTCTGGCTACAAAAGCTGGAACGGGAAGAACTACTTCTCCTGATTCAGAATGGACTTACAAAAAAATCAAAGATTCTGTAGAAAATAGCCTTATAAACTTAAAGACAGACATAATTGATTTAGTTCAACTGCACTCATGCGAGACTCATTTACTTGAACAAGGTGACGTTATAAGGGCATTACAAGATTGCAAACTTGAAGGAAAAATAAAATTTATAGGTTACTCTGGAGATAATGAAGCAGCTGATTGGGCGGTAAAATCCAACTTGTTTGATACATTGCAAACGAGCTATAGCATTGCAGATCAAAGAGCTCGAACAAAAAACATACTATCAGAAGCAAAGAATAGAAATTTAGGAATAATAGCTAAGAGACCTATTGGAAACGCCTCTCTTTTAGGCGTTAAAAATTATAATAACGAAGAAGAGCATGAGCATTTTGGTAGTGCATATGACGAATATTTTAATAGAGTTATGCAAATGACTAACAAAATTGATACTAATCTCAATAATATTGATCCAATAGAATTATCTATGGCTTTTGCTTTATCAAAGAAAGAAATTCATGTAATAATCATTGGCTCCAAAAACATTCATCATGTTGAGGAAAACCTTAATTATATGAAAAAAAACTTAGATGATTATAAAAATCTCATTAATCAGTATGAGAATATCTATGAAAAATTAGATGATAATTGGAGACAATTAACTTAAATAAAAAAATAAAGCGAAATGTCAAATAAAAAAAGAATCCTAACCGGGATAAGACCAACAGGTGCACTGCATTTAGGACATTATGTAGGAGCATTGCATAATTGGATCTCTCTTCAAGATGAATATGAATGCAATTTTCTAATTGCTGATTATCAAGCTTTAAGTGATCATTTTCATGAAATAGATTTAATAAAAACTTCCGTTATAGAGGTAACCCTTGATTGGTTATCTGTTGGGCTAGATCCAGAAAAATCAAACTTCGTAATTCAAAGTTATGTACCTGAACATGCTGAGTTATCTATGTTATTATCCTTTATTACTCCTTTAGGAATGCTTGAAAGGAATCCTACTCTTAAAGGTGAGCTAGATTCACTTCCTATAGAAAGAAGAAGTGCTGGATTTTATAATTACCCAATAAGTCAAATAGCAGACATATTACTACCAAGGGCTCACTTGGTTCCTGTTGGAGAAGACCAAGCTCCTCATCTAGAAATGTCTAGAGAAATAGCAAGAAAATTCAATCGAATGTATGGGGAAGTTTTCCCTGAGCCTGAAACATTAATAGGAAAAGTAGGTAGACTTTCTGGGACTGATGGTAAAGGGAAAATGAGCAAAAGCCAAGGGAATGTTATCCTTTTGTCTGACTCAAAAGAAATTGTTGTTAAAAAAGTAAAAGGCATGTATACGGACCCTACTAGAATAAGGGCTGATATTCCTGGAAAAGTTGAAGGGAATCCTGTTTTCCAATATTTGGATGCTTTTACTACTAATGACAATAATGTTGAAGACTTCAAAAAAAGATACCGAGAAGGAAACATCGGTGATGTAGAAATAAAAAATTATCTAGCAAATATTTTAAATGATTTTCTTGAACCAATTAGAGAAAAAAGGAAATATTTTGAATCAAATATGAATTTAGTTGAAGAAGCATTAGATAAAGGCGTAGAGAATGCTAGAAAATCTGCAAACAAAACCATGCAACTTGTCCGTGATAAAATGAAAGTCTCAACGTATAAGAAAATTTGGTAAAAATGAACAATAAAGCTGAACTTGAAGACTTTATTAAAAAATCTAAAGAATATAATTTGATTCCTATATTTAGGGAAATCAGAGCAGATTTAGATACACCTTTGTCTATTTATTTAAAATTATCTAAAGATAACTATTCATTTCTTTTAGAATCTATAACTGGTGGAGAAAACTTAGCCCGATATTCAATAATTGGAACCAACCCAAAAAAAATAATAAAAACAGGGAAAAACGAAGATTTTGGAGAAGTGGATCCTCTAAAAATAATCAAAGATGAAATCAATTCTTATAAAGTCCCTGAAATAGCAGAACTTCCTGTTTTTACAGGTGGGGCTGTTGGTTACTTATCATATGAGACCATCTCTTACTTTGAAAAAAGTGTCCCAAAAAATAAAGAATCTAACTTGGATGTTCCAGAATCTATATTTATGATAACTGACTCTATAGTTGTTTTTGATCATGTTAAACAAACCATTTTTATAGTAAATTATGCAAAAATAAATAATTCAGAAGATTTAAAAGAAATATATAAAAATTCATTAGAAAAAATACAAGAAATATACGATCTAATCAAAAAGCCTATACCCGAAGAGCACAATAATATTTCAGCTATTTCAGGAAATGATGAAAAAACAAAAGAAGAGCTTATTTCTCAATATTCAAAAAACATGACAAAACAAGAATATAAAATTGCAGTAGAAAAGTGTATTGAAAATATATATTCAGGAGAAGTTATTCAGATAGTCTTTTCTCAAAGGTTAACAAAAAAAACTGAAGCTTCAGCTTTAGATATCTATAGATGCTTGAGAACAATAAATCCATCTCCATATATGTTTCTATTTAATTTTAAAGATTTTGAAATTTTGGGAGCATCTCCAGAACTTTTAGTGAAATCAACTAATAAAGAAATTGAGGTACATCCAATAGCTGGAACAAGACCTAGAGGTAAAAACTCAATAGAAGATGAACGAATTGCCAACGAACTTATTTCAGACGAAAAAGAGTTAGCTGAACATCTTATGTTGCTTGATCTAGGGAGAAATGACGTAGGCAGGGTTTCAACTCCTGGCACAGTTAATGTAAATCAAAAAATGGAAATTGAAAAATATTCGCATATAATGCATATTGTTTCTAATGTTACTGGTTCATTAGATAGTAAATATGATGAATTTGATGCCCTTAGAGCAGCATTTCCTGCTGGAACAGTATCAGGTGCCCCAAAAGTTAGAGCAATGCAATTAATTTCTGAATTTGAGCCCGAAAAAAGAGGGCCTTACTCAGGAGGTGTAGGATATTTTTCATATAACGGAAATATGGATACTTGCATAGCCATAAGAACATTAATGCTAAAAGACAAAACTGTGTTTCTTCAAGCTGGTGGAGGTATAGTTGCAGACTCTAAAGTAGATTATGAATATGAAGAAACTTTGAACAAAATGATGGCTTTAGTAAAGTCAGTTGAAGATGCTGAAAGAAATTTAAAATGATAGTCCTTTTAGATAATTATGATTCATTTACGTTCAATTTATTTCAGTATCTATCAGAGTTAGGCGTCGAAGTAAAAGTACTTAGAAATAATGAGACATCAACTGATCAAATTGAAAAACTTGCACCTACTCATCTAGTAATATCTCCAGGTCCTTCTAATCCTAAAAACGCAGGTATATCTAACGAAGCTATTCAATATTTTTCTGAAAAAATACCTGTTCTAGGAGTATGTCTAGGACACCAATGCTTAGGAAGTTCTTTTGGAGCAAAAATTGTTCAAGCCAATGAAATAATGCATGGAAAAATATCTAACATTACTCATGACGAGAGAGGAATTTTTAAAAATATCCCTAATCCTTTTAGAGCCGTCAGATATCATTCATTAATAATTGATGAAAAATCTTTGTCTGATGAATTTGAGATTTCTGCTAGGAGCGAATCGGGTATAATTCAAGGAATTAGACATAAAAAATTGTCTTTAGAAGGCGTTCAATTTCACCCCGAATCTATCGAAACTGAACATGGAAAAGAAATCTTAAGTAATTTTCTGAAAATCAAATGAATATATTAGACATAATTAGAAAAGTTTCTTCCAAAGAAAATTTAACTTTTGAAGAGTCTTGTTTTTGCATGAATGAAATCATGACAGGGAAAGTTCTTCCTTCTCAATTTGGAGTAATAATGGCAAGCCTTGCCATTAAAGGAGAAACTTCTGAAGAGATTGCGGGTATGGCATCTGTAATGAGAGAATTTTCTCTTAAAATCAAAGGTAAAGATAATGCTATAGATGTTTGTGGAACTGGTGGAAGTGGACTTAAATGGTTTAATATTTCTACAGCTTCTGCTATAGTGGTTGCTTCTTGTGGAATTCCCGTAGCTAAGCATGGGAACAGAGCTGCATCAGGAAATAGTGGATCTGCGGATGTTTTGGAAGAACTAGGGGTGAATATATTACTACAACCTGAAAAAGTTGAAAATTGCCTGAATGAAATTGATTTAACTTTTATTTTTGCTCAATCTTTTCACCCTTCAATGAAATTTGCTGCTCCTCACAGAAAAGAAATAGGTATAAGGACTATTTTTAATTTTTTAGGACCTTTAACAAATCCAGCTTCTGTAAAAAAACAAATTATTGGAACCCCTAATAAAGATTTTGCAAAAAAAATCGCTGAAGCAGGTAAAAAACTCGGTTCCGAGAGGATAATAACCATTAGTGGTGAATCAGGAGCAGATGAAATCGAATTAGACAAAAATACAATAGTATACGACTCAAATGAAAATTTTTCAGAGAAAATACTTAATCCAAAGAAGAATTATGGAAACTCTAAATTCCTAGTAGTTAACTCTCCTAAAGAATCTGCGAGAAAAATAATAGATTGCTTCAAAATGGAAAAAGAAAACGAAGACATTGAAAAAAAGTCAATCCTCAATTCAATTTTAATTAACTCAGCAATGGCAATAAATTTAGTAGACTCAAATAAAACACTAGATGAGTGTTATGAAGAATCAAAAGAAAACATATTCAATGGTAATGCTCTAAATAAACTAAATCAACTTAGAGAAATTACAAATAAAAACTAATGGGAATACTAGATAAAATAATATCTGCAAAAAAAGACAGAATAGAAAATCAAAAAAAATTAGTTTCTATAGAAACATTGAAAAAAAACAATCTAAACTATGAGAAGTTTTTACCCTTAGAAAATATTTTGAGTCAAAAAAACGTATTAATTTCTGAAATGAAAAGACAATCACCATCTGGTGGAAATTTAGATCAAAAATTAAATCCTAAAGAGCAAGCTAAAATGTATATAGAAGCTGGAACAGATGCTATTTCAGTGCTAACTGAAGAAGATTATTTTAAGGGTAATAACAACGACTTAAATGAAGTGTTACAAATTTCAAAAAATAAAAATATTCCTGTCTTACAAAAAGATTTTATTATTGATGAATATCAAATTTACCAAGCAAAAAATTTAGGTGCAGACTGTATATTACTTATCACTCGAATATTAAGTTTAAAAAAATTTATAAAATTTTATACAATAGCCACTTCCATTGGACTAAGTGTGATTGTCGAGATTTTTGATGAAAAAGAATTGGATTTTGCATTAAAGGCAGACATAAAAATTTTAGGAATTAATAATAGAAACCTAGATACACTACAAACAGATTTAAGTAATTTTGAGAAAATATCTTCTTTAGCTCCAAAAAATATATACAAAATAGCAGAAAGTGGAATAAAAAACTCATTAGATGCAAAAAGGATGATACAAGCTGGCGCAAATGGTTTACTTGTAGGTGAATCAATAATGAAATCGAATGATAGATATAAAATAATCAAAGAAATCAGTTCAAATGAATAACAAAGATACAAAAATAAAAATCTGTGGAATAAAAGATATAAAAATTGTTAAAGATTTATTAAATTTTAAAATAGATTTTTTAGGTTTAAATTTCATTGAAAATTCTAAAAGATTTATAGATAAAAATACAGCATTTGATATATGCAATAAAATCAAAGAAACAAAAAAATCAGTAAAAATAGTTGGGTTGTTCCAAGATCATGAAAAGGAACATGTTAATAAATTAGTTAAATTTGTGGGACTTGATTTTGTTCAACTATGTGGAAATGAATCATTAGAATATGTAAATGCAATTGATTGCAAATCTATAAAAACTATTCATATTAAACCAGACGATAATGTAGATGAAATAAATGGCAAAATAAATAATTATTTACAAACTTGTGATTATGTTATTCTAGATACTTTTTCAAAAAAATCCTCCGGGGGAACAGGGAAAACCTTTGATTGGAAAAAATATAAAGAACTGTTTGCTAAAAATATATTTTTAGCTGGAGGTCTAAATCCAGATAATATAAACAATGCTGTAAAAATATCTAATCCATGGGGAGTAGACGTTTCTTCAGGAGTAGAAACGAATGGAAAAAAAGATGTTAATAAAATTTTAAATTTTATTAACAGTGCCATGATTAGATATGACTAAGCCTAAAGATATAAGAAAAGATCTAGATAATAAAGGGTATTTTTTATCTATTTTTG
The DNA here is from genome assembly GCA_036164085.1 of Chloroflexota bacterium. GTDB lineage: Bacteria > Chloroflexota > Dehalococcoidia > Lucifugimonadales > Lucifugimonadaceae > TMED-70. Next base: position 7,714 of record JAYZJV010000045.1, on the reverse strand, counting down.
TTGCGCTTTTGTGGTCAGGGAATCCTACTTCTGTAAAAATCAGTCTCAATTATACAACTCCTTTTATGGTAGGTTTCTTAAGATTTACATTAGGTGGGATAATTGCACTAATGTGGGCGATTTATAAAAAAGATCAGTTAAAAATAAAAAAAGAACATATAATTCCCATAATCTTAGCAGGACTTTTACCTGCTGCACAAATTGGATTTTATAATATTGGACAAGCTCATACACTTGCTAGTCATGGAATAATAATGATAGTGACTTTTCCTTTATGGGCTGCGATTTTCTCTCACTTTTTCACTCCAAATGATCGATTAAATTTATCAAGAAGCCTTGGGATAATAACCGCCTATACAGGTGTAGTTGTTTTATTTTGGGACTCAATAAATCAAAATTTTACTGAATATTTATGGGGAGATCTTTTAATGTTGTTCTCAGCAATGTTTCTAGGAGGAAGATTAATCTGGGTCTCACACATTACACAAAGAGTTGGTCAGTCTCAAGTCATTCTTTCTGAAGCAGTAGTAGGGTCTTTATTATCATTGGTTTTATCATTGTTTTTAGAAAAATCTTTTATTGATTTTTCAATAAATCTAATGCTTTCAATGGTATATCAAGGGATATTGATTGCAGGTATGGGAATCATTTTACAAACTTTCTTATTAAGAACCTATCTCCCTGGAAAAATAACCTTTTTTAACCTTTTTCAACCAATAATAGGAGTATTTATATCTTGGTTTTTATTGGGCGAAAGCCTAAGTTTTATGCTATTTTTATCAATTGGGCTACTAAGCATTGGAACATATTTTACTATAAGAAAAGAAGTTTAATTTCTAGTCAATTTAAATGGAACCCAGATGGCCATCTAACTTTCTGGGCTTTAGCTAAATGAAAATTACAATCAATAATTTTTGCATCTGAAAAAACGCATCTATATAACCAAGAATTTTCAAAATTAGAATTCATGACCTTTGATCTAGAAAGATTTGCCCTATAAAGAGCTGTTTTTATAAAGTTTGTATTTATAAATTCGGTATTTATTGCTGATATTTCTGAAAGATCAGCTTCTGAAAAATCACAATTTATAAACTTAGAATTATTCATCACAGTTTTTGATAAACGCCATCCTGAAAAATCTTCATTTTCAAAAGTGAGATTTGACAAATCAAATCTTTTTTCTGGATTTTTAGTAATCCATTCACTAAGATAATCTTTGCCCAATTCAATAATTTCTTTTTCTTTGTTCATTTAAATTAACAGTTTTGTAACACCTAATAGTTATTATAGAATAACAAAAAAGTAATTGATAAATATTAAACTAGGAGTTTCGTATGGCTAATGAATCAAAAGAAGCATTAAAACTAATGCAAGACAATGGTTGTGATGTATTAGATATAAAATTTATTGACCTTCCTGGTGTATGGCAACATGTTTCAGTTCCTAAAAGCGAAGTAACCGATGGTCTTTTTGCTAATGGAACAGGTTTTGACGGTTCCAGCATTAGAGGTTTTCAAACTATTGATGAATCTGATATGTTGTTGGTGCCTGATCAATCAACTGTTAAAATTGATCCTTTTGTAGATGGTCAAGTTACAGTTATTGCAGATGTTAAAGATCCAGTAACTGGAGAAAAATACACTAAAGACCCTAGAAATATTGCTAAAAAGGCAGAAGAGTATCTAAAGAGTACAGGAGTTGGAGACACTTCTTTTTGGGGTCCCGAAGTAGAATTTTTCATTTTTGATTCTGCACAGTTTGATTATGGGCCAAATCATAGTAGCCATTATGTAGATTCTGATGAAGGAATTTGGAATTCTGGTCAATCATACATGATAGACGGAGAAACTCCAAATATGGCACATAGGCCAAGGCATAAAGGAGGATACTTCCCTGTTTCTCCAGTAGATACTCAACAACATATCCGAAATGAAATGATTCGAATTATGATGGATGATTTTGGAATAAAAGTTGAAAAACAACATCATGAAGTTGCAACAGCCGGACAAGGTGAAATAGATATTGTTTACAATACTTTACTTGACACCGCTGATAACGTTATGGCTTATAAATATGTTGTAAAAAACGTTGCTAAAAGACATGGCAAGGTTGCTACTTTTATGCCAAAGCCAATTTTTGAGGATAATGGTACAGGAATGCATACCCATCAATCAATTTGGAAAGACGGTAAACCACTTTTTGCAGGTAATGAATATGGAGGATTTTCAAAGCTAGGGCTAAATTATACAGGAGGATTAATTAAGCATGGAAAAGCTTTAATGGCTCTTGCAGCTCCAACAACTAATTCTTATAAACGACTTACACCTGGATTTGAAGCTCCTACTATTCTAGCTCTTTCAGCTAGAAATAGATCCGCTGCTTGTAGAGTACCAATGTATTTCCAAAATCCAGCTGCGAAAAGAATAGAGTTCAGATCAGCAGATCCTACATGTAACCCCTATTTAACATTCTCAGCAATGTTATTGGCAGGGTTAGATGGTATTGAAAATGGTTATGACCCAGGTGAACCTCTAGAGGATGATTTATTTGAATTACCTTTAGAAGAACAAGCTAAGTTACCACAGGTTCCAGCAAGCTTAGAAGAAGCTTTGAATGCTTTGGAAGAAGATCATGACTTTTTGTTAAAAGGTGGTGTTTTCACTGAAGATGTAATAAAAACTTGGATTGACTTTAAAAGAGAAAATGATGTTGACCCAGTTAGACTTAGACCTCATCCATATGAGTTCTTTCTGTCTTTTGACGCATAATCATACATAAAAAAACCTAGAGAATTTAAAATAATTTTTTTATTTCATCTAGGTTTTTTATTTTAAGTCCTTCAAAATTGTCATAGTAGTTATAACGATCTATTAAAACAGGTTGCATTCCTGCATTTTTTGATCCAAAATAATCTGATTCTATCTGATCTCCCACATAAATTGATTCAGAAGGTTGAACCTTTGCTTTATTTGTGGAATATGTAAAAATTTTAGAATGTGGTTTTTCAGATTTCGTTTCTAATGAAGTAACAATAAAATTTAAAAACCCTTTAAGCTTTAAATTGTGGATTAAAATTTCTCCTGAAATATCCATATTAGTTATACCAGCAGAATTTATTCCTTTTGATGATAACCAATTTAAATTTTCAATAACGTCATCAAAAATCTTTAATTCATATTTTTCTTTAGAAATTTCTTCCCAAATTTTCCATGATGTTTTTTTATCTATAAGTATTCCATTAGATTCTAGGATTTTATTCTGATAATTTGAAAAAAAGTCTTTTTTTTCATCTTTAGTAAACTTTCTCAAAGGCTTGATCTTTTTTTGATTCGCCATATATTCATCCGCAGATTTATACCCAAAAGAAATCTGATTTTCTGATAAAAAAATATTATGTTTTGACAGGATTTTTTTTTGTATTTTTTCTCTTTTAGGATAAAAACCCGCTAGTGTTCCATAAATGTCAAAAAAAATGTATTTAATATTTTTAATTGATTGCATTGTATTCATATATCTTATAATTATTTTTATCATAAATTTTATTTATACCTTTTAAATCCATAGATTCAAAACGTTTATCAAAATCAGGAAAATCCTGAAATTCAACATTTCCAAAAATAATTATTCCTACATTATAAAAATCAAGAAAATCTTCAATATATTCTGAAGATCCTGTTGAATAAAATTCCTTAATTTGTTTTTTTCTCAGAATAACTGAATTCGAATCAAGAGATCTTTGTTGTTTTTGGTGCCAATCCCAGCCTAAAACAGACGGAAGACCTGAATTTATAGAAATTCTTGAAGACCAACTATATAAATCTGTAGAATGTTCTACAATAACAGGATTGCCTTCTATATTATTATTTATCCATTTCAATGCATTATATGAATCAGATAGAGATATCATATTTCCTTTTTGTGAATATTTATTATTTGACATATATCCAATACCATCCAAGGAATAGTTCTGATTATCAAATCTATCTAAAACTCTTGGCTTAATTGAATAAATTGAATAAGACATGCCAATAGTTGTCAAAAAAACAATTATAAATATAAATATATATTTTTGAATTTTGTTATTGATTTCATAGATTATAAATGGCAATAATAAGCTTGAAGCTAAATTCAATAAAATCCAAGATTGAAAATTAAATTTAAAAAAAGTATTCATTCTATTGATGTCATTTTTGACAACAAATAATTCAGTAAAAATAGGGATTGCAAATCCAATACATAACAATAATGAAATCCATAAAAATAACTTTGAATCATTTTCGAAAAATTTACTTTTTATAAAAGTTATTGTTGTAACTATCAAAATAGCTATTAAAAATAAAAATATAGTTAAAAATTGATGAAATATTCCTAAAATAATTCCTATTATAAGGAAGATAAAAAACATAATGAATTGTTTGTTTAAAGTTATTGAAAATTGAGGGTAAAGGGATTTAAATTTATTCCTAAAATTATTTACATACAAAAAAGCAAAAGTCAAAAGTAAGGTAATGGGTAAAAACAAAATTTGTATCATTGACAAAAAAGGTGTCTTCCAATTAGAAAAAGTTAAAGCAAATTCAGGCATTATAAAGGAATCATCAAAATTAAAGAAAAGAATTTTAGAAAAAATAAAATAAAACAAAAAATAAAAGATAGTTTTAATTAACTTAAATCTATATGATCCAAGACTGAAGTAATTCAACATAATTATAGAGGACAAAACAATTAAAATAGCTAGAGGATAATCCCATGAATTTGTTGCTTTTATGGTTCCAGTTAACAAGGATAAAAACAGTAAAATCATTAAATCTTTCATCCTTATAGTTCCAGATGAATTTTCGTAATAGAGTAAAAAGGAAATTAATATTATTGAAATTATCATTGGAATACTTAAAAGATGTGCGTGTAAATCAGCAAAAAGGAAAGTAAAAAATGGGAATTCATTTATTTCTAGACCAGTTGATACAGAAGATATAATTCTTGTACTTCTCCAGTAATCAAAAATATCTTGTTTCCCTAAAAGAATATTACTAATTTGTATAATTGAGTCAAAATTTCCAAATAGTAAAACAAAAAAAATAGCCGATAGCCCCGAAAATAATGGGATTTTATTCCAGTCAAAACTTAATCCTTTTGCTTTTCTAAACAAATGACTTAAATTAGATGTAAACGAAAAAGTTAAAATTGAAGCGTAGCTAAAAAAAGTGGGTATAGCAAGGTTATATGAAATATTTGCTGGTATGCCTGAAAGTTTAGTCAAAAGAGCTACTAAGTATTGACCATAATAATAATAATTTAAAGAATAGCCACTAAACCATGGATCATAAGGTGGAAATGAAGTACTTCTTAAAATTGCGTTTAGATATGCAAAGTCCATAGGTTTCTCGCCACCTCTATAGGGATGCCACAAATCAGGATTTAACATTCTAATAAGCAAAAAGGCAATAAAACTCAATAGAAAAATTCCTTCAACGACACAAATTTTATATTTTGCTTTTGAAATATAAAAAAGTATTTCTTTTTGCTTGTAAATAAAAATTAAAATTGATAATAAAGTAAAAAACATCAAAAGAATTGTCATTTCAAAAAACATAAATTCAATAATTTTATTTGAAGATAAAAGCCATATTATAAAGCCAAATAAAATAAGACCAAAAAATTTATAAAAACCATAACCAAAATCTGGAAAATTGACAAATAATTTATAAAAAACAGGGATAGAAATTAATCCCAAAAAATTTACAATAAAAAGCCAAAATAAAATTTGTATAGCAATAGATTTACCATTTAAAAAATATTGATCAGAGAATAAATATTTTTTTTCTTCTGAATTGTTTACATCAAATGTTTTATATGGAAAATTATTTGAGAAATTAGAATAATCGATACTGTCGTATTGATTGAAATGTAAGATTTCAATCAGTTCATTTTTAGAAAACTTAGCTTTATTTTGTAAAACAATTACATTTGGATGATCATATACAGAAAAACTTTCATCAGACCAACCTAGATCAATATTTATTAAAAAATTTTCTTCATGCTCTGATATGAATTCGGGTTTATCTATATTGATTCTTTGAAAATAATTTTCTGCATAATTGATTCCAAAGAGATTCATGGATTGCTTTTCATAATTAACAATTTCATATCCAAATGACCCATTAAACAATTTTTCATAAAATAAAGAGGTAGCTGGATATCTATCAGGCATTCTTGGAATAGTTGCATATAATCGATTAGAAAAGATTACATAGTATTCTGATTCCGATAATTGATTGAAAATTTTATCAAATTTTTCATTCGTATCAGGATTGTATAATTCTAAACGTTCATGAGACAAGTTTAAACCTGGGATCCTTGGAATTGATTCTTCCCAATGATCTTGAATAATTTGATCTTCTGGGGTTGCTTTTTGAGATAGCCAGTTAGAAGTTGTATAAGCAGGATGTTCATTTAAATAAATCCCGTTTATATAAGAAAATGAAAAATGTAACGTAGGTATTAGAAATAACAATAAAAAAACTAGATTTGTTTTTCTGAAATATTTAAATTTTGAAGATATTTTTTCATTTAATAATTTTAGGAAAAATACCGAGAAAAATATAAATAATGGAATTAATGGTAAAAAATATCTTGTAAATTTTACTTGAAATGATGCGTTAATAAAAAAATAAGGAATAAACCAAGAAAAAATCACTATTCCTAATAATAATTTATTTCTGATTGAAAATATTAAAAAATAAATTAAACCTAAAAAAGCAAAAATTGAAAGTACTGGACCTAGTCCCCATTTAAATATTTGAACAAGAGGATAAACAAAGGAAGTAGTTTCATAATACTGTCTTGTATAAGGAAAATCTAACAGTCCCCTTACCATCTTTGATTGCTCATTAATATGCGAAAAATATGTACTAAAATCTAAAAACATGTATGGCTGAAATACAAATAATGAAAATATAGATGTAACAAAGAAAATAGCTAAAAACTTAAATGTGTACAAAAAACTATATTGATTAGATTTTTGAGATAAAAAAAACGAAATTATAATTGGAATTATCAGCATTATAAAAGAAAACTTAAATGCCAAACCCATAGCAAAAATTATTCCTAGTATAAATGATCGAAAATTTGAAGATTCAATGGTGTTTTTGCAGCTGAAATAAATTATCAATAAAGTAAAATTTGTGATAAAAATATCTGTTGTAAAAAAATGACTATTTTGGATATTAATTAATGAAACTGAATATATAAAAGCTACCAATAAACTCCATTTTTTATTGAAAAAGATTAAAGAAAATCTATAAATTAAAATTACTGTCACGGAATCAATCAATGCCGAAACTATTCTTAAAGGAATCCTTAAGTCATAAATAGATGTATTAGTAAATATGTTAGAAAGGATATGAATTAATTTAACAAAATATAAAGGCAGGCTTCCATAATTGAACCATCTAGGGTTCAGTGTGCTAGTATCAGAATTAAAAAAATCTAAACTTTTTAAAGATTGAAAACTTAAATCATATCCATGCATCAAGATTGCTCTTTCATCAGGGTGAAATAAAAATCCTGAATCCCAATTGATTCCTATAAGCCTTAAGACAAAAGAGAAAATTACTATAAGTATGATTGCAAAATTATAATAAAATTTTTCCCGATTTATTTTAGTTACATTTATCTTAGAAAGTAAATATTGCATATATTAATTTTCTTTAAA
>JAYZJV010000044.1:0-5924 GCA_036164085.1 Chloroflexota bacterium | reverse complement strand
TTGGAGCAAATCCCATAATTGCAAAACCAATAATGCTAGACATTGCTGAGCCCAATAATGCAATTCCTGTACCATTTAAAGTTTTTTGAAGAGCTACATCATAGGGATTTTTTCTTATCTCTTCTCTAAATCTTTGAGTTATATGGATTGAGAAATCTATTCCTACTCCTATTGATATTGCTCCTATTGTAGCTGTAACTAAATTTAAAGAGTAACCACCAATATACATAATTCCATATAACCAACTTACAACTAAACCAATAGGAATTACTGTTACTAAAGCATATCTTATTGATCTAAATGTTATTAGTAGCACTATAAATGAAGCAAATGCAGCAATTGGTATAGATTTATATAAAGATTTTGTTGCTGAGGATAATTCTATGTCTCTAACAAAGGGAGAACCCGTTATTCCATATTCAGTAATATAGGGCTTATTTTTTAGAAATTCTAGTTCATTTTCTAAATCATTTCTTGCAAGAGTTGTAATATTTTGATTAGCTGAATCTGGAATTCCTACTCTAAAAACTGTAGAAAATTCATTTTCATCTTTTATAAGTGTAAATTTAATTCTATTTGGTGAATAAAATTCTTCATTGTTTTCATTTATCAGTCCTTCGTTTATTAAATTTTCAAAGGTTTTTTGATTTTCTTCTTTATCATTCCCAGAAAGGTTTTTCTGTTCTATTAAGGAAATCAAATTTGGTTCAATTAATAATAATTCCCCCATTTTGTCATGAGCTAAAAAGTCTATACTATCTAAATTTTCTAGTAACTGTTTCAAATCTTTAATAGCACTTGGGTTTGCTAAGTCCCCCTTGATATATATCACCCCAATTTCACCTGTGGTGTCTCCAAAGTGATAATCTAGCTTATCTAATCCAACTACAAACTCTGATTCTTCATTGAAAAAATCTGCGACTTCAAATCTTGCTTCAAGTTTAAATGCTAAAAAAGTAGAATAGACTGTTATTAATGAAAATATAAGAATTGTTAAATATGGTTTTTTTGCAAAAAATATAATGATATTGCTAAACATTTCTTCAAATTTAACAAAAATATTTTTATTATTTATTTTTTCTTCTTTTTCAATATTTTTTTTAGATCTGCTTACTAAATATACGGGTAATAATAAAAACATAAGTAAGTTAGTTAGAATCATAATTATCCCAATTAATGGAGACACAAGTAAGAAAACAATAACAGAGCCTCCTGAAAGACCTGCGGATCCTATTGCTTCTATTGTCCAAAAAATTTTATTTTTATTTTTCTTATTGTCTATTGAATCTATTTTCGAAAGAATGAAAGGTGCATATATTCCTAATACAATGTAAGATGCAAACGCTGCTACTCCTGCAGCAAGACCAAAATGCACAACAGATTCTATCCCTGCAGTTATGTTAGATAAAAAAGCAATAGCATCACTTATAAAAGCTAATGTTAATGCTGACCCTACTCCTCCAAATGCAATAATAAACTTTTTATCAAAAGTTATATTATTACTTTTTTCTTCTTGGTATCTTCTAATCGAATGTACGGCAAAGTCTACTCCAAATGAAACCATAGCAATTGGCACAATTAAGTCAGAAATCAACCCCCCTTTAAGACCTAATAAAAATGAGATCCCTTTTAACCAGATCATTAGAGTTGAGAGCCCTATCCCTACTAGAACAACTGCCCAATAAGACCTTAGAGAAAGGCCTACTACTGCAACTGCTGCTATAACAGTTAATGTTATGAATAAAGCTGAGGAAGTTCCTTGTCTTTCTCCTTCAGTATTCACATCAATTGCAATTCCCCATATTTTTAATGTTTGCATTTCTTGCTTTAGAACTTCTAAAATATTAATATTGAATTCTTCTTTATCAAGAGTATTTTTATCTCCTCCAAGTGCTACTCTTTGAGACCCTCCTCCAAGTGATTCATTGTTACCAAGTACAACTATTAACATTGCAGGTGAAGTCCACCAATCAATTACTTTCCCATTTATATTTTTCTTTTCTATATTTGAATGAATACTTATATTTCTTTTAATATCTTTTATTTGATCACCTTTTAAGACACTTGATATTACCTCTTTTACTTCTTCATTTGAAGCATTTTTAAGGCTTTTGTTATATCTAGGGTTTACAAGTAATATGTTGTTTACTACATCTGCTAAAGTTAGAATTCCGTTAACCTCTATTGAAGTATCTGAATCTACATACTTAAAAAGGTGTTTTTTCCTCTCAACTGTACTTGGGGAGAGCTCATTTTTAGAGTCGCTTAATCTTAACTCTTCAGAGGCATTAAATATTTCTAGTAAGTATTTTTTCGAAAGGATATCTTCTCCTTTTGGAACTTCAATAAGATATAAAGCAAAATGCACTTCGTCTGAAAATTTTTTTGATATATCTATATCTAGGTCTATTATAGGATCATTAGGAGACGTTGATGCGTCCCCTTGATAAGGAATTAATGAGTATGACAGTGCTAGTCCTATGGTAATGAATATAAATAATATAAAGAACTTTCGAGGGTTATCGACAAAAAGCTTTGAAATTTTTTCATAAAAGTTCATCATTTAATATTATTATAAAAATAAGATTTGTAGGTACCTAAATAAATAATGCTAAATATATTTTCAATTCGATCAAAAAAGATTTATTATGGATGGTTAATTGTTGGTGTGCTATTTCTTTTCAACGCAGTTGGGATAGGAACTAGACAAGGATTTGGGATTTTTGTTGATATATGGGGATCAGAGTGGGAAGTGAATGTATCATCTATTAGTTTGGCTGCAAGCATAGGTTGGCTAGTTAATGGATTGGCAAATCCTATAATTGGTCAATTATCTGACAAATATGGTCCTAAAATCGTGATGGTTTTCTGTTCTATAATTGTTTCTCTTAGCTCAATATTAGTTGCTACTTCTTATAATATCTTTACACTCTCTTTTTATTATGGTTTTTTGATTTCATTTGCCACTGGAACAGGAGGTCCTTTGGGCATTATTCTTTCAAAATGGTTTGCGAAAAGGAGAGGAGTAGCAATGGGTGCTGTTATGGCTGGAGGTTCAATAGGGAGTCTGTTTTTTATCCCATTATTGACTTTTATTGCTATAAATTATAGCTGGCAATTAGCATGGATTGTAGTTGGTTTATTTGGACTTATTCTTGTTGTTCCAACATCTATAATTGTTTTGAAAAATGATCCTAGAGATATTAATTTGACCAGTGAAGATTCTGATCAAGATGTCAACCACTCTTCTAAAGAATCAGGACCTTTGTGGGTAGATAAATGGACAACTGCTTATAACTCAAAACCAATGTGGCAACTATCAATAGGATATTTTGTTTGCGGAATCACTACTGCATCTATTTCTGTGCATTTTATAAAATGGGCTATTTCAGAAAACATTTCAACTTCTGAGGCAGCATTATCTTTTGGCGTTCTGAGTGCAGTGAATGGGGTCTCAGTTTTTTGTTCAGGTTATTTCTCAGACATTTTTCAAAGAAGAATAATTTTGGGCCTTGTTTATGCTACTAGAGGTATAGCATTTCTTGCATTATTGCTTTTAACTGGTCAATTAGCATTATGGGCATTCGCAATAGTTGGAGGTATGTCTTGGTTGGCAACTGTACCACTTACAACTGCTTTGACATCAGAAATTTACGGTCAAAAAAGACTTGGATCTTTAGTTGGTCTGATAAATATGTCTCATCAACTGGGAGGAGCTGGAGCTGTACTGTTATTTGGAATGGTTTACGATATTTTTGGAAATTATGATTTTGGATTATGGGTTGGAGTTATATCTCTTGTAATTGCTTCAATTGCTTCTTTCTCGATAAGTGAAAAAAGATTTTCATCCAGATTTCATAAAAGACTTGCAAATTAAATGTTTCTTAAACCATTAAAGCAATCCGAAGCATTAAATCATCATGGGGATTCAATAAATCCTGATTTTGCAAAATGGGTAACAGATTTTATATCTGGATTTTCTGAAAATTTATTGATTGCAATTTTTATAATTGGATTAGTTTTATTTTTTACTTTATATGCATTTATTTTGTTTTTTTCTCGTAAAAAGTAAAATATCTTAAGTATTTAATAACTAAAAAACTTAAAGGAGAAAATGTGACTAGTCAAAATGAAATCACTGCAGCCTTGGATGATGGAACTGGTGATTATATTGTTCAAAAAATTCCTTTCCCAAATATTTTTAATGGAGCTGCAATCGTTAATATAAAATCTTCAGGAATTTGTGGCTCTGATTTACATATGACTAATGAGAGAACGGAGCCTCAAGTAGTTCCAAGTGGTCATGAAATTGCTGGAGTGATAGAAGAGTTGCCAAATTTATATAGAGGCTCGTTAAGGGTTGGTGACAGAGTTGCTATAGATAATATTGGAGCTGGAAAATCTTGTAATAATTGTCATTTTTGTAAATATGGCCAATTTAGACACTGCATTAATCCCGCAGAAGAATCAGGAGGAGGCTTTTCAGAATATATAACTAGAAAGCCAAATGGTTTATTTAAAATTTCTGATCAAATGGATTGGAAAGATGGAGCTTTAGTTGAACATATGGCAGTTTCAGTTCACGGTTTTAGGTTTGCACAATTTTTGCCTGGAGAAAGTGTAGCTATAGTGGGATCTTCAACTATTGGCCTATCTTCAATTGCAGTTGCGAAATATTTTGGAGCTAAAATTATTATTGCATCAGCGAAATATCCTCATCAAGCAGAAGCTGCAAAAAAAATGGGTGCAGATTTTGTGGTTAATGCAGATCCTGGAGAATTAGAAGAAAAATGCTTTGAATTAACAAATGGAATTGGTGTCGACGTTGTTGTTGAAACTATTGGAGGGACATCTGCTGGTCCTCTTGTACAAGCAGCAAAATGTGTAAAAAATACAGGGAAAGTAATTGTATTAGGTGGATTTAGAAACCCTGTAGAAATTGACTTTTTGCAACCTATGATCAAAGAAATAAGTTTTATTCCAGCTACTTGTTATGCAAACATTAATGGAAAACATGATTTTGAAATTGCGGTTGATATTTTATCTTCTGGCAATCATCCATATAAAGAAATAGTAACTCATGAATACTCATTAGAAAAAATTCAAGAAGGATTTAAGGTAGCTTATGATAAAAACTCTGGATCAATCAAAGTTCATATAATGCAATAACTATTATTTTTTTGAAATTATATTTATTAATCTTCTTAGTGTAATGCTCCAGATGATTACTGAGCTAATAGCAATTGACAATGGTTCTCCTGGAACTCCTCTTCTCCAATCATCGACATTTTTCACAGAATCAAAGAGGATAAATTTATAGAGTTCGTCAATAGTTCCAACTAGAGCTGTAATAGATATTAGTCCGAAAAAAACAGTTCCGGCAAATACCAAAATTTTGAACAATATATCATTAGAGGTACTGTTTTCATTTGAAAGATCATTTTTTCTTTGAAGATATACGTGAACCAAATAAATTATTCCACTAATTATTGCGGTTGTTACCCCTGTAAATAAACTAGCCTCAACGCTTCCATCGTACATCAGATTATTGTCAGATTTATTAGAGCCTGTAAGGTTTTCTGATACATTAATCATTTCATAGCTAAAACTTGACCCAAATATAGATGCAAAAATACCTTGTAAAATCCTTGAAATCCCTGCTAAACAAAATACTCCTCCAGAAATTAATCTAACAAAATAAAAATAACCATTTAATGAAAGATCAAAGCTTATTTTTACGCCAGAATTTTTTAATGAATAGCCAATCAGAAAAATAACCCCAGAGATAATAAGAATTGCAAATAATATTCCAATTGCTACACCTATAAAATCAAACATTTATTATCTCCTGTAACCATATGTTATGAATTTTATACTATTGCGTAATAATTTATAATTGAGATATAAAGTAATTTAATATAATT
>JAYZJV010000043.1:0-56525 GCA_036164085.1 Chloroflexota bacterium | reverse complement strand
GGAACTCTTTTAGAACAACATTTAGGACTTGATCCTACAGAAATTGTACTTGGTAATTTTGAACAATTAAGTCCATTCAAATAAGGGGAAATAAATGACACAACAAAAAGAAAGAACTAACCAGCCTCCATTTGCTATATTAAGAGGTGGCTATAAGTATAAAGAAACGTTGGGAATGAGAAGGGTTACAACTTATTGTATGGACATAGTTGAAACAAAAGATGTTGTATATGTACTAATTAGGGCAGATGGTTCTGGAGGAAACATAAGACGAATAAACTGGAAAGATGAAGATTTAGATGTATTCGGTAATTTTAAATGGCCTGTACAAATGATTCAAGATTCTAGCGGAACATTTTATGTGAGTGATGAAGGAGATCATTGTGTACATTCTTTAGTAGATGACGGAGAAAAGGGATATGTACCTATAGGACAAACTGCTGAAGCTCAAGAATCGAGTACAAAAACTCAAAAAATAGGTGAATATGGTTCAGGTGAAGGAGAATTAGATTCTCCATCTGGATTAGCTTTTGATTCTGATGATAATTTACTTGTGGTAGATACTGGGAATAATCGAGTGCAAAAGTTTAACAAAAATGGGAAGTTTATTGAAACCATTATTTCAGATACAGGAGATAAAGCTTTAAATATGCCTTGGGGAATAGCTGTGAATCATAATGGTGATATTTTAGTTTCTGATTGGAGAAACAACAGAATAAATATATATGATAAAAAAGGGAAGTACTTAAATTCTTTTGGAGAAATTCCTAATTCACTAGGAGAAGAATATACACAGCTTAGTGGTCCTGCAGGATTATCGATAGATGATGATGGAGACATATATGTTGCTGATAGAGATAATAACAGAATTGTAGTATATGACAGAGATGGAAAATATGTTACTCAGTTTACAGGTGATGCTACTCTTTCGAAAATGGGAAAAACATACATAATGTCTAGCCCTAGAGTTTTACGTCTTAGGGAAATGTCTAATAGAGAAATCTGGAGAAAATTGCGAGCTCCAGCTTCTGTAAGAACTTATGGCAATTTAATATATATTCCTGACTTTGGATGTCACAGGCTTCAAGTATATGAAAAAGAGAGCTATCCATTAACTAAAGATGAGATATTTGAACAGCCTAATCACCCTACACTTTATAATGTTTAGGTCTTAATAGTGCCTATTGTCTTTGGATTTTCTAATCATAGAAAAAATTGCCTTGAAAAAGAACTTTCAAAATTTTCTAATGACTCAAAACAATTAGGAGCAAAATCCTTAGCTGTTTTTGGAGATTTTTCATTAAGTAAAATAAAACCAGACACTTCTTTAGATCTACTTATTATTCAGGAGACAAATGAAAAGTTTATTGATCGGGATGAGTTTTGGATTACTCATTTAAGACCTTCTGTGCATACAAGGTTTTTTGTCTATACTCCCGAAGAATACAAACTGCTTTCTGATGATAATTATGCTATAAATAATATTAAAAATTCTATGGAAATTATTTTTCAAGATGATGACAAAGTTCTTGGTTAAAATGCTTGAAATGAACAAAAAAGAATCTAAAAGATGGAAAGATCAATCAGGCTATGATTTTGATTTGGCTAACAGATTGTTATCAACAGATCATTCTTTATCTTGTTTTTTATTTCAACAAGCTGCTGAAAAATCTATAGTTTCTTACTTAATACTTAGAGGAACAGATAAAGTGTGGGGGTCATCTATTTCCGACCTAGCTGAAGATTGTTTGGCAATAGACCCTACTTTCGACTTTCTTAAATCATATGGACCTCTTTTAGATAAATATTTGTATTCAACTAGATATCCTACTTTTTCTGTTTCTGGGTCACCTTATGAAATATTTGATAAAAATGATGCTGAAAAGGCTAAAGAATTATCAAAAGAAGTTATTGGTTTTTGTCAAGAAAAATTAGAGGAAATACAATGATAGATAAAGTAGTTTTACTTGATAAAGCCATTACTTTAGCTCAAGTATATGGGAATAATCTAGAAACAGTAGTTTACACTCAAGGATGTGGATTATCAGCTCGTTTGAGATTAGAAAAACTAGGATTTAATACGGAAGGCAAAGCGTTTGCTACATCAACTTATCAAGATCTTGTTCAAACTAGAATTTCAATCGAATCAATAAACTGGAGAAATGATAATAGAGCAGGTTTAATCTGGTTAGACGATTTATATGAATTAAATAATAAAATCGAAATAATTCACCCTATTATTGATCAGGCAAATTTATTTATTGAAAAATCTATATTAGACCCAAACATTCAAGTAGAAGATCAATTTTTTGTATCCGCTATTATGGGGCGAGCTTATAAATATACAAAAGAAATTAAATATATTGATTTTATGGTTGATCATGTTTTAGATTCTCCTCTAATGAGAGATGATGGTATTTACATACATTCAAAGATCGCTGAATATCCTTGGGGAAGAGGGAATGGTTTTGCAGCATATGGAGCTATTGAAGCAATTATATATACACCAGATGATTACAAAAGAAAAAGTGAATTAATAGAAAAACATAAATCCCATTTAGAAGCTTTAGCAAATCTACAAACAGATAAAGGTGCATGGAGACAAGTGATTGATGATAAAAATTCATACGAAGAACTTACAGTAACATGCATGATTGGATATGCATTAGCTAACGGACTAAAGCATAAGATTTTATCTAAAGATTATCAAGATATATTAGTAAACGCTTGGTCTTTTGTTGATTCGAGAATTGAAGATTCTGGCATTGTCCATGATTCATGCACTGGAACTGGATCATTAAAATCTCTTGATGAATATTTAATCAGGAAAAGAGAAAATGGTTTTGATAATAGAGGTGGATCTTTGGCTGCATGGTTTTTAGTTTCACTTTATGAATTGGAAGGATGATGGCTAATTTATACGATACAGTAATAGTTGGTTCAGGTTCTGCAGGTTCTATTTTAGCTAATAGACTTTCAGTTGATTCTAATAGAAATATATTATTAATTGAAGCAGGGAATGATTATAGTAATTTAGAGTCATTGCCTGAAAATATTTACTATGGACATGGTAATCTTAACCTTCCTGCATCATATGAGTCAGATCCTCACAACTGGTCATATAAAGGCGAAAGTACTAATGGTGGTCCTGAAATAAGAATCCCTAGAGGAAAGGTGATAGGAGGATCTTCTTCAATAAATGCTCAAATCTTATTAAGAGGTGTCAGAGAAGATTATGACAGATGGGCTGAATTTGGTAATGAAGAGTGGACTTTTAACAAAGTTTTACCTTATTTTACAAAATTTGAAAATGACTTAGATTTTTCTTCTGAGAATTATCACGGTGATGATGGCTACATAAGAGTAAAGAGAGTCCCTGAAAAAGAATGGGATAATGTTCATAGAGCTTTTTATAATTCTTGCATAGAATATGGTTTTCCATCATGTCCTGATCATAATAAACCTGACTCTACTGGTGTTGGTCCTCTAGCTTTTAATCAAATTGATGGTGTAAGGCAAAGTACTTCACTTACCTATTTAACTGATGTTCGTCACAAACCAAATATAAATATTAAAAGCAATACTTATGTTAACAAAGTGCTTTTTGAAGGTACAAAAGCTATTGGATTAGAGTTACAGACAGATATAGAAAAGTTCGATTTATTTACTGATGAAATTATTCTTTGCGCAGGAGCAATAGAATCTCCAAAAATTTTATTGAATTCGGGAATTGGAGATCCTGAAAAATTTATCAGTCATGGTATAAGACCTGTTATTGATTTACCTGGAGTAGGAAAAAACTTAAGAGATCATCCGATGCTCTATGTTGCTTGGGAACCTCGATCCGATTATGAAAACCCCAAAACCAATTATTCAAGAGTTTCTATGAGTTTACGATATACATCAAAGAATTCTAGTTTCAATAACGATATGATTATTTATATGAACTCAAGTACAAAAAATAATGGAAACCCTGAAGTACCAGATGGAATCAAAGCAAATTTAACCCTTAATTTAGAAGAGAGTGCCGGAGAAGTATTTCTTAATGATAAAGATCCAAGAAAATATCCGAGACTCTTTTATAACTACTTAGATACAGAAAATGACATCAATAGATTTGTTGAGGGAATTAGTATTTTAGAAGATATTGGAAATCATGATGAATTTCAAAAATACGTTGGCGATATGATTCATCCTAATCTTGAAACTAGAAAAGATGATAAACTTCTAAAAAAATGGTTGCATGGAAAGATGGTTACAGGGCACCATAGTAGTGGAACCTGTAAAATGGGTAATGATTCACTAGCAGTGGTTGATCAAAGGGGTTCTGTTATAGGTGCACAAAACTTAAAAGTTGTAGATGCATCTATTATGCCTGATTGTATAAGGGCAAATACGAATGCTACTGTAATGTTGATTGCAGAAAGAATTATAGATTTATGGTAATAGGAGATTTAAATGAGTAAAATGTCTGGTGGTGACGCATTAATTAGTTCTTTAGAAAGAGAAGGGGTTGAGGTTATTTTTGGACTTCCTGGTGTTCAAATGTATGGAGTTGTTGATGCGTTAAGACGAAATAAAAATATAAAAATGATTGTTCCTAGGCATGAACAGGCTACATCTTACATGGCAGATGGTTATGCAAGAGCAAGCAGAGGAATTGGTGTTGCTATGGTTGTACCTGGACCTGGCTTATACAATGCAGCTGCAGGATTGTCTACAGCTTACTCCTCTAATTCAAGAGTACTAATGATTGCAGGACAAATACCTAGAGATACAATCGGTAAAGACATGGGCGGCTTACATGAAGTAAATGATCAATTAGAAACAATTAAGCCAGTGACAAAATTTCAAAAAAGATTATTAAGGCCTAATGAAATACCTCAAGGAGTATCAGAGGCTTTTAGTCAACTTAAAAATGGAAGACCAAGACCTGTTGAAATTGAAATGCCTCCTGAAACAATGGTCGAGTCTGAAGATGTTCAATTATTAGAAGCATCTGTTTTTGAAAGAGATCAGCCTGATGAAAACTCTATATCAGAAGCTGTTAAATTAATTTTAGCTGCAAAGAAACCTGTGATTTATGCAGGAACAGGAGTTATAAGGTCAGAAGCTGAAGAGGAGCTTAAAGATTTAACAGAACTAACAAATATTCCAGTAGTCACAAGTGCTGCAGCAAAAGGAGTTATATCTGATGAACATCCTAATTCGTTAGGCTCAGCATTAACTGGAGAAGGACAAATAAAAAATTATTTAGAGTCATGCGATCTTATTATAATATTAGGCTCAAGATTTGCCATTCGATATCCTGCAGCAGAAGATACAAAGAAAAATCAAGTAGAAATTGATAAAAGTGAAATAGGAAAATTTCATGATGACGTATTGCCAGTTATCGGAGACGCTAAAGTTTCAATTAATAAGATATCTCAAGGAATTAAGGCTATGGGGGGGACTAATTTAAATTCCCCGACTGAAGATATCAAAAAGATTAGAAAAATTTTAGATTCTGGAATAGAAGGATTGCATCCTCAACACGAAATATTAAATTCTCTTAGAGAGGGAATGCCTAGAGAAACAATTTCAGTTTGGGATATGACTCAACTTGGATATTACTCTAGAGCAGCATTTAAGACTTATAATACTTCAAGTTATTTTGATTCAGGTTATTCAGGAAATCTTGGCTGGGCTTTTCCAACAGCAATAGGCGCTAAGGTTGCAAAACCTAATTCTCCTGTTGTTTCTGTCTCTGGAGATGGTGGATTTATGTACAATGTTCAAGAATTATCCACAGCCGTAAAATATGGAATCAATTTAGTTGCAGTGATTTTTAACGATGGTTATTATGGAAATGTCAGAAGGGACTTAGAGCTTGATTGGGGAGGAGATTATGAAACTAGTTTTGTAAATCCTGATTTTGCTAAAATGGCTGAAACATATGGAGCTAAAGGGATAACAGTAGATGATCCTACAAAAGTAAATGAAGCTATAGAAGAAGGCTTAGCTGCAAATAAACCTACTCTTATAGATGTAAATATGATTGATACAAATGAGGTTCCAAGGCCATTTGCTGGAAGAGCACCTTGGACATTACCTCATGATGAATTGTTAGACTAAAACAGTTAGATAGGAAAGTCCTTAACTTTGTTAGCGTATAATTATTTTTAATAATTAATTTTTTCCTTTTTTAATATGAGAATTAGAAACTTTTCGGTTATCGCCCATATTGATCATGGTAAATCTACCTTAGCAGATAGATTTATTGAGCTTACGAATACAATGTCCAGTAGAAATTTAAAAGATCAAGTTCTTGATACTATGGATCTGGAAAGAGAAAGAGGAATTACCATTAAGGCCCAAACGATTCAACTAAATTACAACTATAATAACAAAGACTATATTTTAAATTTAATTGATACTCCAGGGCATGTAGATTTCACTTATGAAGTTTCTAGGTCTTTAGCTGCATGTGAAGGCGCTTTATTGCTAATAGATGCTACTCAGGGTGTACAAGCTCAAACTATTTCGACCGTATATCAAGCTATGGATCAAGATTTAATTATAATCCCTGTTATAAATAAAATTGACTCTCCATTAGCAGAAACAGAAAAAATTATGTCTGAAGTTTCAGAAATATTAGGATTTGATGAATCAGAAATTTTACAAGTTTCAGCAAAAGATGGAACTGGTGTTGACACTTTACTCGAAAAAATTATAGAAAAAATCCCTCCTCCTAAAGAATCTAAAAAAAATGAGGGGTTGAAAGCATTAATATTTGATTCTATTTATGATTCATTCAAAGGAGCCATTGCATATGTCAAAGTTTTTAATGGTCAAATAAATAAAGGACAAAAACTTTATTTTTATAATTCTAAAACAGAGATAGAAGCTATAGATATTGGTTTCTTGAAACCTAATCAAGTTTCCTCAACTTCGTTAAAAACAGGATTGGTAGGTTACATAGAAACAGGAATTAAAAATCTGAAAGATATTAAGGTAGGTGATACTATATTTGATATTGCAAATAAAAACTCAAAACCTCTTATTGGATATAAAGAATCTTCGCCTACTGTTTATACAGGTTTATACCCAGTTGATTCAGATAGATATCAAGAACTTAGAGATGCGCTTGATAAGCTTTTTTTGAATGATCCAAGTTTAGTTTACGAACCAGAAACATCAGTAGCATTAGGATTTGGTTTTAGATGTGGATTTTTAGGAATGCTACATATGGAAATTATTCAAGAAAGGCTTGAAAGAGAATATGACCTTGAGCTAATTACTACAGCTCCTAGTGTTACACATAGTGTATATATGAAAAATGGAGAACTAATTAAAATACAAAATCCTTCAGAATGGCCACAAACACAATTTATAGATTACATAACTGAACCTTGGGTGAAAACTACAATAATCACACCGGAAAATTATATAGGTAAAGTGACAGAATTCTTATCTACAAAAAGGGGAGAATTTGGCCAGATTGATTATATACAAAACAGTAAAAAAAATTTAAAAAATCAAAGAGTTCTAATCACTCATTTTCTTCCACTTTCTGAAATATTGATTGATTTTTTTGATGGACTTAAATCATGTTCATCAGGTTATGCTTCTATGGATTATGAGTTAATTGAAGAACGTAAAGCGAACCTTGTAAAACTAGATATATTAGTCAATCATGAAAATGTTGATTCATTATCTTTAATTACTGAAAAGACTAGAGCTCCATATAAAGGTAGAGATCTAGCAAGTAAGTTGAAAGAACTTATTCCAAGGCAAATGTTTCAGGTCCCTATACAAGCAGCAATTGGAGGAAAAATTGTTGCAAGAGAAAATATAAGTGCCCTTAGAAAAAATGTTCTTGCAAAATGTTATGGCGGTGATGTTACCAGGAAAAGAAAGCTACTTGAACAACAAGCTAAAGGTAAGAAAAGAAGAATGAAAATGATTGGTTCCGTTGAAGTACCACAAGAGGCTTTTATGGCTGTCTTGAAGATTGATTAATATTTTTCTAAAATAAGTTTTGAATTTTTCATAAAGAAATTAGAAGCCTTTACTAAGCCTATTGGATTTCCTGTGTCAAAATGATACCCCTCTAAAATTTTTCCTGAAACTGAACCTGTACTTAATGAGTCTGATAAAGCATCAGTTAAGTTAGTTTCTCCTTCTTCTGAATCAATTATTTGATCAAAAATACTGTTGTCAAAAATATATCTACCAACAATGCCTATATTTGAGGGTGCGTCTGATATTTTTGGCTTTTCTTTAAGGGCTGTGATTTTAAATCTGCTTTTTTCTTCATCGAAATCAACAATACCTTTATTTTCAATTTCATTTTTTTTCAGCTTATTCAATCCAATTACATGGCCACCAAATTGTTGATATATTTTTTTTAATTGATCTAAAGAATTTGGCTTGGAAAATATAAGGTCATCAGGCAAAATAACTGCAAAAGAATTATCTCCTATTATCCTTTTTGTAAGTTTTATCGCATGACCTACTCCAAGAGGCTTTTCTTGCAGTAAAAACCTAATATCTGAAGACTGAATCATTTCATCAATATCAATATTCTCTTTAGTGCCGTTTTTCATTTGTTGAGATTGATTTATTTCAGAAAAATAGCTTCTAACAGAGTCCATACCATCACCAATTATTATGTGAATATTTTCTATTCCTATAGAAATTGCTTCTTTAACAGCAAAATGTATTAAAGGATAGTTTCCTATAGGAAGCATAGCTTTTGGGACAGATCTTGTAACAGGCATTAATCTAGTACCTAGACCGGCGCAAGGGATTACTGCCCAATTAAGACTATTTGTAGTCATAAAATTTTATTGATAAGAAATTTGCCCTCATGTCACCATGATAAATATAAAATGAAAAAATAGCAAAAATCATTCTAATAATTTTAAAAATTGATTAGTATTATAAGAATTAATTAGAATTATTTATTATGAAAATTGAAAAAATTGAAATAAGGTATCTTGAAGGAAAATTGGAAGAGCCATTCGCTTGGTCTCAAAGATGGACAGACATAAGAAGTGTGATAAACATAAAAGTTATTACTGATGAAGGAATTGTTGGTTGGGGAGAAACATTTGGATCATTAGAAACCCTTCAAGCTATTTCAACCGTTTTAAAAATAGCTATAGGGGAAGACCCAAGATTTATAGAAAAAATATGGAATAAGCTTTATAGGGCAACTTTTCAAGGACATGTATTTGCTAAGTCAGCAGTTTATGCTATAAGTGCCTTAGACACAGCCTTGTACGATATTGTAGGCAAATATGAAAATAAATCTGCTTCAGATATTTTAGGAGGTAGATTCAAAGATTCAATACCTGTTTATGCTACAGGTTTGTACTATACAAACAATTATTCATTTGATGCTTTGATAAAAGAAGCTGAACAACATGCTACAAATGGATATACAGGAATGAAAATGAAAATAGGAGCACTATCACTAAAAGAAGATGCAATGAGAGTCTTAGAAGTAAAAAAAACAATTGGAGATGATATAAAACTCATGTTTGATGCAAATGAAGCTTATGATCCAACTAATGCTATTCAATTTACAAAATTGCTTTCTAACAAGGAATTTGAATGGTTTGAAGAACCTTGTGCTTCAAGAGATGACAGATCCAACAAATATGTACAAGAAAATTCTTACATACCAGTCTCTGGAGGAGAAAGCCTTTCTACAAGGTGGGATTTTATTTCTAGAATGGTAAATAGAACATTTGATATATTTCAACCTGATATTTGTGCGGTAGGAGGTCCTTCAGAGATGCATAAAGTCGGGTTAATCGCTCAATCCTTAGGTCTCAAATTTAACCCTCATTTCTGGGGAACTGGTATTTCATTTGCAGCTGCTCTTCATTCACTTTCTGTTCAACCATTAACACAAATATCAATGGAAGACATTCCTTATGAAAATGAATCTGTTTTAGAATGCGACAAAACTCCTCATCCTGTGAGAGAAAACCTAACTAATGATATATTCATACATAATAAAAGCAGGGTAGATGTACCTAACGGACCAGGTTTGGGTATTGAGGTAGATGAAAAAGCTTTAGAAAAATTTACCATAGGCGAGGTTATTACTATCAATAAATCTTCATCAGGACAAAGAATATTTTAATTCATTTATTAAAAGAGATATGAAAAAAAAATTAGGCCAAAATTTCTTGAGAAATCCAGACATTTCACAAAAAATTGTTGATTTATCTAATTTTGATCCATCAATAAATATTTTAGAAATTGGTCCTGGTGATGGAGCATTAACTGATAATCTTATTTATTTAAATAAAAATATTACTCTTCTAGAGTATGATACAGATCTTATAATTCCATTAAAAAATAAGTATAAAAATTATAATTTTAAAATACTAAATGAGGATGCTAGAACATATAAAATTAAAAGTAATTCAAAAATTAATATAATAGGTAATCTACCTTATTATGCTTCAAATATAATCATAAGAAATTTTATGTTTCAAGAATCAGTCAATTCAATGGTATTTACTGTTCAAAAGGAAGTGGGGGAACAAATAGTAGCAGGACCAGGTAAAAAAAGTTTTCTAAGCTTGCTTATTCAATCTTATTGTGATGTAGAGAAATTATTGATAATAAAAAATACAGAGTTTTTTCCTGTTCCTAAAGTTGACTCAATGACTGTAAAGATCATACCAAAAAACATAAAAAGCAATAAAAATTATATAGAATTTATTAGAAAGTCTTTTTCAAATCCAAGGAAAAAAATATCAAATTCAATTTCAATGGGTTTAGGAATAAAATCAGAAGAAGTTAAGAATATATTAAATGATTCTAATATAGATGAAAACCTAAGACCTCAACATCTTAGTTTAGATGATTGGGATAATCTATACAAAAATTATAAGAAATTATGATCACATTAAACAGTTACGCAAAAATAAATTTAGGATTAGAGATTTTAAAAAAACGAGCAGATGGATTCCATGAGGTTTCTTCAATCTTATGTAAAATTGATTTATCTGATCAAATTACTTTTTGTCTATCTGATAAGAACGAAGTCCATCAAAAAGGCATTAAAGAAAATGAAAACATTGTTTTTAAGGTACTAGATTATATGACTAAAAAATATAACACGAAGAATAAATTAAAGATTGTTGTTGATAAAAATATTCCTTATTCTTCTGGGATGGGAGGAGGGTCTTCAAATGCTGCCAATGCCATAGAAGGGATCAATTCAATTCTAAAGTTAAATTTAGATTCAAAGGAAAAATTTGACATTGCTTTAAAATTTGGTTCCGACATACCTTTTTTTCTGTCCAAATCAACAGCTAAAGTCTCTGGCCGAGGAGATAAAATATCTTTTATCACTAAACCTAAATTAGATAATGTTGTTATCTTTTATCCTAACCATAATTTAAAAGATAAAACGAAGAACGTATTTCAAAATCTAGCCTCTTTTAGCGATGGAAGTAATCAAAAAATTCTATTGTCAAAAATAAACAATCATAAAAGCTTAAGTCCTCCTTTTTTCAACGGCTTGGAGGAGGCTGCCAATATAACATTTATTGATCTAAATATATTCAAAAGTAATCTTTTAGACTTAGGGATACCCAATTTATCAATGACTGGTGCAGGACCGACTTATTATTCAATTTGTAGTTCTTATAAACAAGCATCACATTTAAAAGATATTGTAAATCAAAGCAATTTAGATATATTTTCTTTTCATACAAAATTATTATGAATATATATAATTTAGCTCTATCTTTGATTCTTTTGTGTGCTAACTGGCTATTTGTTTCTTCATATGTAAATATATATAAATTTTTCAATTTTGAAAAAACTACAAACACTTCAAAAAACATTTTATTAGTAAATTTTGTAACTTTTATTTTTTTATTTGTAGCATATTTAATTCCATACATATACTTTGAGTTCAATCCAATAAAACACTTTGAATTATTACCCTATTTCTTTCTAATGATTTTTATTTTCTGGGTATTAATTATTTATTCAATATACTTATTTATTTTCGAAAAAATAAAATTAATTCATATATTAATAGTTGTTTTAATCACAATTGTAAATATAAGCTTTATTTATCCGATATTACTATCTTTAGCGTTTGATAAATATGAATAAATATAAAACAGATTTTAAGATTCAAGAAGATGTTGATTTATTGAATACTTTAGATTCAGGGCAATCTTTTGCTTGGGAAAGGATAAAAGAGAATAATAAAATATATTTTAAAGGATTTTTTAGAGACACTGAACTACTAGTTACAGAGGAAGAAAATTCTGTATCTGTAAAAATTCTTAGTGGTAGTTATGAGAATGATTTAGAAAGTCTTTTCAAAAATTATTTAGGAGAGGATCCTTTTAAAATCCATAATTTTAAAGATCTTTTAAAAGATGATATTATTTCTCCTGTAATAAATATGTACCCAAGATTACGAATATTAAAGCAAGAACCTTGGGAATGTATGATTGGGTTCATAACATCTTCTTGTTCTAATCTTGAGAGGATCAAATATCACCTGAAACTGCTTAGGGATATAAATCAAGGTGTATTCCCTAATTCAAATAAATTGTATGAAATTGGTGAAAACAAACTTAGAAGCTTAGGGTTTGGTTTTCGGGCTCCATATTTGATAAATTTATCTAAAGCTATACTAGATGAAGAAATTAGTATCCATGATTTAAAAATATCTAATTATAAAAATTCTTTAGCTAAACTGTTAGAAATTAAGGGAATTGGTAGAAAAATTGCTGATTGTATTTTAGCTTACTCATATGATAAAAAAGAATCATTTCCAGTTGATAGGCATGTATTAAAAGGCCTTATTAGGTGGTATAAATATCCAAAAAATATTTCTCCCGAAAAAGCAAGTGATAAAGCAAAAAGAAAATTTGGGGCACTTTCTTCTCATGCACAACAATACATATTTCATAGACAAAGGTTAGCTAGTAGAGCAGAGATGTGGGGAGGCGACCATATTCGTCACGCTATAAGCAATGATATAAATTAGAGACAATATCATCAGAGAAATTCAAATCAACTCTATTGATCAATTCGTTATTTTGTAACCTTTCTTTGGTTTCAAAAAGATTTAAGAGATATTTCATGTCAACTTTAGAAATATTTAAGGAAGTTAAAAAATCGTTTCTATCTGATTTGTTAACTTCAAATAACGCAAAAAAGATTTTTTCAATTGTAGACATTTTTAGCCAATTTTTTTTGTCAATAAAGTTGATTTTATTCATAAAATACTTAGGGAGTAAATTTTTATAATGTTCTCTTGAATATATTAATCCTAAAATTTTATTTAAATCAGGCTCATTTAAGTATTTGATGATTTCCTTGTTTTTTCTATAATCTGAAACATATTTTATATATTCAATTGATTTATTTAATAACATTTCAGTTTTAGATTCAAAAGTGAAATCCAATCTGGACTTGTACTTGAATGCCCTGTAAATTCTAGTTGGGTCATCTATGAAAGACTTGTCGTGCAGTATTCTGATAGATCTTTTATTTATATCTAAAATTCCATCTAATGGATCTATAAGTTCTAAGTTTTGCTTTGTTATTTCTAAAGCTATAGAGTTTATACTAAAATCTCTTCTAAATAAATCTTCAGATATATTTGCTTTATTCCATTTTGGTAGTTTCCCTAAGGTTTGATATGATTCTTTTCTTGAATGTGCAACATCTATTTGAAATGAATTATTTAATACTAATTTATAATACAAAAATTCATGAGCCTTATTTATTTCAGTTTGGTATTTATTAGATAGTGAATAAACAAAGTCTTCTATATCTCCATCTATAACCATATCTAAATCATAAAGGTCCGATTTAGATTCAGTCAAAATGTCTCTAATTACACCTCCTACAATATATATTTTTGATTTGCTTTTAGATTTGTAATCTTTGCAATGATCTATAATATTAGTAAGATTATTGTTAGATTGAATAAATTTATTTATTTTTATTAGTTGAGTACTCAATTTAAATATTTTTATTTTTATTTTATGCCAAAGGAGAAAATTATGGGTGGAGAGAAAGTTAATGTATTTTTTGATTATACTTGCCCTTGGGTAAGACAAGCTGGTTTATGGCTCATTGACTTAGAGGAGAAAGGTCAAATTGATATATCTTGGAAACCATTTTTATTAGAACAAATAAATTCCGAAAATGATGAGAACTGGAAATCATGGGATCAAGATTTGAAAGATTATCTAAGCAGAGGTATTTGGCCGCATCTTGGTGGAATTGCAGCTAGAAAAATATCTAAAGATGCAGGATATAAGTATATGAAAGCTATTTTTGAAGATAAACATGTAAATAGAGTAGATGTAAGAAGTAGAGAATACATAATTGATCTTTCTCAAAAAATTGATATTTCCTCGGAAGTATTTATAAATACAATGGACTCAAAAGAGTCTTTAAATATTATTTCTTCATCTCATATAGAAGCTGAAGAGAAAGGGATATTTGGGACCCCCACAATAGAATTTTCAGATGGAAACACTGTATTTCTTAAAACTTTTACTCCGCCAAATGATGATTCAATCAGTTTTTTTGAGGCTTTGAAAACATTATCTACAAATAATACCTATTTCGGTGAACTCAAAAAACCTCAACCTCCTTGGCCTAAACAACATCAAGTATGATTGATGAACAAATAAATAAATTTATTAGAGAAGATTACAATAATTTTAAAGTTGCCCTTACTCATAGTTCTTATTTAAACGAAAATACAGAGAATATTAAAACACAATCAAATGAACGATTAGAATATCTTGGTGACTCCGTTATTAGCTTTATAGTAAGCAAATATTTGTATAATCAATACCCAAACTTGCTTGAGGGAGAATTATCAAAAATAAGATCAGAAATTGTTAATCAAAAATCATTGTCAAACTTTTCATTAAAACTTAATCTAGGAGAACATTTAATTCTAGGAAAAGGAGAGGAACTAAATAATGGAAGAAACAAAATTTCTAATTTATGTAATTTATTTGAGGCAATTATAGGGTATATGGCTATAAATATAGGATTAGAAAAAACTGAAGCCAATTTGATCGATTTGTTCAAAAATAAAATAGAACAAATATACATTTCAAAATCTTACTTCGATTCTAAATCATTATTACAAGAAAAATTACAGGAAGATGGCAAGGATTTACCAAAATATGATTCAATTAATTTACCTGACGGACAATTTAAAGTTGATTTATATGTAAATAACATTCTTATATCTACAGGTTATGCCAAAAGAAAAATAGAAGCGGAAAAATCTGCTGCACAAAAAGCTTTAGATAATTATTCTGAAAAGTTAAAAAATGATTGAAATTTTAATATATCTTTGCCTGTTGATTTTATTGAGCTTGGTTGGATTTGCATACAAAAATATATTCAATCAAAAACTCCTGATAAATATACCAGACATAATAATAGGATTCGTATTATTTATTTCTTTAGGATCTCTTCTTTCTATATTTACTTTTCAACAGATATCCAATTCAACAATATGGAAAATATCTTATTTTTCAATTATGTTTTTTTCGATTTTATTTATTTTATTTAAAAAAACATACAAAGACTTTCTTTTTTCTTTATTTGATTTAAAAAATTTATTCTTTGCAATAATTTTTATTTTAGTTTCTGTTTTAAGAATGAGTAATTCAGACATTTTAAACACTGAGAAAATTATGGAATTTATGATTTTATCATCAACAATGTCATCATCTTCGATTATATCTGAAGATTTATGGTTCCATAATGATTCGATTTCTTACTATTCTTATGGGTATTTTGTATTTTCATCAATCCCATCAATATTGAATTTGAATGCATCTGTTGCCTATAATTTTATTCTTCCTACAGTGATTTCACTAACTTTTCTTTCATCTTACAGGCTGATTTATATTTTTTTTGATTCATACAAAAATATTTTTCTTAGTCTGATTATCCCTATTGTTTTCATTTATATATATTTCTTGGGTCCATTAGCTACAATTGTTGAATTCATAAGCCACAGTTCTTTAGGTTCAGATTCATTTTTTAAGTTTATGGACATAGATGGGATAAATAAAAAAGACAACATCGAATTATTTTGGCCTAACGATAATTGGTGGTGGTTTTCAATTTCAAGATTAATAAGCTACAGTAGACCAGATGTATTTTATTCGGATTATACAATAAATGAATTCCCTGCATTTTCTATTATCTTAGGAGATATTCATCCACATGTACTAGTTCTTCCATTTATTGTTTTATGCTTTTCTCTAATCTTTAATATGTTTTATAAAAAAGATTATTCTTTAATTCAGGTCTTTTGGATAAATTTGGTTTTTTTATTTACAATATTGATAAATCCTTGGTATCTAGTTGTACTTATTTGGTATGTACTTGCAAACATTTTATTCAACAAAGCAAAATTTGATAAAAATGCCATTAAGTCAATGAAAATTTTATTAGTTTCATTATTTGTTCAAGTTTTAATTTTTATATTATTGATAAACCCAAATAATTTATTAGTCTTTCCTTACATTTCAAATGTTAAAATTATCTCAAGATTTCATCACCTGCTTATTTATTGGGGATTTAGCATTATCCCTATTTTTCTTTTTCTTATATATGAAATGTTTAAAATAAGAGTTTATAAGGAATTATTAAGAACATTTCTAATTATATTGATGTGTTCTTTATTGATACCACTTATGTTTTCGAGCTTCTATTTAAACTTTGAACTATTTATAAATCTGTTAATAAACAGTTTCTTTTTTTCATTTATATTGTCAGCAACATTTCTACTTATCAGAAAGGAAAGTGAACTAAGAAGAAATATTTTGATCTTACTTTTTACATCAGTAGTGATAATTTATGGTTCAGAATTTATTTACGTAGTTGACCAGTTTAATAACAGAATGAATACGGTTTTTAAATTCTATTTTATTAATTACATCATTCTTAACTTGATATCACTTTTTATAATATTAAATTTTGTTAAATCTTTACGTGGAATGAAAAAATATCTTATAGTTATTATTCTGGGGATATTTATTGTTCCTTCTATATGGTGGAATGCTTCTGCAATTAAAACTAGAAATAATGAAAACATAGGTTCATTTAATTTAAATGGTCTAAGCTATCTTACTAAATTTGAAGTAGAAGCTATTAGTTTTATTAATTCTAGTATTCCAAAAAATCAAATTATTTTAGAAGGTGTTGGAAAGTCATACACTAGATCAAATTTGATATCTGCTGCATCTAATAGAGCAACTTTATTAGGCTGGGTAAACCATCAACTACAGTGGAGATCAAATCAAGAATTGATTTTATCTTTAGATAAGAAAATTGAAGAATTTTATTTGAATCCATCAAAAGATCACGAAATACTGAATATATATAATGTCGAATATGTCTTGTTATCAAATTTTGAAAAAAAGAGATATGATCTTAATAGTGAATCTAATTTCAATGAATTTAAATTAATATTTGAAAACAAAGACTTTAAAATTTTCAAAGTAAATGATTAATATAATAAAAAATAATTTTTATCTTATAGCTTACGTAAACATATTTATTGTTTCATTTTTATTTAGATTTATAGATCTTGGCAGTAGAGCTGTTCATCATGATGAAAGCTTGCATGGATTCTTTTCTTATATGACAGCAAATGGAGAATATTACTCTCACAATCCTCTAACTCATGGTATGTTTCTATTTAACATCCTTTCAGGTTTATTTTGGCTGTTAGGCAGTAGCGAGTTCCTGCTAAGGCTTCCATTTGCATTTATAGGTTTGTGTATAGTATTTGCACCCCTTCTTATTAAAAAAGAAATAGGAAACAAAGCTGCATTGTTGATTTCTTTACTTATAGCCATTTCCCCTAGCTTGGCATATTTCAGTAGATTTGCAAGAAATGACATTTTTATGTCTGCTGTATTAATTATTCTAATTATTGCAATTTATAAATACTTCATTACAAAACAAAATACTTGGTTATTATTAACCGTTGCTATAACTGCTTTAGGTTTTACTGTAAAAGAAAGCATGTACCTTAATTTATTTGGCATGCTGATTTTTTTATTTATATATTCCTTTAAAGATTTGTTGAGTGTTACCTTAGCTAAAAAAAATATTCAAGAAGTAAATCATCTAACAAAGTTATTTCTAATATTATTTTTCTTATCCCTTCCATTAGCAGCACCGTTATTATCTATTTTTCAATCATCATTAGGGTTCATACTTGCGACTCCTGATAGTTATCCAGGAATTCCTGCAGGATTACCTGTGGGTAATGGGGTTATTGTCTCAATTTTTATTTCTTTATTGTTACTAATTATTTCTAATTTGTTTGGATTGATGATAGATAAAAAATTATGGATTTATTCTTTTGTAATTTTCTATCTTATTTTCTGTCTAGTCTTTACTTCTTTTTTTATAAACCCATCAGGAGTTATCACTGGTATATGGCAGTCTTTAGGATACTGGTTATCACAACATGATGTGGCAAGAGGTGGGCAACCATATTACTATTATTTTATAATTCTACTTACTAATGAATTTTTGGTTTTTTTATTAGGTTTACCATTATCAATTTATTATTTGTTAAAAGGTAATTTTTTTGAGAAACTTTTGTCATTTACTGCTTTTTATTCATTAATCGCTTTTTCGATTGCTGGAGAAAAAATGCCTTGGTTGATTGTCAATTTGGTAATTCCTTATATATTTTTAGTTCCGTTATTTATTGTAAAAATAATCAATGATTTGAACAAACCAAAAGAAATTTTATTTTTATTTTTTGTTGCTTCCTCTGTAATCATTTTTTTTATTATGAAAATAATATTTACAAATTATTCAATTCAGAACAACAACATATATTACGATGCACTTTTTTTAATTATATCGATTTTAATAATTGCAATATCTTTCACTTCAAAAAAAATTTTTTTTCCTAAAGAATTCTTCATTTCATTATTATTAGTTTTCTTTATATTTCTTAGTCTATTAACTATAAAAACTACCAATAAAGTTATTTTTGAACTTTCTGATGAACCATTAGATATGCTTATTTATACACAGACTTCAAATTCATTACATAGCTTGAATAAAGAAATAAAAGAGTCATACCTTAAGAAAGACAATTTGATTGTTGGAATTGATACACTTGATGGATTTGCATGGCCATGGATGTGGTATCTGAGGGAAGAAGATAATGTTCTATGGATAGACAATATGAATATTTCAGACTACGAATATGATTATTTGCTAATCAATGATAAGAATTTTGATGATTTATCTCCTGAAATTATAAACAATTACAATGTTAAACGAACTATTGCTCACAGAAAATGGTTCCCTGAGACGATATATAGAAACAAAGGTTTAAACGATCTTACTGATATTCTTATAAAAAATGAAAACAGAACATCAATATATGATTTTTACATGAATAGGAAATTTTCCTCTGAAGTTGGGGCTTCAAATTTTGTTTTGTTAAAATCTAAAAAGTTTGAATCCATTGAATAAGCTAAATAAAACAAATAATTTGCTATCAATTATTTTTTCAATACTATTTCTTTTTGGAATATATAAAATAGTAAACGATTTCAGTTTGATTGCTGAAAATATTTCTAAAATCAGTTCTTCTATATTAATTTTATCAACATTAGTTTATTTCTCATCAGTATTTTTAAGATATATGAGATGGAAAATCATATATAGTCACCAATTCAATTCTCAAAAATTTAATATGTTGAATGAAACAATTATAGGTTACATGGCTAATAACCTGTTGCCATTTAGGTTAGGGGAAATATATAGAGTCAATAGAATAGTCAAATCTGAACAAAACAGCTTCATTAGAGTTCTTTCAACTATTTTTACTGAACGGTTTTTTGATGTTATTGTTTTGTTAATAATTTTGATCTTAGCATTCCCTTTTATTGACAAGTTTGACTTAAAAGTTTTTCAAGTACAAAATACATTTTTATTCTTTTTACTAATTGTGTTTTTATTATTTTTTTCTATTTTTTTACTAAAAAAAATAAGTATTTTTGAAAATATAATAATCAAGTTTCTGAATTTATTTCGTGACTTATTATCTTTCTTCTTAGAATGCAAGTCATATAAAAAATATTTTTACATAATATCTATTTCATTATTGATATGGATTGTTGAAAGCATAGTCTATTTTATTGTTGCTGATTTTTTTATTAGTGACATTTCAAAAACGTATCTTTTTTCAATCATTCTAATAGTTTGTTCGATAACTAATTTATCAGGAGTAATTCCATCACTTCCTGGCAATATAGGAAATTTTGAGTTTTTTGGTACTTTAGCTTTTATAGCTATGAATATTAGTTCTTCTACTGGAGCTACTATAATAATTATTGTTCATTTGATATTATTCGTTCCAATTTCAATTCTTGGATTTATAATATTATCATTAGAAAAAATACCGTTTAAGAAATAACATGAAAATATGTATTATTGGAGCTGGAATAACAGGTCTGTCTGCAGCATACAATTTATCTAAATTGGGGCATCATGTTTCAGTATTTGAAACAAGTTCATTTGCTGGAGGACAAGCTTCAACAATTAAGTTTAAAAACTTTGAAATAGAAAAAGCATATCACCATCTATTCGTTACTGATAAAGCAATACTTAATTTGTATAAAGATTTAGGTATTAGCAATGAGTTAAATTGGTATAAATCATCAGTCGCTACGTACACAAAAGGTAAAATTTGGAAAACCACATCTCCTTTTGATATTTTAAATTTGTCAGTAATTCCTTTCTGGGAAAGAATCAAGCTTTTTATTCTTTCTTTTAGACTGAAGTTATTAAAAGACTGGAAAAAAATCGAAGGTGCTACAGCTTATTCATGGCTCTCAGAGAAGGTAAATAAAAACACATTTGACATTATATTCAAGCCGTTATTAAAGGGTAAATTTGGAAAGTATTATAATAAAATTCCAATGCCTTGGTTCTGGTCTAAAATTCAAACTAGAGTTTCTTCAAGAAATTATAAATTTCAAGAAATACTATGTTATCCAAGAAATTCTTTTTCAGGTTTGATAAAAAAACTAGAATCAGAAATAAAACGTAATGGTGGTGAAATTTTTTTTGAGCATAAAGTCTCTAAAATTCTCACAAAATCCAATCAAGTAAAATCTGTTGATTTAATTGATGCTAATTCAGCAAAAAAAAATATTGAATTCGATATAGTTATATCTACGGTTCCTTATGAAGTATTGAATAAATTGATAGATTTGAATGATTCAATTAAAAGGTCTATGAAAAAAGTAGATTATATGTCTGCAATAGTAATGATATTAATACTCAAAGAAAAATTATCAAATTATTATTGGCTATCCATTGCTGACAACGAATTTCCTTTTCTAGGATTGATAGAACATACAAACCTAATTCCAAAAGAAAATTATAATGACAAAAATATTTTATATATAACTAATTATTTAGAGAATGATAACAAAATGATGCAAATGAATTATGAAGAGTTGCTTAATCACTATTATCCATATTTAAAAAAGATTAATAATAATTTTTCTAAAGAATGGATAGAGAATTATAGATTTAATAAGATAGGTTATGCCCAACCAATACTGCCGATTAATTATTCTTCTATTAAAGTTCCTTTAGAGTTACCTGTTAAAGGTTTATATAGTGGAAACACTGCTCAAATATACCCCGAGGACAGAGGGACTAATTATTCAGTTGACATAGCAGAAAAAATCACTAGATTAATAATTGAAAACAAATAATTAAATATCTATACCTCTTAGCATTGGATATATTTTCATTTTAGTGAATAATATATTTATATTTTTCTAACTTGTTAAGGAGGAGACTAGTGGAATCATTAAAAGGTAAGTCCGTAATATTGACTGGTGCAGGTTCTGGAATAGGTAGAGTTACTGCAAAAATGTTAGGTGAACTAGGTGCTAATGTATTTATTGTCGGAAGAAGAGAAAATTTACTTAAAGAGTCTGTAAAAGAAATAGAACAAGCAGGAGGGAATGCATCTTATATATCGGCTGACTTAGAAGATGGAGACGCTGCTGCAAATGTTGCAAATAAAGCTATAAAGGAATTTGGGAAAATTCAATATCTAGTAAACAACGCAGGTCATAGTAGTAAAGTCAGAGCAATAAGATATGTTGAAAAGGAGGACTGGCAATCAGTTTTCATTGTAAATGTGGAAGGAGTTTATCGACTCTCCCAAGCAATCATTCCAAACATGATCGAAAATGGTGAAGGAACAATTGTAACTGTTTCTTCAATGGCTGCTGTGAATCCAGGTTTGATGGGTGGTATACCTTATTCCTCAGCCAAGGCTGCCGTAGCAGCAATGATGACTGCTATGAGGCAAGAATTAAGAGAACATAATATAAGAACATGTACTATATATCCTGCTGAGGTTGACACTCCTATTTTGGATAACAGACCTTTACCACCTGATAAAAAGGCAAGATCCACTATGATGATGCCAGAAGATATAGCAGAAACAATTTTATTATGTATGAGAATGCCTCAAAGAACAATTGTTCAAGATTTGATAGTAAGTCCAACTATTCAAAGGGATGTAAGTGAAGATATGAAAATTGCAAAAGAGCTTGGAAAGAAATAATAGTTAATTTGTAACCATAATATCTTGTTAGCAAAAAATTCAATTGGTAAAATTAAATTGTAAAACTCAGGAGAGAATTTGTCAGAAAAGCAAAGTTCTGAAAATTTAAGAAAAGATATTAGAAATTTTATTTCTAATCAAAAAAGAAAAACTGTAACTGTATTGTCTTCACTTTTAGCAGTACAAGATTCTCTTCATTACATTCCTGACGAGGCAATTGAGGAAATATCTATTCATTGTAAAGTTACAATCAACGATGTTTGGAGCGTAGCATCTTTTTATACAAACTTTAGATTTACTCCTCCCGGAGACAAGACTCTGGACGTTTGTTGGGGTCCAAGTTGTCATATAAATGGTGCACAGAAGCTAATAAATCAAGCTCATGAAGAATTAGATATAAAAGGAGAAGGAGAATCTGAAGACAATAAAGTTACACTAAGGTACTCAACATGCCTCGGAGCTTGTGCACAAAGCCCTGTTTTTGCAATTGATCATAAAATGTACGGTAAATTAAATAAGTCAAGGGTGACTAAAATAACAGATAGTTTGAAGAAATAGATGACTGAAGAATATAAAAAATTAGAATCCTTAGCAAAAGATTATGTTTCTAATCTTTATAACGAAAAAATTGTTATAAAGGTTCAAACAGGCACTTCAGGTCAAGCTGTAGGTGCAGATGAAATATTTAGTTTGTTAAATTCTAAAAAAAATAAAGATATCAATGTAATAGAAGTTGGTTCAATGGGCTTAATGTATTTAGAACCTATAGTTGTTGTAATTCTTCCAAATGGAGACAAAATCTTTTATGCTAATGTGAATGAAAATATTGGCGAAAAGATATTTGAACATTATTCAAATTCTGACCAAATTCTAAAAGAAAATTCTTTTGCTTATGAATCTTCACGTACTCTTGATCTAAACATACCAAAAATAAATGAACTTCCACAATTTTCAAAACAATTAAGAATAGCCACTAGGAATTTTGGAGAAATAACTCCAGGAGATATTTATCAGTATATATCTACAGGAGGATATTCAGCTTTAAATAAGGCTTTATTTGAAATGTCTCCTGAAGATGTTGTTGAAGAGGTTAAAAATTCTGGTCTAAGAGGAAGAGGGGGAGCTGCTTTTCCAACTGGGGTTAAATGGAGCTTTTTAGCACCTAACAAAGCTCCTGTTAAATATGTCTTATGTAATTGTGAAGAAGGTGACCCTGGTGCCTATAATGATAAAGGAATATTAGAAACAGATCCTCACACATTAATAGAAGGCTTGATTTTAAACGGATATGCTACAAATTCTAATAAATCATATGTATTTATAAGGCAAGGCCACGATATACCTATTAACGCCGTTGAAAGGGCGATTAAAGAAGCATATGATAAAGGACTTTTAGGAGAAAACATTCTAGGTTCAAATTTTTCATTTGATATGGAAGTGTCATTAACTGGAGACTCTTACGTAGCAGGAGAAGAAACGGCTCTAATGGAAGCTATAGAAGGTAAAAGGTCTACTCCTAGATTTAAACCGCCTTTTCCAGCTGCTTCAGGATTATGGAAAAAACCAACTAATATTAACAATGTAAAAACAATATCCTATGTACCAGAAATTATAAAAAATGGTTCTGATTGGTTTAAGTCTACAGGAACAGAAAAATCTAGTGGAACAGCTATAGTTTGCTTATCTGGGCATATAACCAGACCTGGTATGTACGAAATCCCAATGGGCATGACAATAGATGAAGTTCTAAATGATGTCGGAGGAGGATCTAACTCCAATAAAGAAATAAAAATGCTTCAAACTGGTGGCCCACTCGGAGGAGTATTAGGAAAAGAGGCTTTTGCAACAAAAATAGATTTTGATGAAATGGCTCAGTCTGGTGCAATATTAGGATCTGGTGGGATAATAGTATGTGATGATTCAGTCTCTGTGGTAGATTTAATTCGTAATCTAGTAGCATTTAATCAGTTTGAGTCATGTGGAAAATGTTTCCCTTGTAGATTAGGTAATACACACATGTATGATGTATTACAGCGCCTTGCTGATTCAAAGAGCAACCCTAACGATTTACAGTTACTTGAACGTATAGGAAATAGTATGAAGATAGGATCATTATGTGGTCATGGACAATTAGGCTATAATCCTATATCCTCATCATTGAAATATTTTGAAAATGAAATTATGGATTCAATTAATAATAAAATAGAACCACTTGAGAGTATGCTTACACCAACAAGAACAAGACCTAATTCTACGGAGTAAAAATTGGCTGAAGAACAAAAAATTATTATAAACGGTCAGAATCTTGACATAAAAAATGGACAGACTATTTTGCAAGTAGCTATGGATAATGATATTTATATTCCCTATCTATGCTACTATCCAAGCATGAAACCATACGGGGCTTGTAGAGCTTGCTTGGTTGAAGTCGAAATGCCTGATGGTAGGACAATGACTGTTGCATCATGTACTACTCCTGCTGGAGATTCAATGAAAGTACAAAGTGATAATGATTCTGTAAATGACTTAAGGAAAGGCGTTGTAGAATTATTGATGAGCGAACATCCTCATGGATGCTTAACTTGTCACAGAACAGAATTATGTGGTCCACAAGATATTTGTCAAAGGCATGTAGCTGTAACTGACAGATGCACAATATGTCCAAAAAACGAAAGATGTGAATTAAAAGATACTGCAAGGTTTGTTCAATTAGATATGACCATTCCTTTAAATTACAACAGAAGAGATCTTCCAATTCATACAGACGATCCTTTTTATGACAGGGATTATAATCTGTGTATAGTATGTGCAAGATGCGTAAGAGTCTGTGATGAAATAAGAATTGATTCAGCATTAACTTTAGTTTCACGATCAGGTGTCTCTTTAGTAGGAACATCAAATGGAACATCTTTACTTGAATCTGGATGTGAATTTTGTGGAGCTTGTATAGATGTTTGTCCAACAGGTGCATTAGTTGAAAGAGATTATAAATGGGAAAAATCTGACAAAGAATACAACGCAACTTGTTTCAATTGTGCAGGAGGTTGTGACGCTCTGGTTGAAGTTAATAAGTCTGATAAATTAATTAGATTTAAAGGCGATTTAGAATCTGAATCAACAAGAGGACAATTATGCTATAAAGGTAAATTTGGATACGATTATCCTAATTCAACATCAAGAATAAAAAAATCTTATTATAAAGATGTTTATAAACATAAATCTATTGAGAATAAAGAAATTTACACAGAAATAAATAAAAAGCTATCTCAATATAAACCTAACGAAATAGGAATCATTACTTCTCCTAGAGCATCATTAGAAGATAACATTGGAGTATTAAATCTGGCAAAGAAAATCAATACAAATTATGTTTCAAGTGCATACTTAAATAACCTCCCTTATTATAAAACACTGTCAGATAAATTTGGATACCTCTCATCTTCCTCAAATATATGGAATCTTGAAAAATCTGAATGCAACTTAGTCGTTTCTTCAAATATTACTGAGGATAACAATTTATTGTCATTGCCTATAAAAAAAGCTTCAAAAGAGCAATCAAACTTAATCGTAATAGATCCAAGGGAAATTGATCTAACTAGGTATGCCAAATTATGGATAAAACCTATTCCTGGAACAGAAGGCTTAGTAATAAATACTATAAGTAAAATTATTTTTGATCAAAATCTTGAATATAAAGATTTACCTTCAAACGAGGTTGATGAATTTAAAAAATTCATGTGGAATTTTGATCCTATTAAGATATCCTCAATAACCAAAGTCCCAATAGACAGACTATATGAAGCTGCTGAGATTATTTCAAATTCAAGCAAAACTTCTTTTACATTTGGCCAAGATACTGTTACAAATCAATTTACTGAAGAATATATAAATTCTATCTACAACTTAGCAGTTATAACTGACAATTTAGAAGGAGAAGGAAAAGGATTTTACCCTACATTTAATGGAATAGGATCTTCAAATTTTTATGAAGTTTTTAATATAAACAAACAATCTTTTACAACAACAAAAGAAATAATGAAGAAAGTTCAAGACAAATCGATAAAAGCATTGATAGTTTTTGGAGATGGAATAAACCCTGATATTTTATCAGAAGGGGATCTAACTGATTCGTTAGAGAATTTAGACATTTTAATTTATGCGAACCATTTGAAAAACAAACTATTTGAAATTGCTGATTATGTGATTCCTACTAAAACTTATGCAGAACAAGAATCTACAGTTATTAATTTAGCAGGTAAAATAAAGAAGGCTCCGCAAATGATAAAACCTGCTTCTATAAATTTAGAATCCATATGGGAAATTTGCCAAAATATTTATGAAAATAAAAATATAGAAATTGAAAATAATAGAAATAGCTTCTTATCTAAAGTTTCTAGTGATTCTGAAGAAATAACAAAACCCTCTTTAAATAAAAAGATGAAGTTTACTGATCCAAAAGTAGATACTTTCAAACCTAGCTCTATATTTTATTCCCCAGGAAGAATATTAAATAGGCCTCAAGATATTATTGTAGAAACAGAAAAAGAAATGAACAAAATTAAAACACCTATAAAATTAAGATTGCATCCTAACGATGTATCAAAGTACAATTTAAACGGTACATCAAAAATCACGCTAGAAGACGAAAACGGGAATGATTTGATAACTTCTGAATTCATAGCTGATGGAGAAGTCGAAGGTATTGTTACATCTACTGACTACTTTGGTAGAATGGTTGCTGATTTAGAATCGAGTAATATTCCAGACTTTTCTTCTTTAGTGCCACAATTAGAATGTAAAAAAATTATTATAAAAAAGTAATGAGAGGGAAATATGTCTAAACCAATAAATGTAACAGAAACAGACTTTGAAGAATTAGTAGAAAATTCAAATATACCTGTTATGGTAGATTTTTGGGCAGACTGGTGTGGCCCATGTAAAATGATTGCACCTACTTTAGATAAACTTGCAGAAGAATACGATGGAAAGGTTCTATTTGCAAAAGTAGACGTAGATAGCAATCCTAATCTTTCTGTTAAGTTTTTTGTTCGATCAATTCCTATGAACGTTATCTTTAAAGATGGAAAACCCGTAGATCAAATTGTTGGTGCTGTAGGAAAACAGCATTTTGAAGAAAAACTTAATGCAGTAGTATAGTTAAATAATAATTTTGGGAGTGAGTATATTCTGGTGAATTTTCTAGTCTTCAAAACTATGATTGGTCGTTGTATCAAGGAGGGTTCGATTCCCTTTCTCTCCCGCCAGGAAACATTAAATGAATTTAAAAAATGATAAATTAGCTTACCCATCTTTAGTATTAGCAATTTTGGTTGCTGGTCTAATAGGTGCGTCAATAAATGGGTTATTTGGTTTTATATTGTTCTTTCTAATAGCCATCCCTTTAGTGTTTTTAGTAGATTCTTTTTTTACTGAATAACTAAATTCCTAATTCTTTTACTGCAAGGTTACTAATGTATTTCCCTATAACTAAAGAAGAGGTTGCACCTGGTGATGGAGCATTTAATACATGTATTGCATTTTGAGACCCTTCAATCTTAAAATCATCAATCAACGATCCGTCAGGTGAAACAGCTTGTGCTCTCACCCCAGAACCTCCCACATCAAGATCAGAACTATTTACTTCTGGTATTAATTCTCTAAGACTTTTTACAAATACAGATTTTCTCAACGACCTATTAATTTCCCATAGACCTGTTTTCCAATCGTTTTTTAATAAATTCCAAAAACCACTGTAAGTAAACGTCTCAAATGTGTCTCTTAGAGAAATATCTCTTTTTCTATATCCTTCTCTTTTAGTAGCTAAAACAGCATTTGGGCCAGCTTCTACAAAACCTTTCATTGTCTGAGTAAAATGAACACCTAAAAAAGGCAACTCAGGGTTCGGCACTGGATAAATTAAGCCTTTGACAAGATATTCTTTTGACTTCTTTAATGTGTAATATTCTCCTCTAAATGGAATGATTTTTAAATTAGTGTCAAGACCAAACATTTTAGCTATTCTATCTGAATGAAGACCTGCACA
The DNA here is from genome assembly GCA_036164085.1 of Chloroflexota bacterium. Taxonomy (GTDB): domain Bacteria; phylum Chloroflexota; class Dehalococcoidia; order Lucifugimonadales; family Lucifugimonadaceae; genus TMED-70. Next base: position 27,819 of record JAYZJV010000043.1, on the reverse strand, counting down.
GTTAATTACTTTTTTTGTTTCTATATCACCTTTATTAGTTTTAATAATCAATTTCCCGTTCGATTCTTCTGTGCCAAAAACCTCAGTATCTAAAAATACTTCTCCTCCATTTTGTCTAAATTGATCGGCATATACTTCAGTAACTTTTATATAATCAACAATTCCAGTTTTTGGAGCATGCAATGCTTTAATTGCACGCACATGCGGTTCGATTTCTTTAATTTCATCTTGTGATACTACTTTTAATCCTTCAACTTTATTTTCTGTTCCTCTTTCATAAAGATTGTCTATCTTTTCTAAATCTGATTCTTTTGAAGCAACTATTAATTTTCCACATGTCCAAACAGGAATTTCATTTTTTTCACAAAATTCTGTCATAGTTTTTCTTCCTTCGACACAAAATTGAGCTTTAAATGATCCTGGCTTATAGTAAATTCCTGAATGAATCACACCAGAATTATGCCCAGATTGTTGAGAAGCAACTGAAGAACTTTTTTCTACCACTAATATATTTATATTTTTCTTAGTTCTTAAAATTTCATTAGCAGTAGCTAAACCTATAATTCCACCACCTATTATAACTAAATCAATGTTGTCTTTTAACATAATTACTCCTAAATTGAAATTGACCTTATAATTTCTTCTGTTGATTTGACTATTAGATCATAGGCATTGTCTATAGCATATTTTAATTCAGTAGGTCCAGAAACGATACTGAAAAAAGAAGTAATACCTAAATCCCTTGACTCACTGTAACCTTTTCCTATTGATCCAGAAAGACAAATAACAGGAATTCCTTTTTCTTTTGCCCTCATAGCAACAGCTACTGGAGATTTATTGAATTGTGTTGATTTGTCTGTACTACCTTCTCCTACTATAACTAAATCAACTCCACTTAATTTCTTGTCATATTCCAATGCTTCTAAAACTATATTTGCCCCAATAGAAAGTTCTGCATTAACAAATGCCATCAAACCTGCTCCTAATCCTCCTGCTGCACCCGAACCAGGAACATTTAATATATCTTTGCCAATTTGATTCTTTAACAAATCTGCCCAGTGTAGTAAATTCTTATCAAGAAATTCAACATCCTCAGGGGATGCACCTTTTTGAGGACCAAATATTGCAGAAGCTCCATCATTACCACATAATGGATTAGTAACATCGCAAGCAACCTTAACAGAAACATCATCTATTCGGTTATCAAAATTTGACATATCAATGTATTTAACTTTGTTTAAATTTTGACCACAAGGTTCAATAATATTATTATTTTCATCAAGAAGCTTTGCTCCTAGAGCAGAAATAAACCCTGCACCTCCATCATTTGTTGCACTCCCACCTATGCCAACAATAAAATTATTAACACCTTTATCAAGAGCTAATTTAAATAATTGTCCAGTTCCATATGTTGTTGTAAGAGTTGCAGATTTTTCTTCATCACTTAATAAAGCCAATCCGGATGCTTTCGCCATTTCTATAACAGCGCTGTTATCATCACCTAATTTTCCCCATTCTGACACTATATCTCTTCCTAAAGGGTCTTTCACTGTCTCTTTTATAATCTGCCCACCTGTAACGTCTACCATAGTCTGTAAAGTTCCATCGCCTCCGTCAGCTACAGGGGCCAATATTGTTTCTATATTATTATCAAAATTATGAATACCTTTATCCATTGCTTTTGCAACCTCTAATCCTGTAAGGCTTTCTTTAAACTCTTGAGGAGATATTAGTATTTTATTTATTTTCATGATTTTATAAATTTTTATTAATTATATCTTTTACTTGGTTAATAACATATTCAATATTACCTTCTTCATTTGTTATAACATATTCGAAACTGCTAGATAATTTGATTTCATTTTTTGCAGCTTCAATTCTTCTGTTGATTTCTAGTTGTGAGTTTTCTCCTCTAGAACTTAAATGCTTCTTTATAAACTCTAAATTTTCTGGCTTAATGAATATTAAAATTACTTCTGGGATAATTTCTTTGATTTTTTGAGCTCCTTGAACATCAACTCTTAGTAATACAGATTTACCTTCAGATGTAGGTTTGGTTATTTGAGATTTTGGAACACCATAATAATTTTTATATACTTTTGACCATTCTATAAGTTCATCTTTATCGATCATTTCTTTAAATTGCTTTTCAGATACAAAAAAATGATTTACTCCTTCTTTTTCATCTGATCTTCTATTTCTAGTAACAGCAGTAACAACGAAATGAAGATTTTTAAAAATTTTCCTTATTTCATTGATTACTGTATCTTTACCTACTCCAGAAGGACCAGAAATAAGAAATATTTTCGGATTACTATTAGCCAAATTACTCCCCTAAATCATTTAAATAATCCCAAAACCCAGGGTATGAAACATTAGATGCCTCTGCATTCTCAATGCTTATGCTATTTTCAGCAACTAAACTTGCTATTCCTAGTGTCATTGCTAGCCTATGATCTCCATGAGAAGAAAAGACCCCTCCTTGAATTTTATTATTACCATTGATAATCATTCCATCTTTTAATTCTTCTACATCAGCCCCAGCTTTTTTCATCCAGTTTACAGTTAAGGAGATTCTATCTGATTCTTTATATCTCAATTCTTCAGCATCACTAATTGTAGTTTTTCCTTCGGCAAATACTGAAGCTAAAGCAATTATGGGGATTTCATCTATAAGTAGGGGGATTTCATCTCCATAAACTTCAGTCCCTTTTAGCGATGAAGACTTAACAAAAATATCACAGGCAGGTTCACCAGAATAATCTTTTTCATTGAAAAATTCCATTGAAGCTCCCATTCTTTTTAATACGTTTATTATTCCAGATCTAGTTTTGTTAATACCAACATTCCTTATAGTTATTTCAGCATCATCATGAATACACCCAGCTATAAGCCAAAAAGATGCACTAGATATATCTCCAGGGACAATAATATCTCTTGATTCGATGTTTGATGGATTAACTGTAATTTCTAGACCATTTACATTAATATCAGCTCCCATATTTGAGAGTAGTCTTTCTGTATGATCTCTTGAAGTTGCTTTTTCTTTAATTTCAATCCCATCTTTAGACCTTAGACCTGCTAATATCAATGAACTCTTCAATTGAGCGCTTGCTACAGGAAGATCATATTTCAATTGTGATAATTCTCCTCCTAGGAATTTTATAGGAGCGTTTTCATTATCGTTCTCTGCAGTAATATTTGCCCCCATCATATTTAAAGGCTTTATTATTCTATTCATTGGACGTTTTCTTATAGATGAATCACCATCTAAAATGCTTTCAAAGTTCCTTCCTGCTAAAACTCCAGACATTAACCTAATCGTTGTTCCAGAATTACCTACATCCAATATCTCATTTGGTTTTGACAAAGCATTTATTCCCATTCCATGAGTGACAACATTATTATCATGAATTTCTATTTTTACACCTAATTTTTTAAGGACAGAAATAGTAGATAAGCAATCTTCACCCATAAGAAAATTTGAAATATTTGCTTTCCCTTTAGCGAGAGAATTAAACATAACAGCTCTATGAGAAAGAGATTTGTCTGGAGGTATGGTTATATCTGCTCTTAAAGATTTTTTTTTATCAAGTGAGAGTTTCATATGACTAAATCCTTTTTTCAAACCCATATTTATCTTTATCAATTTCTTTGGACTTAGTAAAAAAACGTGCTGCTCGAGATCCTATAAATAAAGAAAGTATATTTTCAGAGGAAGAAGGTATAATGTTTTCTTCTGAATCTAAACTTGGATCTATGTTGTTAATTATCTTAATTCTGTCTTCCCAGGTTTTATTTACCAATAACGCTATTTGTTCTTCTGAATTACTTTCAAGAAGTTTTTGAAATTTCACTAATTCATTTATATAAAGTTTTATCCATTCAAGTAACAAGTCATTATTAGTAGAAATTGAAGAAAATATTTTCACAGGATCATTTTCAAGCGGATTAGAAAAGAATTTAAAGTCATCACTATTAAAATATTTAAAAACTTCCTTCCAAGAAGAACTATTATTAGATAAATTCAAAAGATTTAATGTTAATATCATTGGCATAGTTTCAGTTAGAGCAATGAAACTATCATGTTCTGAAAGGTCAACATTAATTCCTACCCCTTCCATTTCTGTAATAAAAGTATTGGCCATTTCAGTAACTTTATCTTTAGAGTTATTATATGAAACGATTCCCCAATTATTATTAAGTATTGAATCATGATTAACGAATGGATAAAGGCCTATAATTTCATTATCAGGCAATAGTTCTTGAGACCATTCGTTTACTGCTCTTTTTGAAGAACATATATCTATTATCAAGGTGTTATTATTCAATTTGTTTTGTAAAGATTCAAAAATTTCATATGTTGAAGAAGTAGGAGTAGAGATGATTAAAATATCACAATCATCAACAGAATCTATGTAACTTTTCATTTCTCTATGAATCGCGTTAGATTGCTTAGAAATGGTTGTTTTTTCTTTATTGATATCAAAACCTTGAAGAATTATGTTATTATTTTTTTCTATTAGTTTTTGACCAATATTATGTCCAATGCTGCCTAAACCAAAGATTGATATGTTTTTGTTGTCAAATTTTCCCATTTTTATTTTCTTGATTTTTTGGATTTAGTGATTTGCCTAATGATTTCAATTTTGATTTTCTCGAGACTCTTTAAGGAAATTTTCAAGATCTTTAATGATTAGTTTCGGCTCAGGGTCAATTTTTGACATTTCTTCTGTATCGTAAGACTCCTCTAATCTCTCAACATATTTAGTTATTTCTTTATGATCCTCAAGTGCTAAATTTAATGATGATCTGAATTCTTCAGATCTTTTAGAAATCTTATCAAAGCTCAAATTTAGTTTAAGCATTTTGTTAATCTCTCTCATAATTGCAGCAGATAATATTGGGTTATGAGTAACTTGTAAATAATGAGGAGTGTGCCCCCATATAGAAATTGCTGAAATTTTTTTTGAATCTAGTTTTTCTCCAATGGCTGAAGTAATTCCGGCTGGTCCTTCATATGTTGGGGGTAAAAACTTTATTCCTTTCAAAAATTTATTATTATCTGATCTAGTAGCAGTAATACTTATACGAGGCTCTCTAGTGTGAGGTACTGAATCCAACAAAGATCCTACCATTATTACTTGAGTTACATCATAATAATTTACAACTGATAAAAATTCTTTAATGTATTTTTTCCAATATAGATCTGGTTCAACTCCTTCAAAAACAATAAGGTCATTTTCTGTATTGGTTTTTACAAAAGAAAATTTATTCTCTGGCCAATCTATTTTCCTTTTTTCCGGCTTTGGGTTTGATACATGAGGCCTTTTATCAGAGTAAATATAGTAAGCTTCTGAGGTGATTTTATATTTATCGATAATATTTACTTGCGATACAATTTCTTCTATAGACTTTGTAGCTGATTCTGCTGCGTCAGGCCAGCCTTGCCAACTACACAAAAGAATAGGATTTTTTAATTCTAAGTCAATCAAATTTTTCAATAATACCTCACTAACTGTGGTTAGTATTATATTTAGCATAACGTTAATATGAAAATAAATAAAATTAATAATAAAGATATTTCAAAAGTTATAAATGATAATAAAAAATATGTTATCTAATAGAATGTCATTATGAATAAAATTATTTTATTAGGAACTGGCGGGGGGCCTAGAATTTGGGCAAAGAGATCTCAGCCTTCAAGTGCAATAATTATCGGAGAAGATATTTATATTATTGATACAGGAGATGGTGTATGCAATCAATTAGCAAATGCAAACTTAGATCCGGAAAAAATTAAAGGAATTTTTATAACTCATAATCATTCTGATCACATGGCAGATTTAGGAACTCTATTACTCAGAACTTGGCAAAGCGGACATAAAGGAAAAATAGATTGTTTTGGCCCAACTCCTCTAAAAAAGATAATTGACTCATACAGTCAATACATGAAATGGGATATAGAGTTACGAATCAAAGAAGAGAACAGACCCAAATTTGATTCACTTTATAATATTAATGAAATTGACTCAGATTCAAAAATTTATAAAGATAAAAATATTGCTGTTGAATGCATAACAGTACCTCATGCAGCAGCAAAACCTAGTTTTGCATATAAATTCACTTTAGAAAATAAAGTTATAGTATTTTCTGGCGATACTTCAAAAAATGAAAAATTAATTAATTTTTCATTAAATTCTGACTATCTTATTCATGAAGTTTTAAATCTCGATGGAGTTGATGCAATAATAAAACGAACATATCCGGGAAATGAAGAATTTAAAAAACATATAATAGATGGACACACTTCTATTGAGGAAGTAGGCAATGTTGCAAAAAAAGCTAAAGTTAAAAACCTGGTTTTAAATCATCTCGTACCCACTGGATCTCCTGAATATGATGTAGATGATATTTGGTTAAATGGAGTGTCTAAAAATTTTGATGGTAATATTATAGTTGGAAAAGATTTACTAGAAATTAATATATAAGTAGAAGAGGATCTAATGAAAAATAAACAATGGGTTTTGAATAAAAGGCCTTCTGGTGTCCCTAATTTAGAAGAGGACTTAAAAATAAATATTTCAGATGTTAAAAAATTAGATTATGGAGATCTACTACTAGAGACTCAATATCTATCTTTAGACCCATATATGAGAGGTCGAATGAACGGAGGTCCATCATACTCCAAACCAGTCGAAATTGGTGGCGTAATGGAAGGGGAGGTAGTCGCTAAAGTTATTGAATCTAAGTCTAAGTTGTTTAGTGTAGGTGAAATGGTAAATGCAAAAGTTGGCTGGCAAGAATATGCTTGTGTGAGTGAAAAAGAAGTTACAAAGATATCATTAGATAATGATTTACCTATTACATATTCATTAGGAGTGCTTGGAATGCCCGGAAGAACGGCATATTTAGGATTCCTTGAAGTTTGTAAACCAAAACCAGGAGAAACCATAGTAGTATCTGCAGCATCAGGAGCAGTTGGTTCGTTAGTAGGCCAGATAGCAAAATTAATGGGTTGCAATGTTATTGGAATTGCAGGTACAGAAGAAAAAGTAAATTATTGCAAGGAAATATTAAATTTTGACCACTGCTTGAATTATAAAACTCAAGATATAGACAAGGAACTTGGATTAATTGGAGAAGATTTTATAAATATGTATTTTGATAATGTTGGTGGAGAAATTTCTGATGCGGTGATGAATCACATTGCTACATATTCAAGAACAGCTGTCTGTGGTCAAATTGCTAATTATAATGCTTCTGTTCCGCCTCAAGGCCCTAGAGTAGCAAGAACTTTACTTACAAAACAATCTACAATGCAAGGATTTATTGTTTTTAACTTTGAACATAAATACGGTGAAGCAATGAATGCAATATCAAAATGGATTAAAAGCGGTGAAATTGTTTATAAAGAAGATATATATAAAGGATTCGACAATATACCTAAAACTTTCATGAAATTATTTGAAGGTGAAAATTTTGGGAAATTAATAGTTGATATTACCTAAAAAATTTCTTTACCTAGTAATATAATCTTTGATTGTTTTTGATGGATTCAGTTTTGGCTCTGTTAGAGATTGTATTTGTTGAAAATTCCATCCTTTTGCTATTTCAGTAATGAATAATCCTTCTTTTCTCACTTTTATAACAGCTATATCAGTAATTATTTTGTTTACGCAATTTACACCTGTCAAAGGGAAATCACATTTTTCGAGTATTTTAAATTTATTATCCTTCGTTACATGTTCCATTGTGACAATTACTTCTCTAGCTCCAGTTACCAGATCCATAGCGCCACCTATGGATCCAATACCTCGAGATTTAATCATCCAATTTGCTAAATCTCCTTTTTCAGAAACTTGTAACCCCCCCAAGACAGTAACATCAATATGTCCTCCTCTAATCATTGCAAAGGAATCTGCTGAATCAAAGTATGAAATACCTGGCACATGACTTAAAAATTGACCTCCTGCATCAATTAAATTTTCATCTTGTTCATTTTCTTTTGAAAGTTCATTAAATCCCAAAATTCCATTTTCAGCCTGAAAAATAATATTCTTTTTCGGTTCCAAATACTTTGCACATAGAGAAGGTAGCCCAATACCCAAGTTTACATAAGAATTCTCAGGCAACTCAATGGACGCTCTATATGCTATATCTTCTTTCGTTAGTTTCTCAGGATAATTCATTATTAACACTAACTATTCTATCTACATAAATTCCAGGTGTTCCAATTCTTTCTGAATTTAGATCTTTGGAAGGTATAATTTTATCGACTTCAACTATAGTCAATTTTGCAGCAGACGCCATTATTGGATTGAAAGCTCTAGAAGTTCCTTTATAAATTAAATTTCCATTCTCATCAGATAAATGAGCCTTAATAAAAGCAACATCTGCACTTAAAGCATATTCTAATAGATATTTTTCTCCTTTTATAAGTTTAGTTTCTTTATCTTTTTCAATAATAGTACCAACACCTGTTTTGGTATAAAAGGCAGGAATACCAGATCCTGCAGCACGGATTTTTTCAGCTAAAGTACCTTGAGGAATTATTTCTACTTCTGCTTCATTATTTATCCATGCTTTTTCTATCTCTGAAATTGGATTCCTTTGAGATGGTATAGGAAATGAGCAAATGATTTTTTTTACTTGCTTTTTCTGAAAAAAAATACTTTGGTCAATGATATTGTCTTTATCAGAATTTTTCCATCCATAGCCTGTAATCATAGAAATACCTGCAACATTACCAATTAAGGTAAGTTCTTTTAAATTCATATTTCTTAAAGCAACCATAAGGTTTGTTGGCTGTCCTCCCTGGACACCAAAACCACCTATCATAATGCTTGTGTTATTAGACAAATCTTCAATAGCTTTGTCATATGAACTATATATGATTTTTTTAGCCATAAATCAATCTATTACTAGTGTATCTATTAGAAATTTTTTTGCGTATTCATAATCATACTCTACTCCAAGACCTGGGGTTTCAGAAACAGTAACATACCCATCAGAGTCGATTGAATCAATTTCATCAGTATAGTCATTTTTATACACTGGTATATTTGCAGGATTAGATATCTTAGGATGTAGCAATCCCATCTCGTAATAATTTGAATTTCTTATGGATGCCATGCAATGTCTTTGAGCTGGTCCAGCTATATGTAATTCTAGATCCATACCAAAGCCTTCAGCAGCATGAGCTACTTTCATGACCCCAGTGATACCTCCATCATATTCCGGATCTGCTCTCCAAAAATCTGTTGCTTCAGCAATCGCCATATCTGTATGAGTTTCTACTAGATGAAGATGCTCTCCTTGTAAAAGAGGAGTTCGTAATGCCTGCCTTAGTTTTTTATGTGCATAAAATGATACTCCTCCATCTTGTAAAGGATCTTCATACCAAAAATAGTTATTATCATCACAAGCTCTACCTACAGTTAATGCATCAGCGTAGGTTTCATATACACAACAAGGATCTATCATAAGATTCATTTTATTTGAAAGTTTTCCGACTTCATTAACTACTTTAACTTCTTGAGATATGTCTGCAGGAGCCCATGGATGAATCTTAAACGCTTTATATCCCATGTCAAAGCACTGCTCTGCAAAATCTTTAAATGCCTCGGGAGAATTCAAACCTCCTTTAGAATAATCACCATGAAGAGTAGATGCATAAGTTGGAAGTTTATTTCTGCTACCTCCTAATAATCTGAAAATTGGAGTATCATGATATTTGCCCGCTAAATCCCACAAGGCTATATCAATAGGTCCTATACCCATTTTGTCTTGCTTTCTTAAAATTACTTTAGCGAGATTATAGAATTTTTCTCTATTTAGACCATTTTGGCCAATCAATATTGGTGCAATAGCTCTCATTTGATCATAAGTGCCTGGAGCGATACTAAAATATTCTCCTGATATCCCAAGGTCAGTTTCAATTTTAATTGAAATAACATTTCTTGCTGATTTTGATCCTGGCTCGTATACCCAAGAAAGGGTATGGTTTCTCATATTTTCTAAAGGAAATTTGTATCTATTAAAAGTAATTTTTTTTATTATTGGATAATCATTCATAGATGCTCCTAAAGTACTTAAATTTATCTAATAAGTAAAACATATAAATCTCAATTATTAGGTATTATAATTAGATACAAAAAATAGACAAGAGGATGTATTTATGACTTTAGAACCACCAAAAGGGGATTTAGACACAACAAAAACATATAAAGCAAAGATTGATACAGAAAAAGGTGAAATAATTATTCATTTATACTCTGATCAAACTCCAAAAACTTGTGAAAATTTCATAAATCTAGCTAAGTCAGGTTATTATAACGGAACTACATTTCATAGAGTTATTCCAGGTTTTATGGTTCAGGGAGGAGATCCAACAGGTACAGGATCTGGTGGCCCTGGATACCAATTTGAAGATGAATTTGTTTCATCTTTAAAACATGACTCTGAAGGAATATTATCGATGGCAAACGCTGGTCCTGGAACTAATGGGTCTCAATTTTTTATTACTCATGCACCAACCCCTCATCTAGATGGTGCTCATACCGTATTTGGTAAGGTATTAGATAAAAAAAGCATGGAAGTTGTTTTAAATATTAGAGAAAGGGATCCAATGAGCGACCCTAATCCAGGTGATATGATTAATTCAATTGAAATCGAAGAAAAATAATTCTAATAAGTAATTAAAATAGCGCCAATTACAATAAATGATACTCCGACCACTTTATAAGAACTTAGTTTCTCCTTCAATAAGACTATCCCCATAACAGTTGCAATTGCAGTAGAAATTTCTCTTAATGGAGAAACAAGAGACACCTCAGAATATTTATAAGCATATAAAACCATTGGATAAGCAATTGCACTTAAAAAAGAAATAATTAGTACTACTTTTAAATTGTTTTTTGCAACCAAATAAAAATGATTAATCCTTCGGTCAATAATAGTTATTGATAAAAAACCTCCTAAAAATGATGATATTGAAAAAACAAAAAAAGGATTAATGAGTGAAACCGCATATTTATCGACAATTGTATATATTGTTACTGTTATTCCCACGATTAGTGATAAAAACAAGTCATTAAAATTTACAGAACGAATATGTGTAATATTCCCTAAAGAAAAAATTCCTAAAAAAACTATAAATACACCAATTAATGAGAGGTTAGAAACTGATTCGTTGATAATAAATAATCCAACTAAAGGGACCAAAGCCACAGCAGTTCCCCTTGCAATAGGATAAACAAAAGACAAATCTCCTTTTTTATAAGCAGTACCTAAAAAATAAAAATAAAAGACATGTACAAACCCTGACAAAATACTAAGAAGAAATCCAGAAAATGTAAAACCGTCTTCAAAAATAAAAATAATAGCAAAGGGTAGTGAAACAACACCGCTTATTACAGCTAATAATTGAACATATTCATAAGGGTGGTTGGATTTTTTAATTAAAAAATTCCATGTAGCATGTATGAAGGTGGATATTAGAACTGTAATAATAATTATTAATGGCATTAAGTCATTTTATATTAAAGAAAGGATACAAAATGTTTTTAGTAAGAAGAAAATGCATAACCTCAAGAGACAAGTTATGGAAAGTAGCTAGTTTGCTAAAACAAATTTGTTCAGAATATGAAGAAAAGGGGAGAGGTGGAGCTACTGTATATGTATCCGGATGGGGAACTCCTTCAGAAGATTATTCTGTTTGTGCAGAATGGACTCAAGAAACATTAAGTTCTAATGCTTTTTCAAATGTCCCAGATAAAATAAGAAATAAATTGTCACAAGAGTTACAAGATAATATCGAAAGATATGAAATAGAATTTCACGAAATCGTTACAGAAGATAAGCTTAAAGAGAGAGGCCTTTAAATAAAAAGCCCTAATAAAAGGGCCTTTTATTTAATTGCTCAGACCTCTGGGGGTATTTTTTAATATTATTAAATATACATAAAAATCACATGTTGAATTAAAAACCTAATTAAATAGAAATGAAATCATTAGGAATAACAGGAAATATAGGAACTGGAAAATCTTCAGTATTACACATACTCAAAAATATGGGAATCACCACTTATGACTTAGATGTTGTAGCTAAAGAATTTTATAAAGCTGATACGGATATAAAAAATAGAGTTTTAAAACTTTTTCCAAGTGTATTATCCAAAGACAATCAAATAGATACAAAGAGATTGGGGCAATTAGTTTTTAGTGATAAAGAGAAACTAAATACTTTACAAAAAATAATATGGCCTCAAATTGAAAAATATATAAGTAAAAAGATTGAAAGCACTTCAAAACTAATTGTCTTTGAAGGAGCCGTAATCATTGAGGCAGGATGGCATAAACTTTTTGATTATATTTGGATTATTAATTCCAGCCATTCATTATCAAAACAAAGATTAGAAAAGCAAAGAAATTTATCAAAATCAAACTTTGAAAAAATAACAAATAATCAACTCAAAACAGATGAGGTGATAGGCATTTTAGATAAGGATAATATTCGATATTCAATAATTAATAATAATTCTGATTTGGTGGCTCTAAAAAAAGAGATAGAAAAAAATATTTAACAGATTTATTTTAGTTGGTCGTATACATATTTAGCTGCTGCAATGTCTTGAATAGCTATACCTAATGATTCGTATAAAGTTATATTTTCATTATTTTTTCTGCCAAGAATCTGTTCATCTATTACTGAAGATAATTCATAAACCTTATTCCAAGAAGTAATCCCTTTTTCAGTAGCTTCCATTAACTCTTTACACTCAGTTTTAGCCTGATCCAGATCATCACATGAAATAAAATCAAATTTACTAATTGAATTTGCTGACAACTCTGATCTAAGCCAACTATTCCCTCCAGCTGCATTTACATGAATTCCTTTAGTGATTTGTTCATTTGAAATAACAGGAGCGCTTGAATTAGTGATAAGTGAGAGAATGTCACAATTGTCTGTTGCTTCTTCAGAAGATTCTGATGATTGAATATTTATACTTAACTTTTTACTCATTTTATCTACAAAAGCCTCACGTTTTTCTTTAGTCCTTGAATAAACTCTTACTTCATCTAGTTTAAATTGTGAATTTATTGCTTCTAATTGCGTTTGAGCTTGAAAACCAGATCCAATTACTGCCAGTTGTTTTGAATCTTTTTTAGCTAGATATTTTGAAGCTAACCCTGAGGCAGCACCAGTTCTTATTTGCCCTAATAGATTTGCTTCTATAACTGCAAGCAACCCTTCTCCTTCTGTTGAATAAAGAATTACAACAAAAGTTGCCTTCCCCTTAGTTACAACATAGCTTTTATGCCCAGCTATTCCTTTTTCTGGCCATGATGCTGCCATAAAATGAAGGTTTCCTCCATTATAACTAGTGGGGAGCCTCTTTCTAGGACTATTAAATCCTTTACCAGTAGATAAAGATTTCATAGCTTCTTCTAGTAAGTCAACAGTTGTTTTTACATCTAATACTTCTTTTACTTGATCTTCGGAAATAAAAATAGTCATATTATAAAACTTTCTTTAATCCATAGATAAATAGATCTACATCATTTAAATCATTCCATATGTGAGGAGTAACTCTAATAGCTTTTTTACCTCTTGCGCTTATAAATATGTTTTCATTCGCCAGATTCTCTACAAAATTACTAGGGATTTCTTTTTCAAATCTCAACCCAAGATAGTGTTTTGCTCTGTAATTTCTATCAATATTTGAAAATCCCATTTCTGAAGTAATTTTTATAATATCTTCGTTTAAATCATCAACATAGCTATAAATATTCTCTGGACCAATACTAGATATTAATTCTAGCGAAGATTCTAATGCAGGAATTAAATGAAAATTACCTCTTTGCCCAAAATCAAACTTTCTAGCGTTGTCGTATACAAAATCTTCATAGACAGTCATATCAGGTACGTTACTATCCGTAGGGATTGGAAATTTAGACATCCAATTATACTCAATAGGATCTCCTTTATGATATTTACTATCAATATACGCAAGTCCCAAACTGTAAGGCCCTAAACACCATTTATAACCTGAAACAACCATAAAATCAGGTTTAATTTTCTTAATGTCTATTGGCATTACGCCTACTGATTGAGTCCCGTCTATAGCAAGAGAGATGTCATTTTTTTTTAATTCTAAAGACAGGATTTCTAAATCAATCAAACCACCATCAGTCCAATGACAATTAGGTACAGAAACCAAAGCTGTATCTTCATCAATATGATTTAAAATAGCAGAAGTCCAATCATCATCCGTGGGCCGTGGTACAAATTTTACTAAACCGTTTTGTTTTTTTGCTAATTTTTTCCAAATCCATACATTTGAAGGAAACTCTTCTTCAAGTAATAAAATTGTTTTTTTATTTCTCAACTCAAAATTATTCGCAAAAACTGCAAATCCATAACTAGCTGATGGAGTAAAAAATACTGAATCTGAATCTGAATTGATCAATTTTGAAAAAATCTTTCTAGTATTTTCAGGTTTATCGTAAAAGTCTTCCCAATGAATTTCCCATGATTTTGACTTTAATTCGAATCCTTCACTACCTTTAGTTATAGATTTTTTTGGCAGGAGTCCCATGTATCCACTATTTAGGTAAGCAATGTTTTTTTCAACATTAAAATATTTTCTATAATTTAGATGTTTTTTAATCATAGGTATATTCTAACTTATCTATCTCTCTTAATCGTTAGGTCCTATGACAAATTTGATTCCTTCTGCATTTGCAGATTTTCTAATAGCTTCAGGTAGTTCTTGCAAAGGAAAACGCTCCGAAATGATTTTATCTAAAGGCATATTGGGCAAATGATTTAAGGCTCTTTCAAATGAATTTCCTGCCCCAAAAGCTCCAAAAACGGAGATTTCATTAAAATGCATATCAAATAAGTCAAATGGTAATTTTGAACCTTTAGGATTTACTCCTACCAATAACATTTGTCCTCTTGGTCTTATTAGTTGAAAACAATCCTTTAAAACTTTTGGATTTCCTACTGCTTCAGCTACTATATCAGCTCCATATCCATTGGTTTCTTCTTTCACAATTTCTAGTAAATCATTTTTTGTTGGATCAACAGTAATATCTGAACCAAATTGATTTGCTAAGGCTCTTCTTGATGGTTCAATTTCTGAAGATATGATTCTATCTATTCCTAGTTGTTTCAGAAAAAAAATTGTAAATAATCCTAAAAGGCCATTACCTATGACAACAGCTGTACTTTTCGATTCAGGTTTTCGTAACATTTCTACACAAGATAGGCTACAAGAGGCTGGTTCTGCTAAAGATGCGTTTTCTAAAGACAAGTTTTCAGGAATAACTGAAATAGCTTTGGAGTCAGATAAAACATATTCGCTAAAAGCACCGGCTCTTCTTTGATTTATCTCGCAGTGACCAACTGACCATTTTCTGCAACTTTCGCAAGTACCACAACCCCCAACAGTATGTGCAGAAACTTCTTGGTTTAATAGTGATTTGTCTACATTTTTCCCTATTTCAACAATTTTTCCAGAAAATTCATGCCCCAGTACTACATCTTTAGGTGAAGGAAATAAACCTTGTGTAATATGTATATCTGTTCCACATACTCCAGCTGTATGAATTTCAATCAAGCATGTTCCTTCGATTACTTTCGGAATTTTGACTTCATCAAAAGTAAAATTATTATTTCCTCTCCAAGTCATACATTTCATTACAGGCTCCAATAAAAATATAATTTGACTTATTTTACATTAAAACTCTAAAATTATTTTAAATGATCATTTAAAATAATTTCTATGAGTGCTTTCAATATTAGTATAATTTTCCTTCTAATCATTCTTATATTCTCAATAGGAGGAATTTCTGCAGTGTTTTTCTTGAGATTCTCAAAATATTTCTCTGGTATGAAATTTAAAGAGTTTGCCGATGATACTACTGAAGGAGTTGAAAGCAAGGTTAAACAATTATTATCTGAAAAAGATGATAAATTCAATAAAGACCTTCAGACAGTAAAAGATTTAATGACCAAACAATATGATAAAACAATGCAAGAAACAGTCAAACTTGTTACTACAAATGATTTACTCAGAAAGCAAAATAAAAGTACTGAAGATGCAATCAATGTTGCAAAGGAAGAGTTCAGTAAATTGACAAATGTACTTTCAGGAAGTCAAACAAGAGGTCAATTAGGCGAATTAATGGCAGAGGATATTTTTAGGAGTGCCGGATTTATAAAAGGAGTGCAATATGAAACTCAGCAAGTTTTAGATAATGGAACACGACCAGATTTCACTATCAATTTACCAGATGGAAAAGTAATACATATGGATTCAAAATTTGTTTGGGAATATTTTCAACCTCTAATGGAAGAAGGATCTGAAGTCTTAGATAGTCAAAATAGAGAAAAAAAATTCTTTGATTCATTAAAGAAAATTATTGATGAAGTGGGAACAAAATATATTAACACTAAGCAAAACACATTAGATAATGTAATTGTATTTGTTCCAAGTGATCATATTTTGTCATTTATTTATGAAAAAAGAATGGATTTAATACAGTATGCACAAAGTAAAAAAGTAACTATAACTTCACCTGGTAACTTACTTTTAGTTGTAGGAGTTATAAAAGAATTCATGAAAGTTTTAACTATTGGAGAAAATCAAAATCAAATTATGATTATTTTAGATGAGTTAAAAAAAGAATGGGATAATTACATTGAAGAACAATCAGTCGTAGGAAGAGCATTAAAAACTGCTACTACTCATTTCGAGTATCTAGAAGGAAGAAGAAGAAAAGCATTAGATAAAAAATTTAGTAATGTCAAAGATCTAGAAACTCAACTTGATAAAAATCCTGAAAAAGCAATCGATGTATCTGTAATAGAAAATGTAGTTGATAATGATGTCCCAAAAAGCATTCCTGATGGGCAAGAAGAAAGTCAAAGACAAATGACTTTAGATAATTAGCTTATATTTGATCTAGTATTACCTAAGACTTCAGGGTTTATAAAATTCTCAGGTTTCTTATTTTTTATTACTCTTACAATTTCTTCTGCTGTTCTTCTTTGCAATTCCTCATTCGCAGCTTTAGAAAAAAAAGCAGTATGAGGAGTTATAATAACATTAGAATTTTCAAACAGAGGGCTTGAAGGTGATTTAGAGGTATCCTCGATAACATCTAAGCCAATTCCTCCAATTTGACCATTAGAAAGAGCTTGAGATGCAGATTTTTCATCAATCAATCCACCTCTAGCGCAATTAACCAAAATTGCATTGTTCTTCATACGGCTAAACTCTTTTTTTGAGAAAAGATGGTGAGTTTGATTATTTAAAGGAACATGAACAGTTATGAAATCAGATAATTTTAACAAATCATCAAATGATACTATCTCAACATGGCCTATTTTATCTCCAGGATTCAATAATGGGTCATATGCAATACATTTTATTCCAAGAGCAGAGATTCTGTTTGATATAGTTTTTCCAATTCTTCCGAAGCCGACGATGCCTAATACCGATTCACTTAATCTTTGAACAGGAATGTTCAAATCTAAGTCATACCAACCACCGCCTTTAACCATATTTGAATGGTCATTTATTCTCCGATTAAGGCTCAATATCATGCCAATCGCATGGTCAGAAACTTCTTCAAGACAATAATCGGGGATATTTGTAACAACTATTCCTAGTTCTGTACATTTTTTAATATCAATATTATCGACACCAATTCCATACCTTGAGGCGACTTTACATTTTGATGCTGATTCAAGGAACGAAGAAGTTATTTCCCTAAAACAAAACATCATTGCATCTGCATCAATTAACTCTTTCTTAAGTTCTTCATCACTTTTATTGTTGCAATCAACAACTTCTATATCATTTTGATTAAGTATTTCAGTTTCAATGTCTAGATTAGGCCAAACATAATCTGTAATTACTGCTTTATATTTCATAGTTCCTTTTTATATTGAAATTTTCTTGAACTGACAACCTTCTACAAAGTAATCAAAAAACTCTGGCTTTGTTTCAAGCTCCAAGTGATCAATTTTTGTAACATAATCAACAAGATTTTTTCTAAGTTTATTTGATAATAATAACTTTGTTGCTCCTTCTAAAGCAGAATTCCCTATTTTTTTTATTCTTTCTAGAGGAAAATTTAAAATAAATCCTATCTCTTTAGCATTCTGAATATCTATAAAATTTGCAAATCCACCTGCTAAATATATATTCTCAATCTCTTCGATATTTGTTCCGAAGTCCTTTATGACTAATGCTTGCCCACAAACATTTGCAGCTTTAGCCTGAGCTAGACTTGAAACATCTCTTCGAGACAAATTGATTGATTCGTTTTTGTCAATGTATATAGATTCTTCTTCAGATTCAAATTTACCTAAAGGGTTCATTAAATTTTTTTTAACTAAAACAGATAAAAAATCTATCAGTCCTGAACCACAAAGACCTAAAGGTTTTGCACCTCCTATCGTTTGGTAAGTGAAATCATTTTTATGAAAATCGACTTTTTCTATTGCTCCTTGGTAACCAGGCATTCCAAAAGTTATTTCACCTCCTTCAAATGCAGGACCAGCTGGACATGAGGCTGCAAGCATTTTATCAGGTGTGCCCAATACTACTTCTGTATTAGTTCCAATATCTATTAGCATTTTCAAGTTTTTATTTTGAAAAAAATCAGTTGCAATTAAGCCTGCAGAAACATCTGAACCAATATGCGATGCAATCAAAGGGGGACTATAAACCAAAGCTTCTGAATTGATTCTTAAATTTATGTTTTTTGCTTTGGTTATTATTTCAGTGGTTTTATTTTTACCCTTTAAATAATCTATTTCGATTGTTGATTTGTATGGTTTTACACCTATTGATTCTACGTTTAGATTAAAAAAAAGATCTCGCATTGTTGAATTTCCGACTACTGTAGCTTCAACAATTTCATTTCTTCTGATTTTCAATTTCTTAACAAACTCTCCTATTTCAAAATTTATTGAAGAAATTATTGCCTTAGTTAATTCACCTTTAAATTCACTTGAATCATAGGAAATACGATTCATTACATCTGAACCACCGAAAATCTGAGGGTTTTCAAATGAAGAAGTAACAATAATTTTTCCATTATTTAGATTAACTAAATTTATAGCAACGGTAGTTGTTCCTACATCAATTGCAAGTCCAAAAATATTCTTAGATTTAGATAAAACTTTTTCTGAATTATTATTTTTGTAAATCATAGAATTATCTTTATACACATAGTTATGATCAATTTCATATGAAGAATCATTATTAAAATTTGTTAAAATCTTTCTGTCTCTTTTTCTAGGAGTAAATTTTAAGTCATTATCATCAGAGATTATGGTTGCTTGACAGGCTAATCTAAAAGGCTTGGTTAAAAATTTTTCTTGCTTTGTAGGTTTAGACAAAATACCATATCCATCAGAGACTTCTACGATACATTCGTGACAATCACCCACTCTACCACAGGAAGTTGGAATTCTCATTTTGACTGCGTCAGCTAGTTCAAACAGAGTCTTGTTTTTAGATAATTCTATAGAATGGTTTTCACTTTTAAATTTATGGTTACTCATTTTTTTTAATAGGTCTATCAACTTCCCAAGCAGGTCTATAATCTAATTTATGGGATCCTGTACATACAGGAACTTCAGATTTTTTATCTGTGTAATGTTGATTACTACAATAAAAATTTGCAGTACATAAATTTTTTGCATCTTTATATGGACATCTACTTTTACTTTGTTCGTCTGCATGAAAAGAGATTTCTAGAAAAATATTATAAAGATTATCTAAGCTTCTCTGTAACTTTTTTTTATTATTTGAATTTGACTTTTTAGAAGTCATTTTTAATCTAACTCTTTAGATCTTTTAGAAGCTCAACAAGCTCCTTTGCTTTGTCAACGGCATCTACGGCGCTTTCACCATAGCCGTCAGCTCCCATCTCATCTGCAAATTCTTGCGTTACTGGAGCTCCTCCAACCATCATTCGAACTTCTTCTCTTAAACCAACATCTTCAAAATACTGAATAGTTCTTCCCATATTAGGCATTGTTGTAGTTAGTAGGGCAGACATCCCAATAACATCAGGTTCATGTTCTTCAAATCCATCAACAAAGTCTTCAGGGGAAGTGTCTACACCAAGATCATGAACAGTAAATCCTGCACCTCTTAACATCATTATGCATAAATTTTTACCTATATCGTGTAGATCTCCTTTAACTGTTCCCATTAGAACTATTCCTTGAGGTTCTATTCCGGATTCAGACAATATCGGTTCTATGTGGGTCATTCCTGCTTTCATTGCTCTAGCAGAAATTAGAACTTCAGGTACAAAAATTACATTATCTCTAAACTTAACACCTACTATTGCCATTCCATTTAGTAGTCCGTCATCAAGGATTTCGTTTGCAGTAGAACCATTTTCTAAGCTCTTTTTTGTTAGTTCATCTACTCGATTATTATCGCCTGTAATTAAAGCATAAGCAATTTCTTGCATTTCATACGATGTTTTAGAAATTGCATCACCAATATGTTTTTTTTCACTATCTTTAGTTACCCATTCAAATTCTTTTGAAAGCCCTTCATGGTCAAACATAAAAAGTCCTAATTTTTTCAGATTAATTTCAGTATATGATTATTTTATCAAATCTATGATTTTGTTTCTGCCAACCAATCAGTAATACCTTCATTTATTGCCACTAAATTCTCTGCTTTAGTTTTTAGAGGGATTGCACATTCAGGGGCAATTAGTTGGACGCCTGCATTTAAACATTCAAAAACTTCTTTTTTCACATCATCCGTATCTTTAGAATATAAAGTCTCAGGATTATTAATATTCCCAACTAGTGCAATCTTATTATCTACAGCTTCCATTGCTTCTTTAGGTGAATTTTTAGAATCAAAATGAAATGCGTGCATGCCAGTTTCAGCTATATAAGGCATCCTGTCAACCGTTCTCCCACAAATGTGTAATATTAGTGGGACCGTAAATTTTTCAGCCATTTCTGTGTGAATATCTTGAAGGAACTTTTGATAATATTGACCAGAAACTAAATCTCCTGTTGCATGGTCAGGTACTGTCAGTACATCTGCTCCAGCATCGACTTGAGCTTCTCCAAACAAATATGTAAACTCTTGTAGTTTTTCTAAGGACTTTATTGTTTCATTAGGATTATCAACGGAACCCAAAAGAAATGTTTCAACTCCAAAAACATGATAAGCCAAAGTCCATGGACCCATAGTTTTACCTATTATTGGAACATCGTCTCCAAACTCTCTTTTAAGTATTTTTATAGAATCAATTATCACTTTAACATCAGGATGTTCTAAAAAATCTGAAGGAACCTTTATGTCATTTGATGTTTTCCAAATCGGATTACTCATTCTTACAGTAGGCCAATTATCTTTTTGTTCCCATTGCATTTCACATCCAATAGCACTAGACTCTTGGATTATAGAAAAGTATGGTGCAATTGCATCAAAATCAAATTCCGTAATTTCTGTAGCTGCTAGTCTAGCATTTAATTCAGCTGATCTACAAGCATCAGGAAATGGAGCATCTACTAAATCCATCATTTCTACTGTAGCAACTGAAGTTGGGTTTGCTACTGGAGGTCTATCAACTTCTAATCTATTTAATGCTGATATAACTCTTTCTTTTTTTGTCATTTCTTTCATAATCAATCCTTACCTTTATTGAGAAAAACCTAAACTCTGTGTTGTCATTTGTCCAGCTTGATCTGATGCTTCAAGCATTTGCTCAACGGCACTAACATTTCTTGCATAAGGAAGCAAAACTCTAACATATTCATCATGAGATTTTAAATCAGGAAAACAAAATGAATCAACATCATTTCTTGTACATTCACCATACTTCATAAAGCCTCCTACTACTGCTCTTATTCTTAGTCCGGGTTTTTCATGCTCTCCCTCTGCAGTAACAGTATAAATATACTTATCATCCTGTTGTGATCCTTTAACTACAAACGTCAATTTTGTTTTATTATCCTTTGCAGTAATTACTCCAGTATCAGGTTTATTATTTGGAGACATTTCAACACATTTAGCAAACAAAAATTTCAAAGGCCTTTCAATCAAAGCTCCTTCAGGAATTGACATTTTATAATCCTCTTGCATAGTATTTAATCCTCCGAATTGGACCATTTTATCCCTAATTGAATTCAACCTATCACTTATTCCTTCTTTTTTACTATATGACCATATGGTAAGTATGTTTTTTTTCAAAAAAAGCCCTACGCTAATATTATTAAAATTAGGATCCATAGAAACTAATTCAAGGCATTTACCGAAACTATTACTAACTTCTGATACTTTCATTATGACTCCTTATAATTTTTGAAAATTCATAAATATGCTTTTCATTTGTTCCACAACATCCTCCTAAAATATTTATGTTTAAATCCAACAGTTTTTTGTATTGTTCCTTCATATATTCAGGAGATTCTGGGTAAATTATATCGTTTTTCTTAATTATTGGAATACCTGCGTTTGCTTGCACTAAAATTGGTCTTTTGGTTTGTTTTCTTATTAGTTGGGATATTTCTATCATTTTTTCTGATCCGTTCCCACAATTTGTACCAACTATATCTGCACCTGCATTAAAAAATAAATCTATACTTTCAGCTGGAGACAATCCAAACATTGTGAAGTAGCCTCTAGGACCCTTATCATAAACAAATGAAACTATGTTTAAAACATTAAAGTTTTCTTTTGCTACTTTTAATGCTAGTAAAGTTTCTTCTGTAGCTATTTGAGTTTCTATAACAAAGCCATCGACTCCTCCTTTGTATAATCCATTCATTTGATTAAAAAGGCATTCATACATCTCATCTTCACTAACATTACCTAATGGCTCAATAAATTCTCCAGTAGGCCCAATAGATCCAAATACATACTTTTCTTTATAGTCTTTTGAAGCATCAATTGCTATTTCCGTAGCTAATTTATTTATCTCAAAAACTTTATCTTCTAGACCATAATGCTTTAATCTGTAATAATTACCTCCAAATGTATTAGTCAGAACTATGTCACTACCACTAGAGAAATAATTGTGAGCCATTTTTGAGATAATTTTAGGAGATTCAATATTCATTAATTCTGGGCATCCTCCTGGTTCTAGCCCATTATTCTGAAGAAATGTCCCAGTTGCTCCGTCAAGTAAAAATATTTTACCTTTTTTTATGTCGTCAAGAATATTTTGAGAGCGAGTTTTCAGTTTTTGAACCATTTGTCTATCGAACCAGGCAATCCTGATCTTTTTCCTTCATCGTGTAAAGATTTTATTTTGTTAATGAATGATTTTGGTATATTATTGTCGAAATTATTTATAATTACTTCAGGATCTAGATCTGTCTTTATATTACTACCCCAACCCCAAGCATCCAAATAATCACCACTCTTTATTGAACCGTCATGCATAGCAATTGCATCTATAGCTGTCTGAAAAAACAAACTTAAAGGATACGAGGCTTCATTTCCATCATTATCTGTAAATTTTAGTTGTGTAGGAATTTCTTTCCAGTATAAAATTTTATATGTTGACATAGAATAATGTTTTTTATAGATGATAAGAACATTATAATAGAATTTTTATTGGAGTTATTTTTATAATGTCTAAAATAATAATAATTGATGACGATCCTCAAGTAGTATCATATGATCCTTCTCTCTTCAACGAACTAAAAGGTAATCACGATATAGAGATATTTAAATCTCTTCCAAAAAACTCAAGGGAAATAATTTCTAGGTTGAAAGATGCACATACCGCTGTGGTAACAAAAGGGACAACTATAATAAATAATAGTGTTATAGAAAATCTACCAAATTTAAAGCACATAGCTGTTTTTGGGATCGCTCTAGATCATATTGATATAGATTCGGCAAAAAGAAATAATGTAGTTATTTCTAATATTCCGGAAATATTAACAAACTCTGTAGCTGAGCACTCAATAGGTCTAATGATATCTCTATTAAAAAGAATTCCTGAGCTTGATAGAAGAATTAGAGGAAATGAATGGCCATCAATTGAAATAGATCTTTTTGAAGGAAAAACACTAGGAATAGTAGGGGCGGGTGCTATCGGCGAAAAAGTTGCACGAATTGGGTATAACTTAGGAATGAAAGTAATTGTAACTCCAGTTCTAAGAATAGATAAAGTTAGGACTTTAAGTTTTGAAGAATTTGCAGAAGTTGCTGAACTCAACTACTTACTTGAAAACTCTGATGTAGTAACACTTCATACAAGAATAGTTGAAGAAACGGAATATTTAATTGGTCCAAAGCAATTTGGAATGATGAAATCAAACGCTATAATCATCAATACAGCAAGAGGGAAATTAATCAACGAAAAAGCTCTTTATAATTCTTTAGTTAGCGGGAAAATAGCCGGAGCTGCTTTAGATGTATTTGAAAAAGAACCATTATCAAAAAATAATCAATTAAAAAGTTTACACAATGTAATACTTACTTCTCATAACGCGGCAAATTCACATGAAGTAATAAAAGAAAGTATAAAAAAACTGGTTGAAAATATAAATACAAATATAAATTGAGGTATATATGAAAAGAATAGGTTTTATAGGATTGGGAAATATGGGTTCAGGAATGGCAGCAAACTTATTAGAAAAAGGTGCAAAACTGACAGTTTTTACTAGGAACAAAGATAAAATTACTGCTATGGAAAAGAGAGGGGCTTATGGTGCATATTCCCTAGAAGACCTCGCAAATAATAGTGACATTATATTAACATGCTTGCCAGATACAAAAACTTCATTAGAAATAATTACTGGTAAACAAGGAATACTATCTTATACAGATGAAAAAAAAATCATAGTTGATCATTCTACTGTGGATCTTTCAACCTCAAAAAAGTGTTTTGAATATGTAAAATCAAAGGGTTCTGATTTTCTTGATGCTCCTATCTCGGGAGGTCCCATTGGAGCTAACGATGGAACTTTATCAATAATGGTTGGAGGAAATCAAGAAACATATAATTCAGCATTAGAATTTTTTCAAATGATGGGAACCACTGTAAAGCATATGGGAGAGAGTGGAACTGGAACATCAATGAAATTAATCAATCAATTATTAACTGCTGTTCATACAACTGCAGCAGCGGAAGCATTGGCACTAACTAATGCAACAAATGTGGATATTGATTCTGCTATGGAAATATTGATGGTTAGTTTTGGTTTCTCAAGAATGCTAGAAAGATGTGCTCCTATTATTAGAGATAGAAAATTCAAAGGTTCTCCAGTTCCTGCAAGAAATATACATAAAGATATAACAATTATTGATCAACTAGGAAAAGATTTGTCAATAAATTTACCCTTAATTAAAACATCAAAAAAATTATATGATGAACTAAAAGTTGATGGAAAAGAGATGGATGACATGGCAGGAATAATTCAAGTCATAGAAAAAGATAATTAGGAGATAAAATGAAAACTTATAAAATAGCTGTAATACCAGGAGATGGAATTGGCGTAGAAGTAGTTAAAAGCTCTATTGAGGTATTAAAATCACTAGAAAAAAATAAAGGCTACAAGCTAGATTTCCATGAGTTTGATTGGAGTTCAGAATATTATTTTAAAAATGGAATAATGATGCCTCAAGATGGTATAGAGCAATTGAAATCTTTTGATGCAATTTTCTTAGGTGCTGTAGGTCATCCAGAAATTCAAGATCATATAACCTTAAATGGATTATTACTACCAATTAGGAGAGCATTTGATCAATTTGCCTGCGTTAGGCCTTCTGTATTATACCCTGGTGTAAACACCCCATTAAAAGACTTAAAGCCTTATGACATAGACTTTGTTGTTGTAAGAGAAAATACTGAAGGTGAATATGCTAATGTTGGTGGTTTTCAATATGAAAATTTCCCTGATGAAGTTGCTGTACAGAGTGCAGTCTTTACAAGAAAAGGATGCGAAAGAGTTATAAGATTTGCTTTTGAGTTAGCCATAGAAAGAAATAAAAAAATGCATCTAACTTCAATAACTAAATCCAATGCCCAAGGATATTCTATGGTACTTTGGGATAGAACTTTCGAGGAAGTAAAAAAAGATTATCCTCAAGTATCAACAGATTCATTATTAATTGATGCTGCATGTATGGATTTTATTAGAAAACCTCAAAATTTTGATGTAGTTGTAGCAAGTAATCTTTTTGGAGACATTCTGACTGATATAGGAGCGATCATTACTGGATCTATGGGACTTGCATCTAGTGGAAATATTGACCCTACTAAAAAAAGCCCTTCGATGTTTGAGCCAACTCATGGCTCAGCACCTGATATTGCAGGAAAGGGTATCGCAAATCCTATGGCACAAATATTAACAGCAGGAATAATGATGAAACATTTAGGAGAATCTGAAAGTGCAGAAATAATAGAAAATTCTGTAAAAAAAGTTTTAGATTTAGGAGAGTCACTGTCTCCTGATTTGGGAGGGAATTCAACTACATCAGAAGTAACTAGATCTATTATTTCTAACTTATGATCAAAGGTATAATTTTTGATTTAGATGATACTTTAACCGTTCATGATGATTTGTATGATTTTAACTATCTAAAAACAATCAAAACGTTTTTTCCTGATTTTCAAATGGATAATTTAGAAGTATTAAGAATAATGATAGATACCATAGATTCAATAGGATCAAAAAAATATTTCTCAAAGTATTTGGATGCCAAGTTTGGGGGAAGAGATATTTTATGGGCTGATTGTGGAGGATATGGAGAAATCGCAAAATATTTAAAAGAGTTTCATATAGAAGCTCAAAACGAAATGTGGATAAATATTTTAAAAAATCTAGGGGTTTCAAATAAACATATAAAAATAAAACATATTATAGATAAATACAAGTTTTTTATGTGGAGTGGCATTAAAGCCTTTAACGATGTTATTCCTTGTCTTACAAAATTAAATAACTATAAAATTGGGATACTTACAAACGGAATGCAACTTCATCAGAGAAGAAAAATAAGTGCTTCAGGTCTTTTGAAATTCTTTTCGAAAACGAATTCAACTATAGTTACTTCTTCTGAGTGCCTAGAAGGCAAACCTTTTGAAACTCCATATAAGTTTATTTGTGAAAAACTATCCTTAGATTACTCTGAAATAATAATGATTGGTGATACTTTAGATGGAGATATATCAGGAGCAAAAAAATTAAATATAAAAAACGTATTAATTAACAGAAAAAACCTTAATAATTCAAATAATTTAATCAAACCTGACTTTGAAATAAAATCTCTTAACGAAATGGAAAAAACGATCGAATATTTTTTATGATTTGACAGTCCTACACTTTTCATTTTTTTCATAATTAATAAGTGATTGCTTATATTACATAAGGCAAGTGCTTCTAGCTTAAATTGCCTAAACGTTTTGCTGAGTTTTGAGCAACGATTGCAAGTCTCATAACTTCTAAACAATGATCTTGTTTCATTGCGATTTCAGTCCGATTTAAAACGTCATACTTTAAATTTTTAAAATAGGAAAGAGGCTGATTTGAAGCATCTATGTATTCATACCTATTTTTATTAACTAAAAACAGATGATCAGTTCCTTTTCTTCCTGCAATATCAACATATTTTCTAAGTTCAATATATCCTTCAGTTCCTAAAATTGTTAATCTTCCATCTCCCCAATTCGGTAATGCGTCAGGAGTATACCAATCTACTCTAATATATCCTTGCCCTTGATCACCATGAATCAATATTTCACCAAAATCTTGCATTTTTGTTTTGTTTGGATTAGAAAAATTACCAATACTTGA
>JAYZJV010000042.1:0-6513 GCA_036164085.1 Chloroflexota bacterium | reverse complement strand
CCCTCATTTGACGCATAATACGCTGCAGAACATCCCACAACACCTCCGCCAATAATTACTATGTCATATGAATTTTTCATTAGATCATTATTTGTTTGAAAATTGTCTTAATCATTCATCATTTTTTCATAAAGCTTTAAATGAGAACCTATTAATTCCATATGAATTTTGTGATTTTTTTCATTTGGATAATATTTTTCTTCTATTTCAGTACCAATATCATCAAAATTTCTTATTTGTCCCAAAGCCTTTAGTACCATTAATGCTACACCTCTTCCGGTATCTTGATCATCTTTTGAAATATTTATTTCCTTCCCTAAAACATCAGATGTTGTTTGAATCCACCAAGGCAAATTTTTTATAGCTCCTCCGCTGGCTATTATTTCTGATTCGTTATCTATAAAGCTTTGAAGCATTTGATAAACCAAAAAAAATCTATAGCTTATTGATTCTAAAATTGACTGTAATATTTCAAGAGAAGTATTTGAAAATTTCAATCCAGAAAGTGTCGCTTTAGAGTTATTAGACCATCCTAAAGCTCGCTCTCCAAGTAAAAACGGTAAAGCAGAAATTCCATGTTCACCTGGTTCTAATTTAAATAGTTCATTATTTAATTTATCTACTTTTGGTAATTTTAAATTATCATTTGCCCAATTAATTAAATTTCCACCCTCTGAAAAAGAGCCTCCTAAGAGTGTGTATTTTCTTTGCAATCTATAACACCACAAGCCTTTTGGTATTTTATCAACTTTTGAATCTAAAAAAATTCTGATTGCTCCAGTGCTCCCAACTGTAATAGCAACTTTCTTTTTACTAGCACAACCACTTCCAACTGTTGCTGCCATCCCATCTCCAACTGATAAAAAAAATGGAGTGTTTGATAACTTTTCCCATCTATTAAAGTAATTCTTATTTAAGCCTATTTCATATTGGTCATAAGAATGTAATATGGGTAAATTATCTTCAGAAATATCTAAATATTTAAGTAAATCTGAATGCCATTCCAATTTGTTTCTATCTAATAAACCACTCCAAGAAGATATAGAATAACTAGCTTTAAAAGTTTTCTTTTCAAACCATTTTGAAAAAATATAAGTAGAAAAATCAACAAATTTTTCAACTTCTTTAAAATTATTAAGATTTTCCTTCATCCACATTATTTTTGAAGGTACATAAGAAGTATGTTGCGCTGCTCCTGTATCGTGGTGAAGTAAAGTTTCATCAAAATCTTGTTTGATTTTATAAACTTGATTATTTGATCTGGTATCAGCATATGTATATATTGGAGTCAAAGGGTCTCCTTGTTTGTTAATGCCTACTAAAGTACTGGCCATAGAATCAAAACCAACTCCAATGATTTTTTCTATAAATCCTTCAGATTTTTCAAGTACATCATCGATAGATTTTTCAACAATTGAACGTAAAAGTTCTGTATCTTGCTCTGAGGTCCCATCATTTTTGCTAATTATTCTATGAGGAATGGATATTGAAAATTCTGGTAAAATTTTCCCGTTTAAATCAAAAACAGAAGTTTTTACTGATGAAGTTCCGATATCAACTATAATTAATGATTCTTTTATTTTTCTTTGGTTCAAAATTTAAGTATCTATTTTTTTTGTATTAAGTAAGATTAATATACTTTACTATAGATTTTTTATCAGGATTACTAAAAGTAAAAATGTTTTTTCTAAATTCAAAAATAAAAGAAAATTTATTATTCACAAATAAAAAATTCCAAAGTCTAATGACAGGCTTCTTCTTTTTTATTTGCTCAGAATGGATAGAAAGATTATGTGTGAGTTGGTTGATTTTAAAATCAACAAATTCTATTTTGGCTACACTTGTTTCATTTGCTATAACTCAAATCATACAAACAATTTTCTCTCCATTTACTGCCGCTGCAGCAGATAAATTTGGAAGAAACAAAATTATTATCATGGTAGGAATTACAAGGTTTTTTATATTATGCTTTTTTGCATTATTAGTTTTTCAAAATAAAAACTTCCTAATACTAGCATATCTAGCATCAGGTATGACAGGGTTGACTAGATCATTTATAGTTCCAGCTATACAAGGCAGTGTAATAAACTCGGTTGATGAAAATCAAAAAATACCTGCAATGTTAATATACTCAATGATCATGAGGTTAACAGGAGTTATAGGATCATTATTAGGAGGTGCATTTTCAATAATCTTTGGAATAGAACAAGCTATTTTACTTTCAGGTTTTTTTGGATTAATTGGATCAATAAGTTTATTATTGAAATCATCTCAATTTAAAGAGGTAAAAAATACAGGAAATTATTTTGCAAATATCAAAGATGGGTTAAAGATAGTTTTTGGGAATGTTTATACTAGGAATCTATTGCTTTTTGCAGGAATTGTTGAAATTTTCGGATTTTCTATTTTCAGTTTATTATCATCGATTACAAAATTCATTCTTGATGCAGAAATAGGCGTATTAAGTATTTTACAGACAGGAATATCTCTAGGAGGATTTTTTGGAATTTTAGGATTATTTAAATGGAAGGATATAAATAAAGCTCATTCTATAGTAACTATTATTGCGTTGATATTTGGGATATCCATAACCATGATTACATTAACTAATAATTTATATATGGCAATCTTTTTCTTATCTATAGTAGGTGCATGTGGTGCTTGTTTTGATGCAGTGCAATGGACTTATCTGCAGAAAAATGTTCCTTCAAAACTAAGAAGCACAGCTGTTTCAGCATGGTTTATTACTGTAGGGTTAGGCTGGACCGGACATCTTTTTATAGGATATATGTCAGATAAAATAAGTCTAGATTTTTCAATCTTATTTACAGGTACCGTTTTGATTTTTTCTTCATTTTTCTTCTTTATAATTAATAAAAGAAATAAATAAATCAATAATTATTTTGAGAAATAAATTTAAAATAACCTTTATAGTTTTTATACAAATTTTTGGATTGCTTCTATTCGTAAATCCAATTCAAGCTCATCAACCATTTGGTATTAAAGATAAAACCAAAGAAAACTATATAGAAATAAGTGACGCAACAGTATCTCATGCTTTTTACGGAGAATTTTCTAAAAAGGATGAAGAAATGATACTAAAATTCACACTAAATCAAGGAGATATATTTGATTTTAGTTTATTAATTCCCAACCTAGAACCAGAAAATCTGAATGATTTAAGTGAGTACCCTATTTTAATTGTCAATGATGAAAAATTTACACCAAATCAAACTTCCACTTTTCATGAACCATATAGCAATATGGACTTTATTAGAATCATCTCTGAAAGACAAAATATAGAACAAAATACTGACATAACTGTAAAAGTAATTTCTAGAGGTCGAACAAGATATGTTTTTTCAATTGGATATAAAGAAATTTTTAATAACACTTATGCTTCTGGAAATGTTATGAGGCTTAACATGAATGATTTAAATGAATGGTACGATAGATTATATACCCCAGAGGCAAAAAGTAACCTTCCAATTATTTTAGGAATTTTAATCGGACTGACAATTACCTTAAGCTTAATTATGTATTTTAGGCACGACATAAAAGAAAAGTTTAAAATTTAATTATTAGTAGGAAATTTATTGGAAGTTTTATTTACAAAATAAACTAAAGATAACATGACAGGCACCTCAACTAAAACTCCAACTACAGTTGCTAAAGCAGCTCCAGAGTTTATTCCAAACAATCCGATAGCAACAGCAACTGCTAATTCAAAGAAATTTGAAGTCCCAATTAAGCACGCAGGGGCAGCAATTTTGTGAGGCAATCTTAATATATAAGCAAATAAATATCCTAAAAAAAATATTCCATATGTTTGAATCAAAAGAGGTATAGCAATCAATACAATCAATAAGGGAGAGTTAATTATTTTTTCTCCTTGAAAACCAAAAAGCAAAATAACTGTGAGTAATAGTCCTTGTACGATAAATGGCTTAAACCTTGCATTAAAAAGATTTAGTTTTGCTGAATTTTCTTGCAAGATAATTTTTCTTGTAAAATAACCAAATATTAATGGAACGACTACATATAAAATAACTGAAATTATTAAAGTGTCCCAGGGAACCTCAATCGAAGTAACTCCAAGATAAAAAGCTGCGATTGGAGCAAAAGCAAAAATCATAATTATGTCATTAAGTGAAACTTGTAATAGGGTATAATTTGGATCTCCTTTAGTAAGAGTACTCCAAACAAAAACCATTGCTGTACAAGGAGCAACTCCCAATAAAATCATTCCTGCAATATATTGCTTAGAATCTTCAGGAGAAACAAGATCAACAAAAATCATTTCAAAAAACAGGATTCCAAGCATAGCCATTGAAAATGGCTTTATTATCCAGTTGATAACCAAAGTTAAAAGTAGAGCCTTTGGGCTAGATTTAAATTCCCCAATTTTAGAAAAATCAATATTGACCATCATGGGGAAAATCATAACCCATATAAATACAGCTATTAGAAGGTTTACTTTTTGATATTCCAACTTGGAAATAAATTCAAAAAAATCTGGCGAGGCATAACCAAGGAATGTGCCTGTAATTATACTTAGAGCTACCCAAATTGATAAATATTTTTCAAAAACACCCATTTGTATGAGTATACAATATAAACCCGATGTCACATTCTGAGTTAGAAATTTAATTCGTAAATGATTCTAATACAGTATTATTATGTGAAGTTAGATTAGAAACAGATTTTGGGGTTAAGCCAACTCTATACTCATTTTTTTTTACTTCTTTTGGAACTCCTATTATCATCTTATCTACACCATAATTGATATGTTCCCATAAGGTTTTACTGATAGATCTTTAGAAAGATCTTCATTTTGAAAATTTTCAGCAAGTATTCTGTGCTGAACTTCTTCTTTGAAACTTACTGAATTGAAAAAATTTTTACTAGTTTTAGCAATTAATGAAAACAATTTATGCCTTTCTATAATCTATATAATTAAATGCTAAATCTGATTTTCAATAAACGATATATGAAAATGTTAAATATTTGTTACGAAATTAGTAACTCTTGCAATGTAAGTAATTATATTTATTGAAATATTGACGATAATTCTACTCAATCTTCTTATGATTTTCGTTCTTGATAACCTTTTATTTAATAATTTAATTAAATAATTACGCTTTTCGTCTTATTCTTCTAGCAGAGTGCTAATGCCCACCCCTAAGGAGTCTGATATGGATTTTAATGACCCGAGAGAAACGTTTTGCTTTCCTTGTTCTACTGCACTAATAAATGTTCTGGCTAATCCTGATTTTTTAGAAAGCTCGCTTTGACTAAGATTTCTGTTTTTTCTAGCAGTGTGTATTTTGTCTCCTAGAGACAAAAGAACAGACTCTAGAGGCACTAATTCAGGATTTGATTCAGCTAGAGAAGTTGCGAGAGACGTGGCGTGTAATGGATCCGTAGCGAAGCCGTCAATATATTTGTTGGTGTTTTGGATTAAAGATGCAGCTGGCCCTCCAATTATAACTTTGATATTTGCATCCAATCTTTTTATTGATTCAATTGCCTCTTCGAGCTTTTTATTGCTTGTTGGAAATGTTGAAGACAACAAAACAAAATTTGGTACAGATTTTTTTATATATTCAACTAAATCTTTATTTGGAATAGAGCTCCCTAAAAGCTCTACATTCCATCCATCCCATCGAAAAAAGTCAGCAGACATGTACAAACCTATCACATGCGTATCATCTTCTATTGCTGCCATAGAAATCTTCATGCCATTCGGAGTAGGTAATCTAAAATTATTTCTAACTCTATCCATCAAAAGCATACAAAATTGAGTTGCTCTATGCTCTTCAGAGATCATAAGTTTCCCTGCATGCCATAGGTCCCCTATTTGGTTCAACGCCCTTCTTATTAGACTCAAATATATTACACTAGGAGACCATTGTTGAGATATAAGCATCCTGGAAATTAAATTTGCTTGTTTATAATGACCATTCACCAAACTAGAAGTAAGCTGCCTTGAAACAGCTAGAATTTCAGACTTAGGAGGAACATACCAATTTGAATTCATATTATTAAATTTATTTATCTGACAACTATATCAGACAAATTATAGTTTTTGTATTATATTAACATCTAAAATGGCAAGATATAAATTAAAAAGTTTAAGAAGGTGGAAAATGTCAATGTTTCTGAAGCAGTGCCCAAACTGTAATGGAGACCTGTTAAGTTTTATTGATGAAAATAATTTCAAAGTAAATAAATGCGCGCAGTGCTCTAGGGAATTTAACCAAGACACTTTGAACAATAATAATCTTTCTGTTAATCAGAATATTCCAAATGAGACGTAAAAACTGAAAAAAAAATTGAGTATACGTTTTAACAGAATTTATTAATCTGTAATCAATAATAATCGCATAAATTTATAAGTATCAAAAGATAATAACTAAATTATAATATTTTCATAAACCTTTGTTATATGGCCTACTATTCAGATTTACTCAAACTAAAAGACGAAAAGTTTTTTAAAAATTTAGCTTTATC
>JAYZJV010000041.1:0-3161 GCA_036164085.1 Chloroflexota bacterium | reverse complement strand
CTAACGCTTTACTAAGTGTTCTAACTGTCAAAACGTCTATTAAATGTTTTCTCTGGTCAGCTGTCCCTCTCATATCTTCTATAGGAGAACATTCTCCTTTAGCGATTGACCCCGCTTCTTTGAAAGCGGCTTCGTTTGGTTCTTTGCCTATGAGAGATTCTGAAGCCTTTGATGCATAAATAGGAGTTGGTCCTACTGAAGCTAGAGCTATTTTTGCTTCTGTTATCTTTCCATCTGATCCAAGCAATATACTTGAACCAACAGCTGCTACAGCAATGTCCATTTCATTCCTCGGTATAAATCTTTCGTATGAAGCTCCGAATTTATTTCCTTTATTAGGCATTGTCATAGAAACTAATATTTCACCTTTACCCAATACATTAGATCCAGGCCCAGTACAAAATTCTTCTACTGGAACGCTTCTACTGCCTGATTTTCCCTCAATATTTGCGACAGCTGAATGAACGATTAGAGGTGCAATTCCATCTGCAGATGGAGTAGAGTTACATAAATTACCTCCGAATCCTCCTCTGGATTGAATTTGTATACTTCCGATTAAAGTTGCAGCATCAATCAAACCTGGGTAATCTTTGCTAATCCCAGGGTCATCATAAAGTTTATGGCAAGGAACAGCAGCTCCAAGAACCAATTCATCTTTACCATTACTAATTTCATTAAGTTCAGGTATTTTTTTTACATCAACTACGGCGTCTAAGTCAAATTTTCCACCTCTGACTTGAACTAGCAAGTCAGTTCCTCCAGCCAATGGCCTTGCTTTATCGCCATGTTTATCTAATATTTCAACTGCCTCTTTAATTGTAGTAGGGGCAGTATATGCAAATGGGTGCATTATCTCTCCTTCCGGATTCTCTTTCTCTTAATATCTCTTGATAACAGTTTATAAGTTATTCGTAAAGAGTAAAACTCTAAAATAAAAAGTTTTATGTGATTTTATCTTTTTCTCAATAAATTTATGCTAGTTATTGCTCCTCCTAAAATAATTATTACCAAACTAGATGTTCCTATTATATTGAAAGCAAATTTTATAGAAAAAAATTCAGCAAGATATCCAACCAGAATCGCTCCTATTGCTACCGAACCCCAACTAAGTTGACTAATGCTCATAATTCTTCCTCTAAATTCCTCTTTTACATTAGATTGTATGATTGTGGTTCCCATAGTATTAAAAAATCCTTTAGCGAATGATATAGCTGCAAAAAGAAAGAATATGTTATTTATACCAAAGTTAGTGCCCATGATGATTAGAGTTACAGAAGAGACTAACCCAAAACCAAAGTAAAAGAAATATTGATTTAATTTTTGGCCAAAGAGTATTAAAATGCTTGTTGATAATAATCCCGAGATTCCTCCATATAATAACAGTTTTCCATAAATCTCTGAGTCTCCATTTAGAAAATCGGTTGTTATTGCTGGTAATAATACGTCATAAGATCCTGCTGTTAGACCGAAGAAGAATCCAATGAACACTACTGTAAAAATTACAGGAGATTTAATTAAGTAATTCCATCCTAAAATTAATTCCTTAGTTGTACTAAGCGACTTTGATTTGACTGGCTCATGTAATCCATAGTTCATTTTTTTTAGTGTTATAAATGTTAATAAATAAGAAGAACCTATTATAAAAAAAAGCCCTTCTAATCCAATAAACTTCACAATAGGATGAAATAATGAAGGTCCAATTATCCCTGATACCCCAAAAACTATTGAATACATTGAAATAGCTACAGGTAAGAATTTTTTATCCACCAATTTTGCTATCATAGATGATCTTGAAGGAATATCAAATGCTAAAAGAACCCCGGTGACTAAAGAAATCAATATAAGAATAGTTGGATTTATAATTTTAAAATATATTAGAACTCCAGTAAGAAAGGTCATAAAACAAAACATTAACCTAGTAAGTCTTAGTATCTTCAGTCTATTGTATTTATCTGCCATTACACCGCCAAAAATACTAAGTAAAAGAACTGGAGTTAGGTTTGCGCTTGATACCAAACCCAGCATGGTTTCTGAGTCAGTCAAAGTTCTCATCAACCAAAGTCTTCCATATATTAAGGCCCACATGCCTATATTAGAAAAAAAAGCCGCTATCCAAAATAATCTATATTCTTTGGATAGAAATAGTTTTATGAATGGAAGGTTTAATAATTCGTTCATAAAAATTGATTTTTTGAATGAAACAAAAAATCTCCATTTAAACTTTTGTTTAACAAAATCCTTCTAGTCATTAGATGCAAACCGTAATCCCAAGTAAAGCCAATAGCTCCATGGAGTTGATGGGCAGTCCAGGCGATTTTTGAAAATTCTTCATCGCATTTTATTTTTGATAATGATACAAATTTTTTCATGTTTTCATCTTCAATTGATAATTTTGAGCAATATCTGATCAACTCTTTAGTTTCTGAAAGACTTATATAAATATCTGATGCCATGTGTTGTATTGCTTGAAAACTTCCTAATGGTTTATTAAATTGCTCTCGGTTTTTTAAATATTCATATGTCATATTTAGAATGGAGTCTGCAATTCCGACTGATTCAGAGCATTTTGCAATTGTAAATAATTGAATATATATATTAATTAGGTCAAATTTTTCACTTTCTAAAATGTCTTCCAATGATATTTCTATATTGTCTATTTTTATTTCA
The DNA here is from genome assembly GCA_036164085.1 of Chloroflexota bacterium. Taxonomy (GTDB): domain Bacteria; phylum Chloroflexota; class Dehalococcoidia; order Lucifugimonadales; family Lucifugimonadaceae; genus TMED-70. Next base: position 494 of record JAYZJV010000041.1, on the reverse strand, counting down.
TGTAATTTTTGTCCGGTTATAGTTTTATTTTCTTTAATTACATCAATATTTTCTTTTTTTAATATCAATAACCTTTTTTCATTATTTAGTGAAACAAGAGTTAAAATTTCTGTTGCTTCATTCCAATATGGTAAGTTTATTATTTTCCCTTCCAAAAGATACTTTTGATTTCTTTTATGAATCACAGGCACTTTGTCATCATTAATAAATTGCTCAGAAACTATGCTTGTTAAGATTTTTTTAGAAGAAGTAATATCTTTAACTAATGAATTTGATTTATTATTATTTATTCTTTCTAAAATAAAAATAATAATAGAATTTTCTATATATGGGCCATCACATAACTTGCTTCCCCAATTTTCTAAAGTAATACAAAAATCGAAAAAATTCAGACCAAATCCTCCATTTTTTTCATTTGATAAAATTCCAAGGTATCCTAAGCTTTTTATTTCTTCCCAACCATAATTAGAATATTCTGTTCCTGCAGCTTTTTT
>JAYZJV010000040.1:0-21109 GCA_036164085.1 Chloroflexota bacterium | reverse complement strand
CTTTATTTTATTAGTTATTGATAAAGACATTTTTTTATTTATTTTTTTCTCAGACATACCTAAATCATGAATCATAATTAGTTTTACTAATTCATTATTCCTTTTTGTATTTAATATGTCTTTAAGTGTTTGATATATTGATTTTGAATAACAAATATATGCTATTTCTTGATCTATGAAAAAGCATATTACACCATTTGTCTTTCCAAGCATCCATACATTGTCATCATTCAATTTAAATCTTTTATTATTAATTAAGTTTAGATAATCTTTTTTCCAAGCCTTCAAATGTGATTCGGTGAATTGATTCATTTTATATAAATTAGAGACTGCTTAATATATTTGAATGCTGAATAAAAACCTAATATTGTTCCTACAATTAGAATTGTCATAGTTGTTTCATAATAATAACTAAGTTGTATTATAGGAGAGCTAATAACTAAGCTAATTCCAATCATTTGAATTATTGTTTTCCATTTTCCTAATGAAGACACTTCCAATAGTTTATTTGTTCCAAGAGTTGCCATCCATTCTCTTAAAGACATCACTATAATCTCTCTAGAAATTATAGATATTGTTATTATGAATAGTAGTAACGAATCTCTATTGTAAACCAATGAAATCAAAACCAAGAAAACAAAAATCTTATCCGCAATAGGATCTAAAAATGCACCGAATTTAGACTCATATGATTTTTTTCTTGCAAACGCACCATCTAATGCATCACTTAATGATCCTAAGATAAAAAGAATAGTGCATAGAATCACCATAAAATTAGATGTAAAAAAAATCAAATAAGACACACCAACGGCAAAAAAAAGCCTTGAGATTGTTATAAAAGTAGGGAGATTTTTCATTTCTTTTAGAATTTATTCCTTAGTATTATTAAAATTTAGATTTAGTAGAGTAAGTATATATTAACTTATTATTATGAATAAATTTTAAATAATTGACTCTAAAATCAAGTTTTGTACTCCCAAATGAAATAATATTATTTTGAAAGATCAAACTTTATATTTAATTATATGAATAAAGAAATAGAAGAACTTATACAAAAAATTCATTCTATAGATGATATTAAAGGCTCTATAGTCATAACAGGATGCGGAATAAACTCTTTATCATGGTTATTCAATGTTTCAGGCACTTCAAATACTGTCCTTACCTCTTATGTCCCATATTCTAAGAATTCTTTACAGGAATATTTAGGGAAAAAATTAATTCATCATGTGAGTGAGAATGAGGCAATAAATATGTCTGAAGTAGCTTATGAAAAAAGTAAAGAATTTTTGGGTAAATCTGATAATAATATTAAATTATTTGGATTAGGCTGCACTGGTGCCATCAGTACCAATCGAGATCGTAAAGGAGAAGACAGAGCACATATAGCTATTAAGACAGTTGACTCTTTGTCTGTTTTTTCTCTATATTTTGATAAACATAATAGAGATAGAATATCTGAAGATATAATTATTAGTAAGCAAATAATTAATTGTGTGGCAAATGTGCATGGAATTAATAATAATATTCAGCTGGATTTATTAGAGAATGAAAAATTTTACGAATCACATTAAATCATTAAATGATGGGGAAATAGATTATTTTATAACTGATTCAAGCCTTAGTGTTTATAATGAACAAATAAATAATTCAGTTATATTATCTGGTTCATTTAATCCCATACATTATGGTCATATTAAATTACTTAATTATTGTTCTGATAATTTCAATAAAAATAAATTTTATGAAATTTCAATTTCTAATGTCGATAAACCTAATATAGATAATAAAGATTTAGTTAGTAGACTAGAGAAATTTCAAAACGAAGAAAAAATCATAGTAACAAAAAGTAGCAAGTTTTTAGACAAAGCAATTTTATTCCCAAACTCCTATTTTATTGTTGGATATGATACAGCATTAAGAATATTGGATGAGTCTTATCTTGACATAAATGAATCTTTGGATCACCTTTTTGCTGTGATAAAGAAAAAAGAATGTAAATTTATTGTTGCAGGGAGAACAGATGTTACAGGTCCTAAATTTGATAATCTAAACCTTAAAAATATAAATATAAAATATAGAGATTTATTTCAAATTATTGAAGAAAAAAATTTTAGAGCGGATATTTCTTCAACTGAAGAAAGACGACACAATAATTGACATAAACTAACGATATAACTAAGATATCATTCCCATGTATTTTAGTTATCCTATTCATTTTTATAATTCTATAGCTTCTGCGGGTTTTCCTTCCCCATCAGAGGATCTATTTATATCACAATTGAATTTACAAGATCATTTAATCAAAAATCCTAATTCTACTATTTGTATAAAAGTTTCCGGAGATTCAATGATAGATATCGGGATTTTTTCAGGGGATATGCTTATAGTTGATAGATCCTTAAAACCTAAAAACAATAATGTTATTTTATGTGTATTAGATGGAAATTTTTTAGTTAAAAAATTAAGTAAGTCGAAGAATTCAATAGCCTTGATATCCGAAAATAAAAATTATCCTTTAATTCCTATAAATGAGTATAACGATTTTAATATTTATGGAGTGGTGACCGCATCAATTAAAAAATTCTTATGATATTTCTAGTCGATTGTAATAACTTTTATGTTTCATGTGAAAGATTGTTTAGACCTGATTTAAATTATACGCCAGTCGTTGTATTGTCAAATAATGATGGATGCATTATTTCTAGGAGCAATGAAGCCAAAAAATTAGGAATAAAAATGGGTGTACCACTATTTAAAGTAAGAAACCTAATTGAAAAAAATAATGTTAGTGTTTTTTCATCAAACTTTGAATTATACGGAGAAATATCCAATAGAATAATGAAAGAATTGAGTTGTTTTTCTAATTCTGTTGAAGTTTATTCTATAGATGAAGCTTTTTTGGAAATTGAATCTCAAAACTATAACTTAACTAGTGAAAACATAGTGAAAAAACTCAAATATACTACAGGTATACCTGTGTCTGTTGGTGTTGGGGAAACTAAAACTTTGTCTAAAATAGCTGGATCTATAGCAAAAAAAATATCTAAAAATTATTTTATTCTTGACAGTAAAATAAAAACAAAAAAGATTCTAAATGAAACTCCAATTAAAGATGTTTGGGGACTAGGTAATAAGTATTCTAAGTTTATGATTAGTAATGGCATAATAACTGCTGGAAATTTAATAAATACTAATAGAAATTGGATATTGAATAAAACTAATATTAATATTCTACGTACGAGGGAAGAGTTGAAAGGGATATCTTGCTATCGTCTTTCTTCAATTGTTGAACCTCGTAAAACTATTAGAGTTTCTCGTTCTTTTAAAAAAGATATAAAAAATTATGAAAAAATGGAAAAATATATAAGTGATTTTGCTTTTTTAGCATCTAAAAAACTACGAAATGAAAATAAAAAGGCTAATGAATTAAAAATATTTATAGTAACCAATAGATTTAAATATACTAATGGACAAAATTATAAAGGCGTTATGACGCATAACTTTATTGTATCTACTGACAATTACATCGAAATAATCAGGTATTCAAATTTAATGTTAAATAAAATATTTCGAGAAGGTTTAAGTTATAAAAAGGCAGGCGTTATACTTAGCAAATTAAGTTTCAAAGATCAGTATCAAACTTCCTATTTAGAACCAATTCAATCTCCTAAAATCGAAAATTTAATGGAAAAAATAGATTATTTAAATGATAAGTTTGGTAGAAATAAAGTGTTATTTTCTACTCAAAATTTATACGACAAATCAAAAATTAATAGAAGAAATTTATCTCCAAATTATATGAATTCTTGGAATGATATACCTAATATAAGTATTTAAGTTTATTTGCTTTCCTTGAAAATAGCGAAAGAAGAAGTATAACCATGTAAATAGGTTCTATCTCCAATAGGACTTATTTCACCATTAGAAAAGAATCCTGCAATAGGAGACTTGTCATCGATAATGTTTTTATAAAGATTTATGTCATGATGAGATTCACCTAGCAAATATTTTCCTCGTCCTACACTAGAAAACATAAGGGTAGATTTTATTATTTCACCATTTTTATTTTCATATTCTGACAACATCTTTTTCAGTTCTTCTTGTGCAGCTCCAGGGTCCCTCAAATGAAATTGAACTATTTGTCCTTCTGTAATAGATTCCCCGATAGTAATAGATCCTGTTTCTTTATCTATTGAAGATATATTTCTGATCATATAAGTAATTTCATCGTCCATATATCCTAGTCGATCCATTAATATACCTATTTGAAGAGCATTATTCATAATATACTTTTGGTCTTCAGGTAAATCATCGTATAGTTTTTTTATAGCAACGATAGGCAAATCATTGTCCAGTTCATTTATAACATTATTGTTTGATCTAGTCACAATCATTGGTTCACCAATTGGTCTACAACTTTGTGCAACAAGTACATCTAATTCAAATTCGCCAGAAATTATTACTCCAGCACATCCGTTAAAATAGGTTTTATTGTCTATAAAAAGACCGTTTTGCCCAGGTTTACTTCCACCGGATGCCAAAGCTCCAATTATCTTAGTATTTGGATATGCGAAATCTAAACCATCTAAAATATATTCTGTTCGTACAGAGAATGGATCCGGAAATAAAACAATAGCTTTAGGATTTTCTGTTGCAGTATCTATAATTTCATGCCAAGCTTCAGGAGACTGATCAGGATTAGGGAGCTCATTTTGAGTAAAATGAAAAGGAGTAAAATTAACGTTTGGTAAAATTCCTACAGATAAAGAAATCCCAGGTAAATATTCAAATTCTTTACCTTCTCCAATTACTCCTGATGCAGAACAACCAAGTATACTTTTGAATGAAATTTTAGATTTGATCTTCTTTGTAATTTTTTCATACTCTGAGGAATGATGTGAGGAAACAAAAACGAAGCCTAAATCTGGACTTTTTCCATTAAGCTGTTTTAATATTTCCTTTGTAACATCTTCTATTGCAAGTTCTAATGAAGGTGAGTTAGAAACTGCTGAATACCAATACATAAATTACCTTTCGTAAATGTGATTAGAAAGTATTTTTAGTAATAAAATACTTATAGACCAAACATATATAAATAGTACATTATTACTAAAATCAAAGCCTTTGTAATTTAATACAGGGTTTAAGTAGTAAATCTATTATCATTATTTTATGAAAAAAAAAATTATTGGAGAAAAAATTTACATATTTGATGAACTTTCTTCTACTATGGATACTTCAAAAGAAATGATTCAAAGAGGAGTTGAAGAAGGGACTGTGATAATGAGTAGATATCAAAGCATGGGAAGAGGAAGTAACAATAGAGAATGGTTTTCAAATGGAAATGATGCTTTATTTTCAATTATTTTAGATGCTAATGCTTCTAAAGTTAATCTTCTTCCCATAATTACCGCTTACTCAATTTTAATCACACTCGAAAGTCAAACTAAAAGGAAAATAAATATAAAATGGCCTAATGATGTATTGATAGAGGGTAAAAAAATTTCAGGTGTTTTAATTGAAAACTTTATAAAAGGGAAATTGAGTAAAACTATAGTTGGGGTAGGTATAAATATAAACTCTAGTCATAAGGATTCAAAAAAATTCATTTATCCTGCAACTAGTTTAAAAGAAATTGTCAATAAAGAAACTAATGTGTTAGAAATTGTGAAAAAATTTCTAAAAAACTTTAATATTCTTTATGAAAAATTACTACTTGAAGATATTGATTTAGAAAAAATTTCTAAAAAACTTTATGGACTAGGAGAAGAGATGAAATTTAGGACTAATTATACTAGATGTAAAAATTCTACCAACATCTACAAGCTAATTTCTCTAAATGGTGATGGAACTTTAAAAGTTTATAATTCAGATGGAGAAAAATTAAACCTGAGTTATTCAGAAATAACTACAAATTAAATTGACTTTAGTACAGATGCAATTGCTTCCAGTAAAAATATCGCAGCAATTGGAGACAAATCAAACCCTCCAGCTTGAGGTAAAACTTTTCTTAGTCTTCCTAATAATGGTTCGGTTATGATTATCAGAAACTGAACAACTTGATATTCTCTTGAATTTGGAATCCAACTAGATAAAACTCTAAAAAGAATTACAAGTGCATAAAGGTTTATTAAATTAAAGATCAAGTTGAGCAAATTTAATATTCACTCTCTTTTGATAGTTCATTGCCTCGATTTACAGCTTCTATAATAGTCTGAGTAATTATTTTGTCAATATTAATATTTTCTAGATAATTCAATCCAGCTTCTGTAGTCCCTCCCGGAGAAGTAACTGCTTTTCTCAAATCTTCAGGACTAGAATTTCTTTGATTTATTAATTCAGCACTTCCTATAAAAGTTTCAATTGCTAATTTTTTACTTACTTCTTTATCAAGACCAGATTTATGCCCAGCAATAATAAATGATTCTAAAATTCTAAAAAGGAAACCTGGACCACTCCCAGATAATGCAGTTGCTAAGTTTATTATTTCTTCTTTTTCTACATAAATCGATTTTCCAAATGAATTTAACGATTTTTCTATGATTTTTCTTTCTGATAAATCAATATTGTTTGTAGCATTCCATACACTTATACCTTTTGAAATTTGAGCAGGAGTATTAGGCATTATTCTTATGACTTTTGAATGCTCAGTTTGTTTTATTATTTGATTTTTTGTTATACCTGCCATAATAGAAATAATCACATGGTCTGGGGTCAAAATCTTTTTTAGTTCAGTTGAGATTTCATTAAATAATTGAGGTTTAACACATATCCAAATATACTTAGAGTCATTTATTTCAGATGGGAATTCAGTATGGAATGTTATTGATTCTTTTTGAATGTTTTTTACCTTATCACTATCAGGTTCTATTACATTTATATGTTTGAAACATTGATTTTTGTCTATTGCTTTTACTATTGCTGAACCCATATTTCCGTAACCAATAAAAATTGTTTTGTCTTTAGGTGTCATAATTTTGAATTTTGAGAAAGGTTTTGGGCCAATTTTATAGCTTCCTTCATACTTGTAGCATCAGCAATATTTTTTCCAGCTATATCAAATGCAGTCCCATGGTCAACAGAAGTTCTTATAAAAGGGACGCCTAAATTTACAGAAATAGATTCTTCAAAACCATATACCTTTATGGGGATATGACCTTGGTCGTGATACATTACAACTACAACATCGTGCTTATCATTGATTGCATCATAAAAGATTGAATCAGCAGGGTGTGGGCCTGAAACATTTATTCCTTCAGATTTACAAGTTGTTATTGCAGGGAGAATTTCTTTATCTTCAGTATTTCCAATCAAACCACCGTCTGAGGCATGTGGGTTTAAAGCAGCCACTCCAATTCTAGGGTTTTTAAAACCCCACTTTGTAAAATGGTTATGAGTTAATTTTATAGCTCTCTCTACATTCTCTTTCGTTACATACTTACATGCATCTGATAAGGAGAGGTGAGTAGATAGATGCATACATCTTAATTTTCCAGAAACTAACATTGTGGCTACATATGTAGATTTTGATTTTCGTTTAAAAATTTCTTGATGTCCTATGTCTTTAAATCCTGACATCTGCCAACTCTCTTTATTTATTGGAGCAGTGCAAATAGCATCTACTTCTTTAGATAATGCTAAATCTGTTGCTATTTCTACCCATTCATGTGATGCATTCCCAGAATCTATAGAATTTTTTCCAACAGGAAAATCAATGTTAGAATATTTCTGATTATCTAAAACTTTTATTGAACTAGTTTCTTTATCCAAATTTTCTAATTTTTCAATTATTTCGAAATCAAAATCTATTTTTGCATCATTTGATGTTTTCTTTAATGTTTTAAGATCTCCTATAATTATGGGTAAATTTTTTTTGTCAGGGAATAAATCGTTTATAGCCTTTATTATCACTTCTGGTCCAATACCAGAAGGATCACCTAAAGTTATTGCGATTCTATTATTATTATCTGTCATTTATCAACACTTAGAATATCCGCAGCTATAGCATTTTTGACAACCTTCTTCAAATGCAAGAGTTCCTACTTCACAATCGGGGCAATTAGGCAGAGCCGAATTATTAGAAGGGACAGTAACTGATACTTTTTCAGTTTCTTTGACATTCAACATCGAAGATTGTAATTCTTCCGAATCATTTATATTCTTTTCTTCAACACTAAATATAGATTTTTGTGTAGCCTCACTGAATAAACCTTTAGTTTCATCAGAAATCACTTTGTCTAATACTGTAGCAAGTGCATCAGGAACGGATCTTACTAATGTACCTTCATCCCAAGCGGGGAGATCTGTTATGCCTCTTAATTGACTTATAACTTCTTTTGGGTCTAATCCAGCCCTTAAGCATAATGATGCCACTCTTGAAACAGCTTCGGCCATAGCAGCGTCATTCCCACCAGCCTTTCCGTGAGTAGTGAAAATTTCAAAAGGCTTATTTCCAGCCATGTTTACAGTTACATAAAGGTTTCCTCTCCCTGTTCTTACCCTTGATGTTATTCCAAGTAATTCCTGGGGTCTATCCATTGGTGTTATGTAACCATTTATAGAACTTTGAGGAAGCAATTCTTCCATGTTTTCATTGTTATTATTGCTGTTCAAATCTTCTCGAGTTTTGTCATTTGATGCGTCATGACCTGATGTAAGAACCTCTACTTCTCTTGATCCTGATCTGTAAACAGTAATTCCTTTACATTTAGTCTCCCAAGCAAGCATATATGCATTTTCAACATCTTCTAATGTTGCTTCATTAGGGAAATTAATTGTTTTAGATATCCCTGCATCAGTACTTTCTTGAAATGCACTTTGCATTAGGACATGATATGTAGGAGAAATATCTCCTGCAGTATGGAACAAGTCTTTAATTGATTGAGGGACATCATCTCTATTTAATAAAGATCCTCCATCAGACAAGTATTCCATTAATTCATCTGAGTAGATATTTTTCAATCTACACATATTTTCAAAATTTTTATCTACGTAGAATAAAGTTTCTCCCTCTAAAATATTATGTTTTCTGTATGCTAGTGAAAAAATAGGTTCTATCCCAGAAGATGCTCCTGCTATCATCGATATAGTTCCTGTTGGAGCCACTGTTAATCTACAAGCATTTCTATAAGGGTCTTCTCCATTCTTTTCCATCTCAGAACCAGCCCATTTAGGGAAAGGGCCTCTTTCAATGGCTAGATCTCTTGATTCATTGTCAGATTCTTTCTTGAAAAAAGCCATTAACTTTTTGGCTACTCCTACTCCTTCTTCAGAATCATAAGGAATTCCTAGTTTTACCAAAAGATCAGCAAATCCCATAATTCCTAAACCAAGTTTTCTTGTGCCCATATTCATTTCTTCAATTTCTGGGATTGCATATTTGTTAGCATCTATTACGTTATCTAAAAATCTAGTGGTTAGTCTAATAGTTTTTGCTAATCTTTCCCAATCAATATTTTGTTCAATGTCTGATTCTATAACAAATTTTCCGACATCAATCGACCCCAAATTACAGGATTCATTTGGAAGTAATGGTTGTTCGCCGCATGGGTTGGTAGCTGTTATTCTTCCAACGTGTTTTACAGGACTATTTCTATTTACTTCATCAAGAAAAATCATGCCTGGCTCTCCATTAGACCAAGCGCCATTAACTATTTTATTGAATACATCTCTAGCGTCTAATCTTCCTGATTCTATCATCTCGCTATTTGAATCAGCAGGATCAGACTTTATAAATAAAGGATAGTCAGTACCATCTTTTACCGCTTGCATAAATATATCAGAAGCACCTACTGAAATATTAAAGTTGTGAATTTGACCTTCAATTTTTTTACATTCTATAAAATCTAATATATTTGGATGATGAACATCCATAACAGCCATGTTTGCTCCGTCTCTCTTGCCTCCTTGTGTAACTAGAGTAGATACAGAAGACAAGTGCTTTAAAACTGCTATTGGACCACACGCTTTACCATGTGTGGTTGCAATTGGAGTTCCTGTAGGCCTAATATCTGACAATGAGAATCCTGTTCCACCTCCAAATTTTTGAACCATAGCAGCATCATGTGCTGCTTTCATAATACCTTCCATAGAATCAGTTAATGGTAAAACAAAGCAAGCAGATAAAGTCCCTGCACCTGTACCAGCGTTCATTAGGGTAGGGGAATTTGGAAGAAATTCCAAACTAGCCATAGATTGATAAAATAAATTCTCTATTTTTTTCATCTGACTATCATTTAGCCCATAATCTTTTTCTGGTTTTGTCAAAGCTTTGGCAACTCTGATGAACATTTGATTCGGTGTTTCTACTATTTCATCGTTATTATCTTTAAGTAAATATCTTTTTTCCAATACAACTTTTGCATTGTCGCTGATTGGAGCTGGTTCAAAATCTTTGTTACTTTCACCGTATCTGTTAAATTCAAGATTTGCTTTGTTTGTTTGTACCATCTATATTTACTCCTTTTCTTTTTTTATCTTTTTTTTTGGTGGAAACATTTCCATTTGTTCTTTTATTTTTAAATTATTTTCAGTTTTCAACTTATCAATCTCATCAACAAAGCTATCCTCGTTTTGGAAATCTCTGTATACACTAGAAAATCTTATGTAGCTAACTTTATCTATTTTTATTAGTTAATTCAAAACCATTTGTCCTATTACATTAGATTTGATTTCTGAACCATGGTTCTGCAATAAAGCAGTTTCAATATCTATGGCAATTTTTTCAATCTTCTCTTTAGAAATAGGTCTTTTTTTACAAGCGGTAGAAATACTATTAATGAGTTTTTCTACAGAAAAAGTTTCTTTAGAATTATTTCTTTTGGTCACATTTAGAAGCTGAGAATGAATTTTTTCATAAGTTGTAAAACGCAATGAACACATTAAGCACTCACGCCTTCTTCTAATTCCATCTTGTATATATCTTGAATCAACTACTTTAGATTCTTGGTTATCACAGTAAGGACAATTCATAGTTTAAATTTCAAATAAAAAATTCCGCTTTTAAAGTGGGTTAATTAAACTATCTACTATTAGTAGTGCCTTTGTCAAGTGTAATGTACTACATATAGTGCATTGATAAAATATAAAATGTTAAATAATTGAAATAATTTATTATTTTTAGTTTATTTTCTTAGAAAAGGAGGAATGTCTAAATCGTTTTTATTGTTACTCTGGTTATTGTTATTACTTTGGGGCCTTGGTTCAGTAGCTCTTTCAACTCTAGGTTGTCGAGATGGTGCTGAATTTAAAGAAGGAAAACCTGTCCCAATCAGAGTTATTCTCATTTCATTGTTTAGTCTTTCATCTGTTACTGTTCCAAAAATGATATTAGCATCAGGATCAACTACGGAAGATATTGTTTGGGATGCTTGTTCTATTTCATTTATTGACAAATCAGAACCCCCTGTAATATTAAATAAAACTCCTTTAGCTCCATCAATGGTTTGTTCAAGTAATGGAGAAGATAGTGCCATTTCTGCTGCTTCAATAGCTTTGTCTTCACCTTTACCTGTTCCTATAGCCATCCATGCTGGACCAGCGTTTTTCATTATAGTGGTTACATCTGCAAAGTCTAGATTTATTTCTCCTGGAGTAAGTATAAGTTCAGCTATCGATTGTACTCCTTGGCGCAAAACATCATCGGCTCTTCTAAAAGCCATGTCCATTGAAATATTTGTATCAGAAGCTAAAAGAAGCCTGTCATTTGGGACAACAATTAATGTGTCGCATTGTTCTTCTAATCTTGTAACCCCTTCTTCAGCTTGTTTTATTCTTTGAGATCCTTCAAATGAAAATGGTTTAGTTACAACTCCAACAGTAAGTGCGCCAGAGTCTTTGGCTACACTAGCAACTACAGGAGCTCCTCCTGTACCTGTACCTCCACCCATCCCAGCTGCGATAAAAACCATATCTTGATTTTGGACTAGATCTAAAATATGCTCTCTGTCTTCCTCGTGACAAAGGCGGCCTTTTTCAGGATTGCCTCCAACCCCCATTCCTCTAGCTAATCTATCTCCAACTCTAAGTTTGCTTGGGACATCTGAATTTGATAAAGCTTGAGCATCTGTATTTATAGTGGCATATTCTATATGGGAAATTTTATTTTTATACATTCTATTGACAGCATTAGAGCCACCTCCACCCACACCTATAACAGCAACTTTAGCTTGACCTATATTTTGATCGCTATCTTGTACCAAAATTATTTTCCTTTAGAAATTGTTTTTATTTTTTCTATAATCATTTTAACACTATTTTGAATATAAGAACCAATTTTGTTTAAAATCTTAGGGTCTAGAGTAACTAAATTAGCTGTATTTTTTGTTGGTTCAAAGTTTGTTGAAAGGAAATATTCTACTTTTTTGTCTAAATTATGTGCATAATTTGCTATAGATAAAACATTCAAAGATTCTATAGGGAGAGGTTCTCCTAAAAATTTTATGTTTTTTATATCTGCTAATCTTGCTTTTGATTGAAATATATATCTTGCGAGAGGTACCATTCCATCTAGTTTGCTTCCTCCTCCACAAAGTATGATTCTTTCGGGTAAATTCTCTTGACCTAAAGTATCTACTATCTGCTGTCTTATTAAATTGAATACTTCGATAGCTCTTTCTTTAAGTACTTGAGAAATTTGACGTTTAGTTATTTCAAATGTTTTCGATGATTCATTTTGTTTGATTATTACTTTTTCTGCTATTCTTTCATTTTCTGGAGTACAACTTGTTTCCATTTTCAATTGATTAGCAAAGTCTAGGTTTGTAGAAAATGCAATAGATAAATCTGAAGTAAATTGATTTCCTCCTACGGGTAGAGACCCAGTCAAAATTGGTTTCCCTTTTTTGGAGTAGCAATAATCAGTACTTCCTGCACCAATATCTATAATTAATGAGCCTATTTCTTTCTCATCAGAATTTAAAACATAGGATGAACTAGCAATGGCTTCAGACATGATAATTCCTGTAGACAATCCAGTTTTCGAAATAATGGTTTCGACAGATTGTATTTCTTCTTTATCAATATTTACGTATAAATTATTTACAGAAAGTTTTTTGGTATGCATCCCTAGTGGATGCCTTATGCCAACCATTCCATCTAAACTATATTCAAGAGGTATAATATGGGCTGTGCTTTTGGTAATAAAAGAATTTATTTTAGGATTGTTTTTTGATAATAAGTTTAGTTGTTCTTGTGTTATTATTTCTCCAGAATCTATTTTATCAATAGACGATTCAATTATTGAAGAATTTACTGATGTCCCTCCAAAGGCTATGTTACATTTTGTAATTTCTGTATCTACATTTCTAAAATCTCTAACTAAATTATTAATTTGATTCTCTATAATAGAAGAAGTTTCAGAAGTTATTTTGTCCCTTAATGGTTCTGCATAATTTTTTTCAGCAAAAAAAAGTACATCTACAGTGTTAAATACTTTTTCAGTCAACATTAATTTACATGAATATGACCCTATATCAATTGATAACATTTTGCTCATTTTAAATTCTTTCGACTACTCTTAATTTTGCACTCCTGCTTCTTCTATTAGATTCTATTTCATTAGAAGAAGGGACTATAGGTTTTTTTGTTATGATCTTAATTTTAGGTATATGTCCACAATCACATTCTGATACATTTGGGAGGCAAATACAATATTTGGATTCTTTCTTAAAGAAATTTTTTACTATTCTATCTTCTAATGAATGATAGGAAATTATTGCAATTCTTCCTCCTACACCTACTATTTCTAATGCTTGATCTAGTGCTCTTGATAAAGCATTAAGCTCCTCGTTTATATATATTCTTAGCGCCTGGAATGTTTTTGTTGATGGGTTTATTTTGTAATTGGTTTGCCTGAGATTTTTTTTTATCAAATCAGATAATTCATCTGCGTTTTTTATTGGTCTGTTTTCAACAATTAATTTAGCTATTTTTCTTGATCTTCTCTCTTCACCAAATTGAAATAATATATTAGCTATTTCTGATTCTGAAAAAGTATTTACTACATCTTTAGCGGTTAATGTTTGATTTATAGAAAATCTCATATCTAGAGGAGCTTTTCTTCTAAATGAAAAACCTCTAGATTCCTTATCAAGTTGAAGAGAAGAGACACCTAGGTCAAATAAAATACCGTGACACGGTATAAAATTAGATTTCATAGCAACTTTTTTTAGATCCTTGAAATTATTATTGGAATATATAAACCTTTCACCATAGGATTCTAATCTTGATTTAGAAACTTCTATAGCTTCATGATCTGCATCAATTCCTAAAACCTCTCCTCCTGGGTGGCTTGCTTCCAAAATTGTTTTTGTATGACCGCCTTCTCCTAATGTACAATCTATGTATCTACCACCAGAAGAGACGTTTAAAAATTTCAAAATCTCAGGAACCATAACTGGTGTATGCTGTATTTCTAAGTTTTTCAATATCAAATTAATGCCTTTAGGAATTCTTTGCTATATAGAATTCTTTTATTTATATAATTTAATATTCTCTCTTTTTACTTAATATATTTCAATTGGGGGTAAATACAGATTTAATTCATTTATAATTAAATTATGAAAAAATTTGTATCAATAACTGTTTCTGACTCAAGATCTATTAATCCTGATTTGCAAGATATAAGTGGAACTACTTTAGTAGATATTCTATTAGATTGGGATTTAGATTTATATGAAAAATTAATAATGCCTGATGATAAAGATAAATTATTTGAGTCAATTGAAAAATATTTATCAATTGACGAAATCAATTTGATAATTACAACTGGAGGGACAGGAATTTCAGAAAGAGATATTACCCCAGAAGTTACTAACAACTTTATTGAAAAAAACATCCCTGGAATCCCTGAGTTGATTAGAAATTCTAGTTATAACAAAATAAACACATCTGTTATATATAGAGGTTTATGCGGAATTGCTAAAAATAAAATCTTACTAAATTTGCCAGGAAGTCCTAGTGGAGTAAAAGATGGTTTAGGTGCAGTTAAGAGTATTTTGCCACACATCTTTGAAATTTTAGGTGGAAAGCAAGGTCATTAATCCTATGAAAAATTTAGACGTTGTAAGCCTTTTCCCAGATGTTTTGAATGATTATATTAATTCTTTACCTTTTAAAAAAAATTCTTCCACTTCATTTAACATTGAACTCCACCAACTTAGGGATTTTTCCAATAATAAACACAAAAAAGTTGATGACACTCAATATGGAGTAGAGCCTGGTATGGTCTTGATGCCAGAACCATTAACAAATGCAGTGGATCATATAAAAGAATTAAGAAAAGAAAGTTTTACTATTTTGTTATCACCTCAAGGAAAATTAATTGACCATAAAACTTTAGAAAAATTATTTGAAAAAGAAAATCTTATATTTATCTGTGGAAGATATGAAGGAGTAGATGAAAGATTTATAGAAGAAAAAGTAGACATAGAGATTTCGGTGGGAGATTTTGTATTATCAGGAGGAGAACTTCCGGCTTTATTACTTATTGAAGCCTTATCAAGATTTACTCCTGGTTTCTTGGGAAATAATAAATCTTTTGCAAATGATTCATTTAGTGATAATTTTCAATCGAAATTGAAAGGACCTGTTTATACTAAGCCTAGTAATTTTAATGGGAAAAAAGTACCAGAGGTATTACTTTCTGGAGATCACAAAAAAATAATTGAATGGCGAAAACAAATTTCTATAGATAGAACAAAAAAAAGAAGAAATGATTTGATAAACCGAACTTAATTACTATATCTTAATAACACTTAAATGATATTATTAATTACTCCGTATTGTAAAAAAAGATAGTGTATTTAAAATGAACGAAGAAGATAAAAAGGCTGAAGAACCTGCAGCGGAAGAACCAAAAGCTGAAGAGCCTGCAGCCGAAGAGCCGGTAGCTGAAGAACCAAAAGCAGAAGAACCTGCTGAAAAAATAAATTATCTTGATATGTTAAAAAGTAATGAAAAAATAGAATCATTTAATAGTGGAGATACAGTAATTGTAAATTTACTTATTAGAGAAGGAGAAAGAGAAAGAATTCAAGCATTTCAAGGAAATATAATTAAAGGTGCTCATAAGAATGGGTCTCAGATAGTCCCAGGAAAAACTTTTACAGTAAGAAGAATTGCATCAGGCGTAGGAGTTGAAAGAACAATTCCAATAAGTTCTCCTAGTATTGATTCTATTAAAGTTATTAGAAAAGGAAAAGTAAGACGATCAAATCTTTATTACCTTAGAGACTTAACTGGTAAAAAGGCTAGAATAAAAGAAGGAAGATAGGTAGCGTATTTTGACAATATTACCTATTAGAAAATTTCCTGACCCAATACTGAGAAATAAATCAGAAAAAATATTGGAAATTAATAAAGATATAATTCAGTTCGGGCACGATATGTTAGATACGATGCAATCAGCGAAAGGAGTAGGCTTAGCGGCTCCTCAAGTAGGAAAACTTATAAGAATGATAACAATACAAATTCCTGAAAAAGATCCGATGATTATGATCAATCCTTATATTACAAAAAAAGAAGGGGTAAGGGAAGTAGAAGAGGGATGTTTAAGTGTTCCTGGATTTACAGGTATTATAGAGCGTTCAATTAAAATTGATGCAGAATATTTAGATGAAAATCAAGGTAAAATTAAATTGTCAGCTCAAGAGTTACTTTCTCAAGCGATAGAACATGAAATTGATCATTTGAATGGAATTATGTATACAGATCATTTGAAATCGCATGAAGATTTACATAAGACAGGTGTAACTCCGAATGAAATACATTGGCATGATGTTGGTTATAAAATTTATATAGGTAAAGATGAACCTACAAAAAATGATTTAAGTATGTGTGAAGTTATTGAAAAAAAAATAGAACTTTCTAAAATCAAATCTGATAGTTCTTTAGATGATGCTTCATTAGAAATATAAAAAGAAAGGTATAAATTTGAGATTTAAGGGCATAATTATTTTGACTATATGTTTAGTAATTTCCTTATTAGTTATTTTTATTAACCCAATTAAAATTAATAACTGGGAAAGAGGAAATAACGATAACTTGTTGGGAATGGTTCTAGGTCTGGATTTAAAAGGTGGAACTCATTTAGTTTATTCTATTACTTCTACTGCTGGAGAAGAACCCACTGTTGAGGATGCAGAGGGTGTGAGAAAAATAATTGATAAAAGGGTCAATGAATTTGGAGTAAGTGAAGCAAATGTACAGTTATTAGGCACTCCCCCAAATAAAATATTGGTTCAAATCCCATCACAATCAGGTGATCAAATTGCATTTTCTTTTTCAAAGAATGATCCAACGTTAGATGATATAAAGGAAAAAATCTCTTCAGCAGGATTATCAGATTTTCTAATAGAAAAAATTGAAAATGAATATATAGTAACTTATGATCAACCTTTGGATCAAAATTCTGCAGAACAAATAAAAGCTAATTTAGCTAACTCATTTGAAGTTACAGTAATGGCTAACTTTTCACCAATAAGACTGGAAGGAAAAAAGGAGGGTGAAGATTTAGAATTTCCAAATATAGAAGATATAGAACCCTTATTAAAAGAATCCAAAATAGAATATCAAGAACTAAATAATCTAGGATTTGGAGCATGGGAAATAAAAGTCTTGAATTTTGGTTATGGAGACGACAGTTTAGCTGAGAAAATAATGCTTTCGCTTTCTGAAACAAAATATAATCTTGTAAATCTTCAACCTGAAGGGGAATTGAATTCCTTTGTTATTAGTGGAGGAATTCAATCTGCTAAAAGATTAATCGGATCTACTGCTCAACTTGATTTTAGAGTAAGAGAATGTGGTAAAGAGAAACCAGAAGATCTAGATGCAAACGTATGGGATTTAGTTAAATGTTATGACCCTCAATATTATAATGAAGTAGCAACTGGAATTGAATCTAAAAATCTAACAGATGCTTCTCCAGGAACAGTAGCAGAATTATCACAACCAGTAGTTAACGTTGTTTTTGATGATGATGGGTCTGATATTTTTTATGAAGTAACAGATAGAATATCTCGTACAGGGGACCTTTTGGCTATTTATCTAGATAATGAAGAATTAGTTAGCCCTGGGGCCGACAAAGCAATTTCTGGAGGTAGAGCTTACATATATGGTAAAGATATAGACGCTGAAAGAGCTAGAGAAATTGCTATTCAATTAAGATCAGGTGCTTTACCTGCTAAATTAGACCTTATTCAAGAAAGAAACGTTGATGCAGTTCTAGGTTCAGAATCTTTAACTAAGAGTTTAACTGCAGGGATAATCGGCTTTATTTTAGTTCTGATTTTCATGATAGCTTACTATAAAATTCCAGGAATAATTGCTTCAATGACTTTAATTATTTATCTTTTATTTGTTATTGCAATATTCAAAATTTTACCAGTAACATTAACTTTATCTGGAGCTGCAGCATTGATTCTTTCTATAGGATTTGCAGTTGATGCAAATATTTTGATTTCAGAAAGAATAAAGGAAGAATTAATTGCAGGAAGAAATTTACTAAACTCTATAACTGTGGGCTTTGATAGAGCATGGCCTTCTATAAGAGACGGTAATTTTTCTACAATAATTACAGCTATAGTTCTTTATTGGTTTGGATCTAACTTCTCAACTTCAATTATGCAGGGATTTGCTCTAACTTTAGGATTAGGTGTTTTGTTGAGTATGATCACAAGCTTTCAAGTTAATAGGATTTTAGTTAGATTAATTACAATAAACAATCTTTTTGTTAAGACTAGTTTATTTATTCCTATTTCAAAAAAGAACACAGATGGAGAAGCGTGAAATGAATTTATTGTCAAAAAGAATATATCTCTTTTATTTCTCAATAGTTGCTATAATTATTTCAGCTTTTTTGCTATTTATACCTGGCTTACCATTGGGAATCGATTTCACTTCTGGGTCTACAATTACATATAGATGGACTGATAAAAATCCAACTCAAGATCAAATTGCTGAAAGTATAAAAAATGCAGGATTTGATACATCTATAATTCAATCCATGGGGAATAAAGAGTTTTTTATTAGAACCACTGATGTAGGTGCAACAGGAAAAGAAAATATTGATGTTGAACTAAAAAACATAATAGGTGAGGCTCCAGTTACATTAGATGTAAACACTGTTGGGTCGTCAGTAGCTGATAATACTATCCGTAATTCTATAATTGCAGTATTTGTGGCATCTTTATTTGTGATGCTTTATATAATCTACGCTTTTAGAAATGTAGAACAATCTTATATATATGCTATAGCTGCAATTCTAACTCTTATACATGACGTTATTGTTGTTATGGGATTATTTATATTAATCAGTATATTTATTGGATCCGTCGTTAATTCTATTTTTATTGTAGGGATATTAACAGTGATTGGTTATTCAGTTAATGACACGATTGTTATTTTTGATCGAATAAGAGAAAATCTTATAGTTAATAAATCTATGGAATTTATGAATGTAGTTAATCAGTCAGTAAGAGAGTCTATTACTAGATCATTAGGCACCTCTATTACAACATCAATAGTTATTATGTCTATGTTATTATTTGGAGGACAATCCTTGAGGGATTTTCTTTTAGTATTGCTTCTTGGAGTAATCATAGGAACATATAGTTCAATTTTTGTTGCTTCTAACCTTTTACTATCATGGAAATATGGTATCAGGAAATAGTCTAATACTTTTTTCTTTTAATGATTTTATTTGCTTCTAAATTATCTAAAATTGCTAAGCAATATTGTCTACTTAGCCCTAGATTATCTCTTATTATTTCAATGTTAATTTCTTGGAATTTGTCGTTTAAATTTAGAACTTTTTCTTTTAATTTGTTGTATGATTCTGTTGTATAAATTACTTTGTCAGAACACTTAACAATCACATTTTCATTTATTAGATAATTCATGATTTCTCTATTTAAATGCTTGTTAGTAGGGGGCATAAATCCATTACTTTCTAAATTATTTAAATACTGTTTTATAACTATTAACTCTTTATCATTAGGATTAGATTCAAAAGAATATTTTTGCACAAACCCGTTGTTTATTTTTATTAATTTATTTTGTATTAATGTTTCGATTAAAATCTTTTTTTCTATTTTTTTGTTTAATACTGATAGCATGATTCCTTTTCTAAGAGGATATTTTTCATGATATTTCAAAATTTCTTTATAGAATTTTTTAGCTTCTAGTTTTAAATCTTTACTTTTAATAATGTATGAATTGTTTTCAAATAAAAAAAATTTTTTTTCATTTTTCAAGATTTTATTTATCCATGAAAGATTTTTTCCCAAATACATTTGTAAATTTATTAATGATAATGTTTTATGTTCCTTAAGAAGTATAGAAATTTTATTTATATCAGTAATTACAAAATCTTTTAGTTCGTATTCATGATCCAATTTTTCATGCAATATAATTTCTCCTCCACCAACCGTTCCGTTATTATTTCTAATAATAAATTTATCCCCCACTAGAAATGGAATTTTGTTTCTAAGTTTAATTTTAAATACTTTTGAATCCTTGATTTTATTTACGATTCCGATAGATTTTGAAGTTCCAGTATGAAAAGAGATTTCAGAATTATATTTAATTTTTTTTATCAAATTTAAATTTACATATGCAAAATCAGATTCTACAATATAATCTTTTTCAGCTATAATTTCTCCTCTTTTGATGTCTGATTTATTTAGATTTTGAATATTAATTGAAGTTCTGCTACCTGGAGTAATTTCAAGCATTTCTTTATTAAATGATTCTAAGCTTTTGATCTTAATTTCTTTAAAATTTGGTATTATTTCTAATTCTGAACTTTTTGTAATATTGTTACCTAGTAGTGTCCCTGTTACGATAGTGCCTTTCCCTTCAATTGAAAACACTCTGTCTATGGAAAGCCTAGCAGGCTGATATAAATCTTTTTTTATGAGATTATATTTTTCATTTATTATTTTTCTTAAATTATCAATTCCGATTTTTTCTTTTGTAGAAATTTCTATAATGTCTAAATCATCAAAACTGTTATTAGATAAAAACTTCTTTAATTCATTTTTTATATTTGACAGTTTTTTATTATTTACTAGATCTATTTTAGTTATCACTAAAACAATTTCAT
>JAYZJV010000039.1:0-45693 GCA_036164085.1 Chloroflexota bacterium | reverse complement strand
GGTTAGATAAAGTTTGCTGTTCTTATGATAAATATAATAACAAACAAACTGAAAGAGAATAAAATTGGTAAATAATTCAATAGTTTCTGAATCATGTTGTGTAGAGCTTGGAAACAGCTTAGTTTTAGATGAGGTTACATTTTCAGTAAATAAAAATAGCCTTGTCGCAGTAGTTGGTCCTAATGGAGGAGGTAAAACTACCTTATTTAATGCCATTACTGGATTAGTTCCTATTACCAATGGGTCAATTAAAATAAATGGAATTGATGCTGAAAAAGGAAAAGGAAACATTGGTTACGTCCCACAAAATGAAAACCTGAACTGGAGCTTTCCATTAACTGCTCGACAAGTTGTTAATTTAGGTATTACAAAAAACTTCCCATCACTGCCTTTTATTTCAAAAAATAACAATTCTCTAATAGAAGAGTGTTTAAATGACGTTGGTTTATATGAAAAGATTGAAGATCGTGTTGATGAAATGTCAGGCGGTCAAAGACAACGTGTGTTATTAGCAAAAATTTTAGCACAAGGAGCAAATATTTTGCTCCTCGATGAAGCTTTTAGTGGTGTAGATGTTGGCTCTCAAATGGATCTAATTGAAGTATTAAGAAAATTAAAAGATTCTGGCAAAACTATTATGATAGCCACCCATGATATAAATACTATTGCAGATAGATTTGATGAAGTCCTATGTCTAAATAGGCATTGCTGTGCATATGGCGATCCATTAAAAGTTTTCACTCAAGAGGTTCTTTCTGAATTATACGGTCCACACGGATCTATGTTTGAAAATCATAAATTAGGTAATCACGGAAATGCAAATGGGGCTTGATTTAATATTCGAACCGTTTTCATATGATTTCATGGTCCGGTCACTTTTCGTTTCAATTTTGGTGGGCATAACTCTTCCTTTAATAGGCTCTTTCGTAATAAACAGGAACTTAGGATTTATGGGAGATGCAATAGCTCATGCTAGTTTGCCAATATTGGTAATTGGGTCTGTTTTAGGTATAACAATTTTTTTATCAGCACTTCCTGCAGCAATTATTATCGCTATAACACTAGGTTATATAATTAGTAAATCTTCAGTAGGAGAAGATACAGCAATAGGAATTATATTTTCTACCTTTTTTGCTACAGGAATCATTCTACTTAAGAAATATAATCAGTATCTTACTTTGAATATAGAAGATATTTTATTCGGACAAATATTAGGAGTTTCTACATCAGATGTTTTAAGCACTTTAGCTTTATCATTAATTGTTATCGTTACTTTAATAATTTTTTATAAACAAATTTTGTATCTTAGCTTTGATCCCATAGGAGCAAAAGTTACTGGTTTAAATTCAAGATTATTTGACAATATTTTTTTGATAGTTTTATCTTTAGCTGTGATTGGAGCATTGCAATCAGTAGGAATTATACTTGTTCTAAGCATGCTAATAACCCCTGCTGCTGCTGCAAAATTAATCATGAAAAATTTCTTTTCTGCTATGATAGTTGGTAGCTTTTTTGGCGTCATCGCTTCAGTGACTGGTTTATATTTTTCATATCACCTTAACTTACCATCAGGTCCATCGATGGCATTATCTTCGACAGGAATTTTTCTTATTTGCTGGACATTTAGAAGGAGTGTAAGGTCAGTCTAGTTATTTATATTATTTTTTTACATTGAATTTTGCGAATCACGTACCCAAAATAATATACCCTCTATTCCAATTATTTTTTCTTGATATAGAATACCCTTAAAATTAGCTATCAAATTAGCTTAATGAATAAATAAACTATAAATGAGGGGTAGAAATGATAGATATAGGAACTGGTATTGCAAAAATACTTAAAGCAGAAGGTATAGACTGGGTCTCAACATTTCCAGTTTGCAAAGTTAATAATGCTTTCGGTAAAGAAAAGCTTCCAATGGTTATGATGAGAGATGATAGATATGCCGTAGCATTGGCTGATGGGTTTTCTAGGGTTACATCTGGTAAACAGATAGGTGTATGTACCGTTCAGGGTGGAGTTAATGCAGCAGGATTGCAAGTAGCGTATGCAGGTTTAGCTCAAGCTTA
Organism: Chloroflexota bacterium; assembly: GCA_036164085.1. GTDB lineage: Bacteria > Chloroflexota > Dehalococcoidia > Lucifugimonadales > Lucifugimonadaceae > TMED-70. Next base: position 43,624 of record JAYZJV010000039.1, on the reverse strand, counting down.
TGAGGATAACACACCTGTTTTATGTATCACTGACGGTGTTCCAGCAGGCAATTCAGAAAATAGTGAATTTGATCTAACATCAAGTCTCAAATCAGTAGCAAAGTGGTACGGATATATTGATAAACCTGAAAGAACTCCTGAATTTATGAGAAAGGCTTTCACTATGCTTAGAAATGGAAAGCCTGGACCCGTGATAATAGCTGTACCAGATGCATCTGCTACTTATGATGAAAATATTGATATTTACGAGCCTGTAAAATCTTGGAAGTCTTCTCCAAATAATGATGATGTAAAAACAGCGGTAGATTTAATAATTGATTCCAAAAAACCAATAATATACGCTGGAGAAGGAGTTTTGTATTCTGATGCAACGGATGAATTACTTGAGTTCGTAGAACTTTCAAATATTCCTGTAGTGACAACCTTAAAAGCAAAAGGCGCATTTCCTGAAAACCATAATCTTTCAATAGGAGTTAGAGGAAAGCACACCTCTCATTTTATCAATGAATCTGATCTTATTTTATCTATAGGTTCAAGTTTGTCTCCTGGTAGATTTTCTCATGCAATTCCTAATGCAAATAGCAAAAAAATAATTGTCGCGAATATCAATGAAGATCATATAAATAAAATTTATAAATCTGCTCACGCACTTGTCGGTGATGCGAAACTTACTTTAATTGAGCTGGTAAGAGAAATGAAAAATAAAACTTCTGGCAAAGGAACAGCTGCTAAAATATCACAAAAAGAAATTGATTCTGAGAAAGAAAAAGACAATGAAATATACAAAGGCCCGTTGAAAAGTACAGATAAACCTATAAACCCTTATAGGGTATACAACGATCTTATGAAAGTATTAGATGGAAATAATTCTTTTGTAACTCACGAATCAGGGAATACAAGAGACCAGCTAAGCACAGTTTATGAAACCTTGATTCCAAGAGGATTTTTAGGGTGGGGTAACGTTTCTTCATTAGGTTTTAGTCTTCCTGCTACTATGGCTGCAAAAATAGCGTATCCTAATAGAGCTTGTATAGCTGTTACAGGTGAAGCTGGATTAGGTTACATGTTAGGTAACCTAGAGGTTCCAGTAAGAGAAAAAATAGGAATAACAGTCGTACATATTAGTAATGGCGGTTTTTCTGGTTATGGCCCTGGGTTTTGGGGTGATGGGCATGATCCATACACTCATGAAGTACAAGGTTATGATACTGTAGATATGTCTAAGGTTTTAGGAGACATGGGCTTACATTCAGAAAGAATAGAAGAACCTGATGAAATTATCCCTGCTCTAAATAGAGCCATTGAAGCAAATAATAAGGGAATACCGTCATATATAGAATTTATTTGCATACAATACCCTGTTTATGGAGATTGGTTATCCGGTACACATGGAGAGTAAATATTTAATATTTTCCCTAACTTAATTCTTGTAAAATTAAAACATTGGGGCTGTAGCTCAGCTGGGAGAGCGCATCGCTGGCAGCGATGAGGTCAGGGGTTCGATCCCCCTCAGCTCCACCATAACGAATTCTTTGAAGCAAGAAAAGGTTAGTATAAAAAAGAATATTTAATTGTTTAAAGATTTGATAACAAAAAATCAATCAATTCCCAAAATATCTAAAGCGTCTCTATTGATTATTCCCTCAATTTCATCTTCAGGAATTTCTGGTAAATTATAGTCTTTAGCAAATTTTGATAAGTTTCTTAGATGAAAAATGCTATCTTTTGGATTTGTTACTGGCCAGTCTGAAGCGAATAGTATTTTTTGAGTACAACCCCATTCATAGAATAATCTCATACCTTGCCAAAAAGAATATGGTCTATAAAACTGAGCAGAAACGTCTGCCCATACATTCTTGTGTTTTCTAACTACTGATAAACAATCTGTCTGCCATGGATGCCCCAAGTGAGCTAATACGATTTTTAGATCTGGAAAAGCCATCGCAATCTTATCTGTAGTTAAAGGATGTGTGTAAATAAGAGGAGCATCTGGCATAGGACTAGTTCCTTGGTGAAAAATAACTGGAATATTATCTTCTTGTAATCTTGAAAATAAATCGTAAGCAGAAGAACTATTAGGGTCAAAATCTTGATAATTGGGGCCCAATTTAATTCCTTTTATTCCCAAATCTCCTAAACATCTATCATATTCAATATTCCAATCTTCAGCATCTGGATGCAAGCTCATAAATGGAATTACTTTTTCTGGATATTTTTTTGAAATTATTGATGCTACATCATTTTGATTTACACCTTCTCCCCAATCTTTACCTGCACCAAATAATTCTCCTAAATCTCTATCAGTTTTTGGTCTAGAAGCAATCCCGAATAAAATAGATTTATCAACTATTTCCATATCACTCAAATATTCTTCAACACTATTGGTTAGCTTAATAGAATCCCCTGATCTCATCATTTCTTCTGTTATTATTTCGTTTTCTGGTACAGCTTCTTTATGTGTAGGAAGGTGTGTATGTACATCTACAATCATTATTATTTAGATTATTAATTTTATGTAATATTACTAATTTAATTATCTTTTAGAAACCCAAAAATTATTTTCAAATAACATTGAATTCATATATTCATTCACTTATATTCAAAAAAAACGATAAATAATATGTCTGAAAAATATACCCACAAAGTAGCTCAATCTGCAAACAAACACATGTATATAGGTATGATAAATGAATCTTCTTTAGAAAAAGAAGGAGGCCCTCTTATTATAAAAAGTTCAGAAGGCATTCACTTAAATTCCGCAGATAATCAAAAATATATAGATGGAATAAGCGGTATGTATTTCAGAAATGTAGGCCATGGTAGAGAAGAAATAGCAAAAGCAATTTATGATCAAATTAGTACCGTCAGCATGAATGTTTACGCAGGAGTAACACCAAAATCAGCTGAATTAGCAAAGAAACTTTCAGAAATTACTCCTGGTAGCCTAACTAAAACTTTTTTTTGCCAAGGCGGTTCAGAAGCAAATGAATCAAGCTTAAAATTGGCTCAAGCTTATCATGTAAGGAATGGTGAAAAAGGGAGATTTAAAATTATTTCAAGAGACGGAAGCTATCATGGGTCTACTTATGGAACTATGTGGCTTGGAGGACATCCTGGATTTCCTAGAACAGATTATCAACCTGCTCCCAATAATCTTGTTCATGTTAGGCAACCAGATTTTTACAGGAAAAATCATAATAATGAAAATATAGAAGAATTTACAGATAACTGTATTAAAGAAATAGAAGAAAAGATCTTATTTAATGGTCCAGAATCGATCTCTTGTTTTTTGGGAGAACCTATATCTCAACCATTAGGAGGAGTTGTGCCTCATGAAAGTTATTGGCCAAGAGTAAGAGAAATATGTAATAAATATGGAATTTTACTGATTTTTGATGAAGTTATCACTGGGTTTGGTCGGATAGGAGAGTGGTTTGGTTCTGACTTTTTTAACGTAGAACCTGATATTATGAGTTTTGCCAAAGGAATCACTAGCGGATACTTCCCTTTAGGAGGTTCTATTTCTAGTTCTAAAATATCGACTGCATTTGATGGTGATTCATCAAATGCTTGGAGTCATATGTATACTTATTCTGCTCATCCAGGTGGAGCTGCAGCAGCACTTAAAAATTTAGAAATATTGGAAAAAGAAGATTTAATTAGCAATGCTAAGAATAGAGGAAAGCAACTTTTTGAAAGATTAGAAGAAATAAAAAATAAAAGCAGAATAGTGGGTGAAAATAGAGGTGTTGGCCTGTTGCAAGGGCTCGAATTAGTAAAGGATAAAGAATCTAAAGAGCACTTTGATTCATCGCTAAAAATAAATCAAATTCTTACACAAAAATTGAAGGACAGAGGAATTTGGATAAGAGTTCCTGCTTTCATAATCCCAATCGCACCACCCTTGACGGTTACATCAGACGAAATTGAACATATTTGTTTATCAGTGGAAGAATCTTTAAAAGAGTTAGAAAAAGAATTAACTTAGAGGTTGTATACCTTCATCAACTATTATTGAAGATTAAAATGGCGGGGTTGAGAGAATGTTAATAACTTATTCTTGCCTTGCCTCTCAACCCCATGTATTTTATAGCCAAAAACCTTACGGAAGCGGATTGCAAAATTCAAGAGCTAAAAAATACGAGAAATAAATTGAATTAGCCTAATTGCTTTTCCACTTCTGCAACATCTTTATCACTCAAGATTCGAAACACCTTTGAAGAAGAGTCTTCAGCCGCAACGCCAGAAACTGCCTTTCTACCATTCTTCATAGTAACTATTTTAGGTTGAGCAATATCTACCACTTTTTTTAATTTTACACTGTAAGCTGTAAGCTTCATAAATAAACCTCCAAATTGATATTTTATATCATTTAATATTTTGTTAATTAAAAAATAATTATTTATATCAAACTTGTCAAGCGATATTTTATATCTATTTTATGATACATAATATCTTTTAATATAAGATTGTGGGTCTTTAGTTATTTGGGTATATAATGTTAATAGATCTTAAAAGAAGGAAAAAATATGTTTTTTTTCAATATTATACTTTTGCCTATAAAATTAATATTGCTCCCTGTAAAACTATTAATAAAAGCAATAATCCCAGGAAAATAAATAAATAAGCTTTTGATCAGCAAAGAGGACATTAGAATACCAATTATTTTGTTAGTGGCTGGATTGATATCTTTGATGATTTTCCATGCTTGGTTTTCGTCTTTTGTTGGAGAGGATGAATGGAGAAAGCCTACTCCAATTCCAGAGAATCTTGAAAATATTTATATTTGGCCAAAAGGAATGAATTACTTAGGCACCCCTGTAGTCGATACAGTTGATCCGTTCAGGCAAAAGGTGATTGATGATTATAAAAAATTTATGGAAAAAAGAAGAAATGTTTACAAGGAGTGGAAATTAAATAATAAGTAAAATATATATAATTGTTGACATTTAGATTCAACTTTATTTAAATATTCTTATATATGAATAGCAAAAACAAAATTGATCTTTCTGATTCATGTGAAATCTGTAAAGCAAAAACTGTAAAACTTCATTGTAAGATTATTTGTCACAATTGTGGTTTTATGAGAGATTGCTCAGACCCATAATCAGATTATTTCAGATACAGGGTATTCTCCATCTATCCATTTTGGTTCTTCGTCTAAATGTTGCATTATTCTTTGAAAATATTCATTTTGTTCAGGTCGATTAGCATTATTAATATGATCTTCTTTTGAATTAAACACAGCCACCCCAATCCAATCTTTTGATTTATCATCTGGAGTCATTAAAAACCATGCAACCATACCAGGAGGGGGGTCATTTTGAGAACTCATTTCTTCTAACATTGATTTCTCATGACCTTTTTTGAGCTTTAAATTAAAAATCGTACCGTACATTATTCATCCTTTTTGAGCTAAGATTGTATTTATAATACATTTTCAAGAAAGAATTAATAAGTCTATGAAAAAAATAATAATAACAAAAAAAGATAATTTAGAGGAAGAAATAAATTCAGGTGCAATGATAAGAATGGCAGGTGTTTCTGAAAATCTAAGCAAAGCTGAAAACATACATATGGCAATTGCAAGTATTCCAAAAGATAGATGTTCAACTACTCATTTTCATACCAATTGTGAATCAGCAATTTATGTTTTATCTGGGCAAGGAATATTTTTACATGGAGACAACTTAGAAATAGAAGAAGAGATATCAGAAGGTGATTTTATTTTTGTCCCTGATGGAGCTCTGCATCAACCTATCAACACAGGAAAGAAAGATTTAAAGTTAATCGTAGCTAGAAACACTCCTATAGAAATTGTAAAAGAATCTCCAGATTTAGGCAGAAAAGACTGTTAGATCCTGTCTTTTTTTATACAATAGGAAAAAACACATAAAGACTGAATAAAAATGAATAAAATCCTTCCTCACATATTAAACTCTGGCCAAGATAAAGATATAGCTATAACAATCCCTGATAAAGAAAAAATAAATTATTTAGAATTGAAGCATCTTGTAAAAGATACATCTGAGAAGTTGGTTTCTTTTGGAACTCAAAACGAGAAACCAATAGTTATAGTATTAAGAAATAATGCTGAATTCATAATAAGTTTTTTAGCAGTAACAAATACAAGCGCAATAGCTGCCCCTTTAAATCCTGAGTTTACTGACGAAGAGTTTGATTTTTACTTAGAGGACATTAATCCATCAATGGTTATAACCTCAGAAGGACATAATGTAATTAAGAAAGCCGGAGAAAAAAACATTCCTGTATCTATCGTTTCATTTAATAATGGTTCTTTAAAAATGGAGTTCAACTCAAAAGAAACAACAGAAAAAAAATCAAGCACTCCTAATGAAAACAACTCTTGTCTTTTTCTTCACACATCAGGAACTACAAGCAGACCTAAAGGGGTTCCTTTAAAACATAAAAACTTGCTAAAATCTCTAAAAAATATAGTAGATACGTATCAATTAAACAATAACGATATTGCTTTGGTAGTTATGCCTTTGTTTCATGTACATGGGCTTATTGGTGTAGCTTTATCAACTTTAGCAAGTGGTGGAGAAATTGTGATACCAGAAAAATTCTCAGCAGGTGCATTTTGGGGCCTTCAAAAAAACAATAAAGCAACTTGGTATTCAGCAGTCCCAACAATTCACCAAATTTTACTTATAAGAGCTGAGGAAGATAATGCTCCAAAAAAATCTTTTAGATTTATTAGATCATGTTCAGCTGCATTAGCACCGTCTGTTTTAGATGACTTAGAAAAAAGATTTGGAGCTCCTGTCCTTGAAGCTTATGGCATGACAGAAGCTTCTCATCAAATGAGTTCAAATCCAATGCCTCCTGAAAAAAGAAAAGCTGGTAGTGTTGGTAAACCTACAGGTGTAAAAATAAATATCATGTCCATGGAAACACTTGGAAGCATGCTTGATGATAATCAGGTAGGAGAGGTAGTGATTCAAGGAGAAAATGTAACTAGCGGTTATCATAACAATGAAGAGGCCAATAAAGAGTCTTATATTGATGGTTGGTTTAGAACAGGAGACCAAGGTTTCTTAGATGAAGATGGTTACTTAAATCTAACAGGAAGAATAAAAGAGCTGATTAATAGAGGTGGAGAAAAAATATCCCCTCTAGAAGTAGACGCTGTGCTTTTAAATCATCCGAGTGTAAATGAAGCTGTTTGCTTTGCATCCCCAGATGAAAAGTACGGAGAAGTAGTTCATGCTGCATTAGTAATAAACTCTCAAGTTTCTGATAAAGAGATACAAGACTTTTGTTCTAAATCTTTGGCTGCTTTCAAAATACCAGAAAAAATATATTTTGCTGAAGAATTACCTAGAACTGCCACTGGAAAAATTCAAAGAAGAAATGTTGCAAAGTTTTTTGCTGATTAATCCACATTATAAAAAAGATTCAGGAGTAAAAGTATGAACATCAATATGAAAGGCAAAAAGATAATTGTAACAGGAGGATCAACAGGTATAGGTAGAGAAGTTGTAAAAATTTTCGCAGAGAATGAGGCAAAGGTTGCTATTTTTGATGTTAACAATGAAGAGGGAATGAATTTAACTAACGAGCTGAACAAAAAAAACCTTGATATCAGGTATTGGAACGTCGATGTAAGAGATTCAAATCAGGTTTCAGGTGGTGTTTTGGCAGCTACTCAATGGCTCAAAGGTATAGATATTCTTATAAATTTAGCAGGAGTTTTACAAGGAGCGTCAATAGAATTAGACGAATTTCCTGATGATATATGGGACTCTGTAATAAGCATTAATCTTACTGGAAGTTACTTAATGAGCAAACATGTCGGATCATTAATGCAAAAGCAAAAAGGCGGGACAATAATTTTAACTAGCTCGGGAGCAGGAGTTTTAGGAAGCTCTTCTTCTTTTGCTTACGGTTCATCAAAAGGTGGTGTTCATGGACTCGCTTTAGTTTTAGAAGACAAATTGTCTAAATATGGAATTAGGGTTCATGATATATTGCCTGGATCAGTAAATACTCCATTAAAAAATGCTCAAATAGAGACTACTAGAGATATAACAGGGAATAAAAAAGAGTATTCAGACACAAAAAAAATTTTAGCAGATCCTAAAGGTGTTGCCAACATTATATATTTTATGTGTTCTGATGAAGCTTCTATATTGCGAGGGTCTGTTAGAACAGCATGAATGTAAGTTTGTCTAAATTTAAAGGAATAGCTTTTGATCTAGATGATACCTTGATAGATAGAAAAAAAGCTTTTGATAAATTATGCATAAAATTATGCAATGACTTTGATTGTTTCAGCTTTTTTACTAATGAAGAAGCTATTGAATATTTTTGGAGTCTTAATTCTTATAATGACTTTGATATTAAGCATGCACTCTTTCAAATAAAAAAAAGATTCCTTGAATTTAATTTAAATTACGAAGAATTTTATGACTACTACTATAGAAACATGTCTCAATTGGTTACGGCTTATGAAGGTGTTTCTGAATTTCTAGATAAATTGGTAAAGAAAAAAATAAATTTTGGAATAGTAACAAACGGAAGTCATTATCAATATGAAAAAATCAAAAATACTGGATTAGAAAATAAATATAATTTCGTAATTGCATCTGAAATCTTTGGACACTCTAAACCAAATAAGGAAATATTCTTAGAAACATTGAGACAACTAAATTTAACATTAAAAGAAGTTGAAAATGTAGCCTTTATAGGCGACAATCCTTATACAGATATAATTGGAGCACAATCAATAGGACTAAAAACTATTTGGATAAGTATGGGGAGAAAATATCCAGAAGATTTGAAGCCCCCAGATTATATAGTAAAAAATTTTAAAGAATTAGAGATATAGAAAGTTGGATTTATGAAACCTCAAGATATAAAAAATAAGCTAAATGAAGGTGGCAGGGTATTTGGAACAATGATCAATTTTATAGAAGGGGTTAGATGGGCGCCTGCATTTTCGTCTAAAGCTCTGGATTATGTAATTATTGATTCTGAGCATGGTTCCTACTCGAGAGGAGAAATAGCTAGCATGGTATCAGCAGGCCAAGGAGTAGGGCTGACTGTAATTGTTAGAGTGGCAGACCCAGATCCTACACTTGTAGCTATAGCCCTTGACGCTAAAGCTGATGGAGTATTAGTTCCGTATTGTGAAGATGCAGAAATTATTCAAAGATGTGCTTGGAAAACTTATTTACATCCACTAAAAGGGAAGGCCTTTGAAGATGTATTAAAATCCGGTAAATTTCCTAGTGAGAAAACAAAGGAATATCTAGACAACAAAAATGGTCACAAAATCTTCATTGTAGGAATTGAAAGTATTACAGCAGTCAATAATTTGGATAATTTAATTGAAAAAGGACCAATTGATGGTGTTTTTGTGGGGCCTAATGACCTTTCAACATCTATGGGCATTCCTGATGAACTTGAAAATAAAGAATACATTGATGCATTATCAAAAATAATTAAAATATCAGAATCACACAATATACCTGTAATGGTTCATGGGTTTTCAGAAGAAAGAACGCTTAAAACAATGGAATTAGGTGCCAGATTTGTTCTTCATACATCTGATGGAGGAATGATCACTCAAACAATTGATAGAGAGTTCAATTCAATTAGAGATGAAAAAATCGAAAACACAGAGAGTGAAGCAATTTGAGTTAATTTAACTCAAATTTAGCAAAAGCCTCTGCATAAGAAGTGTTGCAGATTTGTCCTATTTCTTCTCTTCTTTTTGTCATGTATTCTTTAGCTCTCTTAGGGTCTGGAATTTGACTCGTGTGTGCCTGTAAAGCTTTAATTGCAGTCTCTAAATCAGTTTTTTCTATCGGGTTAAAAAACCAATTTTCTTTACTTCCCGAACCAATATTAAACATATTTATCCAAACTTGCCTAACTTTATGAGGTTCTAAACCTTCTTCAAGCAATTCTGGAAAAGTCAGGTGATCTCGAGCACTAGGAAAAACTGCTGACAAAGCTGCTTCTCCAGCAGCAAAATGATCTGGGTGCCCCAGATAAGATCCATTTATCAAGTCTCTATTTGGGTTAGTTGTTATCAATATTGAAGGTTTATATTTTCTTATTTCTCTAGAAATATCACGTCTTAAATCTAATGTGGGCTCTAAATATCCGTCTGGATATCCTAAAAATTCAATTGCCTTTAATCCTAGTATTTTGCCAGCATTTTTTTGTTCTTTCTCTCTTATATTAGATAATTCTTTATTAGAAATAGATCTGTCTTCTGTTCCTTTTGAACCATCAGTACAAAGCACATATACTACATCCCATCCAAGTCTAGTCCATTTTGCTACTGATGCTGAGCATCCCCATTCAGCATCATCAGGATGTGCGGTAACTACCATAGCTGTTTTATCAAGATTTTTACTCAAATTAACCTCCATAACATTCACTTACAATATAATGATAAATATATAAAAAAATTAAAATAGAGCTAATGGAAACATATTTAACTTTTGGTAAAGGCCCTGACTTAATTCTTGGACATGGTATGGCTCAAAATAAAGAACTATGGATTAAAAATGGATGGGTGGAAGAGCTATCAAAAATAAGAAGAGTTCATTTATTTGATTTTTCAGGTCACGGAGAAAAAGCAAATCTTGATAATAAAAATTTTTCAGTGAGCGATATGGCACAAAATATTAATGAAATTAGCAAAGATATAGATTGTACGAAATTTGACTACATTGGATTTTCTATGGGTGCAAGAGCTGGATTTGAAGCAGCTTCTAAAAATATCAAATTAGATAAATTGATTTCTTTAGGAATGCACCCTGGATCACCAAAATTAGAGGAAAAAAGATTTATAAAACGCTCTAAAGCAATGAAAAACCTAGGAAAAAAAACAGGGGATTCTAAATATTTGATTTATAGTGAAATTTTTGAAAAAGCCCTACATTGGCAAGGAGCAATAGATACTATAAAGTGGGAAAAAAACAAACACTTTATTATTATGGGTGAAAAGGATGATAACTATAATTTAACTAAATCTTTATTAAAAGAGATTGACGCAGAAATTTTATATACACTCAAAGAAATCAATCATAAAAATACCTTTGATGAGCCTAAGCATTCATTGAATGCTATAATTAACTTTTTACAAGATAGGAAATAATCATTAAACCTAAAGTATCAGTAATAATGGGCAGCAAAAGTGACCTTGATACCATGAATTTGGCATCAGAGGTTTTGAGAGATCTTGAAATTAGCCATGAAATCAAAATAATATCTGCCCATAGAACCCCTGATTTAATGTTTGATTATGCCAAAAAAGCAAAAGCAAGAGGAATAGAAGTAATTATTGCAGGAGCTGGAGGTGCTGCTCATTTGCCTGGAATGGTTGCATCAATAACAGAACTTCCTGTAATTGGAGTTCCTATAAAATCTTCAACTCTTAGTGGAATAGATTCATTGCTTTCAATTGTTCAAATGCCAAAAGGTGTCCCTGTTGCTACTGTAGCTATAGGTGACAATGGTGCAGAAAATTCAGCATTAATTGCAGCTAAAATTTTAGCTATTAATGATAAAAAAATAGAAAAGAAACTTAGAGATAAAATATCTAAAACTAGTAGATCTATCATAAAAGACAGTGAAATAGGCTCTTGGCCATAATTTATTAATCATGAAAAAAAAATCTGTAGGAATACTTGGCGGAGGTCAACTCTGCCAAATGTTAGCTGAATCTCTAATCAAGGACAACAAAACTGTATACTTTATTGACCCAGCTCCCTCCCCTCCAGCAAAGTTTACCAAATCTATACATATACAAAAAGATTATGAAGATAGAAGTGCGTTGGATATATTAATAAATAATTGCGATGTAATTACATATGAGTTTGAAAACATTCCTTTAAAATGTCTAGATTATTTAGATGGAAAAATACAAATATTCCCAAGTAAATTTATCCTTTCTATTTCTCAAAACAGGCTCAATGAAAAAAATAATTTTATCGAATGCAACATTAATACCCCAAAATTTATTAGGTATAGTAAAAAATTAGATCTAAAAAAAGAATTGAAAAGTTCAAACATAAATTTACCTGTCATAATAAAAACCAACACTTTAGGGTATGATGGTAAAGGACAATTCCATCTAGATTCTTTAGATAAAATTATTGAAATTAGCAAAAAATTAGACACGAAAACTGATTATATTATTGAAGAAAAGATAAAATTCAAAAAAGAATTTTCAATTATTATAGGAAGAAATAAACTTAAAGAGATCTTTTATTTTGATCCGATAGAAAATATTCATAAAAATGGAATCTTAGATATTTCTATTTCTCCAGCTCGTCTAGACGAATCTGTAAAAAAAGAAGCAATTAATTTAGCAAAAAAATTTATAAATAAAATCAATCTAACAGGCATTATAGCAATAGAAATGTTTTTGGACGAAAATAATAATATTTTGTTTAATGAAATTGCACCAAGGCCTCATAATTCTGGCCATTTAACTAGAGACGCTCATTCAATATCTCAATTCAGTGTTCTTGGAAGTATCTTAACAGAGAAAAAGTTTGAAGCCCCTAAAATAAAAAAACAAGCTATCATGAAAAATATTTTAGGAGACTTTTTTGAAAAAAAAGATTATGAAAAAATAATTGAAGAAATTTCTAAATTACCGGATCATTTTGTAAAAATGTACAACAAAGAACAAGCCAAACCAGGAAGAAAAATGGGGCATATTACAATAATTACCAAAGATATAGAAAATTCTATTGTTAAAATTAATGAATTAATCGACTAGAATGTTGTAAAAATCTAAATAACTGAGGAATGGAATGGAAAAAGAATTAAAAGGAAAGGTTGCCATAGTAACAGGGGCAGGAAGGCTTAGAGGAATAGGAAGGGCTGCAGCTATAGCATTAGCAAAACTTGGAGCAGATGTGGTAGTTACAGGAACAGGAAGAGATCCCGAAAGTTTTCCTGAAGATGAAAAAGCTATAGGTTGGAAGGATATAGAAAGTGTCGCAGATTTAGTAAGAGCTGAAGGAAGCAAGGCTTTACCTTTAGTCGTAGATGTAACTAATGAGAATCATGTTAAAAATATGATTGAGCAAACTATTAAAGAGTTTGGGAGAATTGATATTTTGATAAACAATGCAGCTTATGCTCGTGCAGAAGATAGAGTGCCAATTATAGATTTAGACGAAAAGGTCTTTCAAAAAGTTGTAGATATTAAACTTACTGGAACTTTTCTTTGTTCAAAAGGAGTTGTTGAGCAAATGATAAAACAAGGTGATGGAGGAAAAATTGTTAATATATCTTCAACAGCAGGCAAAAAAGGATCAGCTAATTTTCTAGCTTATAATGCTGGAAATTTTGGAGTTGTTGGAATGACACAATCGTTAGCAAGAGAACTGGGAGAACATAAAATAAATGTAAATGCTGTTTGTCCAGGTGCAGTAGATACGTCAAGAATGGATGTTGTAAGAGATGATTGGGATAAAATGGCAGCTAATACGCCTATAGGAAGAAACGGAACAGATAAAGAAGTAGGTGACTTTTGTGCATACTTATGTACAGAGGCTGCATCATGGATTCACGGACAATCAATTAATCAAAACGGTGGATCCGTAATGGAACATTAAGAAATTTAAATATATAAGGAATTTATGGAAAGAGAACTAGAAGGAAAAGTAGCTATAGTTACAGGAGCTGGAAGGCTGCGAGGTATAGGCAGGGCTGCAGCTGTGACACTAGCCTCTATGGGTGCAAATGTAGTCGTTACAGGGACAGGAAGAGATCCGGAAAGTTTTCCTGAAGATGAAAAGTCCATAGGGTGGAAAGACATTGAATCAACTGCTGAAGAAATAAGAAAAAAAGGTTCAAAGGCTAAAACTATTATTATGGACATAGCAAATGAAGAAGATGTAGAAAATATGATAAAAGAAACAATTGATGAGTTTGGGAGAATCGATATTTTAGTTAACAATGCAGCCCCTCCTTATGGCGAAGATAGAGTTCCTGTGGTTGAGGTAGACAATGAGATTTTCAAAAAAGTGATTTTTGTTAAACTTTATGGTTCTTACCTCTGTTCAAAAGCTGTAGCCAAAATAATGATTGAACAAAAAGAAGGAGGAAGGATAATAAACCTTTCTTCATCCGCTGGAAAAGAAGGAAATGCGCGTATGGCTGCATATAATGCTGCTAATTTTGGATTAGAAGGCTTTTCTCAGTCTTTAGCAAAAGAATTAGCTCTAAACAAAATAACGGTAAATTGCGTTTGTCCAGGTCAAACAGAAACCTCTCGTTTAGATCCTTTGGGAAGGGGTGCACTTTGGAAGAGCAAGGAAGAAAGTATTCCTATGGGAAGAGCTGGAACAGATCAAGAAGTTGCCGACCTTATAGGATTTTTAGCCTCAGACAAAGCTAGGTTTATTACCGGCCAAGCAATAAATATAAATGGCGGCTCGATTACATCAAGGTAATCTGAGTTATTATCACTAAAAACAAAAAAACTCCTCTCAAGAAATCTCTAATTATTTGACAGGTACTCAAAATATTTTAAAATAGAAAATGTGTAATTATTTAACTATGATTTATGAATCTAGTGATTTATGAAAATTAGGAAAAATATTAATACATTAATATGAAATAGGAAGGAATGATAAAGTGGCACTTAAATTAAAACCATTAGGAGATAGAATTATCATAGAACCAACTGAGGAAGATGACTCTAAAAGCTCTGGGGGGATTATTATTCCTGACACTGCTAAAGAAAAACCTCAAAAAGGCAAGGTTGTTGCAGCGGGAGCTGGAAGAATAAATGACGATGGCAAAACAATTGCTCTAACTGTAAAAAATGGAGACGAGGTTATTTATTCAAAATACGCTGGAACAGAATATTCAGAAAGCGGAAAAGAGTATTTGATAGTTAGAGAAAGTGATATTTTAGCTATTGTTGGATAAGAATAAAAAATCATTAAATATAAATTAGTTAACGGAGAAAAGATATGCCGGCAAAAGATTTAAAATTTGGAGCAGATGCAAGATCTAGATTAAAAAGTGGAATAGATATCCTTGCAGATACAGTAAAAGTAACATTAGGTCCTAGGGGAAGGAACATAATTGTAGACAAAAAATTTGGACCTCCTCAAGTAAACTCTGATGGTGTTACTATAGCAAAAGAAATTGACTTAGAAGATTCTTTTGAAAACATGGGGGCTCAATTACTAAAAGAAGCTTCTAAAAACACAAATGACGATGCTGGAGATGGTACCACTACAAGTACAGTTTTAGCCCAAGCTATAATAGCAGAAGGCTTTAAAGTTGTTGCAGCGGGAGCAGACCCAATGGCAATAAAAAGAGGTATTGATAAAGCTATACAAAGCGTTAGAGATTCAATATCAAGTCAATCAACTCCTGTTTCTGGAAAAGATCAAATTGCTAGTGTAGCCACTCTTTCATCACATGATGATGATATGGGTACACTAATTGCAGACGTAATGGATAAAGTAGGAAAAGACGGTGTAATAACTGTAGATGAATCTAAAACCCTTGACTATGAAACAGATTTTGTTGAAGGAATGCAAATTGATAGAGGTTTCTTATCTCCATATTTTGTAACTTCAGCGGATACTCAAGAAGCCGTGTTAGAAAACCCTTACATTCTTATAACTGATGGCAAGATATCTGCTGTTTCTGATCTTGTACCTGTCTTAGAAAAAGTATTGCAAGCTAAAAAACCTATGCTTGTTATTGCAGAAGACGTAGAAGGAGAAGCATTGGCAACTCTTGTAGTAAACAAGCTAAGAGGCACTATAAACATTGCTGCAGTAAAAGCTCCTGGATTTGGAGATAGAAGAAAAGCAATGTTACAAGATATAGCAATTTTAACTGGTGGAAATGTAATTTCAGAAGAAATTGGAAGAAAACTTGACTCAGCAACATTAGAGGACCTTGGAAAATGTGCTCGAGTGGTTGTAAAAAAAGATGATACTACTTTTGTTGATGGAGAAGGAGCAAAAGCTGAAATAGAAGGAAGAATGAAAGAAATTGGAAGCCAAATAGAAGAAACTACGTCAGATTATGACAGGGAAAAGCTTCAAGAAAGACTAGCAAAGCTATCAGGAGGAGTAGCAATTTTAAGAGTTGGCGCTGCAACTGAGATAGAAATGAAAGAAAAAAAGCAAAGAGTGGAAGATGCTCTTTCGGCAACAAGAGCTGCTGTAGAATCAGGTATTGTACCTGGAGGTGGAACAGTTCTAATAAAAGCATCCACAGCACTTGAATCGTTAAAGCTTAAAGATCCTGATGAAAACACAGGAGTAGAAATACTTAAAAAAGCTCTACTTGAACCAATAAGAGTTATAGCTGAAAACTCAGGGTTTGAAGGAGCTGTAATTTTAGAAAAAGTTTCTACAAGCAAGCAAGAAAATTATGGATTTGACGCTCAATCAGATAAATACGGTAACATGATTACTATGGGAATTGTTGACCCTGCAAAAGTTACTAGAGCTGCAGTAGAAAATGCTGCTTCGGTAGCAGGAATGATTCTTACAACTGAAGCATTGATTACCGATGTACCAGAGCCTGAAGCTCCAATGCCAGGCGGCATGCCTGGAGGAGGAATGGGCGGCATGGACATGGGAATGTAAAAAAATCCTTATAATTAAAATAAAAAGAGCCGCTTCTTTGAGTGGCTCTTTTTAATTAATTATTCAAACTTTCATAAAGTTTCGTTAATGATTCAATCCATGCTTTTTGAACATCAGGGCTCCAAGAAGGGTCGAATTCTGGATACTTATCTAAAATAATCTTAACTATATTTGTATTTTTTTCAATTGAATTTTTTTTACTTAATAAATTTGAGGAGTTTGATTTGATTGAAGATTTTGATTTTTCAACGATAGTTGATTTATTGTTATGTCTTCTAGCAAGTATATGACTAGAAAGAGTTATGTCAGAAAATTTTGCTGCTTGTATAAAAAAAGATTCACATTTAACCAAAACTCCTTCTTTGGTTCCAAATTGTCTAAATGCCTCTCTGAATTGAGATTTTGTGGCGTTTTCTAAATCTAATTCAAAAATATGGCTATAAAATTTATATAAAATCTTCCTTAATATTTTTTTCTGCACAATAACATCTTTTGATGCCAAATTGATAAAATCTTCACTTGGAATTCCATCAGAATCAACCAATTCAAAAAATTTTATTGCTGTCATTAGTTGGGTACCGTTTGAACCTGAAAATCTATTTAGCCAAATACTTCTATCAATTCTGCTAGGCATTCCATCGGATAAAAATTCCAAAAAAGTTTGGAATGTTTTGAAAGCAACATATGGGGGAATAATGTTTTTTATTATTTTCATCTAATCAAGTTCAATTCAATGTTATATATGACATTATATGAAAAAAATTCCAAACAAAAAGGCTTTTAAGAATCATAATTTCCCAGCAAGGACAATTTTTGAAATTAGAATTTGGAATCTTGAAAATTAAAGTATATAAAAAAGAATCAGGGGTAATTATGAAAATAGATTTAAATGAGATAAAAATACAGCCAGAACATCCTGTGTTTAAATATAAGCCTGTAAAAGCTTTGTTGAACAAAAGAAATTCTTCTCAACAAAAACCTGTTGTTATAAAAATTAAAAACCAATATTTGCTTTATAGTGGTGAAAAAATATATAGAAATGCAAAAAATACCAATAAATCAAAAATTGATTGTAACGTAAAAGAACAAATTGAAGATATTGATTCAGTTAACTTGTCAGAGATTTATTTTTCTGGATTAAAAACGCCTACTAAAATAGCAAAAGATTTTATTAAATTTAGGAAGATTAATAAAATATCTCAACAAGAACTTAGCAGAAGAACAGGTATAACCCCTGGAACTATTCATCACTATGAATCTTTAATCAGAAAATTAAGTAGCAAATTATTAGAGTCTTTAGATAAAGGAGAGTTAACATTCAAAGAAGCGCGATGCATAGCGGATATTGATGATGTTGAACTACAAAATAAAATTGCAAAACCTTTTGTTTCAGGTGAAATTTCAAGTGTTTATGTAGAAAAAATAATAGGAAATCTCAAAAAAAATCCTAAAACTGATATAGATACAATCATACGATCTGCAATAAATGGAAAAGAAATAAAACCTACAAGAAAAATTGAAATTGAAAACAAAACAATAATTGAAGAAGCAAAAAATCTATCCATTGAAGAAAAAATTCTTCATTTTGCTATGGAATTAGATTCTGTAAAAGAAGATGAAATTCCTGAGTATAGAAGGTTAAGAGTAATTTCTACTTTGAAAATATTAGATTCTAAAATAAAATCAACATTAAATCATATGAATAGCACATTTTTAGAAAAAACAAAAATATATACAAATAGTAAATAAAGGGGAAAAAATGCTTGAAAGATTTCATGTATCAGATGAAGAGGCAGTAAGAATAGATCATAAAAAGATGCACTCAATAACAAAGCAAATTTTTTCAAAAATGGGGCTTTCTAATGAAGATGCTGAGCTTTCAGCTGATGTATTAATATATGCAGACTTAAATGGTGTAGATACCCACGGTGTATCTAATATGCTTAGGTCATATGTAAGAATGTATCAACTTGATAGAGTGAATCCAAGGCCAAATATAAAAGTGGTCAAAGAGTCGGTTTCTACAGCTGCATTAGATGGAGACAAGGGGCTTGGAATACATACTGCCCCTTTTGCTATGAAAATGGCTATAGAAAAAGCTAAAGATAGTGGAGTAGGTATTGTAACTCTAAATAACGCAGGTCATTTAGGGGCAGCGGGATTTCATGCAAAACTAGCTGTTGATGCCGATATGATTGGTGTTTGTATGAGTGGAGGAGGAGGCTTTGCAATGTTGCCAACTTTTGGTGCAGAACCCAGATTTGGAACACAACCAATTGCATGGGCTGCTCCAGCAAATGAAGAAGCTTATTTTATGTTTGATGCCGCTATGACTCAAGTAGCTGGTAATAAAATAAAACTATTAGAAAGATTAGAAACACCTCTAGCGCCAAACTGGATTGCAAATGAAGATGGGTCCCCTATAGATCAAGAAAAATTATTAACAAAGGAAAATTTTCACGAGGATGGAAGAATGAAGGATTTACATATGCTTCCTCTTGGAGGAGACAGAGAAAATGGATCGCATAAAGGATATGGTTTTGCAGCTATCGTTGATATTATGTGCTCTATGCTTGGAGGAGCTCAGGCTGGATTTCTAGGTGGTAGTGGGCATTATTTTGCTGCTTATAATATAGATTCCTTTAGTGATACCAATTCTTTCAAAAAAAATATGGATGACTTCCTTAAAGGTCTAAAAGAAACACCCCCAGCCCCTGGTCATAAAAGGGTTTTATACCCAGGATTAGCAGAATATGAATCTAGGTTAGAAAGAAGTAAAAATGGAATCCCTTACCATCCAGAAGTTATTGAATGGTTTGAATCTATTGCTTCAGAACTAGAAATAGAGCTTAATTGGTAGTTAAAAATGAATAGCTTCGTCATTAGTATTTGCTGCTGCTTCTTTAATTACTTCAGATAGAGTAGGATGGGCATGAGTCAATCTATGAAGTTCTTCATTGGTTCCTTCAAGATACTTTAGCATGCCTATTTCTCCTATCATTTCTGTTGCTTCTGCGCCTATAATATGGGCTCCTAATATTTCTCCTGACTCAGAATCTGAAATGATTTTTGCAAAACCGTTATAATTATTTATTGCTATTGATTTCCCGGCTACTTGAAAAGGCACTTTACCTACTGAATAATCTAAGTTTTGTTCTTTTGCTTGCTCTTCAGTAATGCCTATGCTCGCTATTTGAGGTGAACAGTATGTACATCTAGGCATATCAATATAATTAGAAATGCCTTCAACTTCTTTTCCAGCTATCGTTTCTGAAGCAACAATTCCTTGATCAAAAGCAACATGTGCTAAAGGTAGCTTGCCCGTTACATCTCCTATAGCAAATATACCATTGACATTAGTTTTCATAAATTCATCCACAATAATAAAGCCATTATCGTCTAATTCAATGCCTGTTTCACTTAATCCAAGTCCATCAGTGTTAGGTTGAATTCCTACTCCTAGCATTACCTTATCAAAATCCTGAGAAAATGATTCTCCTTGAGACTCATATTGCAATGTAACTGAATTTTTGTTTTTCTTAACATTTTTTATATTTGCAGCAGTTAATGCATTTATTCCTTGCTTTTTAAACTGTCTTTCGAGTTCTTTTGATACATCAGCATCTTCTTTTGGTACCAATCTATCCATAATTTCTAAAAGGGAAACTTCAACTCCATAGGCATTAAAAAAATATGCAAATTCACAACCAATCGCTGATGCTCCAATAATTGCAATAGATTTAGGTTTTGTTTTTAATTCTAGGGCTTGCCTTGAAGTTATAATCAATTCTTTATCAATTTCTAAGTTAGGTAGTGACCTGGGCCTTGCACCTGTTGCAATAATTATATTATTTCCGACAACAACCTCATCTCCTACTTCAATTGTTGAAGATGACAATAATTTAGCTGTCCCCATAATAAGTTCAATATTGTTTTTTTTAATCAAATAAGCAATTCCTTGAGTTAATTTTGAAGAGACCTGCCTCGAACGATCTATTGCTTTAGATATATCAGCCTTAAATTCTTTGAAAGAAAACCCCCATTCATCTGGATTCTTCATTTCATTTAAAAGTTCTGCATTTTTTAATAAAGATTTTGAAGGAATGCAGCCCCAATTTAAACAAACTCCTCCTAAACCACCGATGCCCGAACCGTCATCTTTTTCTATTAAACAGACTTTTAGCCCCAATTGTGAAGCTCTTATAGCAGCATGATATCCTCCAGGACCAGCACCTATAACAATTAAATCAAAGTTTTTTTCTGACATATTTGCACTTCCTAATAATTTTTATATATTAAATTATTCTACTCTAAAGAAATCATAAAGCTTTAATAGAATAACACCAAAAATTAGTCCAAAAATAAAAAAAATAAATGTTACAAATAGAACTAGCAATATAATAGGAATTGGATTTGATGGACAATTTACAGTTGTTGGGCATATAAAAATGACACTAATTGTTGAATATATTATTGATAAAACAAACCCAAAATTAGTAAAAATCAAGGTTGAGTAAAAAACAGTTCTAGGAAGTTTTCTAAAATTTAACATATTTTTTATAAGTAAATATTTTTAAAATACTATATAAATATACCATCGTAAAACATATATATGAAAAAAATTCTTAATTCATTTTCAGGCTTAGCACTAGTAATAGGCTTGTCTTTAGGGCACGGAATAAAACATTTTGGGCAAGGTGCCTTAACAGTTATTGGCCCTTTATTAAAGACATCTTTAAACTTAACTGATGTTTCATATGCTTTGATTTTTTCCTCAATGAACGTATCCAGTGGTTTATCTAATATTCCAGCGGGCATTTTATCTGACATGTATAGAAAAAAAATCGCTTGGCTGTTAGCAATCTCAATGTTCACTATTTCATTAGGTTATTTAATTATTGGGATATCTAATGTGTATTTTCTGATACTTGTAGCTGTAATATTGATAGGATTTGGAACTAGTTTTTGGCATGCTCCAGCATTCGGAACTTTAGCTGCTAGATATCCAGAAAAAAAAGGGTTTGCATTATCTATGCACTTAACTGGAGCTCAAATAGGCAATACTATCGGGCCTCCAATAATTGGAGGATTGATTTCAGGAATTACTTTGGGTTCAATAATTAAGTTTTCTGGATTTGGATGGGAAAAAGTATCTATATTTTTAGTAATACCAATGATAACAACAGGATTTTTGGTTCTTGTTTTATTTAAATCTGCAGGTATAGAATCAGACTCAAACTGGTCATTTCAAGAATATTTGAAAAGAACAAAAACCCTAATTAAAGACAAAATAATTTTAGGATTGATTGTGCTTGGAGCAATGAGGGCAAGTATCCATACATCTTTTCAATTGTGGCTTGCTGTCTATTTAAAAGAAGAATTAGGATATTCTGCCTGGATTATAGGATGGCACATTGCTTTGATTACTGCAGCTGGAATAATATCTACCCCAATTATGGGGATTCTTTCTGATAGATTTGGTAGAAAACCAGTTATACAAATTTCAATGAGCCTTATGGCTATTTATTTATTTTTGTTTTTATTTTTTGATGAAGGGTTTGGTTTGATTGTACTTATAGGATTGTTGGGCATGTTTTTTTTCTCTGTTATGCCTATAGTAACTGCGGCTACCATGGACAGAGTGCCAAAAGGAAGTGAAGGAAGCGGGACTGCTCTAAATTTCATTGGAATGTCATTGATAGGATTTATGTCTCCTGTTATTTCAGGTGTAATATATTCAAAATATAATTTTGAAGGAATTTCTATTTTTGCTGGAAGTATAGCTATAGCAGGTATTTTATTGTGCACCTTTTTACCTATGAAAAAAATCAATTAACATTTGATAAAAATTTTTCTGAATGTATAGAAGATTGGGTAATAGTTTGGATATATTTTTTGGTCACTTCTTTGATATTTTGTAGGTTTTTAATTTGAAAATTAGAAGTCTTTACCTTGCTCCACTCGTTATCAATTAAAAATCTCATTGCCTTAATTGAGTTTTTATCAACATGGATATAATTATCTGTACCTGTGGAAAAATTTTTTTCAACCAAGCCTCCGTTTGCAGAAGAAAACAAATGATCTCCTTCAATCAAAGTATTTCCACTTATTTGACAATTATAGAGATCTGGCAAAAAACCTGCTATAGAAAGTAAATTTAGTTCAAACCATCTCATAAGAAGGTCTTTATTGACCATATTTCTTACTTGATCCAACGTAAATGCTAAATGGTAATATATATCGTTGTTTGGATCATTTTCAACAGAAAATCTTTCTGCCAATTCTAACAAATAAAAACCTATAGAGATCAAGGAGAGATCAATTTTTATTGAGCTATAATTTTCAATCATTTCTACCTGAGATAAATTACTAAGATTTTCTCCTATTGATATGTATGAATTAACCTTAGAAAGAACATCTATATGTCCTCCCATTTTAGATTTAGGTTTTCTAATGCCTTTAGCAACCACCTTAATTAACCCATGGTTCGGTGTTAAAAATACAAAAATTCTATCAGCGTCACCAAAATCATAGACTTTCAATGCTATTGCTTCTGTTTGAATAAACTTCTTTCTTCTTCTATATGCTTTCATCTATTTTGATCCTTGAGCCTAGGGCATGAGAAATAGTGGTTTCATCAGCATATTCAATATCTGAGCCAGAAGGCATTCCTCTAGCTAATCTTGTTACTTTAATATTTTTAGAACTATTTCCTATAAGCTGATTTATATACATCGCAGTTGCCTCTCCTTCCAAGTTTAAATTAGTAGCAACTACAACTTCTTTGATATAACTATCTTTATCAATTCTATTTATTAATTCGCTAATTCGAATTTCTTCAGGACCAATACCATTTGCTGGAGATAAAGATCCATGTAAAACATGGAACATTCCACTATATGCCCCTGATTTTTCCAAAACATAAACATCCATGGCTTCTTCTACTACACAAATAATCGAACGATCTCTAGATTCATTTATACAAATTTCACATTTAATTTCTTCAGAGATATTTTGGCATATTTTACAAAAAATAATTCTATTTTTAATTTCAGAGAGAGCTTCTGAAATGCTTTTTACCTGATCAATGGGCATTTTCAATGTAGCAAAAGCTAATCTTTGAGCTGTTTTTGGTCCAATTGAAGGTAAAAGCCTAAAAGACTCTATTAAGTCGCTTAAAGCTTCCGGAATAAAAGGAGATTTATTTAATGGTGTCATATTATAAACCTGGAATATTCAAACCGCCTGTAACTTCTGACATTATTTTTTTTGAGGATTTTTCTGCTTCTTTAATTGCTTCATTTAGAGCATTTATTAAATTTTTTTCTAAGTCTTTTGAAGAATAATTAGACAATGCTGAATCTTCGATTTTTATAGATTTTACATTTGAAGTTCCCTGGATAATTACTTCTATATTGCCGTCTTTAGAAACAGATGCTGTTTCCAGCTTATCTATCTTCTTTTTCAAACTATTCATTTGTTTCATCAAGCTTCCTGCTTGTTTCAACTTGTCCATATTAAACATTGTCTTAGCCTTCCTTTTGTTCTTCAACTTTAGCTCCCATTGCTAAAGCAGATTTTACTATATCGCTTTCTAATAAATT
This sequence comes from Chloroflexota bacterium, assembly GCA_036164085.1. Lineage (GTDB taxonomy): Bacteria > Chloroflexota > Dehalococcoidia > Lucifugimonadales > Lucifugimonadaceae > TMED-70. The sequence continues at coordinate 19,395 of JAYZJV010000039.1, read as the reverse complement.
TGACTTTGTGTTAGTGCTTTGTTCTTCATCAGGTTCTTCTAATACTAGTTTTATTCCCTCGCCATAAACTTTGGTAACAGCTTTTTTTACAGCTTCCCGTGCGAGATCAAGTTGCCATTCAGATTTAAAGTGATCATGTAAAGACTTGCTCTTAAATTTCAAGACTAATCTATCTTGAATTTTTTTTGGTATTTCAACATTTCTTAACAAAGCTCCCAAAACCATTTTCCCGAATTTCGCTCTCCTTAAGTCAAACAGTACTTTTTCCCAATCCTGTTTTTCACTTGCATCAACAGAGGTAGTAACTTTATTTGAGTTAAGTTCTTCATCAGACAATGTATCATTGTTGATAGGTTTATCCTCTCGGTAAACTTCATCTGTAGTTTTTAAATTTTGAGTGTCTTTGTCCTTCTTTATATCTTCTTCTTCAGATTTAAGTATTGGCTTTTCTGGGATTTTATAAGCTACTTCGCCTTCTTTTGATGGTAATTTAGTAACTTCAAAGATATATGTCAAATGTAGCAATGAAGAGTCAAGAAGCGCATCAAAGTGTTCTGTTCTAATAGAAATCATATCAATAAATTTTTCTAGTATAACTATAAGTTTCTTTGATTCAATTCCATGAAATACATCTGACGTATTTTTAATAAAATCTTTAGAATGACCCTGAATATCCGTTGCTCCGTTTGAAGTAAATATTCCCAATCGAAGCACATTTATAAGTGAACTTGAAAGAGACTTAAAGTCTACTCCTCTAAGTCTCAGGTCTTGAAGCGTAGCAATCAAATCACTTTTATTGTCTTCTATTATCAATTTAAATATATTTAAAGATACATTTTCATCTATTATTCCAAATAATTCTCTTGCTTTATCAATTGTAATTTCATCAAATGCTATTGATAATTGTTCAAGTAAATTACAAGCATCTCTAAGTGACCCAGATGCAGTTTCTGCTATAAACCATAAAATTTCTTCTTTGCAATCAATTTTTTCATTTTCAGAAATTATTTTTAGCCTCTTCACCACTTCGGCATTTGAAACATTTCTAAAATCGAATCTTTGACATCTTGAAACAATTGTTTCAGGCAGTTTTTGGTATTCGGTTGTTGCCAAAATCATTATTACTTGGGGAGGTGGTTCTTCTAAGGTTTTTAAAAGAGCGTTAAACGCTTCATTGGTTAGCATATGAACCTCATCAATGATATAGACTTTATATTTTCCTGAAGATGGCATAAACTGCACATTGTCTAATAAGGATCTAATATCATCAATTCTTCTATTAGAAGCAGCGTCAATTTCTATCAAATCTAAAAATTTTCCTGCATCAATTTCTTCAGAAATTTTTGAATCTAATTTTGGTTCTCCCTGTTCGTCAATATCCAGATTTAAAGCTTTTGCTAAGATTCTAGCAGTAGAGGTCTTACCAACACCTCTTGGGCCTGTAAAAAGATATGCATGAGCATATTTATTTCTCAATAATGAATTTCTTAAAGTAACAGTTATATGGTCTTGACCCATGACATCAGAAAATTGCTTCGGTCTCCACTTTTGATATAAAACTTCCCTATTTAAACTCATAATTTATTTTAAAAAAACCTTTTTTAATATTTCGTCTGTTTTAGAAAACATTATTTTTTCTTCTAAAATATCTTCATGGTTATATCCTAAAAGATGAAGTGCTCCATGAATAGCCATTGTGGATAATTCTTTTGAAAAACTTACTCCATTTTCTTTAGCTTGATCAATTATTTTAGGTACTGACAAGTATATTTCTCCAATTTCATCAATTGAGTCCTCTCCTGGAAAGAAAGAGGCTTCTTTTATATATTTTCCGTTTTTCCAACCTTCATAAAAATTAAAAGACAAAACATCTGTTTCGTAATTTTTATTTAAAAATTGAGAATTTAATTTTTTTATTTGATCGTTATCTATCAGATGGACATTTATCTTCAAACTATAATCTATCTCTTCAAAGTTTTTTGTTGCGCTTACCGACCTGATAATCAAATCAAAATATTCATTCCATAAACTTGCTTCATCGCAGGACACCAAAACATTATCTTTGAATTCAGATTCTATCAATTATTTGTCACTTAACCTTAATAAAATATTTTCACGCAAAACACGTAACCTAGAATAAAATGGCGCATATGCTGAATCAATATCAACAATATCTGAGGTTTTAGCTAAACAAAGATTGATTTTTTCTCTCAAATCAAGTTGGGAAAAATATTCTATTTCTATTGACGTTTTTATTTCAAAAAGTAATGGAATGATTTTTTCAGCAAAAATTGTATTTATCTTTACTTTTTGGTCTAACACAGATTTAACTTGAATGTCTTCTACGAGATTGTCTATCTCATCAACAAGGTCTTCGGTTAGTATTTTAGGCTTTTTTCTCATTTACATAAGATAGATAATTTGATTATTAAAACTTTATAAGGTTATTATATTCTAATCATCAAATAGTTTTAATTTGGATATCGAAATACTAACAACATATATATAGAATTAAAATTAAATAAAACAAAAAAAATTGGTTAAATCTAACAAAATATTAATAAAAGGTGCTCGTGAGCACAATTTAAAAAACTTCAATCTAAGCATTCCTAGAGAAAAATTTATTGTTATAACTGGAGTTTCAGGTTCCGGAAAAAGCAGCTTGGCCTTTGACACTCTTTATGCCGAAGGTCAACGAAGGTACGTTGAATCTCTGTCAGCTTATGCAAGGCAATTCTTGGGAAGAATGGAAAAACCAGATGTTGATCAAATTGACGGCCTTTCTCCTTCTATATCCATCGATCAAAAAGGGGTTTCAAAAAACCCAAGATCAACAGTTGGGACCGTGACCGAAATTTATGACTATTTTAGGCTGCTATTTTCTCGTATAGGCATTCCACATTGTTATAAATGTGGAAAAAGAGTAGAAAAACAAGATGTCCAAAAAATAGTTGAAGACATATTTAACTATGAGCAAGAAACCAGATTTATGGTTCTTGCTCCTATTATAAGGCATATGAAAGGTCAACATATAAATGTTCTTGAAAAAATAAAATCAGAAGGGTTTTCAAGGGTTAGGATAGACGGAGAAATTTATGAGTTAGATGAAGAGATTATTTTAGAAAAAAACAAATGGCATAATATTGAAATAGTTGTAGACAGGCTAATTATCAGTTCAAATGTCGATAAAAATAGGATCTCATCTTCAGTTGAAACTGGTTTGAAATACGGCAATGGTGTTATTTTTGTAGATAAAATAAATGAAGATGAGATTGTTTACTCTGAACTGCTTGCTTGTACAGATTGTAATATTTCATTATCCGAAATGGAGCCTAGAAGCTTTTCTTTCAATACTCCTTTCGGTGCATGTCCCAAATGCACAGGATTGGGTTTTTCGCTTGAAGTAGATCCCAATTTAATCATAAGAGATCCCAATTTATCAATTAATGAAAAAGGAATGGATATTGTTGAAGACGCACGTATAGTTCTTAGCTGGCAGAAAAACAATTATTATTCAATTCTTGAAGAACTAAAGGTTGATATGGATATTCCTATAAAAAAAATACACAAATCTATACTAAATTTATTATTGTACGGGGTCATTGATAGCAATTTTCCAATAAAAGATAATCTAGAGGACTTAGAGTTTCAATTAAGATATTACGATGGATTGATACCTTCAATTGAAAAAAGGTATCTAAATACAGATTCAGACAAAATAAAGGAAGAAATATTAAAATTTATGTCTGAGAGTCCTTGCTCCGACTGTAAAGGAGAAAGATTAAAGCCTGAATCATTAGCAGTAATTGTATTAAGAAAAAATATAATGCAGGCAACTAGTCTTTCAATATACGATTGTTATAAATGGATCAATCAGACAAAAAAAGGTAAGAAAAATCTTTCTGATAGTGAACAGAAAATATCTGAAGAAATTTTTAAAGAAATTAACTCTAGGCTTTCTTTTTTAATTGAAGTCGGGTTAGGCTATATAAGTTTAGACAGAATGTCTGCGACTTTATCTGGTGGAGAGGGTCAAAGGATTAGGTTAGCCACTCAAATCGGAGCTGGGCTAACTGGGGTTATGTATGTTTGTGATGAACCTTCAATTGGCTTACATCCAATAGATAATGAAAAATTAATTAAAACGTTAATAAATCTAAAAGACATAGGTAACACTGTCATAGTCGTAGAGCATGATGAATACGTTATGAAATCAGCAGATCAAATCATAGATATGGGCCCAGGTGCTGGAACTTATGGTGGAAGCGTTATAGCCCAAGGTTCTCCTTCAGAAGTAATGAAAAATAAAAATTCACTAACTGGAATGTATTTATCTGGAAAAAAAGAAATTCCGATTCCTAGCAAACGTAAAACGAGTAAACATTTTATAGAAATAAAAGGAGCTACCGAAAATAATTTAAAAAATATTGATGTAAAAATCCCTTTAAATAATTTTGTTTGTGTAGCTGGTGTGTCAGGCTCAGGAAAAAGTACATTGATCAATGACATTCTTTCAAAGGCTTTATTAAAAAAAATTACAAAAAAATCAGTTAAAGAAGGAAAATATTCTGAAATTACAGGAATAGAAAATATAGACAAAATCATTGTGATTGATCAATCTCCTATAGGAAGAACACCTAGGTCAAATCCTGCAACGTATACTGGTTTATTTACACCTATAAGAGAGCTTTTTGCAAAGATGCCAGAAGCAATGAGTAGAGGATATAAAGCTGGAAGGTTTTCATTTAACGTTAAAGGAGGAAGATGTGAAGATTGTTCTGGTGCAGGTTACAAAGAAATAGAAATGCAATTCTTACCTGATGTTACTATTCCCTGTGAAGTATGTAACGGAAAAAGATACAACAACGACGCTTTAGAAATAAAATTTAAAGGAGAATCTATAGCTGATATCTTAGACAAAACAGTAGAAGATTCAATAGAAATTTTTGAAAACATACCAAATGTTAAGAAAAAATTAGAAACCCTAAATAATGTAGGCCTAGGTTATATAAAATTAGGTCAACCTGCCACTACTTTGTCTGGAGGAGAAGCTCAAAGAATAAAATTAGCTACAGAATTATCAAAAAGATCAACTGGAAACACCTTTTATATTTTAGATGAACCAACAACAGGTCTCTCTTTTGAAGATTGCTCAAAACTTTTGAACGTGCTTCACGCGCTTGTTCAAAATGGAAACTCTGTTGTTGTTATAGAGCATCATTTAGACATGATAAAAAATGCCGATTGGATTATAGAATTAGGACCTGAAGCTGGAGATAAAGGAGGACAAATAATCTGTGAAGGGACTCCTGAATTTATAGCTTCTACAAAAACAGCTACTGGAAAATTTTTGCATGAATTACCTAATCTTAAAAGCAATAAAAATTCACATGGCAAATATCACAAATATTCAAAATTAAAGCACATTGACAAAATAAAAGTAAAAAATGACTTTCTTCCTGAAAGACCAAAAAACTTAAAAATTAAAAAGAGAAAATATACTCTTAGTAGATGGCGTAGAAGAAGAGCATCAAGAGTAATTTAAAAAAAATCTAAAATAGAACTTACAACATCTACAGCTCGATAATTATCTAAAAATCTCCATACATGAAGAATGTATTCTTGAATAAGTTTGAGCCCTAATGACAAAAGCAAAACTATAATTATCTTATTTTTTGTTGGATAAATCTTATAGTGATTTAAAAACGCTATTCCTATAAACCAAAATTCAAAAATATTAGGAAATAAAAATAAAATAAATCTTTCTTCAAAAAATTCAAATAAAATAAATCCAAAAATCCTAAATACGAACAGCCCTATACTTATGTTTCGTAATGATGAGGTCCATCTGATTGATATTAGCAAAAAAAATGAAATATAGAATAAATCTAAAAACTTATCCAAGACCTGATAATTTCTTACCCCACCCAATGAAATCAAGTTCATCATAAATAAATCAGAAAAATCAATTAATATTACTAATAGCCCTCCCAATAGATTAAACTTAAAAACTATCAGAGATGCAAAAATTCTTACAAAAGATATAATCAATTCTTCTAAAGTCATAATCAGATTATAGAGGTTAGTTTATATTAATAAATGTAACATGAGCTATTTATACTATAATAATTGATACTTGTTATCAATTATTTTCATCAAAACATCTTTTTACCCAGAAATTTTGATATGCAATATCTTAATTATTATAAAATTTAATAATGGTAAAATTGTTTCTATGAAAAATAAAAAAAAATACGTGATTGCAATTGATCAAGGAACCACATCTACAAAATCTGTTATTTACGACAATGAGCTCAAACCGAAATCATCGAGCCAAATAAAAATAGATGAAATATACCCAAAAGATGGATGGGTTGAAGTTGATCCAGTTAAAATAATAGAATCTGTCACAAAAACAGTAGCTTCTGCATTGATAAAATCAAAAGTTTCTCTTGATGAAATCTTTTCTATTGGAATTACCAACCAAAGAGAAACTGTTGTGTTTTGGGATAAAAAAACCTTAAAGCCTTTTGGAAATGCAATAAGCTGGCAATGCTTAAGAGGCATTGATATTTGTGAAAAACTTAGGGCTTCTGGTTTAGAAAAAACTTTCAATTTATCTACAGGATTAAAACTAGATCCGTATTTTTCATTTTCTAAAATAATCTGGGCTATAGAAAATGACAAAAATATAAATACCGCATTAAAAAACAAAAACTTAAATATTGGTACTATAGATTCTTGGATTTTAGCTAATTTGGTTGATAACAAAACGCACCAAATAGAAATTACTAATGCTTCGAGAACAGGGCTATTCAATACAAATACGGAAGAATGGGATGAAAATTTACTCCATTTACTAGACATAGATAAATCCGCATTACCTAAAATACGTGCTTCAAATGAATGTTTTGGATATACAAAGAAGTCTTTATTTGGAAAATCTTTTCCCATCAATGCCATTTTAGGAGATCAACAATCATCTTTATATGGCCACAAAGAAAAAAAACTTGAAATAAAATGCACATTTGGGACAGGAGGGTTTCTATTAATAGACACAGGAGAAAAAAGGTATGATTTTAATAAAAATTTTTTATCTACAATCGCTTATAAAAAAGAAAATAAAACCATGCATGCCCTTGAGGGAAGCATTCTTTCTGCAGGTTCAACCCTTGAGTGGTTAAAGAAAATAAATATTATTAATAATTTTGAAGAAATTGAAGATCAATTAACTAAAACAGAAATGAGTGAAGTTTTAATGATCCCTGCATTAAATGGTTTAGGGGCTCCGTTTTGGGACGGAAACATAAGATCTAGTATAGAAAATATTAATTCAGGAACAACCAAAGAACAAATAATTCGATCAGCTTTTGAGGCTATCGCGTTTTCAACCAAAGCCATAATTGAAACTATAGAAGAAACCATAAATCTAAGCATAAAAGAAATAAAAATAGACGGAGGAATTTCAAAAAGTGTTTTTTTCTGTCAATTTCTTTCTGACTTGATAAATAAAAAAATTAAAGCTTCTGAAAATAGTGAAATTACCTCAATGGGAGTAGCAAAGTTAGCATTAGAAAAATTTAATGGAAATTCAAAAATTAAAAACCCATATATAGACTTTATTCCTGATGTAAAAAATAAAAATATGTATACTAAAAAATACAAAAAATGGAAAAGTCTAATCTTGAATAAAATTAAGGAGTAAAAAATGTATGTTGGAACTCAAGTTGCACCAAGAAATGTTTCAGATTTAGCAGTTTGGGCACAGTTAGGAGTAAACAATGTTTGTGCAGACCCTTTTGAAGAAGATAAGAACGGAAATTATATATCAATAAATCCTCATGAATGGACTATAGATATTTTAGAAAGACACATTGAATTACTTAACAACAAAGGGTTAACCTTGGATATGGTTCAAATCCCTTTATCATCAACACCTCTTGAGAAATCTCAGAGTCCAAATATTATGCTTGGCAAATCTCCTGAAAGAGATAGAGAAATTGAGTCTATACAAAATATTCTGTCCATGTGCTCAAAGGTTGGTATTCCTGCAGTAAAATATAACATGAACATAATTGGTATTCCAAGATCAGAGGAAGAAAAAGGTAGAGGCGGATCATTAAATTCAACCTTTCGATGGGAAAAAATAGATAAAAATGCTGACCCAGGAATTGCTGGTGTTTTAGATGTAGATACCAATTGGGAAAGAATTGATTATTTTTTAGACAAAATCGTACCTGTTGCCGAAGAGTTAAAAGTTCGCCTTGCATGCCACCCTCATGATCCATATACTCCTGACGGGTACAAAGGAGTGACTCGTGTTCTAGGAACAGTTGATGGCCTTAAAAAATTTATAAATATGCATGAAAGTCCTTATCATGGACTAAATTTTTGCCAAGGAACAGTTACTGAAATGCTAGATGATCCTGGCAAAGAGATTTTTGATGTAATCAGATATTTTGGAAAAAGAAAAAAAATTTTCAACGTCCACTTCAGAAATATTTTAGGGAAAAAATTGGACTTTATGGAAGTATTTCCTGATGAGGGATCAATCGATATGATTGAGGCCTTAAAAACATATAAAGAGGTAGGCTATGAATATATGCTTATGCCAGATCATGTTCCAACTATTTCAGGTCCAAATAATAAAGGCGTCGCATTCGCTTACTGTTACGGATATATAGCTGCGGGCCTACAATCAATAGGCCATCACAGAAGCATTCCTTGGGTAAGAAAGGGATAAAATTTAACCTTAAAATAAAAGGCTTTCTCTCTTATGGTGCAGGTTGAATCAACTCTATTCTTATTCCACCAGGAGCACCAATAAAACCAATTTTTCTTCCATCTGGTTGAGGAAGCGGGCCTTCTTTATGTACTGCTCCAAGTGCTACTAAACGTTCAATATCAGCTTCTATGTCATCTGTGTCGAAGCCAAAATGCTCTAAACCGTAATGAGCATCGTCATCGGCAGGACCTAATTCTTCATTTGTCCTTTCGCTTGAGATATTAATTGCTAACCCACCTTCAGTTTCTGTGATAATAAAAGTATCTCCCACAGGTCGGACTGTTTCAGAAATAATCTTAACATTGAAGGCTTTGACAAACCATTCAGCAGTAACTTTTGGATCTTTTGATTTTAAATGAATATGATTTACTTTGTAAGGCAAGATATGTACTCCTTATTTTTTCAATAAATTTTCTTGATGTACAGATTTTATAACATCTAATACAAATGGACCTTGTTTTTGAAGAGTTATTTCAATTTTATTTTTTTTGTATATTTCAATTTCACGTTCTCCATCAAGAGCTATAGTTCCAGAATAATTAGAAAAAGTAAATTTTTTGTCAAATGAAAAAAGCTCCCATTCTTTAATATAAATTTCTGAAATCAACCCTGGAGCAATTGGTGCATAAATTTTTTCTCCTTTTTTAGAAAAGTCTAATTTTATTGCATGGTTTTCGGGGATTTGAGTGACTTTTGATCCAATTGATGATAATCCAATAGAAATTGGATTAGACTGTGTTAAAAAAAGTTGGTCCAAAACATTGGGGTCCCATATAGCTTTTGAACCCACAAAGTTTTGATTGCTAATCGCCATGTCAATCAGAGCAATATCTTTATATTTATTGTCAATCAAAACATTCAGTTTAGTTTTTTGAGATATAAGATTTTTATTAAATTTTTCCCCTTTAGTTTGAATATAAAAGCCCGCAGCTAAACCAGCTACAGTAGGGTCAATCATAATTGGAAAAGCATTATTAGTACCCGTAGATATTGGAATTATGGGAACATTGCCAATGTTTTTTGCTACTAACCTGTTGGTTCCATCTCCACCTAAAACTAAAACAGAATCACATCCTATTTCATTAATTAATTTTGAAGCATAAAGAGTTTGCTCTGGTCCATCATAGTACTTTGTATCTAAAAAGTTTATGTCTAAATCTTTCTTTAGTTCATCTACACAAGGACGAAATAACGCAGATTTATCTGGCATGAAATAAATTTCTTTAACGCCTTTATATGAGAGCCCTTTTACAAACCTAGTGATTATATTTGCTTTTTCTTGGTTTGAAATTACTCTTCCTGATGCAACCAGCCTTCTTATGTCTTTTCCTGCAGATGGATTTGCAATTATCCCTACACTTGCCAATTTATATGCTTTCTATGTTTTTTATTAAAGTATCCATAAAATTTGAAGCAGGAACTCCATCTAAAACCCTGTGATCAAAAGTAAGGGAAAGAAAAATAAAGCTCTTTAATAATGGCTGACCTTTTTCGTCAAAGGAAACCTCTTTACTGACTTTGCCAACCCCTAGTATGGCTACTTCAGGAGGATTGATTATAGGATTGAAATACTCAATATTATAAGAAGAAAGATTAGATATAGTAAAGCTAGATCCACTTATTTCATCAGGAAGAATTTTATTATCTTTTAATTTTTTAGAAAAAATTCTAATCTCTTTGCTTATTTCCAAAAAATCTTTTTCTTGTGAATTTTTAATCACAGGAACAACCAGCCCGTCTGAAACAGCCATTGCTACTCCCAAATTAATATTTTTCCAAATTTTCATTTCGCTGTTTTCGAAATGAGCATTTAATTTAGAATGTTCCTTTAGTGTATTTGAGACAATTTTTACTAAAATATCATTAATCTGAGGTCTTATTTTTTCTCTTCTCCATTCTGAAATTAATTTTTTCTGAAAATTTATCAAACTATCAACGCAAGCTTTAGAATTAAGGGTTACTTGAGGGTTCTGAGAACTCGCTGACATTCTTTTAGCTATTACTCCTCTGATAGTGGTAGGCTCAATGATCTCTTCTAGTACTAAGCTTTCATGAGAATTTACTTGATTTTCTAGAGAAGCTCCATTTTCACTGAAAAGCTTTACATCTTCTTCAGTAATCCTTCCAGATGGACCTGTTCCTGATACTTTTGAAAGATCAACATTAAGTTTTTTTGATAGGTTTCTTGCTCGAGGAGACGCTGTTATTTTTTTCTGGGAGTTATTTAGTGGTTTTGTAGAATTGGGTTCTATTTTTTCTTCCTTAGGTTCTGGGGTTTTTGCAGGAATGTCACTTAGATTCTCTCCATCGAGTAAAATTAACCCCAAAACAGTCCCAACGGGAACTAAAGTTCCTTCTTGGACGTCTATTCTTCCCAATGTCCCATCAGATGGAGCTTGAACAGCAGCATTAACTTTTGTTGATTCAATTTCGACCAATTCATCTCCTTTTTTAACTTCCTCTCCTTGAGATTTGAGCCATTTGATAACAGTTCCGTCATTCATAGCCATCCCCCATTGAGGTAAATTTATTTCTCTAGGCATTAATATCTCCTTGGTTATTTAGTTTTTCAAAAAGCTCATTAAAATCTTTCACAATAAAATCAGGTTTAAGCATCTTATGGCATTCTTCATAAGGCAAATTATATCGATTTACATAAGCTCCCAACATTCCGCAGCTTTTAGCTCCCATAACATCAAATGAATTAGCAGAAACCATCAATATTTCAGAAAGATTGTGACCAGAAAGTAAAGAGGCCTTTCTATAAACTCCTGAATGAGGCTTGAATGCTCCGACTTCTTCGACAGAAATTATTTTATCAAACTTAAAATTTATTCTGTTTTTTGCTAAATGCTCCAAAAAAGGTTTATTTCCGTTTGAAAGAGCGATTAATGAAAAATTCTTGTCTAATAAATTAAGATTTTCACCAACATCAGAAAAAGGAATCAAGTTTTGCCAATTATCATCCCATAGATCAAGCTCTTTTGAAGATGGTTCTAGGTTAAATTTTCTAGAAGTGTATTTAAATGCATTTTTAACCGTGTTAAGATAACCGCTATGGCCTAAGTCAAGAATATTGTCTTGATATTGCTCTATTCTCTGTCTATGGCGCAAAAATGACCAAAATTCATGAGGTGTAACTGACGATTTATTATTATCTAATAAATTGACAATTGACGGTTTAGTGCTTTTTTCTAAATCAAGCACAGTTCCAAAAAGGTCAAATGTCAAAGCTTTTATCATCGTTTATTCCATTGATTTCTTAACAGCTGAAATTATTTTTTCAATATTTGGATAAACAAGCTTTTCTAAAGATGGAGTATATGGAATATGAACTTGTTCAGAAGCCACTTTTATAATTGGAGATTGTAAAAACCAAAAGCCTTCTTCGGCAACTATAGAAGAAATTTCTGAAGCTGCAGAACAAACTTTATGGGCAGGATCAACAACTATAAGTCGACCTGTTTTTTCAACAGAACTTAAAATTGTTTCTTTGTCCAAAGGAACCAATGTTCTTGGGTTTATAACTTCAGCAGATATTCCTTCTTTTTCTAATTCCATTGCTGCAGTTAGTGATAAATTTACTGAGGCTGCAATCCCAACAATTGTACAATCTGTTCCTTCCTTTACTATTTGAGCTTTTCCAAAAGGGAGGTCTTCTTCAACTACATCTCCTCGTGTTCCATATAAATTGGCGTCTTCAAAAATTATCACAGGGTCATCGTCTCTTACTGCAGTTTTTAATAAACCTTTTGCATCAGAAGGATTAGCAGGAACTGCTATTTTAATCCCTGGCATATTCATAAACATTGGGTAGGGCCTGTCTGAATGATGAGCTGCAGAACCGCTTCCATACATCATTGATGCTCTGTATACAACAGGTAAAGTAGCCTGTCCTCCAAACATATATCTCATTTTTGCAGCTTGTGAAATCAATTGATCCATAGCCACCCACATAAAACTTGTGACGGTTTCCACTATTGGCCTCATGCCAACCAGGGACGCTCCTATCGCAGCTCCAAAAAATCCATTTTCAGACAAAGGCGTGTCTAAAACTCTTTCTTCCCCGAATTCGTTATATAAATTAGCCGTTGCTCCATATACAGAAAGCCTTATATCTTCACCCATAATAAATACACTTTTATCTCTTCGCATTTCTTCTGCGATGGCTTCATTTATAGCTTCTGCAAAAATTTTTTCTGCCATTAATTTCTCCTTTTATAATTATGGTTTTGGAATGGGATTAGCCCACATGTCTTCATATAAATCATCAGGTTCTGGAAACTTACTGTTTCTGGCAAACTCGACGGCTTCTTCAGTTTCAGCATATGATCTTTTTTCTATTTCATTACATTCCTCTTCCGAAAGAACTCCTCTATCTATCAATTTTTTTGTATGAATTAAAATGGGGTCTCGATCTCTCCATTTGTCTATTTCTTCTTGAGTTCTGTATTCCCCTCTTCTTACTCTTCCCAATCCAAGAGAGTGTTCTTCAAATCTATATGTAAGCCCTTCTATCAATGTTGGGCCCTCTCCGTTTCTTGCTCTTTTAACTGCTTCCGTTGTGGCTTCATACATTGCTTCAGCATTTTGGCCATCAACTAAGATTCCTGGCATGTTGTATGCTTGAGCCCTATCAGAAACGTTGTCAACGGCAACTGAGTTTTGATATGAAGTTGTTATAGCAAATTGATTATTCTCGCAAACAAAAATTACTGGTAATTTCCATATTGAAGCAAGATTCATTGACTCATGACATGCTCCTTGATTTGAAGCTCCGTCACCAAAAAAAACAACTGAAACAAAATCTTTCTTTCCTATTTTGGAAGCTAAACCTGCTCCTGTCGCTACAGGGACAGAAGATGCAACTATTCCAGATTCACCTAATATTCCAACAGAAAAATCAGCCAAATGCATTGAACCGCCCTTCCCGTTACAATACCCATCTACTTTTCCGTATATCTCTGCCATTGCTTTTTTAATGCTCCCGCCTTTTGCCAAAGGGTGCCCATGTGAACGGTGATTGCCTGCAATGTAATCCGTGTCTTTTAATGCCAAACAAACTCCAACTGCTACAGCTTCTTCTCCTATATATGGGTGTGCTGCTCCAACAAACTCTCCTGCTTCGTGAACTTCCATTACTTTTTCTTCAAAAGTTCTTATAGTCCACATCCTTTGAAGCATTAATTTTTGAACATCTTTGGTTATTTCCATAATTCTTTCCTATTTTTTTTACTCTTGGGAAATATCTTCATGTTGGGAAATAATATTGTCAAGTTTATAAGCTCTTCTTTTTTATTTTCATATAAACAAGTTTGTTTTTTTATGAATTTTAGTAATTTATTTTTCCTGCTTTATAATCGAACTTTAATCATATAGTATTTACATACTAGGGTGTATTCCCATACATATTATTACGCGCGCGCGCGGGAGGCCAAAATGGCTAAAAAACCAACAGAAAATAATCACAAAGGCTCTAAAGACTATAGTGCAGAAGATATAACGGTAATGGAAGGCTTAGAAGCCGTTAGAAAAAGGCCTGGAATGTACATAGGAACCACAGGGGTTGAAGGAGTGCAGCATCTGATCCATGAAATAGTTGACAATGGAGTAGATGAAGCCATGGCTGGTTTTGCTTCAAAAATCACCGTTAGATTAAACAAGGACAAATCAGTAACAGTAACAGATGATGGAAGAGGAATTCCTGTAGATGTTCACAAAAAAACTGGTATGTCTGCTGTTGAAACAGTCATGACCACTTTACATGCAGGTGGTAAATTTGGAGGAAAAGGTTATCAGGTATCAGGGGGCCTTCACGGTGTTGGAGCCTCTGTTGTAAACGCTTTGTCAGAATGGCTAAAAGTTGAAGTTAGAAGAGATAAAAAAGTTTGGAATCAATCATATACCAAGGGGAAGGCCGATGGTCCTCTAGCAAGCAGGCCTCAGACCGATGAAGATCTAAAGGGTACAGGAACTTCTGTAACCTGGCTGCCCGATACAGATATTTTTCCTGAAATAGACTATTCATATGAATCTATTACTACAAGATTTAGAGAAATGGCATATCTAAATCAAGGGCTAAACATAGAATTTATATCTGATTTTCACGATCAATTGTGGCCTCACAATCAAGTTTCTTTTAAATTCGAGGGAGGCGTTCAAAGCTTTGTTAGAAATTTAAATAAAAAAAGATCTGCTATACATGACAATATAATGTATGCAAATGAAGTTGTAGACGACATTGTTGTTGAAACAGCTATTCAGTACAACGAATCTTTTATAGATAACACATTGTCTTTTACAAACTGCATAAGAACAGCAGACGGAGGGACTCATGTAACAGGATTTCGATCAGCCCTAACAAGAGTCTTAAATGATTATGGAAAAAAACAAGGGTTTTTTAAAGAAGACATTGCTTCTTTATCTGGAGAAGATGTCAGAGAAGGATTAATGTGTGTTGTTTCTGTAAAAGTTAAAGACCCTCAGTTTGAAGGACAAACCAAAGGGCGACTTGGAAACCCTGAGGTGAAAGGGGCTGTAGAGCAAACAATAGGAAAAAGGCTTAGTGAATTTGTTGAAGATAATCCAGATGACGCTAAAAGAATCTTAAATAAATCAATGACATCAGCAAGGGCAAGAGAAGCAGCAAAAAAGGCCAGAGATCTAATCATCAGAAAAAATGCTCTCGATGGAGGGTCATTACCAGGCAAGCTTGCCGACTGCTCTGAAAAAGACCCCTTCAAATCCGAATTATATATCGTGGAAGGAGATTCTGCTGGTGGATCTGCAAAACAAGGAAGAGATAGAAATTTTCAAGCTATTTTGCCTTTAAGAGGAAAAATACTAAATGTAGAAAAAGCTAGGCCAGAAAAAATGCTGAATCATGAAGAAATAGTAGCCTTAATAACAGCTATTGGAACAGGCTTGGGTGAAGATTTTAATCATGAAAAACTTAGATATCATAGAGTAATAATAATGACAGACGCAGATGTTGACGGGGCTCACATAAGAACATTGTTATTGACTTTCTTTTTTAGAAATATGCCTGAATTAATAGGAAATGGAAATCTTTATATTGCCCAACCTCCTCTCTATAAAGTTTCAAGAGGAAGAACGGGTAAGTGGATTTATTCTGATAACGATTTAAATAAATGGATTTCAGAAAAAATATATAATAACTTTTCTATTCTTCACACCGAAAATAAAAAGGAAATCAAAGGAGCCGCTATCGGAAAGTTTATCTCTGATGTTAAGACATTTAGCGAATCTAAAGATATTGCAAAAATACTAAACATCAGCGAAGATGAATTTCTTAATTTGGCATCAAAAAGCTTAGACTATGGAAAAAGTCAGCCACAGATAGAAATAAAAGAAGAAAACATTCAGCCTGATCTTTTTGATTCTGCATCAAATGAAAGCGAAGATGCAGAAGAAACCTTAAAAGAGGTCAATGAAACCATAAGTGCCAACAATCATCCCTCAATAATTAAAGCGCAAGGAATTTATCCTGCAATTAAAGACTATTTAGAGGGATCTTTTTCCATCAAAAAAAAGGATGAAATCATAGAAAAAGATTTATCGTGGGATGCTGTGATCTCAAACCTTGAAAAAAATGCTGATAAATCTGGATTCAACATCCAAAGATATAAGGGATTAGGAGAAATGAACCCTGAACAACTTTGGGATACAACTATGGACCCAGAGCATAGAGTAATGCTAAGAGTTTCAGCTGAAGATGCTTTGGCTGCTGATGACATATTTAGAACACTAATGGGGGATGATGTAGAGCCTAGAAGAGATTTCATTAAAACAAATGCTCTTGAAGTGAAAAATTTAGACGTCTAGTTTTTTTACTTTTTTCTCTTCTTTATTAAAATAATGTGTCTTTGTGGTTTTGTTGTTATTTTTTTCAGCAACTTGGTGCATTGCATTTATTCCATTTTTACCTAAAGCCAAAATGCTTCCCGCAGAAACATATAAAACATCAGCTGCTTCTCTACTAAGTAATTTTACTGACTTTTCATTTTGATTCTTATTATATTCTTGAGCCAGTTCCCTAACTTCTTCTAAAAGTAAACCTTCTCTTTCTTTTATCGCATCATGGGGAAGCTTTGAATTTATGAGTAAATTCCACCTTTCATGAAAGTCGTAAACGCTTTCAGCAATGGCATTTATAGCATCGACAAAATCTTTTTTTGAAATTATTTTACTCAAACAAACTCTCCTTTTGAATTTATTTCAAAAATTGATTCATAATTAATTCCTTTTTTGCGTATTTTTTCAGATCCACCCATTTTTCGGTCAAGGACGCTCAAAACTAGCTTTATATCACAATTAATTTCTTCAATAGCAGAAATGGCTTGAAATAGAGAGCCTCCAGTAGAAATCGTGTCATCTAAAACAACAACTGAAGAATTAGGCCTAATATTTCCTTCGATTAATTTTTGAGTGCCATGTTCTTTTTTATCTGCTCTAACAAAGAAGCCCTTAAGTGGTTTTTTTGTTAGGGAAGACAAAGCTATGGTGGCTCCTATCAGAGGAACTGCAGCCACTGCTGGGCCTCCAATATAATCGATATTATAGTCGTAAGATTTATCAATAATCCATTCTGCAATAATTTTTGAGGCTTGTGGATCCATAGATAGTAGCCTTCCATCAAAATAAAAGTTAGATTTTAATCCACTGGATAAAGTAAAGTCTCCATAAACAAGAGCTTTTAATTCTAATGCTTTATCGAATAGCTTTTTTTTAGTTTCTTTATCCATTTTTATATAATTTATTATCTTCTATATAATTAGCAATTTCTATTGGTGTATCATTGTTTATTGATTGATTTTGATCTATTTTTTTTCTTATTAATGATGAGCTTAAATTTGATAGCTTTTCCATAAAAAAGAGACCTTTTGCTGAGTTCTTTTTTGAAAACGAATTAGACCTTTTTACCACAATAAAGTTATATTTCTCCTTTAAGTTTTTCCCTTTTTTCCATTTATCTATTTCTATATATGAATCTTCTCCTAGAACCAAAGTATCTACATTTATGTAGTTTTTTTCAGAAGATAAATAATTTAAAGTATCAAAGGTATAGCTAGGAGAATTTCTAAGAATTTCATAATCTATTATTTTAATATTCTTAGAATTTTTAAAAGCTAACTCGCACATTTGAAGCCTCTGCAGAGGGGTTGCTAAGGGAGGCGAGTTCTTCATATAAGGATTCCCAGCAGGAACTATATAAATTACTTTAGGGTTAAAATCACAAATAATTTTTTCTATTATTTTAATATGCCCGTAATGAATAGGATCAAATGTTCCTCCGAATAAAACTGATTTTATTTTATTATTCTTCCCAGGTAAATTCATAGCTTGAAATTTTTAATTTGTCTCCTTTTTGTATTCCTAACTCCTTTAGTTCTTTTGATATCTTTGAATTTTTTAATTTATATTGAAATTGCACCAATGCCTTCCAATTACTCAAATCCGAGCCATCTGCCAATTGTAGAAAATTTTTGTCTAATATTTCATAGGTGTTTTTTATTTTTTTTATTTTTTGCGTGGTAGCTTGTAATGAAATTGTAGGCACAAGACCTTCATAAGTAAAATCATTAAATTCTTTCAAGTTTTTTTGTAAATAACTTAAGATATCAATATTTTCCTTTGCGTCGGAACTAGAAAAGAAAAAAGGAGGCACTTTTATCTCTAAAAATTTACTCAGGATCTGTTTGCTTATTTTCTCTTTCTGTGTTGTAGTAAGTTTTTCAGATTTGGTTAGTAAAATTAAAAAATTCCTTTTCATCAAATCTTTATCAAAAGCTTTAATACAATCAAACACTTTTTTAATTTGATCTTCAATGTTTTCATTTACCGAAATGGTAAGACATATTATTTTTGTCCCATAAATATGCTTAAGGAATTTCATGCCTAAGCTTTTTTTGTCTAAAATAGCTGGTAATTCAAGAATTTTTATATTTGAATAATTTATTTTGCTTATTGCAACTATTGGTTTTCTTGTCGTGAATGGGTAATTCTTTATTTCAGGCTTAGCATTTGTAACAACAGATAAAAAAGTAGATTTTCCTACATTTGGAGGCCCAAGTAATAACAAGTCTGAAAATATTCTGAAATCTAATTCTAATGTTTTGATAGATGTTGTCTGACCGGCCTCTGCAAGCAGAGGTTCTTTGTTTTGCGAAGAAACAAAAGAGGTGTTACCTTTGCCCCCAACTCCACCTAAAAGCAATTCAATTTCTTGTGAATCATCTAAAATAGAAGCAACAAGTGTTCTTTTGTTTCCTATAAGCTCCCAAACTAAACAGCCAATAGGTAGCTCTAATACCAAATCACTACCTTTTGCACCAGATTTATTTTGTTTTGATCCATCTTGCCCATTTTCAGCAGAAAAGGTCTTTTGAAAATTATATCTATATAAATCTTCTAGGTTAGAGTTAGATTTTAATAATACTTTTCCTCCATTGCCTCCATTACCTCCATCAGGACCCCCCCTGGAGTTTTTTGAGTCCCTATTAAAACTTACAGAACCCTTTCCTCCATTACCAGATTTAACCTTAATTATTAATTTATCTATCATATATATATTTTAATAATATTATTTA
>JAYZJV010000038.1:0-6732 GCA_036164085.1 Chloroflexota bacterium | reverse complement strand
CTAATAGTAAAAGAATTTGATGATGCATTTAAAAAATTTGATGTTCTTTTAGCTCCTACTTCGCCAACCACTGCTTTTAAAATAAACGAAAAAACAAATGACCCTATAAAAATGTATCAAAGTGATTTATGCACAATACCCGTCAATATTGCTGGATTGCCCGCTATTTCTATTCCTGGAGGTTTTGACAATGATCTTCCTGTAGGAATACAAATTATAGGCCCTCAAAATGGAGATCAAAAAGTGTTACAATTTGCTCACAAATTTCAGGAAAATACAAAATGGCATTTACAGCATCCAAAAATATAGTTTTTTATTTTGCTTTATTTATAATTTTTTTTTCAATATCTTGCGATAGCTCAAAAGATGAAGAAAACATTACAATTGATTTTGACAAAAACTCTTCTCAGCAAGCTATAGAAGGGTTGCCCCCAGGTATACCTAGTTATCCATATATTTTTGAAGGGGAGTTTTATATTAATGGAGATTTTGGAGAAAAAGATTCAAAAATAATTTCAAAACTTGGAGAATTAGAATCACCTATTGTAACAACAAGTTATGGTGAATTTAAAAATTTGATTATAGGCCCAAGAAACAATGATGATATAAAAAACAATATAGAATTTTATTTAATACTTCAAAATGGAGAGAATATCAAAGCAAAAGAAGAAATTCCTTTTGAAATACTTAATAAAATAACTAATAAAAAAATCGAACTAAACTTTGAAAAATAAATTAAATGAGCACAACTAAAACTATTTCAAAAATCATAGCAAAAGCATTGAAAAACGCTCATCAATCTAAAGAATTGCCCGAGATAAATTTACATGAAATCATTGTAGAAAAACCAAGAAATAAAAATCATGGCAATTGGTCAAGTAATATTGCAATGGTTTTATCAAAAGAGATAAAAAAGAATCCTTTAGATATAGCTAAAATTATTACTAAAAACATAGAAGAAAACTCTTCAATTGAAAATGTTGAGGTTTTAGCTCCAGGTTTTTTAAATTTCAAATTATCGGAAAAATTTAGAAGTGATTTATTAAATGAGATTTTAGTCAAAAAAAGTAGATATGGGGCAAATAATGTTGGTAAAAATAAAAAAGTACAACTCGAATTTGTTTCAGTCAATCCTACAGGGCCAGTTCATGTTGGTCACGCAAGAGGAGCTATAGTAGGAAGTTGCATCGCAAATATTTTAGATTTTTCTGGGTACAAAATTGTAAAAGAATATTACGTGAATGACGCTGGAAATCAAATAGATTTATATGTAGAAAGTATAAAATCTAAAATTTATCAATATTTTGGAGAAAAATATCCTATCCCTGAAGATGGTTATTTAGGAGAAAACATAAAATCAATTGCTGAAAAAATAATTTCAAAACTAGAAATTAATAAAAACAACCTCAAAAGCATAAAAGACGAAGAAATAAAAGAGATTTCTATCAAACTAACCTTAAAAAAAATAAAGAGTGATTTATCAGACCTTGGAATCCTTTATGACAATTGGTTTTTTGAATCTGATTTATTTAAAAATCAAACTATAACAAATATCGAAACAATATTAGACAAAAAAAACTTGATATTTGAAAAAGATGGAGCTGAATGGTTTAAATCATCCAATTTTTTTACCGAAAATGATGTTGTTATAAGACGTTCTAAAAACGAAGGGCATACATATTTTTTCTCAGACATGGCATATCATTATGACAAATTTATAGTTAGAGATTTTGATGTAGTAATCAATATATTTGGAGCTGATCATCATTCACATGTTGATAGATTGAAGTCTGCAGTTAAAGCATTCGATATAGACATTAAAAGATTAAAAATTTTATTGACTCAAATAGTTCATTTTAAAAATGAAAATAAAATTCAAAAATTTTCTAAAAGATCTGGAAATATTTATACTGTTAGCGATCTAGTAAATCTTGTAGGAAAAGATGTTTGCAGATTTAATTTTCTAAACAGAAGTCTTGATAGTCAACAGGAATTTGATTTAGAGCTTGCAACACAAGAATCTTCAGAAAACCCAGTTTATTACGTTCAATACGCCTATGCAAGATTATGCTCAATTATTAATTCTTTTGAACAAAAAATTGAACGCAAAGATTCTGATTTGAGTTTATTAGAAACGGAATATGAGAAAAACCTTATTGATAGTTTAGATTTTTTCCCTCAAGTTATAATTGAAGCTACTGAAAAACTTCAAACTCATAATATAACACAGTATTCTATAGAACTTGCAAAAGAGCTTCAAAAATTCTATGAAAAATGCAGAGTTATTTCAGATGATTTAGAATTATCCAAAGCTAGAATAATACTAATCTCAGCATGTAAAATTGTTTTGAAAAACACACTTGATATTATGGGAGTAGAAACCCCAGAAAGAATGTAGCTATGATTAAAAACTTAGGTAATTTAAAGCCTCAAATCAATAAAAAAGCTTACGTAAACGAAGTCGCATACGTAGTAGGTGAAGTTGAAATAGATGAAGACTCATCAGTTTGGCCAGGAGCTGTTGTCAGAGCAGATAACGGGAAAATATCCATAGGTAAAAGAACAAACATTCAAGATAATTCTGTTGTTCATTCAGATTTCGGTTCTTCAATAGGCGATGATGTTACTATAGGGCATGGAGTTGTTATTCATTCAAAAAAAATAGGAAATAACACCTTAATTGGAAACGGTGCTGTGCTTAATGACAACGTAACCATAGGGTCAAACTGCCTTGTAGCAGCAGGATCAGTAGTTATTGAAGGAACAGATATTCCTGATAATTCTATAGTTAGAGGTATCCCTGGAAAAAATATTGGAAGAATATTAGACCGTCATTTAGAACTTATAAAAGGTGCAGGTAAGTTTTATGTCGAAAGAATTAAAACTTACAAAAGTGCGGGCTTATAAACACTATTTAAAAATAAAATTACCAAATGATCTTTCATTTTGATATTTTCATAATTATAAACACATGGTTCATCAGAATTTCTTTGTAAAGAACCTGAGCATGGATTGATTTCTTCAACGAATCCTTTCCCCCAATATGGTTCTTCGATTTGACTCATAATATAATCAATTCTAGTTATCAACACTGGTTCAATTTCACAATTGTCAATTTTACAAGAATCAGCATATTGTTTTTGGATTTCATTAAATTGAAAACATCCAGTTTGAATTGCTCTTTTATAGACTCCATCAGGCATGATCTTTAGGTTTTTCTGATCACAAGAGCCTGTTTGAAATACAGGTTGATGCCAAGAAGCATATTTACCACTTCTGATCGCTAAATATTGAAATCTTAAGTAAGGAAGCATATTCACTGGTATTGCCAAAGATCTAGGCATTAATTTTTCTTCAAACCTAATTTTTTTCTGCTCGTTTAATTCAACTGCTGAAGCTACTTTAGGATAAATTGGAATTGCAAGTAATAAAATTACAGCTATAAAAACTGTAGTCAAAAAACCTATCCCGGGATTTTGTGTTTGAACTCTTAAGTAAGCAAAAAAACTGATTTTTTGGCCCTTTATCTTTCTATCTCCAGAAATAGTTTTAGATCTCACAATATCTGGGGTTATTTCATTGTCATTATTTTTTTGCATTTATAAATTATATTTGAAAAAGTAAAAGAAAGAACTTTGATCCCCCATTTAATATAAAAATTTATTAAAAAAGATAAAAGTTTATATAAACAAAAAGTAAAAGAAGTATTCTATAATATTCATTAATAACTTTAGTTATTAGAAAAAAATATTAGGAAAATAATATGAACTTTAACTTTTACTCTAAGAATTTTATAATCATGATACTAGCATTATTGGTCGGGATATTTGCTTTAGCGTGTGGAGGAGGCTCCGAAGAACCTGAAGATGCAGATTCAAGTGCAGCAACGAGTGCGAAAGCTGATGCAGATGCGTATGCAGCTTCAAAAAAACCCGCTCCAAAACCTGCAGGCAAAACATCTGAAGTTGAAAAAAGTGCTATTACCCAGACTCTTGAAATCATAAGCCCTCCAACTGCAATTGATGTTTTAGAAGGAAAGGCTCAATTTAGGACTCCAGGAGCAGAAGAATGGATTGATGTAATAGACGCACAACCAATTGAACCAGGGTGGTCTGTAAGGACACTAGCCGTTTCAAGGGCTGTTCTAAAGTTCGTTGATGGAAGTCAATTGGCTATAAAACCTAGCACTCAGATTACTATTGATAAATTCGATATAGTAAACGGTGGACCTGCACAAGGAGGACAAAGACACGCTAGAATAGCGTTAGATAATGGAGACGTTGACTTTAATGTTATCAGAGCAGAGTCTCCCCCAAATACTTGGGTCTTCCTTACTGTTGATGGTGCGATAACCATTCAAGGTACTGAAGGAAGTCTAGGACGTAGAGTAAATGTTAAGCAAGAAGAATTATCTTCAGAAGAAAAAGCAAAGCTTGTAATTAACAAAAAAAATGCTGAGAGAAAAGAAGCCGGTGAAGAACCTCTTTCTACAGAACAGGAAGCTGCACTTACAATTGAAGTCAAAGAATTCGAAGGAGATGATCTAAGTGATGAAGAAGTAGAATTTATGGAAGAATTTGTAGATGATGAAGCAATAGCAGCTTTAGATGCTGAAGAATTAGAAATTTTAGATGAAGAAAATAAACTTGAAATTGAAACTGACTTCAAAGTAGAGCTATTAGAAGGTACTGCAACTATGGTCAAAATGGGGCAAGAAGCTCCAAAGCCTGTAACACCTACTGACGCTGATGATATAACTGGAGGTACAGGATTGGCTCCTGGAGACATTGGTGGCCCACCTCTTGGTTGGATTCCTACGGATGGGCCGTTTCTTCCTGTAGGCGATAAAGGTGAAAGCTCACTTGACGCTGCAGTAGTAAAACCTGGTGTTGCTTATGAAAAAGCTGAAACAAAAGATGTGATGCCTCCCCAGGCTCCACCTGCAGGAGCAGAAGGAGCTGCTGCAGCTATTCCTGATATAGATGGAGACGGAGAATTTGGGCCTGCAGATATTATAATGATGAAGGATGTTGCATTTGTAGCTGACTTAGGAGTAGATGTTGGAGATGTAGTTCCAGATCCAAATGGATTGATAACTGCAGCAGAAGAAGCTGGAGTAGCAGATGTTAATGCTACAGTTGAACTTGCTGCTTTAGCTGGGCCAGAAGCTGTGGATGCTATAGTAGAAGGTGGTGATATTGAATCGGCTGTTGCTGTTGCTGAAGAATTATTCAGCGATGTTGCAGTAGTAGTAAACGATACCATGGCAGATGCTGAAGGAGCAGCTACAGAGATATTTAACGAATTCGAACCCGAAATAAAAACTCTAACAGAAGATCAAGCTGATCCTGCAATACTTGAAGAATTAATAGCTTCAGGTGAAATAGATATTGCTGTTGAACCTTTAGTAATGGCAGCTGATATTGATGCAGTTTCTGGAGAAAGACTTGACCTTGAAGCTCTTAGAGAATTAAGAAAAGCAGAATTTGAACCCCCAAGGTCAGAGCCTTTATTTGACGAAGAGGGAAATCAGATAGGTGTAAAACAACCTGACCAAGTAGTTTTTGATGCTACAGGTAATCCAATCGGGAAAAAACCTGGTGACATGGTTGCTGTAGATGAAAATGGAGCTATTGACACTGAAGCTGCGGTTCCAGATGTATTTTATCTAAAAGATAAAGCAGGAGATGACAAATTACATGCTACAACTTTCTTTAATGCATTTTTACCTAAAGTTCCAACTGGAAGTGAAATAGGTGGTGCTGGAGAACAAGCATTAAATATGGTTACATTTGATCCTGATGGAAATATTGTTCCTACAATTATTCAATACGATCCGTTAGGTAATCCTGTAGGGACACTACCATTCTCTGATGACTTTGTTGATCCCTCCGGAGATGCTTTAACTCCTCCTGATTTGCCTATTTTTGATTACAATGCGGATGGAACTATAGCTACACAAGTAGAAATGCCTATGATTGTAAAAGATGCGACCGGAGGCATTAGAGAATTTAATGTTCCCCCTCCAATCGTTTTTGATGAAAATGGAGCTCCTATGGGAATGAGTGAGCCTCCAAAACTTATGGTTGGTGATGCAGGAGTTTCAGGCTTTGAAGCAGGAAGAGTTTTATCAAAAGACTTCTTTTCAGAGCAAGCTGCATTAATTGAAGATTCATTTGCAACAATGCCTATGGAAGGACCTGCAGCTGGTGGTGGAATGGGAGTAGGTGGGTTTGGAGCACCTCTTGGATTTATCCCTTCAGGAGCTATGGATAAAATTGCAAAATATGCAGCTCCTGGAACAGGAATGCCAGGACCTATGGCTGGTGGACCTGGATTTGGAGCACCAACGACTGCAATGTATGATTTTGATAAATATGACCTTTCTAATGACACTGCTTCTTTCTTTGATGCAGGTGGTACTCAAAGAACAGGTGATGAATTTAGAATGCAAGAAATATATAGAGATTCTGCAACAGGTGAAGTAGCTGGATTCCAGCCTATAACTGAAGTTATGTGTATTACACAAGACTGTTTCAGAGATGCTTCTCAAAGTGATGCAGTACTTGCAAAAATTGAAGAAAAAGTAGAAGTATTATCATTTGATGATGACGGAAGAGCAGTGATTGCTGAAATAGGTGGACAAACTCTGTTCACTGAAGATGGGCACTTAGCTGGATTTATTCCACCTCCAATTGTTATGGGTGGACCAATGGGCATGGGAATGCCTGG
>JAYZJV010000037.1:0-15323 GCA_036164085.1 Chloroflexota bacterium | reverse complement strand
CTCCAGTAGAAGAATCTGAAGCAGAAGCACCAGCTGAGGAAGCTCCAGTAGAAGAATCTGAAGCAGAAGCACCAGCTGAGGAAGCTCCAGTAGAAGAACCTGAAGCAGAAGCACCAGCTGAGGAAGCTCCAGTAGAAGAACCTGAAGCAGAAGCACCAGCTGAGGAAGATAAAAAATAAAAACAAAAAATAAAAACAAAAAATAAAAAGGAGAACAAAATGGCATTATCTAAGGATGAATTAATTGAAGAAATTAAGCAAATGTCAGTAATAGATCTAGCTGAAGTAGTTAAGGCTCTTGAAGAAGAGTTTGGAGTTAGTGCAGCAGCACCTGTAGCGGTGGCAGCACCTGCTGGTGGTGGAGGAGATGCTGGTGGAGGAGATGCTGGTGGAGGAGAAGAGAAAACTGAGTTTAATGTAACATTAAAAGATGTAGGAGCAAATAAAATTGCAGTTATTAAAGCTGTAAGAGAAGTGACTGCATTAGGTCTAAAAGAAGCAAAAGATTTAGTTGAGTCAGCACCTAAACCAATTAAAGAAGGTGTCTCTAAAGAAGAATCTGATGAAATTAAAACTAAAGTTGAAGCATCAGGCGCAAGCGTAGAGATTTCTTAATAAATCAATAGTAATGGTGGATATTTAAAACAAACTGTTTGATTGTCCACCATCTACATTTAGACAAGTTCCCAATATCATCTCTGAATTCTTTGAAGCAAGGAAGGCTACTGTATCTCCAACAGCTTCAGGGAATCCAAATTTACCCATTGGTAAGTTTTTTTCAATAAAGTTATTTACAACTTCATCATCATTGTTATCTACAAATTTTTCCCAGCTACCTTTTTCGTGTTTAATAGAACCTGGTGCTATACAATTAGCAGTGACACCTGTCTTAGCCAAGTCTAATGCTGTATGTTTTGTTGCTGCTATCAATGCAGCTTTTGCAGCCATATATGGAGCAGATCCACCATATTCTCTGCCATAAATTGATGCAATATTTATTATTCTTCCCCAACCATTATCAATCATATCTCCTACAAAAATTTTAGAAAGGCTGATTGCAACCCAAGTATTTATGTCCATAACCTTTTGAAAATCTTTAAGTTCAGACTTAATTAAAGAAGTTGTACCTAAACTTCCACCTACATTATTTACTAGAATATCTATTTGAGAGGTATTTGATTTTATTTTTTTATAAAAATCATTAACAGATTTTTCGTTAGATAATTCTTGAACAATAGATATAACTTTTACGTTATATTTATTCAGTTTCTTTTCTGCTTTTTGTAAATCTTCTTTAGATCTAGCGCATATTACTAGATTTACACCCTCTTTTGCTAAAGATATAGCAGAAGCTAAACCCAAACCTCTAGAGCCACCAGTTATAAGAGCTGTTTTATTTTTTATGCCTAAATCCATAATTTATTTAGATTTATCTTTGGATTTTTTCTTATCATCGAAATCAGATTTTGAACCGTACCAAGATGAAAATTCTACTGAATTTTTAAACTCTTTAGATTCTCCACATTTTTTACATTTTCCAGAGGAAACAGGGCCATTTGGAGGATCGATTACCCAATGGCAAGCCGACCCATCTTTAGATGCAGGGCAAGGCTCTATGACATTTTCTTCAGAGGGATCATTTTTTTTAGATTTTCTTTGAACCATAGAATTAAATTACTTATTCTTATATTTTAACATTTTTTAGTAAGAATCTCTATTCTAGATGGTCTGTGTAATTTATTTTAGTAAGAATAGGTTCTTTATTTTCATATTTTATGATTTCTGTAATTGAACAGTTTTCAAACTGAAAATTTAATAAATTTCTTTTTGGGAGGCCCAAAATGGAGCATAGAAAAACTCTCATAAATCCCCCGTGAGAAACTATTAATATTTCTTTTTGATCATTCATATTTATTTTTTTTAGAAAATTGATAGACCTAACATGCATATCTTCAAAAGATTCTCCATCTGGCGCTTTAAATTTTTCGCTTGCATTAGAATATTCTTTAACTAATTCAGGATATTCAGAAATGATATTTTTAAACAAATGATTTTCCCATTTTCCAAATGACATTTCTCTTAAAAGTTCAGATGTTTTAAAATCTTTAATAATTTCTTTTGCAGTTTGTTGAGTTCTTTTTAGGTCACTCGCCCAAGCTTCAATAATATTATAGTTATTCCTGATAAACGTACCTGCTTTTTTAGCTTGTTCTATTCCAATTGTATTTAAGTCAGTGTCGATTTGACCTTGAGTTAAACCTTCTGCGTTGGAATTGGTTTGGCCGTGTCTAACGATTATTATTTTTTTCATAATTTGAAGTATATATATATCAATAACAATTATTTGTGTAAATAGCTCTTTTTTTTTATAGAATTGATAAAGAAAAAAAACTATTCATAAAGAATATTTATTCATTAAATCTTCACAAAGTTGATATAAAATTAGAATATAAATCAAAAACTTAGGAATAAAATGTCTGAAATCGTAATCTCAACAAACAATCTTCATAAATATTATGGATTAAAAGATCAACAAGTTCATGCTTTGCGCGGAGTAGATATAGCAATAGAAGAAGGTGAAATAGTAGGAGTAATGGGACCAAGTGGATGTGGTAAAACAACATTGCTAAACTGTCTGTCGGGGTTAGACACATTCGATGATGGGAGCATTCTTATACAGGGGAGATCATTGAAAGAACAATCAGATGACCAATTGAGTGAATTTAGAGCAAAAAAAATGGGATTTGTTTTTCAAACATATAATCTTTTACCAGTACTTACTGCAGTTGAAAATGTTGAACTTCCTTTGCTTGTATCTGGATTTTCTGGAAAAGATGCTAGATCTAAAGCAATACAAAAACTTATAGAAGTTGATCTAGAAAATCAACAACACCAGTTACCAGGACAACTTTCAGGAGGACAAAGACAAAGGGTTACATTAGCTAGAGCTTTAGTAAATGATCCAGCTATAGTTTGGGCTGATGAGCCAACCGGAAACTTAGATAGTGAAAATGAACAAGTAATCATGGACTTATTGATCCAATTAAATAAAGATAATAATCAAACATTTGTTATAGTTACACACTCAGATTATGTTGGTGGAAGAACACATAGAATCATTAATATGAAAGATGGAGAAATTTCTAAGTAATGGATAAAATTTTTGGAATACCAGCAAACAATCTAGCTATTGTTATGGCTATTTTATTGATAGTTATTTTTGTGTTAGTAACTTTTGGTGCAATAAGAAGATTTATTTTATTTAAAATGGGAACTAGGAATATACCTAGAAGGAAAGGTCAAAGCCTATTAATTGTTATTGGACTTATGCTTAGTTCAATAATTATTGCGACCTCCCTAGGGATAGGGGACACAGTTAGGTATTCTATAAGATATGTTGCTGTCGACAGTTTAGGTCCAGTTGATGAAGTGATTAAAGGTCCAGGGAAACAACTTTTTGGGGACGAATATTTTGATTATTCAGAGTTTACTCATGTTCAAAATATTTCAAAAGACAATACAAATATAGAACAATTGATACCATATATTCAAACAACTTTGCCTTCATCAAATAACCAAAAAGATGTTGCTGAAAGCAGTATGAATATTAGAGGTATTGACTTTGATTTTTCTATTCAGAAAAAATTTGAAAATTTAGATGGTGAAAAAGTTTCTGTTGATTTACTTGGGCCTGACAAAGTTTTTATAAATTATGATGCTGGTAGAATACTAAAGCTCCAAAAGGGAGATACTATTCAAATTTATACAAAAAATGGACCAAATGAATTTATAGTCGCTGATGTACTAAAAGCAGGAGGTTTAACTGGAGGAAGTACTTATCCATATGTGACATTTGAACTTAACACATTACAAAATTTTCTTGGTAAGGAGAATAAGTTAACAAATATTGCAGTTTCAAACATAGGGGAGGGAGATGAATCTTTAGAATATTCAGAAGATGTAACTAAATTTTTGAGATCTAATTTAACAAACCAAAATGTTGCACAAGAAGTCTTCAATTTATTAAAAACTAATGATATTCCTACAATTTTGAATAATGAATCTATATCAATCAAGGACACTGACAAGGAAACTTCTGAAACACTAATAGAATTATCTGAAAAACTTGGTAAAGACATCTATGATGATGACTTCATTACAACTATCACTGATTACCCAACCCAATTAGTATTACTTGGAATCTTACAAAAATCTGAACTACAAGAGGAAGCTGGGAAACTATTAATGATGTCTCAGGAACTAACAAGATTAAGAGTAGACAATGTGAAAAGTGATGGTGTGAGATTAGCAGAAGCTGTTTCTACAGGAGTAACTACAATTTTTTCAATATTTGGATCATTTTCTATAATGGTCGGAATGCTTTTGATTTTTCTAGTTTTTGTATTACTTGCGGCAGCAAGATCTACTGAACTAGGTATGGCTAGAGCAGTCGGTTTAAAAAGAAGAGACTTGATACAACTTTTCACCTACGAGGGAACTTTATATTCATTTTTAGCTGCAATAGTTGGTACTCTTTTGGGCGTTGGACTAAGTTTTGGGTTGGTTTATATACTTCAAGATCTTATAGGTACTGATAATTTTCAGATACTTCCATATTATTCTCCTGTATCTTTATTGATTGCTTTTGCCAGTGGATTGATTTTGACATTTATAACAGTTGTATTTTCAGCGTACAGGGCTAGTAACTTGAACATTGTTGTTGCAATTAGAGGCCTAAAAGATGAATTTGTAAAAAAAGCTCCTGATCCATTTAAATTTAACCTGTTTCAACTTTTATGGAACTTGATTTATCCAGTAAAACAGCTGTATTTTATTCTGTCTGGTAGAGCTCCAAGATTTAGGAGCTTATTATTATTATTGATTTTTCCTGTTTCTTGGCCATTTAGTTTTATAAGATCCTTATTTGTTTTGTTCGGTAAACATTCATATATTTTACTAGGTGTTATTTCTCTAATACTTTTACTTACAGGTATTCAAAGTGAAGCATATATTAACATCTGGTTTGGTTCAACAGGAGGAGTCTTAGCCATAGCTTTACTAATTAGATTCATAGCATCTAAATATATAAATGATCCTGAAACAGTCAATCAAATAGGAGGGACTTTGGAGGGAGGTTTAGTACTTTTACTTAATTCATTGCCCTTAAGTTTTTTTGAAAGATTTACAGGAGAGCTATCTCAGCCTGGGCCATGGGCTTGGCCTATAGGAGGAGCTATTTCTACAGCAGCAGCTGTTTGGCTATTAATGAGTAATACAAGATTTTTAATATTTATCTTAAATTTGATACTATCAAGGTTCTCAGGATTAAAAGCTGTTACTAAAACGGCGATTAGTTATCCTATGGCATCTAAATTTAGAACTGGTTTAACCGTTGCTATGTTTGGATTGATAATTTTCACATTGATGATTTTTTCTGTATTAAATGGTATTGGAGACATAGCATCAGAACAACCAGACAGAGTTACTGGAGGATTTGATATTAAAGCGTCTATAAGTTCAGAATTACCAATTCAGGGACAAATTGAAGATTCCTTGAATATGAATGAGTATAGTTCTGTTTTTGGTTCTTCTGAGTTAAACGTTGAAATAAGTGAAGCAGATGGAGAAAATATAGCATTCAAAACTTCAAAACTTATCTCATATGAGGAAGAATTTATGAATACTACTAAATGGAGAATGGCACATTTTGATCCTGATTATGGTTCTACTGATTTAGAAATATGGCAATCATTAATAAGTAACCCAAATTTGGTAGTTGCAAGTGGGTCAATAATTCCATCAGGAGACCCTTTTGGTCCTCCTGATAGGAGCTTTAAAACTTCTTTTATCGAGCCTGGGGATGAAAAAGAAATTGAAGCATTTGATGTAAAAATTAGAAAAAGAAATTCTACTGAAGAAGCAGAAAACTTTACCGTCATAGGTTTAGTAGAAAGATTAGCTGAAGAGACAGGATTTGGTGGTGGAGGTGCCAAATTTTATACAACTTATTCAAATGGAAATAATATAGCCAAAGAAAATCTTCCTTTAGATACTTATTACTTTTCATTATCTGGTAATCAATCACCTACCGAATTTGCTCAAAAACTTGAAAAGACATTTTTGGCCAATGGGATGAATGCTTATGGTCTTCTTAATCGATTAGAAGAAGAGCAAGCAACAAGCAATGCCTTCAATAAACTTTTTCAAGGCTTTAGTGGTTTAGGTTTAGTAGTTGGAGTAGCTGCCATAGGTGTTCTTTCAGTTAGAGCAGTGGTTGAAAGAAGGCAATCTATAGGTGTTCTTAGAGCAATTGGATTTAAATCTAGTATGATAAGAACCCAATTCTTGATTGAGTCTTCTTTTATTACACTTTTAGGAATTGTTGTGGGAATCTTTTTAGGAATTTTACAATCTTGGCTTATTTATAATGAAATTTCTAAAGAACTAGAGGGGGCAAAATTTGTTATTCCTTTTGGTGAAGTAGGAATTTTGATAGGAATTACTATTATAGCTTCTATATTAGCTAGTGTTATACCTGCAAACGAAGCTAGCAAAACCTATCCTGCTGAGGCTTTAAGATACGAATAATTCTTTCTATAATCCTTCAGGCCTGATATCTGGTCTTACTGTTTGTTTTTTTGAAAATATAATTTTTTTTGCTTTTTTTAAATCGTCTAAAGTATCTATATCGAATAGGCTGTTTTTAAAATTATTATCAAATGTTTCATAATTTAATAAATGAGTGTTTTTATTATTAATGTTTTCATTAATGATTTCTCTTGTAGAAAATTTATTCTTTTTAATATTTTTAAGAAGTATTTCTTCCCATAAATTCTTTATATAAATTCCGTGTAATGGATTAATTATATTTTTATTTTTTACAAAAACTGATTTATTATTAATTGATTTTTGAATCATTTCAAATATAAGCTCTCTTGATAAAAAAGGATAATCGCCACCAATTACAAAAATCTTATTATTCATAGATTCATTTATACCTGAGTAAATACCAGAAATAGGTCCTATATCTGAATAAATATCTTCAACTATATGCATCCCTAAAGTCATTCCCAGATCAGGAATGTCATCCGATTGATTTTTTCTAATCACTAAAATTATTTCTGAAAATATATCTTTTAGTGCTTCGTTTATTCTGATTATTATTTGTTTCCCGCCTAAATTAATTAGGGGTTTAACCATATTAATTCTTTTATTTTTGCCACCGGCAATTACTACTGCTGAATTTTTATCCATATAATTTGTAATATCATGTTTTAAAAGTATATATATTTATAATATTGATTAAAGGGACATTTTATGAAAGAAATAATTTTTGATTTTGGAGAATTCAAAATTAATGCTGAACTCAATGATTCTCCTACTTCTAATACATTATATGATCAGTTACCCATTGAAGGAGTTTCACAAACTTGGGGTGATGAAATTTATTTTTCTACTAGTATTAGCCTAGAAAATGACGAATGGGCTAAAGAAACTGTAGAGTTAGGAGATATTGCATTTTGGCCACCAGGAAATGCAGTTTGTTTGTTTTTTGGTTCAACTCCAATAAGTGGGGCAGGTGAAATCAGACCGGCTTCTCCAACAAATATAATGGGAAAAATTCTGGGAGATTTAAATCAATTGAAAAAAGTGTCTGGTGGAACAGAAGTTACAGTTTTGAAAAAATAAAATGTCATTTTCAAAAGATCTAAAAAATAATAATTTAATACTTTGGAATAAAGCTCATGTGAACCATCCTTTTATAAAAGGTTTGCAAGACGGGTCTTTAGATTT
The DNA here is from genome assembly GCA_036164085.1 of Chloroflexota bacterium. Classification (GTDB taxonomy): domain Bacteria; phylum Chloroflexota; class Dehalococcoidia; order Lucifugimonadales; family Lucifugimonadaceae; genus TMED-70. The sequence goes on along the minus strand of JAYZJV010000037.1, from coordinate 7,530 downwards.
AGAAAAGTTTAAACACTATATGATCCAAGATTATAAGTTTTTAATTGAGTATTGTAGAGTTATATCGATAGCTATATCGAAATCCTTTGATCAAAAAATAATGTCTTTTTGGTCGAGATTACTTAATGAAACATTAAATTCTGAAATGTCACTTCATGAAACTTTTTGTTCAGATTTTGGAATTTCAAAAGATGAATTATTTACTACAGAAACCGCTCTTGCTACAAAATCTTATTGTAATTATTTGTTATCAACTGCCTATAAATATGATATTGAATATATTTCCTGCTCCTTATTACCATGTCAATGGGGTTATGATGAAATTGGAAGAAGATTAGGGGGAAATAATCAAACATCAGAAGGCTCGTTCCATCTTAGATGGATAAATGCATATAATGTGACTGAATATCAAGAAATAACGAACTGGCTTATAAACTATGTTGATTCAATTCAACAAAAAGTAGATAATAAGGTTGCAAATCAAATTTTCCAAGAATCTTTAGAATTTGAATTTTTATTTTGGGAGAGTTCTTGGAATATAGAATAATTATCAAGGATTTAGTAATGACAATAAATAAAAGAAATGATCAAGTATCATCAACCCCTTTCAAAGGAGCTACATCTTTGCTTTTAACAGGCAAAGAAACAGGTTCGGATATGCTTTCTGTAAATGAAATCAGTTTAGAAGAAGGAAGTGTTTCAGATTATTATATTATTTCAAATGTTGAAGAAACTCTTTTTGTAGCAGATGGAACCATAACTTTCAGATTAGGAGACAAATCCTTCATTGCTTATAAGGGAGATTGTTTGTTAGCAAAGAAATCTGAGCCTCATGGATTTGAAAACACTGGTAATAGTACAGCAAAAATTATAACTATGTCACCGTCAATAAATATTGAAAAACAATCGGTTCCAGAGCCAGAGTTTATTAATGAAAGACCAGAGAATGGTTTTTTTGACAGATCAAAAAATGAGCCATATGAATTTGAACCTGGAATAATGAGGTATGATATGGTTGGAGATTTTTTAGGAGCAGAATCTACATATTTTGCAGAATTGATTTTAGATCCTGGTGCAGCAGCTCCTAATCATTATCATCCAAAACATGAAGAATCTATGTATTGTTTAGAAAGTAAACTAAATTGTGTTTATGCTGAGGAAGATAACATTTCATTAAGCCAAGGAGATATGTTTACTTGTGAAGTAGCTGTAAGGCATGGAATTTTCAATGACCATAATTCTGTAGGAAAGCTACTAGCTATTCATTGTGTACTAAATCCTCCTCCTCGTGTTGACGTGGATTGATTTTTCTAAATACGAAAATTGAAATTATTATCCCAAAAATAGCTGTAATACTTGCAGAATAATATACGTATCTTAAGCCTTTTTTCAAATTATTTCTTGAAATTTTCAAGTCTTCTTCAAAAAGAGAAGTAGGTTTGCCAGATTCAGTATATTGAATTTTTATTTCTTTTATTTTTTCTATTGATGAAATATTATCAGGGTTGTATATTTCATTTCTTGGAAATTCATATGTGTAAGTATTCATATTTAAAAGTAGGATTACCCCCAATAAAGAACTTCCTAATGAAATCCCAAAAACTCTAGAAAATTGTAAACTTGTTGTGATAATAGCAAGTCTCTCTTCGGGCAAATTATTTTGAATCGGAACTGTATAGGCTGAAAATGCTCCTGTTGAACCAAATCCAACAAAAACAGCCAGAAGTAACATTAAATTAAAATTTATTTCTAAATTTGTATATCCTGATATTACCATTGATATACCAACGACACTAAAACCAATAATCGCAACGGGCATATACATTTTGGGTTTAGCTATGAGGTTCCCAAAAAAATTTGCACCAATAGCACTACCTACAGATAATGCTATTAATGCTAGAGATGCTTTTGATGCTGAATAACCATTTACCCCAATTAACGTCAATGGTAGAAAAACTGACCAAACAGTCCAACTGATAACTATGAATAATGACCCTAACATTCCACCTGTAAAAAATTTATATTTAAACAAACTTAGATCAACTAATCCTTCTGGATTGTTTTTCTCATAAATTATGAAAGAAATAACTGATATTAGTGAGATCATTATTAGAATGAAAAACAGTTCTGAAAAAGAAGAATTGCTATTGTTTAGAGAACTTATAGCAAACAAAAATGTACTTGCAAAAACTGAAAATATAATTGCACCGATGTAGTCAAATTTAATTTTCTTACTTATTTCCTGTTTAGGAAAAATTTTCAACATTATGATAATAGCAATAATGGATATAGGTATATTTAAGTAGAATATCCACCTCCAATTCAACAAGTCGTTTATAACTCCGCCTATTATAGGACCTATGACTCCAGAAGTAGTAAATCCTGCAGAAGTAATTCCTAACCATTTCCCTCTATCTTTTGGTGCCCATAAAGATGCGATTAGAATCCAAATTGTTCCCATAACACCAGCAAACCCAATCCCTTGAATTGCACGAGAAAAAATAAAGAAAAACATTGAATTACTTACACCGCATAAAAAGGTCGAAAATGTAAAAATAATTAGAGAGAATACAATAATTTTTTTGGCGCCATAAATATCATTTAATTTTCCAACAATAGGAACACATATTGCAGATGTAAGCGAAAAGGCAGAAAATATCCAAGCATAATATTCAAACCCTCCCAAGGCGGCCACTATTGATGGTCCTGCAATTGAAACAACAGATTGGTTTATTGACGTTACAAAAAGACATACTAATAAAATCATCATTAATTTTATTTTTAATTTTTTATCTAAATAAACTAGAGTATTAATAGATACCTCTAAAAAAGTTTAGTTTTACAAAACATAATTATAAATTAATTATTGTGGAATAATTAATCGTCATGAATTATCATTCTAATATAATTTTTTTTGCAAACACTTTTGAAAATAATACGAGTTAACTAATGCTTATAAAAATAATTATGATCTTAACTGGAGGGGCAATTGGTGCCTTAACAAGATATACAATAGGTTCACAGATTGATAAAAATTTAAACATTAATTTTCCTATAGGTATATTTATTGTTAATTTAATTGGATGTTTTTTTATAGGGTTCATAATAAGCTTATTAGAGAATAAACTCTTGCTATCTGAAAACATAAAAGTTTTTCTTATTATTGGATTTTTAGGTTCTCTTACTACCTTTTCTACATTTGCACTTGATAACTATAATTTACTAAATCAAAAAAGCTTGTTTTTATTATTTTTGAATCTTTTCTTAACAAATTTTTTCGGATTGTTAATGGTATTTCTTGGAATAAAAACAATAAAAATATTTAATTAGTGGAAGGAATTATATTTTGGGAACTATTAGATCTCTTGCAATAAATCTAGGCAAGCAAAAAAAAATGAAATATCAAAAAAAAATAAAAGTTATGGAAAATTTTGGAATAGAAGGTGATCGGTTTTCGAAATTTAATGACCATCGACAAATTATGATTGTTGACGCGAAACTTTACGATAATAATGCTCTAGAACAAGGAGCATTAAGAGAAAATATTTTAATAGATAACATAAACCTTAATTTATGTAAGGAAGGGCAAATTCTATCAATAAATGATTCAATTAAACTGAAAATAACATTGATAAAAGATGCTTGCGCAAGTACAAGTTATAATGATTCAGATGTAATAGAAAAATTACAAGGAAACATGTATGCATTCGCAACACCACTGCAAACGGGATATATTTCATTGAAAGATAAAATTGAATTATTATGAAGCTTATTTATTTTTTTATTTTAGTAGGATTGGGAGCTGCTGTCTTAGGAGTAATTACAGCATTTATATTTGATTTTTTTATTAGTTAGTTTTTTTATTAAATTGAAATGAAGTTACAACTAATAATAAAATCATTGCAATAAGCACAGAAAATTTCATAGCATCAACAGATCCATATTCCCTAGAAAAATAGCCTAATAAAAATGCTCCAATTGGTTGAGTACCAATTGTTATGGCTAAAATTCCTAAAACTCTCCCTCTAATTTTTTGATTCGCTGAACTAATAATTAATATCGACTGTAATGTTCCAAATCCGGCCATTCCAAATCCTCCAAGTACCATTAGCAAAAGGCTTAATGTTATAGATTGTGAAAAAGCGAATGCCATTATGCAAAAACCAAAAAGAAAAGACCCAGAAAGAAAAATCATGATTCCTCTTTTAAGTGGGAAGTTTGCAATTAACAAGGTTCCAAATGTAGCCCCTAAACCCTCTAAAGCAGCCAAAATTCCTAAAATAATAGGCAAATCTGTAAGATTGTTTTGAACTATAACAGATAATTGACTTTGATAAGTGAAAACTAAAGCATTCATTATTATAGTTACAATCAGAACAGTAATTAATGTACTACTTTGAAAAATGTATTTTATTCCTTCTATTAAATCTTTAGCCAAGAATTTAAAAGGGCTTGATTTTTTAGGCTTTGAAATTTCCCTTGATTCAATTTTAGTGCATGCAATAAAAGCCATAAAAAATAATAATGTTCCAAATAAATAAATTGGAAAAAGTGTAACTTGTTGTAAAACTATTCCTGCAAAAATTGGACCAATTACTCTAGCTAAATTACTTGAAGTCATGTCTACTCCGATAGCACTTGGATATAACCTTCTTTCAACTATTTCACTGAGTAAAGACCTTCTTATCGGAAAATCAAATGACCAAGCAAGTCCAGCGACAAAAGCACCAAAACATATCTGGAAATAATTTAGTTGTCCTAAATAAGAACTTATTGTTAAAAAAATGTATACAAATGTGGTCATAATCAAAGTTGCCTTAAGAATATTTTTTTTATTATATTCATCAGATATAACTCCGATAAATGCTCCAAATAAAAGCATAGGAACATTTCTAAAGAAGAACACTAATCCTACAAGAAATTCATCTTGAGTTATTTTATATACATAAAACCCTAAAGCAATTTGTTCTATCCACCGCATGCTCATTCCTGTAGTTCCAATAAACCATAGTTTTTTGAAATCTTTAGTTTTTAGAACTTCTATTATAGGATTCATAAATTGTAAGAAAATGCTTGTAAAATATTCTCATTATAAACTTTATTTTTTTATTTTCGTTTGACAAACTTTATTTTTTCATAATATACTTGCATTTATGGAATTATTTAGATTTACAAATAACATGAACATGATGATGATGACTTTCTCGGAGGGGGAAGCCTAGTTTTGTTTTGTAAGATTTAGATCTAAAAAAAATTAGCAAACCCCCCAAAGGGGGTTTTTTTATTTAAGGAGAAAAAAATGACAGAAAATTATAAAAGAGAAACACTTGCATTACATGCTGGTTACGACCCTGACCCTACTACTAATTCTAGGGCAGTGCCTATCTACCCAACAACGTCTTATGTATTTAATGATACAGAGCACGCAGCTAACTTATTTGGGTTAGCAGAATTTGGGAACATTTATTCAAGATTAATGAATCCTACATGTGACGTTCTTGAACAAAGAATAGCAGCCTTAGATGGGGGGATATATGCACTTTCCTTTTCATCAGGGCAAGCAGCAATAAATGCAGCAATTTTGACGATAGCTCATAGTGGTCAAAATATTATTTCTTCAACTAGTCTTTATGGGGGGACTTGGACTTTGTTCACCCAAACATTTGAAAAACTAGGTATTGAGGTTAGATTCTTTGATCCTTCAGAGCCAGAAAAAATAAATGAATTAGTTGATGAAAATTCTAGATGTGTTTATTTTGAATCTTTAGGGAATCCAAAAAATGATGTTCCTGATTTTGAAAAGATCTCAAAAATCAGTCATGACAATGAATTACCTGTGATTTGTGATAATACTGTGATGACTCCTTTTCTACTTAGACCTTTTGAGCATGGTGTGGATATAGTTATTCATTCCACAACTAAATTTATAGGCGGTCATGGAGCACACATTGGAGGAGTTATAGTTGATAGTGGGAATTTTAAATGGGCAGATAATCCAGAAAAATGGCCAGAATTTTGTGGTCCTTCTCCTTCATATCACGGAGCTGTTTTGGAGGAAGCTTTAAGGCCTTTGGGTAATTTGGTATATTTAGTTCACATAAGGACACATTGGCTAAGAGATACAGGAGCTGCTATGAGTCCATTTGCAGCTTGGATTACAATTCAAGGGCTTGAAACATTACATCTAAGGATGGAAAGACACTGTGAAAATGCTCAAGCAATTGCAGAATTTTTAGAGAATCACGATAAAGTTGATTGGGTAAATTATCCAGGGTTAAGTTCTCATAAAGACCATGATAGTGCTAATAAGTACCTTCCAGATGGAAAAGGTGCAGTTATAGGATTTGGAATAAAGGGTGGAAAAGATGCAGCGGTTAAGTTTATTGATAATGTAAAATTACTAAGTCATCTAGCAAATATTGGTGACGCTAGAACTTTAGTAATACATCCTGCTTCAACTACGCATTCTCAGCTAAGTGAGGAAGAGCAAAAAGAAACAGGTGTTAGCCCAGAGTACATTAGATTGTCTATTGGGTTAGAAAATGTTGAAGATATAAAAAATGATATAGACCAAGCATTGTCTTAAATACTATATGAAAGCCCTAGAAATATTAGGGCTTTCAAAAAGGATAATTTTGGAAAAAATAAGCAATTCAGACGACCAAAGAACTCATGAATTTTCTAAACATATAAGAAAATTTGAGGTTCCTCATACCCTAAATCTTGAAAGAGGGGGAAATTTGGAAAATGTTGAAATAGCTTACGAAACATATGGTCAGCTAAATTCAGAAAAAAGTAATTGTATTTTGATTTGTCATGCAATTACTGGAGATTCTCATGTAGCAAAACATGATGAAAAAGATTTACCTGGCTGGTGGGAAATAATGGTTGGTCCAGGGAAACCTATTGATACAAATAAATATTTTGTTGTTTGTTCTAATGTGTTAGGTAGCTGTAGAGGGACAACTGGACCAAATTCAATAAATCCCAAAACAAATGATTACTATGGAGCAGATTTTCCGGTCATTACTATTAAAGATATGGTTTTATTACAAAAGATATTAATTGATAGCTTAGGAATAAATCAACTTTTAGGTGTTGTTGGAGGTTCTCTAGGAGGATTTCAGTGCTTAGAATGGGCTACTCAATATCCTGAAAGGATCAAAACATGCTTTCCAATTGCTTCATCACCAAGATTGACAACTCAAGGATTAGCTTTTGATGTGGTTGCAAGGAATGCAATTATTAGTGATCCAAATTTCAATTCAGGGGATTACTATGATTCTGAAAAAAAACCTGATGTAGGGTTAGCATTAGCTAGAATGTTAGGACATATCACTTACCTTTCTAGAGAGTCTATGAATGAAAAATTTGAAATAGACAGAAATAACCCTAGAGATATATCCACTAGTTTTGAAAAAAAATTTTCAGTTGGTAGTTATTTAGCTTATCAAGGGGAAAGATTTGTAGAGAGATTTGATGCAAATAGTTATATTACTTTATCTACAGCATTGGATCTCTTTGATTTGG
>JAYZJV010000036.1:0-8651 GCA_036164085.1 Chloroflexota bacterium | reverse complement strand
TGTAACAAATTCATATGAGATAGTTCTTTATATAGGAGCATTGATTTTTGTTCTATCTTCTATAGCATTCCTGTATGTTGGGGCTTTAAGTAAAAAACTTAAAACACAATAAATTTTGTACCTTTTTAACAACTCTTAATTTTATTTAATAAATTATAATAAGTTATTAGTAATAGTTAGAAAGAAAAAATTTGACTGCTTTACCCAAAAAGAAACATACAAGAGCTCGAAGAGGAAATAAAAGATCTCATAAAGGGCTGACCAAAATTAACGGGTACATGTGTTCTGAGTGTGGAGAACCAAGAATTCCGCATGCAGTTTGTAAAAGCTGTGGAGAGTATAATGGAAGAAATTATCACTCTAAAGAAGAAGAATCAGTCGAAGAAGAAGTGACTCAATCTTAATCTAATTCTCTTACCTCTTTTATCATCCCTTCTATTGAGTCTTTTGCATCTCCAAATAACATATTAGTTTTATCAAGGAAAAATAGTTCATTTTGAACACCTGAAAATCCAGATGCCATTGACCTCTTTAGCACTATAACTGATTTAGCGTTATCTACATTTAAAATCGGCATTCCATAAATTGGAGAACTTTTGTCTGTTCGAGCATTTGGATTTGTAACATCATTCGCACCTACGACAACTGCTACATCAGTTCTATCAAATTCGCTATTTATCTCATCTAAATCCTTCAATTCATCATAAGGTACATTTGCTTCAGCTAATAGAACATTCATATGTCCAGGCATTCTTCCTGCAACTGGATGAATAGCAAATTTTACAGATACGCCTTTTTCTTTTAACAATCCAGAGAGTTCATTGATTTGATGCTGGGCTTGAGCCACAGCTAGTCCATATCCTGGTACAAATATTACACTTTCTGCATACCCTAAAATCATAGCTGCATCTTCAGATGTTAAAGAAGTGACAGGTCTTGTTTCTTCCTCTCCTGATACACTAGAACCTTCTTCGACCCCAAAGCCTCCAAGCATTACATTTAACAGAGATCTATTCATTGCTTTTGTCATGATTCTTGTAAGAATTAGACCTGATGCTCCAACTAATGAACCTGAAATAATCAAAACAGGATTACCTAGTACAAATCCAGCACCGGCTCCTGCAATACCTGAATATGAATTAAGTAATGCAACTACAACAGGCATATCTGCTCCTCCAATTGGAATCACTATTAATATACCTAATATCAACGATACCCCTACCAATATGTACAAATAATTGACATCAGACATTTCTGGTATACATAAAATTACACCTAAAACTACAACACTTAAAATCAGGATTATATTTATAAAATTTCTTATAGGTAAAAGAATTGGTTTTGTTGTTAAAATTTCTTGTAATTTACCAAAGGCTATAAAAGAACCTGTAAATGTTACAGATCCTACAATCGTAGCAAAGGCAACAGATGCAAGAACAAAAGTAGATTGGTCTATTGAGCTTTGGAAAATGACTTCATACATAGCAACAATCGCACTAGCTGCACCACCAAAGGCATTGAATACAGCAACCAATTGAGGCATGGCGGTCATTTGAACGTATTTTGATAATAGAACTCCAATAAAAGAACCAATGATCAAACCTATAATAATCCATTGAATATTTGTTTCAGTATATTTTAATACTGTGACAACTATTGCTATTAACATTGCTATAGAAGAAAGCCTATTTCCATTTCTTGCAGTAGCTGGAGAAGCTAATCTTTTTATCCCAAGTATGAACATAGAAGCAGAGATTAAATATAGTATATTTAAAATGTTTGACGATATTTCTAACAAAAAAACTCCTTATTTTTTACTTTTTTTAAACATAGCTAGCATTCTGTCCGTTACTAAAAATCCGCCTACAACATTAATAGTTGCCAATATAACTCCAATCACAGAAAAAATAGTTGCTAATGTACTATGAACATTTGATGAAATGATTATTGCTCCCACTATAACTACTCCAGAAATAGCATTTGAACCCGACATAAGTGGAGTATGCAGTGTTGGGGGGACTTTGGTTATTATTTCGTAACCAATAAATAGTGCAAGTACAAAAATAATTATTAGTGATATTAATTCCAATTTAGACCTCTATTCTTTTTTTACCATCTTGGAAAACCAACATGGCATCAATTATTTCATCTTCTAAATTAATATCAAATACATTGTCTTTGATAATAATTTCTAATAGCCCAAAAATATTTTTAGAATAAACTATTGAAGCATCAAATGCCATTTCTGATGATAGGTTTTTTGGGCCATGCACAACAGTACCATTTATATCTACAGATTCTCCAAGAATAGTTGACTCACAATTTCCGCCTGAGGGTGCAGAAATATCAACTATAACACTTCCTGGTTTCATATCATTTACAGTTGATGTTTCAATTAATATTGGAGCCTTTCTTCCAGGAATAGCAGCAGTTGATATGACTGCGTCTGATTTTAAAATATATTCCTTTAAAAATTCTAGTTGAGATTTTTGTTTGTCTTTTGTTTGTTCTTTTGCGTATCCTCCAGAAGTTTCAGTATCCTCAGGGACCTCATCTGATATAAACTTTGCACCTAAGGACTCAATTTGTTCCCCAGCTGCAAGTCTAATGTCATAACCTGTAACTTCTGCTCCAAGTCTCTTAGCAGTTGCAATAGCTTGTAATCCAGCTACTCCTGCTCCTAAAACTAAAATTGAGGAAGGAGGAATTGTCCCTGCTGCGGTCATCATTAATGGCAAATATTTTTTTAAAGAAGTTGCTGCTAATAAGCCTGCTCTATAACCAGCAATGGATGCTTGAGATGATAGTGCATCTAATTTTTGAGCTCTTGCTATTCTGGGAACAAATTCCATGGCAAATAGTGACAAATTGTTTTTTTCACAAATATTAGAAATATCTGAATTTGTTCTAATGTCAGTCAAGCTAACTATTGAACTGTTTTTTATAAATTTTGATTTGCTATTATAAAAGGCATTAATAGAAGTGATTATATTAGTTTTATCAGACAGATTATTTACTATAGTTGCACCTGCTGATTCATATTCTTCATTTGGATAACCAGCTTTTATTCCAGAATCTTTTTCTACTTGTACATTGATTCCTAAATCAATGATTGCCTTTACGTCTTTTGGAACAATTGAAACTCTATTTTCAGAAGGATCTTCCTCTTTTTTTACACCTAAAATTATATTGTTTGCCAAAATTACCTCTGAAAATTTTTGAATAAAATTATTAAATTAAATATTTATAATATTAAAATATTATATCCCTAAATAAAATTGAATATACTGTTAAACTAATTGATTAATAAAGGAGTAGAAATTTGTATCTAATAAGAAGGACATATAAGACAAAACCATATGAAGCTGTAAAAGTTGCTAAATTAGTAAAGAAACAAGCAGATATGTATACATCTATTGGTCATAGAGATGAATGCAGAGTTTATTACAATAATGGTACAAATCCAGGAGATCCAAATAGAGTATATCTAGAATGGACAGCTGAGGTTTTTGATAACCCTAGTAGAGAAGGAAATGACATCCCTAAAGAAATAATGGAACTAGGTGCTAAATATAGACCTTTGCTAGATACAGATAATGGTCCTTCAAATTGGATTGAATTTTGGACAATTTTAGATTAGTTACCCACCCCTAGGATAAAATTCATCAGAATGAAGTTCGCGAATTATACTTTTTACCTTATTGAAAAATCTAGTTTTTTCTTCAATTTCTGAAAATACATACTCATTATCCTCTTCATCATAAAGAGCCATAATTTCTTCATGTAGTTTTTCTGCTAAATCCGTTAATTCTGTGACGGTAAGATCATCAAGATTTTTAGACATTTTATTTACTTAAATAGTTTTGCTTAGATTGCTTTTGTAAATATTTTCTTGAACAAAATTTATTTTACTTTTTATACTTGAAACTGTTTCTTCATCAGATATTTGTTTTGTACTCCATGCAATCAATGAATCAATAAAAATATCACCGTTTAACACAAAGTTTTCCAGATTTAGTTCTGAGTGTGTGTTAATATTTTTTTCTTCATGAGGATACTCTAGAATACACTTATTATTTGATTCGTTTTCTAGATTCATTAACGCAATCAAAGTTTCATCAAATATTTGATCTCCACTTTTTCTTAATCCCCAAAATTTTGGTTTTATGTCTTTTTCTATTAATGTTTCTATTCCTGAAATTATTGTTTCTTTCTCTTCATGATTTTTATTATTTGCAAGTTTATTTTTAAAATCTATATCTATAATTAAACCTCTATTATATGAAGTGCAAATTTCTATTAAACTTAATAATCTATCAATTGCTAATTCTTCTGCTAATTTACTTCTATTCTTTTCAAAATAAATCTTTACGCTTAGTAAATTTGGGTCGAAAATATTTATTATTTCCAATGCATCTTTTGTACTTGGAATTGCTAATCCACCTCTATTAATATGCTCAATAGCAATAGCAGTTTTAACATTTGAATTTTTTGATTGAAAAATAACACTTTCGCAAAGATTTGGTTCTGTCCAAAGGTAACAATCATTATCGTAGGTTATATCCTTTAAAGACTCAAAAATTAACTTAGCGGCATTATTTGCTTGAAGTTTTTCATAAGCAGATTTAGGGCGGTTTTGTTCAAGATTACAAGATAATACATTGGTTCTATTATCAAGTCCTATAAAAAAATTATTTTGTTTGTTATCAATCATCAATCAACCGATTCAAATTGTTCATTAATTCTTCATATGTTGTTTCAAAATAAAGTGATTTTCTACCATTTTTTTTCAACTCTAAATGGTCAGAATATCCTTGTTTTTTTACAAACGTATTTAGAGTGTACAATGAATTTGGGATATTAAGGTCTTCGTTACCGTGTAAATTTATTACTAAATTTTGAATATCTTTATAACTCCCTTTTAATAATTGTCCCATTGAATGTAAATAATTTGGAGCAAAAAACACCAAAATCTTTTCGCCAGTATTTGAAATATCAGATACTTTTTTTATTAGTTTCTCTTTTAATTTTAAATTCAGGTTCGTACTATGAATTAATAGGCAAGATATATTTTTATTATTTATTAAATGATTCTTAATTTGATTTATATTAGATTTTTTTAGACTATTAAGTATTTCTGTATTTTCATTTTCTAATAATTTTTTTGTAGTGAGTTTTGTTGATTCAACGTTTGGTTGGTCAAATGGTTGTATTTTTATCAATGAACAAAATATTGATATGGCGTACAGCAAAATTTGAAAGGAATAAAAAATAGACTCATCATAATTTATACGTAAGTTTATATACTTTTCCTTGAATTCATTTTTTGATTTCGAAAAATTTATATTAGGAGAGAAAAAGTTAAAGTCTTTTATAGGAATAATTCCACTTTCCTGTTTACCTGTTGATTCTGAAATTAATTGCTCTACCCAACTAGATATATAATCATTTTTAGAAATAGAAGTTATAGAAAAAATCTTCTGGTTTTGATTGAAATTGTAATGCAGTATAGAGGCAATTTTTATTGCTGGATTGTCTGAATTATTTATCCTACATTCTGAATTAGCTTTGTTTATTTGAGTTTCAATTTTTTGTAAATCAAATCCTATTAAATAAAAAGGTAAAATTCCCAAATGTGTTGTAATGCTGAATCTTCCTCCAATATCCTTTGGTGTATTAAGAACATTATGGCTCTTTGACAATGTGTCTGTAATTATAAATTTATCTCTCTTTTTACTAGCAACAATTTTATTTAGAATTTTTGTCTCAAGGGTATTGCCAGATTTAGAGCATATAAAAACTGCAGTTGTTGGCTTTGCTATTGTTTCTTTTATTTTTGATATGTTAGATATATCAAAATTGTCTAAAAATAATATTTTTTTTGGATTTATGAATGAAGCTATTTTTGACATGCTTATAGATCCACCCATCCCTATAAAAACATATTTTTCATACAAATCAAAAGATTTGTATTGTTTTTTAAAATCACTAAATTTAATTCCCTTAGTCCAACCCAATGGAATTTCTGAATAATTTTTGAAATTTCCAAGTGGAAAAGAGTCTTTTGTGGGGTTTAAAATTTGACTTATTATATTTTGATCAATTATTTGATCTAAATATTTTTCTGAGTTCATTTATTTACTAGTTTGGAAATTTTTTGCTCTATTGTTTCTAAAACTGAATTATATGAATCTTGGAATAATTTAATTCCATTTACCAATAATGAATCAGTAATTTCTTCGAAATTAAATTCTTTTTTTGACTCTTCATATAGGGTTTCAAAATCTTTAGATATTGATAAATTGTCAGATGATAAAATTTCAGATTTTAATAAATAATCAATTGTTTCAAGAGGAAGAGTATTAATAGTGTTTTCTAAAGGAAGATTGTAAGAATAATACTCTTGATTTAAATCTTTTGCTTTTACACTAGTTGATGCCCAAAGTAATTTCTGGAAATTTTCTCCCATTTTGGATTTGTTTGTTTTAAATAATTCATAAGATCTAAAAGCATTAATTATTGCCATTTTATGAAATAATTTATTTTTATTGTCAATTAAGCTATCAGTTGCTGTATCTATTCTGCTAATAAAAAAAGAAGCAACAGATTTAGATTTTGTGTTTTTGTTTTTTGATTCGATGAATGATTTGATAGTATCTCTATAACTATCAAATGAAAACAACAAGGTTACATTTACATTTATTCCATCTTCTAGAAGTAATTTCGTAGCCTTTATTCCTTCTTTGGTACCAGGTATTTTGATCATTAGATTATCTCTGCTGACTTTATTCCATAATTTAACAGCTTCTGATAGAGTTTGTTCAAAATCATTAGCTAAAAAAGGATCAACTTCTAAAGAAACAAATCCATCGTTCTTATTGCTATCTTTATATACTTGATTCAAAATATCTGCTGCGTTTCTTATATCATCAGTAGCAATTTCTTCAAATATTTCTTTAGCATTTGAAGAGTTTTTTGATAAATCTAGGATTTTTTTATCATAGGATTCACTTGAACCTATAGCTTTTTCAAATATTGAGGGATTACTGGTAACTCCAGTGATACCTGCATCAATCAAATTTTTTAAATCTCCAGATTCGATCATTTGTTTACTTATTGAATCTAGCCAAATTGATTGCCCTTTGTCTTTTAGATTTTTTATATTAGTCATTTCAGGATAAGTTCTCTTTTTCTATTTGCTCTAATTTTTCTTTTCTTCTAATAAATCTTTCTTCTTTTACGAATTTAGCTTTTAAAAATTCTGTGACTATTTCTTTTGCTAGAGCATCTCCAACAATTCTTCCTCCCAGACAAATAATATTCATATCATCATGTTCAACTCCTTGGCTTGCAGAATAAGTATCATGACAAATGGCAGCCCTAACATCTTTGTATTTATTTGCAACTACTGAAGCTCCTACTCCAGAACCGCATAATACAATTCCTTTATCATAATTATGGTTGCTAACTGCTTCTGCTACTAATTTAGTTGTATCTGGATAATCATCTGAAGGATCGTATTCTTTTTCTCCCAAATCTTCAATTTTGTAGCCAAGTGATTCTACGTGTTCGATTATAATTTTTTTTAATTCAAATCCACCGTGATCGGCGCTAATACAAAGTTTCATTTAATTCAACTTAAAATTAATTTTGTTTTTTCAATTATTCTATCACTTGAAAAACCAAATGAATCAATTAATTCTTTTCCTGGTGCTGAAGCACCAAAAGATTCAATGGAAATTATATTTTCATTATTTTTAGTGTACTTTTGCCATCCAAGACCTATCCCAGCTTCTACAGAGATAATGTTTTTTGTTTTTGATGGTATGATTCTATTTCTATAATCTTCTGATTGTTCATCAAATAAATCCCAACAAGGCATTGATACGACTCTTACTTTATGACTACTTGCTAGTTTCTTTGCTGCAATAATAGTTTCAGATACTTCAGAACCAGTAGATAAGAAAAGAATCTCAGGGTCGTCTTTTGTGTTTTGATAACAAATGTAAGCACCTTTAGAAAAATTTTCTTCACTTAATTTAATATTGCTCAAAGATTCTATGTCTGGCAAAGCTTGTCTTGAAAGTATCAGGGCGGTTGGTTTATCATTAGTTTTTATTGCATTTTGCCATGCCAGCAAAGTTTCTTTTTTGTCTGCAGGTCTGAATACATTTAGATTAGGAATACTTCTTAAACTCATTAATTGAGAAATAGGTTGATGAGTTGGGCCATCTTCTCCTAAGCCAATAGAGTCATGAGTAAAGATCCAAATACTATTAAGATTAGATAAAGCACTTAATCTTACTGAGCCTCTCATATAATCTGAAAAAACTAGAAAAGTTCCACCAAATACCCTGAAATTTCCGTGTGCAGAAATACCGTTCATTATTCCACCCATACCATGTTCTCTAACTCCAAATTTAATATTTCGTCCTGTAGGGGAATTTAAGGAAAAATTATCAGATTCTTTGATTTCTGTATTTGTAGACCCAGTTAAATCAGCAGACCCTCCAATTAAATTTGGCAATAAATCTTTAACAATATTTATTGCTGAACCGGACGATGCTCTTGTTGCTTCAGGCTCATTTTGTTCATTTATTGAATCTAATAATGCGCTATCCCATCCTTTATTCATTTTGTTATTCAAAATA
>JAYZJV010000035.1:0-4079 GCA_036164085.1 Chloroflexota bacterium | reverse complement strand
AGAACTAATTCTTGACTTGAAAGTTTTTTGCTAGATATTAAATTTGATAACTCAGTTGTTGATAATTCTAGTAATTTATTCATTATCAAATACTCTTGGGATTTTTATTTGCCCCGAAGTCTTTTCGGGGGAGTTTTTTAATATTTCTTCGTTGGATAAAATAGTTTTTGTTTTGTCTTCTCTCATTGAATTTTGTAAATTAGTTACGTGAGAAGTTGGTTCAACATTTATAGTATCTATTTTTGAAAGTGATTCAAATCTTGACAAAATTTTTTCTAAATCACTTACTATGTTTTCATTATTCGAATCAAATGAAAGCGATGCTAGTTTTGATAAATTTTCGAATTCTTTTTTGGAAATTTTCATGTTTTGTATTTTTTTAATAAATCAACGAATAATGTGTTTTTTAGATTTTATATTCACTTAACATGAAATATTGTATCATTATTGAAAAATTATTTTCCATAATTATTTAAATTATTTATAATTAAATTTATGTTCTTAAGATCGGGTAAACATTGAATTACATTTTTGTTACTGGAGGAGTTGTTAGTTCTCTTGGAAAGGGAATAGTCGCCGCATCTATTGGAAAACTTCTTATTTCTCGAGGAATCGAAGTTTCGGTAATAAAACTAGACCCTTATCTTAACGTAGATCCTGGAACTATGTCCCCTTATCAACATGGAGAAGTTTTCGTTACCATGGATGGATTTGAAACAGATTTAGATCTTGGTCATTATGAAAGATTCATGGATGTTGAATTGTCAAAAAAATCTAATGTTACTGCAGGTCAAATATATACTGAAGTTCTCGACAAAGAAAGGTCAGGGTTTTATTTAGGAGGAACTATACAGACAGTCCCTCATGTCACTGATGCTATTAAATCTAAAATTTTTGAATTAGGAGAATCTTCAAATGCAGAAGTGATCCTTGTGGAAGTTGGCGGGACTATTGGAGATATTGAAGGACAACCATTTATTGAAGCCATAAGACAACTAAGAAATGATCCAAAAACTGAAAATGTTTTTTATCTCCACTTAACTTTATTGCCATATCTATCTACTTCTGATGAAATAAAAACTAAACCCACTCAACATTCAGTACAAGCATTAAGAGGCATGGGAATTCAGCCAGACTCCATAATTTGTAGATCAGAAAAAGATATAGAAGAATCAGTAAAAAATAAAATTTCTTTATATTGCGACGTTCAACCTAAAAGTGTGATTTCATTAAGAGATTTTGAAAGCGTATATGACATTCCTATACATCTTGAGCAGCAAGGATTAGGAAATATTATTATAGATAAATTGGGCTACACAAATAAAAAGCCAGATTTAAAGAAATGGGAATCTTTATGTTCTAATATTGCAGATTCAACTGATTTGCTAGAAATAGGTGTAGTTGGCAAATATGTAGAACTTCCTGATTCTTACTTATCAGTTAATGAAGCAATAAAACACGCTGGGGCAAATAATAAAACTAAAATAAATATTAATTGGATAGATTCAGATTCTTTATCAAAAGATAATACTAATAAATTTCTCGATAAAATGTCAGGAATAATTGTTCCTGGAGGTTTTGGAGAAAGAGGGATTGAGGGGATGCTGGAAGCTGCAAAATTTTGTAGAGAATATGAAATCCCTTATTTAGGATTGTGTCTAGGGATGCAAATAATGGTTATAGAATATTCAAAAAATATTTTAGGTCTAAAAGATGCAAACTCTACTGAATTTGATTCAGAAACAAGTAACCCAGTTATTGATATTATCGAATCTCAAAAAGGCTTGCAAGAAACGGGAGGAACTATGAGATTAGGTGGTTATAGATGTAATCTTTCTCCTAATTCTTTAGCAAGCAAAATATATAAAACCGATGAAATTATAGAGAGACATAGGCATAGATATGAATTTAACGATTTTTATAAAGATAGTCTAAATTCAAAAGGTTTATTAACTTCAGGGATATGTCCTGATAATAATTTGGTTGAAATATCTGAAATTCAAAACCACCCTTTTATGATTGGGAGCCAATTTCACCCTGAATTTGGCTCAAGATTAGATAAACCCCATCCACTTTTTGATTCATTCATTAAGGCTTGTTTGAATCAAAAAAAGATTGGTGCTCAGTTCAAGTTGTAGATTTTCATTTGACCAAAAAAACAAATCGCGATAGAATTGACTTATCTAAAAAGTTTTTTGACTCCCTATTTATTATCCAAAACATATCAAAAAACAAAAAACCAATTTATTCAAGGATCAAAATTGACATCATCTACAAAAGATAAACAAGATTCAGAAGATAAACCTATAAAGAGGAAAAAAATTTCTTCATCAAATAATTCTGATAAAAATGAATCTTCAAAAAAAAACGGTAAGTCTAAGAATGAAAGGTCAAAAATTGCTGACCTTTCAAATATTTCTAGCTTAGACAATAAAGAGTTAGTAAAGATTGCTAAAGAGAAGAAAATAAAAGAAAACCCCAAAGATCGTTCTGACCTAGTTAATATGTTGGTAGCGATAGAAGCAGAGGAAAAAAACGCAACTATAGGTGCTGGTATTTTAGATATTCTTCCTGATCAGTTCGGGTTTTTACGTCCTCCTGGACAAAAAAACTCCCCTAATGATATTCATGTGTCTAGAAGTATTATTAGAAAAAATAAATTGAGGCAAGGAGACTTTGTTTTAGCTCAGATTGATTTCCCTGAAGAGGGAGGGTCTCAAAGATATCCAGGGGCAATAAATGTAGAAGCAGTAAACGGATACTCTGTAGAACAAATAGAAAAAAGAGTAAATTTTGATAAATTTACATCCATATATCCAAACGAACAAATAATTTTAGAAAATGAACCAAAAGTAATGTCTTCAAGAATTATAGATCTAGTTTCTCCAATAGGAAAAGGTCAAAGAGCTTTGATAGTTGCTCCGCCTAAGGCAGGAAAAACGATTTTACTTAAAGACATTGCAAACTCAATAGAAAAAAATTCGCCTGAAATAAAACTAATAGTAGCTTTAATTGGTGAAAGACCAGAAGAAGTGACTGATATGAGAAGATCTGTTAAAGGTGAAGTTTTTTCATCAACTTTTGATGAACCTGTTGAAGACCATTGCAAAACTTCTGAAACTGCTCTAGAAAGAGCTAGAAGATTAGTTGAGTCGGGAGAAAACGTTGTTCTTCTTTTAGATTCTTTAACTAGACTTGGAAGGGCTTACAATATAGCAGTCCCTTCTTCAGGAAAAACTCTTTCGGGAGGAATGGACCCCTATGCGCTTTATCCCCCTAAGAAGTTTTTTGGAGCTGCTAGAAACTGTGAAGAAGGTGGAAGTCTAACTATAATTGCCACAGCTCTAGTAGATACAGGAAGTAGACTTGATGATCTTATTTATGAAGAGTTTAAAGGAACTGGAAACATGGAGCTTCATCTTGATAGAGGTTTAGCTGAGAGAAGGATTTGGCCGGCAATTAATATTGAGAAAAGCGGAACAAGGCATGAAGAACTTCTTCAAAACGAAACAACTTTGGGGAAAATTACTCAAATCAGAAGAATCATGGCAGCGTTTCCTTCAGATAATAATGAAAAGACTTGGACTGAAAAAATTGTCGATGGACTTAAGGCTGCAAAAGGGAATCAAGATTTTCTTGATAATATGCAAGCTTATTTACAAGACCAAAAAGATTAATTTTTTAATTTCCTTTTATTTAAAATAATTGGATCTGGTTTTTTTTCGAAACTTTGAAATTTATTTATTTAATTAAAGCTTTTCTCTATACACACCTTAATTAATATAATAAATATAAGGGAAAAAGTTTTATTTGGGGAAATTTTAGTAAATATTTAAAATTTTTTAGACCTTAAGTGTATTTAAACCCCCTTTTTTTGTGATGAATTTTATTTTTTCTCAAAACTCGTAAAAAAAAACGTTGACCTTATTATTTTTTTTACGTTATATTTTATTTCATAACTTTAAATTATTTTGTTTTTAGTTTAGATTTAATGAAACTTTTCATATACGAATTACTTAAAATTACTTTTTTTGTGTAATTTGTATAAAGAATTGTTGATTTATCTGAAATTTTTAGAT
>JAYZJV010000034.1:0-6258 GCA_036164085.1 Chloroflexota bacterium | reverse complement strand
ATTATCTAATGGTGAAAAAGTAGAAGAAGGATGGTCAGGAAATGATACGGGGAACAATTCGTGTAATAAGTGTAGATGTATGAATGGAAATCTTGCATGTACAAAAATGGCATGTATTCATTCAAATTTTGAAAAAACGTTTGCCAATGATCCGACTTCTACAAAAACACCAATTTTAACTTCTACTCCGACCAATGAAGTAAGGTTGAATTTGCCAACCCCTACTCCATCAATTGAAATATCTATTACACCAAATTTATGTTCTGATACAAAAATAGATTTGACTAATAAATGGCTTGAAGCTCTTCAGGCTGCAGAACTTACTAAATGTGTTCGCCCTTTTGGAATTTTAATAGCAGCTCAAGAAGATGTTCCTGATATTTATATAAAGCAATCAGCACAAATTGTCGCTGAGATACTTGATCCTGATATGGATGGTGTTGCAAATGATCCTCTGGTAGTAGATTTATTATCTGACTATAAAAGGTCTTGGATAACTATGCCTTCTCAAAACCCAGATTCGTGGAGTGATGTTGAACAATCCCTTGAGCAAAAATTAGACTCTTATAGTATTAATCTTCCAAGGTGGTGGATGATTGGCGATAGAAATTTTGATGATACTCCTCCAGATAAACACTCTAAAGCCGTGATGGTTGAAGAAGTATTTCACTTTATACATCAATTTGGATACAGCACAGTATATCCAGAAATTTTTGGAGTTGAAGATTGGAGCTCAATTATAGCTTTAGAAACAAAATTAGCAGCTTGTGATTGGTGGCAACACCCAGAAAATGATTGCGAGGATAGGCCTGCAGAATACGATGGTGATTGCTCAGAACCCAGTTGTGATGTCGTGGAGTTCTACCATCAAGTACTAATCACTATGGCTGGAATGAACCCAGCTTGGTTGGGAGTTGGTTTTCCAAATAGTTATGAAGAATTAGATAAAAAACTTTCTAAAGAAATGAAAGATGTTTTGAGAAATCCTATTTATCACCAAATTAATAAACCCTTAAACTATACTTACCCTATGATTGATTATTCAGATGATCCTTCCAGTCCCACCTATATTCAAACTAATGACAATAAGATTTTGATATCAGATAATTTTGGAGGATTAGATAGAGACTATGTTACTTTTAAAGTTCCAGAAAATACAAAAGTAAAATACATAATCCTAAATTCTTTCTCAGGAGAAGATGACATCGCATTCTTTGCACTAGAAAAAAATGACAAATACACAGCTTTAGATGATATTAATAAAATGATCTCTTATGGTCACTTTGGCCCAGGAACTGATTTTAACAAAATAGGTAGTGATATTTTGTACTATGATAAAAACGTTGATCAAAAGACCAGAGAAAAAATTGAGCTTGAATCTGGTGAATATACTTTTAGATTACAGCAAGGGACAAGTTCTAATGCATCATATTCATTTACAGTTCATTTAGAATAAACTATTTTATTTCTTCCCAAAACTCAACCCAAGAAGTTGGTCCGTCAGAATCATCTAGTAATTCTTTAAATTTGTCATATTTGCCGTCCATACTGGGAAACTTGTTATCTTCTCTGTATGGAGATTCTAAAATTTCTGTTGACCAATGCATGTAAATTCTGTTAAGTTCTTCTTTAGGGCACGGTAAAGTACCACCATTATAGTAAATTAGAGATTTATTTCTTTGACCTGCATCTGTATAAATATCCGCAATTTCTCTTAACAATAATGCTGCTTCTCTAGCTTTACCAATTTTAGTTTTATAAACGCGTCTTATACTGTACATTTTTTCTCCTTAAAGAATTTTAAGATTATTATTATTTTTTTGAGACTCTGACGATTCTATTATAATATTATTGGCCGAAATGTTTTCTACAATATTATCTAAGATTAGTTTTATAATTTAGAATTGATAGTTAGCGCATTTTTCACATACATTATCTGGAATCAATCCTATATTCATTAAGAATTTAAATACTTTACAACCTGCACAAAATCCTAAAAATGCTTCCAAAGATGCAAATAAAATCAATGTAGATAATAGAATTATTGCGATTGAATTAAATCCTAAAAAGAAAAACATTGTAGTGAAGATTGAAAAAAACAAACCCACTCCTTGTGCAAATCTTTTTGGAGGTCCTGGGACTAATATTTCGTCTTTTTTTAATCTAGGGACTATGCCTTTTGTTACTAGTAGAGCTAAAGGACTAATTTTAGGACCTGAGGAGACTCTTGCTGAAAAACCGTATATAAGAAAAGAAAGTAATATATAGGCGTAATTATTCCCGTTAATTAGTAGTACTAAAGATGGAATAGAAATAATCAGTACTCCTACTGCAACTAATCTTGCTGCAATTTCATTTATTAGTTCAGGGAAACTAAAAAAATTATTTATATTTTCTTTCATTTTTTTTCCTTTAATATTGCATAAAAAAAACCCCGTAAAAAATTTAAGGGGTTTCTTTATTAGATATATAAAAAATCAAGTGCTAACTAAAGAAACCTCTCGTTTCTATCGCAACAGCAACAACAATTTTCAATATAGAATGTTCTCATAATCAACGATTCTAACATTAATATAATGAAAATTTAACTTGAAATAATATTATTTTTTTTAGCTAAGAATTCCAACATGTCTAAAATATCTGTTTGAATCTCTTCTAAATTTTTCACTCTGTCTTCAAGCTCTAAAATTTTTTTTTCTGTTTTATTCATTTTCCTAATTTAATTAATTGAACAAAGGATTTGAAGGTCCAAATGCATCAACAATAGATCCAGTTAATGAAGATGACTCATTACTTATTAAAAATCTACATACTTCTGCAATTTCAATTGGATCCATCATATTTTTATTTTTAATAGAATCTTCACCGAACGCTTCAATGTATCCTTCAGTTAATACTTGTCCTGGACATACACAATTTACATCTATTCCATTATTTTTAACTTCAGCTGCAAGAGATTCTGTAAAACTAATCAATCCAGCTTTGGTAATTCGATATGCACTTCTACCTGCAGCTCCTTTTCTTCCACCAATTGAAGAAATATTGACTATTTTCCCATAATTTTGCTCAATCATGAAAGGTAAAATAGACTTTGTAAGCTTAACAGCATTAACAAGATTTACATTAATAACTTTTACCCATTCTTCCATATCAAAATCTACTAGATTAATTCTTTCATGAATTATAGCTGCATTATTAATGAGAACATTTACATTTAATTTGAAATCTTTTAAGAAATCTATAATTTTTTCTATCCCAGAATCTTCAGATAAATCGGATGAAATATAATATGCATTAACATCTAATGGTCTAATTTCTGAAACTATTTTTTTTAATCTAGATTCATTTCTTCCAGTTAAAACTACGTCTATCCCATTTTTAGCAAAGTTTAAAGCAACTGCTTTCCCTATTCCTCTAGATGCACCAGTAATCAATGCAATCTGATGTGTATTTTTATTTTTATTCTCAATCAATCTATTACCTTACTCTTAGTAAATAGTCGTTCACTAATTTTTCCATTTACTCTTTAAAAAATGAGCAGACATTTTTGGCTTCCTATCTCTTGTGAATGCACCTTTGTGGTTTAGTCCTCCTATTCTCATAGTTGAATGAGTTGTTCTGAAATCTGCAAATACCCATGCGTGCAAACCAACTAGATAATCCTTCTGTTCGGCTAGTTCTAGATATTTTTTCCAATATTCTACTTGATATTCTTCAGTATAAAGTTCATCTGAAGCTGAATGAAAGCCTGGAATCGTGTCTGATCCAAATTCAGAAATTATTATAGGTTTTTTTGTTTTTCCATATATATCTTCAAGCTCATTTGATAATTTCTTCATTGCTTCATCTAAATTTAATGGATCAAAATACCACCCGTAATATCGATTAATCATTATTACATCCACATTTTGGAACCATTCTAAAGGAGTTCCATGTATTCCAGCAAAAGAAACAAGCCTTGAGTTATCTTGTTTTTTTGCATCTTTAATTAAAGAATTTAGAAAGTTAGTTGAAATAGGATTATCTACTTCTTCATTGTTTCCAGATTTCATTCTATTTTGAAGATCAGGAGGGAATGGCTCATTCGCAACACTCCACATGATTACAGATGGATGGTTTTTATCTCGACTAATTAATTTTTTTAATTGAGATTTACATAAATTCAATCTTGTCTCTATGTTTTTTTCTTCATCATCAAAAAAAAGTCCCACAGCTGGAATTTCATCAACAACTAAAAATCCATTTCTATCAGCAAGTTCTAAATCTTCTTCTGAATATGGGTAATGCGCAGTTCTGTATGAATTTGCTCCAATCCATTTTAATAAATTATGATCTTTTATAGTTTGAGGTAGATTTTTCCCTCTTCCAGTAACTGGTGAGTCTTCATGTCTTCCAAATCCTTTGAGCTCAATCTTTTCGCCATTTAAGTATATTTGACCATTTTTTGCCTGAATTTCTCTAATACCAATATCTAAATCATATGAATCTATTGTATTGCCATCTTTAAGCAACTGGATATTTAAATTATAGAGACTTGGATTTGCAGGGGACCATAATTTTGGATTATCTACATTAATTACTAATTTATTATTAATATTGTTCTGCTCACTTTTATATGAAGAATTCCCTTCTGATAATTCTGCAAAAGCTTCAAGAGCAACTTTTGAATTAGACTTGACTTCAACTGTCACACGCCCAGTATTTTTTTCAATTGAAGTATTTACATCAATGTCACTTATATACAATTCTGGAAGCATATATAATTTTACGCTTCTGTCTATACCTGCATAAGGGAAAAAATCATAATTTGTACTAGGGATATTATTCATGAAAATACTCAATGATCCAGTATCTACATTACCTGGAGGAACTCTTAAAGGACTGAGTTCGTTTTCAACTCTTACAACGAGTTTGTTTACTAAATTTTTTTTGATAATCTTTTCTACATTGAATTCAAAAGGTAAATGCCCACCTTCGTTTTTTCCAACAAGGGTTCCATTTATCCAAATTGTTGAATGATAAGTGACTGAATCAAATCTTAAGAAAATGTTTTTTAAATCCCAATGATTAGAAGTATAAAAGCTTGTTTGATACCAGCTTACTCCAATATAATCAGAAAGCTCTGGATCTAAATCATTCCAACTAGAAGGAACAACTGTTGAAGAGTCAGCAATAAATCCATCTTTCCAATTCTCATTAAGACCTATATTTTTTGGGTCAGTTTTAAAATCCCATATCCCATCTAAGGATTTTTCATCTCTGAAAGAATTTTGTTTTGTTTTTAACATTATTTTTCCTAACTTTGTTTGTGATAATTATTCTATATAATCACAACAGTAATTTGTTATTTCATGAATTTTTATTTTGAATGAACTGTTCTTAGGTACTTCAAAGGAGTCTCCTGATTTTATTTTTTCCCATTCAGATTTATTAGGTAATAATACTTCAAGTTTTCCAGACATGATTTCCATTATTTCTTTTTGTTCTGTGTCGAACTCATATTCACCTGTTAGCATTACACCTAATGTTTTTTTTGAACCATCAGGAAAAGATATGGATGTGCTTATTACTTTTCCTTCAAAGTATATATTGGCTTCTTTTTGTACTGTAACATTATTAAATTCAGTCATCCTAATCCTTTACAAGATACTATATAGAAATCTTATATTCTGAGCGAATAAAAATGAAGACTCGAATCTAGGCTTATACTTAAAAATTCAATTAACATTAATATTTTATTTAACCTTTTGTAATTCCAATCTATTTATGCTATTATTTTCAAAAAAGTTAGAAGAGGATTTATATGCTTAATTTTATTGGAAATGTAATTTGGTTAGTAACTTCTTGGTGGGTTGCATTAATTTATTTGTTTGGAGCTATACTTTTGTTTCCGTTGTTCCCGTTTTTGATTCCTGTCATAAGGTTAGTGATTTTACCTTTCGGAAAAGAACTTGTTACACCCGCATACTTAGAAAAATTTAATACTAAAGTTGAACCTTCTAATAATTTTTCTGAAGCTAAAGGAATTGTTAGAACTTTAGCAAATGTTGTTTGGCCACTTTTAATCGGTTGGATTCTTGCTTTATCTCACCTAATAGCAGGTCTTTTAAACATTTTAGGAGGAGTTGTATTCTGTTGGACTTTGGTTGGATTTGCTGCTGGAATAGTCAACGCCAGAGTTCATTTTAGATTAATTCCTGCTTCTTTTGCTCCTTTTGGACGGGTAGTTATTAGTGCTGATGTTGCTAAAAGATTAAA
>JAYZJV010000033.1:0-2869 GCA_036164085.1 Chloroflexota bacterium | reverse complement strand
AAAGAAGAGAAAGAAGCTCCAAAAGCTGAAGTAAAAGAAGAGAAAGAAGCTCCAAAAGCTGAAGTAAAAGAAGAGAAAGAAGCTTCAAAAGCTAAGTCTAAACCTAAACCTAAAGCCAAAGCCAAAGCTAAAGCCAAACCCAAGGCAAAAAAAACTAAAGAAGAAGAAAACAAATAATAAGTTGGAGATATAAATGCCCGAAATCACAGCTAAACAAATAAAAGAACTTAGAGACTCTACTGGTGCTGGAATAATGGATGCCAAAAAAGCACTTGAAGAGTCAAATGGAGATATTGATAAAGCTGTAGAATTATTAAATGCTAAAGGCTTGGCCTCTGTAGAAAAAAGATCAGGAAGAGCAACTGAAAATGGAATAATTGAATCCTATATCCACACAGGTGGTAGAATCGGTGCAATGGTTGAATTAACTTGCGAAACAGATTTTGTAGCTAGAACTGATGACTTTGGTAAATGTGCCAAAGAAATAGCTATGCAAATAGCAGCAATGAATCCTAAAGCAATTTCTAAAGACGAAAGTGATGATCTTACAGATGATGAGATACTAGATTCTCAAGCTTATATTAGAGATGCGTCAAAGACCGTAGGTGAAGTAGTTAAAGAATTGTCTGCCAAAGTTGGAGAAAACATTGTGATTAAGAAGATTCATAGGTTTGAAATTGGAACTTAATAAACCAAAAAGAATTGTTCTAAAACTAAGTGGTGAATCTTTAAAAGGAAAACAGGAATTTGGTATTGATAGTGAAATAATTAAGACTATTGCTACTGAAATAAAAAAAATTTCTAAAATGAATACACAAGTTTCTATAGTTGCAGGTGGAGGAAATTTTTGGCGTGGGGCTGAGTTTGAAAAACGTGGGATGGATAGATCAACTGCTGATTATGCTGGAATGCTTGCAACAATCATGAATGCTTTGGCTCTTCAAGATGAACTGGAAAAAAACCAAATAGAAGTCAGAACTCAATCTGCCCTTAATCTTCCGTCTGTAGCTGAAGCATATATTCGAAGGAGAGCAATCAGACATTTAGAAAAAGGGAGATTGGTTTTATTTGCAGGAGGTACTGGAAATCCTTTTATGTCTACAGATACAGCAGCAGCCCTTAGAGCTGTAGAGATAAATGCAGATATTTTAATAATGGCAAAGAATGGAGTTGATGGGATGTATGATTCTGACCCAAATAAAAATACATCAGCAAAAAAGATTTCAGAAATTACTCATCACGAAGCTCTTAGTCAAAGATTAGCTGCGCTTGACTCTACGGCGTTGACATTATGTATGGACAATTCATTACCTATTGTAATTTTTGATTTATTTAAACCTGATAACCTACTTAATGTTATA
Source organism: Chloroflexota bacterium (assembly GCA_036164085.1). Taxonomy (GTDB): domain Bacteria; phylum Chloroflexota; class Dehalococcoidia; order Lucifugimonadales; family Lucifugimonadaceae; genus TMED-70. The sequence continues at coordinate 1,508 of JAYZJV010000033.1, read as the reverse complement.
TCTGGTGAAAAAGTAGGTACCAAAATCTATACACCAAGAAAAACTTAGATATTATATTAGTAAAATATAATTAGCAAATTATGGAATTATCAGAATTATTAAAACAATGTTCCGACAGAATGAATTCATCTTGTGAATTTTTTATCACAGACATTAAATCAATTCGAACAGGCAGAGCAACAACTAATTTACTTGAAAATATAAAAATTGATTACCATGGTTCAACTATGCCATTGAATCAACTCTCACAAATTTCAGTCAGTGATCAAAGAAGTCTTATAGTTCAACCCTGGGATAAAACTGCTGTTGAAATTATCTCTAAAGGGATTCAATCTTCTGATTTAGGAATTACTCCTCAAATTGAAGGAGATGTATTAAGAGTTAATATCCCTCCTATGACTGAAGAAACAAGAAAAAATGTTGTAAAAATGCTCAAACAAAGAAGTGAGCAATCTAAAGTTTCAATTAGAAATGTTAGACGAGATATACAAGATGATATTAGAAAACTCGAAAAAGAAGGAGAATGCTCAGAAGATGACTCTCGAAGAGCAATAACTGAACTTCAAAAATTAACTGATCAGTCAATAAAAGTTATTGACGACCAATCTTCTGCTAAAGAAACTGAAATTATGCAAGTATAAGCTAATACCTTAATGTCAGTTAACAAATTAAAACCTAATCATATAGCGATAATAATGGATGGCAATGGAAGATGGGCTTCAGAAAAAGGTTTAGAACGTTCAAATGGTCATATAAGGGGATATGAGAATATAAAACCTATAGTTATTGCTGCAAAAGAACTAGGAGTCAAGTATCTTACTTTATATGCTTTTTCAACAGAAAATTGGAACAGGCCAAAAGAAGAAATTGAATTTATTTTAAATTTAGCTGCCAACGTAATCGATAAAGAAACTGATGAATTAAATAAAAATAAAGTAAATATAAGTCACCTAGGCAGTAAAGATAAATTACCTTCTGATATTTTGGATAAAATTCGACGTTCTGAAATCCTGACTAAGAAAAATAAAGAATTCTATTTATCAATGGCTTTTAATTATGGCTCAAGAAATGAAATAGTCCAAACAATTAAAAATATTAATGTTTTAGATAAAGATAAAATTACTGAGAAAAAAGTTTCTGAAAATCTATCTAAAAATAAATTCCCTGACCCTGATATAGTCATTCGAACAGGAGGACAAAAAAGACTATCAAATTTTTTATTGTGGGAGTCGGCATATTCTGAGTTGTTTTTTTTAGATATATTTTGGCCTGATTTTTCAAAAAAAAATTTAACTGATGTCATTGAAGAGTTTTCTAAAAGGAAAAGAAATTTTGGTAGTTAATAATTTATACAAAAGAATCATCACCTCAATTATAGGGATTTTATTTATTTTTTTAGGTTTTTTTTATCTCCCTGAAGTAAAAATAGAAGTTTTTAATAATAGCTTTAAGATTCATCCTTTGATATTTATTGTTCTAATTTTTTTTATTTTAGAAATATTAATTCA
>JAYZJV010000032.1:0-18555 GCA_036164085.1 Chloroflexota bacterium | reverse complement strand
ATCTACTACTAAAATTTTTGCGCCATGTGCAGCTAAATCTTCAGCTACTGCTCTTCCTATACCTTGTCCAGAACCCGTTACTATTGCTACTTTTCCTTTTAAAATTTCAGACATTTATAACCTCTTTATTATTAATTATCATTTCATTGGCAATTCTATTAAAGCTGAAGAAGGAGTAGTTATTTGTCCCTCAGCATTTTCTAAGCTTAAGTCAATTTCAACAAAACCAATTGACTTGTCAATATATTTGTTTGTAATCTTCCCATAATATTTTAAATCTTCATATGGGAAATCAACTCCTCTATATGATACATTAAACTTTTTTAGTCTCCCCTTTAACCCTACAAATTCAACCATAAGTTGAGCTAACCAAGCACTTTTTAATGCCCCATGAATTATTATTCCTTTATGCCCCGCTTTTTTTGCAACTTCATCATCGTAATGAAACTCATTAAAATCTTGAGAAGCACCAGCATACATAACTAATTGTTTTCTATCAATATTTATTATTTTTGGTCCAATTATTTGACCAATTTTAACATCTTGAAAATATATTTGTTTTCTTGTTTTCATAGATAACTAACTTAGAAAAGTCTTTTCTCCTTTACCATAGTAAATAGTAGTTATTTCTTGTTCTGCAACTAGTATTTTGTTTTGGTTTGTATAAGTTGTAAGTGAAATTTTAAACATCATTTCCCCCATACTGCCTGATTTAATAAATAAATCTTTTAGTTGAGACTCTACTGTTATTTTATCTCCAACAAAAATCTTCTCATGAAAAATATATGATGACCCTCCATCAACTAAATTTGAAAAAGGATCAGGGAATATTTTATTTAATTTATTAGGTTTAAATAATCGGATAAATGTTGGTGGTGCGACTATTCTTCCATTATTTTCAATTGCAAATGCTTCATCAAAATACATTGGGTTATTGTCTCCAATTGCAGAAGCAAAATGTTCAATTGAATGCTTCTCAACTATGTATGATTTGGGCTCTGTTTTAAGCCCTATGAAAGATCTCATTTCATCTGTTATTGTATCTTTTGTAGGCATTATTTTTGGTTTTTATTTTTGAATTCAAATATAAAAGATGTAACGGAAGAAGACAATAGAAAAGTAGCACTTATGAGATAAAAAAAGGCATAATTTCCTACAAGGTTAAACATCCCTATTTCAAAATAAAAAAGCAATATAGATCCAATAAATAAAGTTATAGGAATATAATAAGTAGAAACATTTTTCCTACGACTTGAATATAAACAGACTAGTCCTATTAAAAAAGGAACAAACAAAGGGAATATAACTTTTGAAGAATGTATCTCTAATAAAGTTTTGCCATTTTCAAATTTAATAAAAAGCAGAACAAAACCTGAAAGAAAACTTGTAATTAAAGATAAATAAATAAAAGCCTTAATAATTCTTAAAAATCTAAATTCCATAATAATCTTCTAAATCTGGTGATTCATCAGGAGATGAAATAGTTATCGGAGCTTTTTCTTTAAGTATTTTTTTCATCCCATAAGGAGAATTAAATTTTATTGATAATTCAATATCATTAGTCAAAAGTCTATAAGAAATTAATTTACCTATCCCAAAATGAGTGTGAATAACTTTATCTCCTAAAGAAAAATCTACATCTGTATCTTTTTGGTTTTCAATAAGAGTTTTATTTGGATTTTTTTCAAAAGTTTTTTTCCATGAATCTTCATATTTTTTATATTTTGATTTTTTGGTAATAATTGATTTAGGAATTTCATCTAAAAATCTTGATTGAATAGCATTATCATAAATACCTTGAAATCTTCTTCGACTAGATGAGGATAAAAACAAATTTTCCTTAGCTCGTGTTATTCCAACATAGCACAGTCTTCTTTCTTCCTCTAATTCTTCTTCTGATTCCATAGACCTTGAATGTGGTAATAATCCTTCTTCCATTCCTACTATAAAAACATTTTTGTATTCTAAGCCTTTGGCTTGATGAAGAGTTATAAGAGTTATAGCTTCTTCTGACTCATCAATGGAATCTACATTAGAATTTAATGACGAATTTTCTATAAAATCAATTAAAGATTCACTACTCCCTTCTTCTGAATTTTCAGAAAATTCTTCAGCAGAATATTTCAACTCATTAATATTTTCTAATCTTTCTATACCATCTTCATCATTTTTAAGATAATCGTCATAATTAGTAATAGAAATAATCGTATTAATAAGTTCATGCGGTTCTTGTATTGAAACTTGAGCTTTTAACTTCTCGTAAATAATCATAAAATCTTTTATAGAATCAAAGGCTCTTTTAGATAAAAAAAAGTTTTTATCATTACTGTTAATGCTTTCTTGTAAAAAAGCAATGTAGCTCTGGTCAGAATTATTTTTTTCAATCAATATTTTATTGATAGTTCTCATTCCTATTCCTCTTGGAGGGCAATTTACAATTCTTTCAAAGGCAGCATCGTCATTAGGATTAATTAGTATTTTGCAATAAGCTAAAATATCCTTTATTTCTTTCCTATCATAAAACCGAACTCCTCCGACTAATCTATATTTCAGACCTATAGAATTTAAAGCTACTTCAAAAACTCTGCTTTGAGCATTGACTCGATACATAACTGCAAAATCATTGGAAGAATCTTTTTTTTCAATCAATTTAGATATTTCAGAAGCTACAGATATTGCTTCTTCTTCTTCGTCAGAGTAAGAATTAAATTTGATTAAGTTTCCATCTTTATTTTTTGTCCATAATTTTCTTTTGAATCTATTTGTGTTATTTGAAATTATTGAATCAGCAGCTTCTAAAATAGGTTGTGTAGATCTATAGCTTTCATCAAGATTTACAACTAAACAATCTTTATACTTTTTTTTGAATTCAAGAATATTTGTTGGAACAGCATGGCGCCAAGAATAAATAGATTGATCTGGATCACCAACAACAGATATAGATTTTTCTTGATTAGTTAATAAATCAGAAATTTGAAATTGCAAAGGATTAGTATCTTGAAATTCATCAATTATCACTTGCTTATATCTGTTAGACCATTTATTTCTAACATCTATATTTTGTGACAAAATATTTTTTGTTTTCAATAATAAATCGTCAAAATCACAAGCATTTGAAGCATTAAGTATCTCTTCATATCTTGTATATACTCTTGAGACTATTTCTTCAAAATAACTATTTGCATTTTTATTATAATTAGATGTCGAGATGTCTAAATTTTTAGATTTAGATATTTCAGAAATTACCACTTTGGGGTTATTTTTCTTTACATTTAAATCTAATTCTTCAAAAATATTTTTTACCACTCTTAGTTGATCAGAATCATCATAAATTGAAAAAGCTCTATCCAATCCATCAAAATGACCTTCAATTCTTAAAAAATATGAGGCAAAACCATGGAAAGTTTTGACTACTGCATTTGAAGTATCAGGTAAAAAAAACTTTGCCCTATTCATCAATTCCTTTGCAGCTTTATTAGTAAAAGTAACAGCTAAAATTTCGTATGGATTTACATTAAAATTATTTATCAGCCAGGGAATTCTATGAGACATAACTCTAGTTTTTCCAGAACCAGGGCCTGCAATAATTAAAAGTGGTTTCAAAGGATGAGTAACTGCTTCTTTTTGTTTTTCAGATAACCCTTCAAGTATTTTATGGTTTATATCTTCCATATTCTTTACTTGGTGATAGGCGTTGAAAAAATCTTAAACAAAGAATCAAAATCTATATTTTGCAATAAAACTTGGTTGGAGAATTCTATTTTTTTCATAGAGTCAAACTCAAAAGTTTTAATTATTTCAGACAATTTATCTATTGTTTCCATAGTACTATCATTTACTATAGCGATAGGAATTTCAAATTTTTTGGCTTCATTTCTTACATATTCCACTGGTGTTATGGCAGAAGTAGCTATGATTAGATTTACTGTTCCTGATTGTATCGCTGAAAGTTGAACATCAGGCCTATCTCCTCTTACTATCAATGCTACGTTTTCCAAAGTAGAAAAATATTCGGGACCCCAATCTAGCACAAAACCTCCTATTAGAAAATTCTCAATAACTTTGTCTTGATAATCATCTCCAATAATATTTTTTGGCTCTAAAAAGTCAGTTATTTCTTTAGAAGTATGCCCCATAAAAGATCTAGATTCTTCTATGATTGCTAAGATATTACTTTCATGTTTTTTTGAATTTTGAATTATTCCGTTCTTTTTATATTTCCAAACACCATTTAGAATATATCCTACTAACCTCTCTCCAAAAATATTGGCAGAGTTTTCTACATCCTTTAAAGAATTTTCTACCAATATGATTCTTGCGTCATTTTTCTCTAAAAAGCGCTTTGTTTCATCTATAGAAAGATCATTAATCTCTACTAATATAATTTCAGATTTATCTAAATCTAATTTTTTATAATCTGAATTATATATTTTATAAAAATCTTCATTATGGATAATTTTTCCATTTGATATCGTTCCGACAAAAGTACGATTACCTCTATTTATTGATTCATGGGCGATCCCTGAAACAATTGTCGTTTTCCCTAATTTATTTTTTGATGATGAAACACAAATTACTGACATAATTAGTAATAATAATTAATAAATAGTTTATTTTGTACCTCTTTAAGTCATTCATTAATAAAATTTTCTGTAAAAATTAAAGACTAATAGTTAAATTGTGCCTGGGTAGCTCAGGGGTAGAGCACTGCACTGAAAATGCAGGTGTCGACAGTTCGAATCTGTCCCTAGGCACCACTATTGATTAATATGATTATAAGATCTATATTATTAGCATGGTCACAAGTCTAGATAAAAAGAATTTAATAGCTCATCTAATGAGAAGGGCAGGATTTGGGTCAAATTATGATCAATTAGAGGAATTATCCAAACTTGAATATGATCAAGTTGTAGATCAGTTATTAAATCCTGAATTTGGATCTTTGGAAGACCAAGATCTTCTAGATAGATACTTCATTGCATCCGTAGAAGCTCGGACTGCGCGTCATGCCGATCCCCAATGGACATGGAGATTAGCTAAATCACATAAACAACTAGAAGAAAAAATTTCTCTTTTTTGGCATGGATTATTAGCAGTCGGAGGAATAAAGTTAGACCATGGACTAGCTATGCTAACTGAAATTGACTTGTTCAGAAAATATGGACTTGGAAATTTTGGAACACTCTTATTAAAAATCTCACAAGACCCAGGAATGATGTATTGGCTTGATAATCAAAACAGTCATAAAGATGCCCCAAATGAAAATTATGGAAGAGAATTATTAGAACTATTTTCAATGGGGATTGATGAAAATGGAGAAGGGGCATATACAGAAGAAGATGTTAAGTCAGCAGCTAGAGCATTTACCGGATGGGCTTCAAAACCAACTCCTCCTCCTTTTTTTCTAGGACCATTCCCTATGGAATTTAATTTTGACGAATCAGATCATGATAATAAAGAAAAAACTTTTTTAGGTAAAAAGGGAAATTTCAATGGTCAAGATATAGTAAATATGGTAGCTATGCACAAAGCTACAGCTGATTTTATATGTAAAAGGCTTTATTTATACTTTGTTTCTGAAGAAGTAAATGAAAAAGAAGTCAAGAAACTTTCAAATGTTTATATGAATAGTGAAGGTGAAATTAAGAAAGTTTTAGAATCTATGTTTAAGTCTGAGCATTTCAAGTCTGAAGAAATAAGATTTAAAAAAGTTAAAAGTCCTTCAGATCTAGTTTTTGGAATTACTAGATTAGTTGATAAATATGATATTCCAAATCTAGATTCAGCAGAACTTGCAGTAAATACTTTGCTTATGGGCCAGTTTTTATTGAATCCTCCGAGTGTTGAGGGATGGCATGAGGGAGAAGAATGGATTGATAGCGGCTCTCTTATTGAAAGAATAAACTATGCCAGTGGAGAAATTTCTAATACAAGTTCTAATGGAGTCAAAAAAATCATTGAAATAGTTTTAGAAAAAAATATCGCATCTACTGATGAGATGTTAAATAATTGCTTAGAAGCTTTAGGATATATAGAAATTACTGAAAGCACCAAAAAAATAATCGAAGATCATATAAACAAAAATAAATTTAATAATCAAGAAGAAAAAATTTTAGACGTATTGAAATTAATTGTTTCAACACCAGACTTTCAGTATTGCTAATAAGGAGATGTAGATTATGAATAAAAAAAATTTAGTAGTTATTCAGCTAAGCGGAGGAAATGACTATCTTAACACTGTAGTCCCCTATCAAAGTGGTCTCTACTATGATTACAGGCCAAACATGGGACTAAAAGATGATTCAATTATTACGATAGATGACAAAATTGCATTCAATTCAAACATGGGGGTTTTTAAAGAAAATTTTGATAATAATAATTTGGCCGTAATGATGGGAATTGGGTATCCTGAACCTAATAGATCTCATTTTAGATCAATGGATATATGGCACACAGCTGAACCTTTTGAAAGTAGTTCTATAGGATGGTTAGGTAAAACTGTTCAAAATCTTGACCCTGAAAACAATAATCCAATAACTGCGGTTAATTTTGGGAAAGGGCTTCCTAGGGCTTTAGCTTGTCCTGGAGTATCGGTAGCATCTGTTGGAGCACTAGAATCATATGGACTTTTCACAGGAGTTTCTGGCTCAAAAAATAGAGATATCTTATTGGATACTGTTGATAGAATATATCAACCTATGAATCTTGATGGGATCCCATCTTTAAGATTACTAGAAACAGGGAGAGGGGCTCTTGATGGAGCTGATTTACTGAGTGAAGCTCCAATGACATATAGCTCAAATATTGAATACCCTGAAGATAATCCAATTGCTCAATCATTAAAAGGAATAGCACAAGTTGCTAGTGCAAGATTAGGGACTCGTATTTTTTATGCACAACATGGTAGTTTTGATACTCACACAGATGAATTAAAAAACCATTCACTATTATGGAATCAATTGTCTGTTGCTGTAGATTGCTTTCAAAAAGATTTAAAAGAACAAAACCTTGATGAAGAAACTGTAATATGGATATTTTCAGAATTTGGAAGAAGAATTGCAGATAATGGAACTGGTACAGATCATGGATCTGGAGGAGTAGCCTTTTTATTAGGAAATTCTGTTAAAGGTGGATTATATGGAGAATACCCAAATTTAGAGCCCTCAGCACAATTAGAGGGAGATATTCATTACAATACCGATTTCAGGAATCTATATTCTACGATTCTAGAAGACGTATTAGATGTAGATTCAGAGACGATTTTAAACGAAAAATTTTCTAAACTAAGTTTATTGAAATAAATATGTTGTCAACAAGATTAAATTATAGTCATACTATTGGAATTGCTTCTTTTGAAGGAAGAGGTTTTATGAATCCAATAGATATTAAATTTAAAAATGAAATTTTATACGTACTAAGCAGGTCAAATGGAAGCAATAAAAACAATAGAATTAGCGCAGTTACTTTAGATTCTGATCATAAATTTGAATTCGCCAATTGGGGTGAAGATAAAGGTAAATCTATTTTACCAACATCAATCGCTTTTGATAAAAATAATCTTCTATATTTAAGTGATGAGCATTTACATAGAATTTCTATTTTTGATTTGGAGGGTAAATTTATAAAAAGTTGGGGAGAAAAAGGAAGTGCTGAAGATCAAATAAATAGGCCTTCAGGATTAGCTTTTAATAAAGAAAATGAGCTTTTAATAGTAGATCATATAAATTCCAAAATAAAAAAATTCGATGAAAACGGAAAATTTATTTCATCTTTCGGCTCATTTGGAAAAAATGAAGGTGAATTTAATTATCCTTGGGGAATAACAATAGATAACATTGGAAATATTTTTGTAGCTGATTGGAGAAATAATAGAATTCAAAAGTTTGATAAAGATGGAGACTTTATAAGTTCTATTAATTCATTTAACAATAAAAAGTTTTATAGACCCTCATCGGTTCATATTGATGAAAGAGGCTTTTTATTTGTGTCTAATTGGGGCGAAGATACTGTAGTAATTTTTGATGAAAATGAAAATTTTATTTGTGAATTATCAGGGGATGCAACTCTTTCTAAATGGTGCGAAGAATTTTTAGATGTCAATCCTGAACAATCTAGTTGGAGAGAAAATGCTGGATTGTTTGAAGAAGAAAAAAAATTCTGGAAACCTACAGGAATAGATACAAACAAAGATTTAATTTTTATAACAGACTCTTGTAGACATAGAGTCCAAATTTACAAAAAATAACCTCTAAGAATTCTTCAAAACTTCTTTTACTTTTTCAGCATGCCCTTTAGCTTTAACGTTAGTCCATTTTTTTAAAAGTACCCCATCTTTATCAATCAAGAATGTTGAACGTATAATGCCCATGCTTTTTTTCCCATACATATTTTTTTCACCCCATGCTCCAAAATCTTGGATCATTTTTTTATCTGGATCACAAAGGAGGGTAAATGGTAAAGAATGATTATCAATAAATTTTTTATGTGAATTCTCATTATCTGGACTAATTCCATAAATATCACAATCAAGTTTATTGAACTCACCGTAAATATCCCTAAATTCACATGCTTCAATTGTACAACCAGGAGTTTCATCTTTTGGATAAAAATATAATACAGCAGGTTTTCCTGACAAAGAACTAAGATTTATATTTTCTCCATTTTGATCAATCAGATTAAAATCTGGAACTTTTGAACCTTCTGATAACGACATAATTCTCTCCTACAAAATTTATTTATTTTTTTATTATAGGAAAAAAATTATAATGTTACAGCATTTCCACTAAGTAAATGAAAGTGAAGATGCATTACTGTCTGCCCTCCACCCTCTCCTACATTCGTTAATATTTGATATCCACTTTCTGAAATTTTAAATTTTTTCGCTAACTTTTTACAAACTAATAGTAAATGACCTAAAATTTCCTTATCATTTTCATCTGAAGAATTTATACTTTCAATAGGTTTTTTAGGGATTACTAGGATATGAATTCTAGCCTTGGGATTGATATCATTTATAGCTATGCAAAGGTCATCTTCATATTGAATTTCACTTGGGATTTCCTTGTTTATGATTTTTGAAAAAATACTATCCATCTGCTAGTCCGAATGAATTACCACTTCGTAATCTTTTCCATTTACAGTAACTCTAGTAGCATCTCCATTTAACTTTTCTGGTTTACTAGACTTTTCTGAAATATCATCTTTATATCTAACCCCTAATTCTGAATTTCCTTCTAGAAAAGCTATCCCTTTTTCACCACAAGTAGCAGAAATAAAAATATTCTCATCAGTTTGATCAATTCCTTTTTCCTTGAGTAAGTTTTTATTATATTTAATTCCTAGTTTTGGATCATCATCATTCAAATCATGAACATCCTCTTTTGTAGGATCTAAAGATAATTGTTTTGAAGCAATTTTCATTATCTCAGGATCAGGATCAGTTGGAGTTTTTCCAAAATACCCAAGTATCATTTTTCCATAACTTTCTGAAATTTTAGACCATTTTTCTTGAACTGTATTAGTAAATGCTTGTTGAAAATAAAATTGAGAAACAGGAGTTACTGAAGTTCCAAAGCCACCTTTTTCTACCACTTCACGCATATTCTCAATAACTTTCCCAAAAAGAGCTAGAGATCCGTTGTCTCTCATCATTTGAGTGTTAGCAGTTAATGCTCCACCAGGCATAGGAGAGAATGGGATAACAGGATTTACTGTTATGGCTTCAGGTGGAAGGTAATATTTTTCCATTTGATCTATAAACATTTTTTCAACTTCAAGAATTTTTTCTTCATCTATGTCCAAAGTATATTCAGTTCCTCTCAATGCTTGCCACATAGTCAATATATCAGCTTGAGAAGTTCCTCCACTGACAGGAGACATAGCAAGGTCAATAATATCAGCTCCAGCTTCAATTGCTGCCATATTACATGAAACGGCCATTCCTGCAGTATCGTGTGTATGAAACTGAATAATAGTATCTTTAGGTAATAATTTTCTTGCGTTTTTTATAGATTCAAAAACAATAGATGGAGGAGTTGTTCCTGAGGCATCTTTGAATGCAATGCTATTGAAAGGGATATCTGCCTTTAGTATTTCTTTTATTTTATCTGTATAAAAATCAGCTGAATGAAAATATTTTTCATTTAAGCTTGGGGGCAATCCCATTAATGCAATTACGATCTGATGATTTAATCCAGCATTGGTAATGCATTCACCAGAATAAGATAAATTTCTAATATCCATCAAAGCATCAAAATTTCTAATAGTTGTTATCCCATGCTTTTTAAATAATTTTGCATGAAGATCTACTATGTCTCGGGATTGTGATTCTAAACCTACTACATTAACACCTCTAGCTAAAGTTTGAAGGTTTATATCTTTTCCAACAATTTCTCTTGATTTATCCATCATTTCAAAGGCGTCTTCTTGACAATAAAAATATAAACTTTGAAATCTTGCTCCTCCTCCGATCTCAAAATTATCATTACCAGCCTCAACAGCAGCTTTCAAAATTGGAAGAAAGTCTTCAGTTTTAACTCTTGCTCCATAACATGATTGAAATCCATCACGAAAGGAGGTATCCATAAAATTAATTTTTTTCATAAAGGCAATTATAAGATAAAAAAATATATATATTATTACTCACAGACTAAAAAAAGAGGATATTTTAAGATATTCTAAAATACATAAGCGGAAGTAGCTCAGTGGCTAGAGCATCTCGTTGCCAACGAGAAGGTCGCGAGTTCGAATCTCGTCTTCCGCTCCATTCATTAATGTTGATTTTTTTGTTCGATGTAGTACATTTTGATCATGTTTAAATTATTGAAAATAATTGTCTTGCTTCTACTGACAGCAGTGGTTGGATTGAGCTGTTCTACTTCTAGTCAAGAAGACATAAAGAAAGATTCCCAAAAAAGTTATGAATCCGGAATGAAAAACGCTCAGACAAATATTGATGTTCCTGAACACACACCAAAAACGACCACTGCCTCTACAGTTGTACCAATAATAACTGAGACTTCTATGGTTCCTACACTAGAAACAAGCATTCCTACATTGGTCCCAACACAAATATCCACACCCATGCCTACTCCCACACCGATGGCCACACCCGGACCATTTGAAGATTGTGAAGCAGCTCCCCCAGATAAATTTGGGAACATAGTCCATTGGTGTGATGATGGCTCAGCCTGGTGGATTGATTCTTTGACCGGCGTACGAACAGAAATGGATGCCTCCGGTAATTTTTACAGAGAAGAAGAAAATCCTAATGCTAGTTCTTTACCAGCACTTCACACGGGATCTATTCTCGACCTAAGCGAAAATTTTCTCCCAAAATGGGACAAGGACCCTGGCATTTTTTCCAACAATTCAGATAACAATGAATGTGCTGAAAAATCTGACTTCTCATATGTTAGCCCTCTTTCTTCTAGATCACAAAACAACCTAGAACTTATCACTGGTATGAATATCTCTGATATCACCAGTGCTGACCTCACCGTATTGACTAAACTGGACGCTGAAAACCTAGTATCTTACGACGAACTCAAATATCTGACTTGTCTTCAATGGTTACGCATAGGATATAAACAACCAATGCTGGGTAGAGACTTTAGATTCTTGAAATCTCTCGAGGAGATTCGATATCTTGACCTAACTGGCACTCAATTTAGGGACGTAGAACTTCTAAAGCCACTAAAGAGACTTGAAACTATTGTCTTACCACATGGTTTCCAAGCCTTTACGGATTTAGCTCAGATCACAAGCCTTCGCCGTATAAGCTCACCCGCTGCCCGAACATGCAATATTGAACCAATTTTGAACATGCCAAACTTGGAGGCCTTGCATCTAGGAGGACGAAACTCTAGTGGAGCAGCTTCTTACCATCAATGGACTCAGCTGGATGAGTTGAATAGAGACTTCAACATCTCCTTTTCTCCTAACGGTCAATATCTCCAACTCTTAATCGATGGTGGTCCTGAGGCGTTTAACCCTGCACCATTAACCATAAATAGTTATCAGGACCCGCAGTACATTATGGATGTTACCCAATCAATATATGAGGTAGTCGAAGACGATTACGATGTAATTGTCTTTGTAGGAAACGCTGAGACCAGTACTGCTAGTTACTTAGGTCAAGCCAATGAGATCAGTAACAATACGGAAGGTGTAGGGGCTAGAATCTGGTCAACCGCTGAATGTCACGGGTCAAAGGATGGCAGACTCAGGGGTACTATCACTCTTCCCAGCATCGCTTCTCTCTGGGACGAGGAATACGGGAGTAGTGCTACATTAGTTCACGAGTTTTTGCACCTTTGGGCCGGTGCCGACATTCTACCAGTCTTTGAGGATTTCAATGGAGATATAAATGGGGGTCATTGGGGAGTAACGTCTGTAAACGGACAACTCGGTGGTTTCTCCGCCAAGAACCTTGAAACAATTGATGATGGTGTTTACCGAACTAATTACTTCTCTGCTATTGGCTCAAACCCTGATACATATCTTTCTGAACTAGAGCTATACTTAATGGGAGTGTTGCCCGCTAGCGAAGTCCCCGACACCATTGTGTTCAGGGGAGTTACAAAATTGAATGAAAACAACACATGTGAAGAGTACGGCTACGAATCATGGGATGGCAACTGTTTCAGGGCAATAGAACAGACCTCGGTGAGCATCGATGACATAATTGAAGTTTTTGGTGAACGTCCGTACGAAGGTGAGTTGGGCATTTCAATGCTTGTTGTCGCCGTCAGCGAAGAGCCTCTCACGAGCCCAGAATGGTCACGACTTGATAAGCATATTTCCAGATTTGCAGATACTAAACAACGTGATGATCTCTGCAAGGAATATTGGGATCAGTGCCACAACATGTGGTCAGCTTCAGATGGGAAGATACGTATTGATATGAATCGGAACTAGATTTCTAATTTTTGATAACATTTACTTGTATAAAAAAAAATCCTCATGAAAGACATTATTTTAAAATTAGAAAGTCCTTTAGACTCTTTCTTAAATTCGGCAATTAAAGCCTTAGATATATCTAGGTCATTAACAAAAAATATAGATTCTTCAAGCAGTACTGTTAAAAAAGATGGTTCATTATTAACTGAATTTGATCTAAAGGTTGAAAAAGAGATCTTTAATATATTAAAAAATACTGAAGCAGATATAGTTACAGAAGAGGTTTTAGGAAGACAAAACAATAAAGAATTTTGTTGGTTTGTAGACCCTATAGATGGAACAACTTCTTTTTCAAAAGGAATTCCTTTATTTGGAACTATAATAGGACTTACTCAAAATCAAAAACCTATAATAGGATGCATTGAATTGCCAAAATTTGAAGAAAGATTTATTTCTATAAATAATCAAGGTTGTTATAAAAATGATATAAAAGTTAATGCTTCTAAATGTAAAGATTTATCAAAAGCTATGATTTCTTATGGATCTCCACAAAGATTCATAAAAGAAGAAATGATAGATCAACTTCGTGTTTTAGATAAAAAAGTATGGGACTCTAGAGGTTTTTCAGATTGTTTTGGGTATAGCTTAGTATTTGACGGTTCTATTGACCTTTTTATAGAAGTAGATCTAAATCCTTGGGAAACAATTGCACTAGAATCATTATCAATAGAATCTAGCGCTGGATATGCAGAACAAAAGAGCAAAGAAGGGAAAACAAATATTATTTTTGGTTCTAAATCTTTAGTAGAACAAACTACCGATATTTTTGGTGGAGATTGGAAAATAAAATAAACAAAAATAATCCAGGTACCTTTACAGCATTAAAATCAAGAAAATACCGACTCTTCTGGACAGCATCAATTGCATCTGTTGGGGCAACTCAACTTTTAAGTTTAACCGCTGGTAAGTTAGTTTTCGACCTTAGCGGTTCAGAGTTTCTGTTAGGATTGGCAGCTGCAGTCTTTGGAATAGGAACTATTGTTATAAATTTCTTAGGCGGAGTAGTAGCTGACAGAATAGATAAAAGAATTTTAATGATCATTACTTCTTTTTCAATGAGTATTTCTCTATTTTTACTAGCAATAATTGATGCTTTAAATTTTGAAACAGTTTTAATAGTGGTGATTTTTTCTACGATTATGGGCCTTATAAGTGGTTTTGATTGGCCAGTGAGATCTTCTATTTTTCCTCAATTTATTGACGATAAATCACAAATGATGAGCGCAGTAGCCCTTAATTCTATGCTATGGCAAGGGCTTAGAATTCTTGCTCCTGCATCCGGGGGTTTCTTAATAGCGTATTCTGGAACACATTCTGTTTTTTTTATAAGTGCATTAGGATTCCTTGTTATGGGTTTAGTGATGATCATAATAAAGCCAAACAAAACTGATAAAACTCACACAAAACCCAAATCCATTATCAAAGACACGATTGAAGGAATAAACTTTATTTCAAGAAACAAACTATTCAAAGTTCTTATATTATCTACTTATATAACAAGCGGTTTAGGCATGTCCTATTTGCAGTTACTGCCTTCATTTTCCAATATATATAAAAACACTATTCATGGAGATTTATCTGCTCAAATGTTAGGTATATTAGCAAGTGCAGGTGGAATTGGAGCTCTAACAGGGACTGCAGTTACTGCTAGATTGAGGAGAAAAATTAATCTTGGAAAATTAGTCCTTTCTTCTAATGTATTAAGTGTTATATTTCTTTTCATTTTTGGTTTAGCAAATAATTTTATTTTCGAGGAAAATATTTATCAAAATCCATGGTTTTCATATAATCTAATTATTTCTTCAATATTAATAATTATTACAGGACTATTAAATTCTATATTTATGGTCGGTTCGATGTCTTTATTACAATTGAACGTTCCTGAAACCCTAAGAGGGCGAGTGATGGGAATTCATACTATAACTTTTAGTTTAATGTCCGCAGGAGCACTATTTTTAGGATTTATAGCACAACTTTTATCCTCTAGTATAGCTGTTATGTTATCAGCTGCTTTTTTGATAGTTATAAACCTTTTAATTTATTTAAAAAATCCTGATATAAGAAAAATTTAGCAGTTAATAAATTTTATTAAGAATGAAAACTTAGTCCTGTTTTTTGAAACCAAATAATATACTAAGAAATAAAGCGGATATATAAATTTTAATGAAAGAAAAAACTTGCTCAATACACTTAATATTCCTCCACACTTAGAATAAATTTTCAGAACAGCAATTCCACCATAAAAGACAGATCCGTCTATGCAAACGAGCTTAGAAGCTACAGTTCCTTCATCTAATCCTAAGTTTTTTGATCTTACTGTTTCTAAATCATTGGGTAGAAAATCCCAATAATTTGTTCTGTTTTTTACCCAGACTGAAAAACAAATGCAAATCTTACAGTTATGATCATAGAAAACTATTTTTTCATTTCTCATGGTTAATAATCATTTTTACCATTGGTGAAATATTTTCATTTTCTAGTAACCATTTAATATAATCAGGATTTTCTTTTTTTACTAAACTAATACTTTGATTTTGATATTTACCTTTTGCAAAATAGATTTCATTAGATTCTGAAACATTAAAAAAACCATTATTATCAAGTAAATTTTTTGAAGGATTTAGAATTGATTCCATAGTTATATTTTTTTCTAACATATCACTTTGTTGAGATAAAAACAGTTCAAGAATAGCTTCTGATTTTTCATCAGTCTTTCTATCAAAAGAATCTATTTCTATAGAACAAAAATCTTTCAATGCATTTTGTAAATTTCTGGGCCTAAGTTTTTCATACAATGTTTTTAAATCGATAATGTTTATTTTTGATATGTCGAATTTAATGTCTGATCTTAAAAACTCACTCATTAAAATTGGTATATGAAAACTATAAATCCCAAAACCAATTATATGAGAATTTTCCAAATAACTAGCTATAGCTTTTGAAAAAAATTTAAACTCTTTATGTTCTTCTAATTCAGAATTAGAAATTCCATGTACAAGAGTTGATTCATCAGAAATTTTTGTTTTAGGATTGAAATAACTACTTTTTATTTCTGGTTCAGAAAAAGTTTCATCTTTAAATGAAGTAGTTGTAAGTTTTATTATTCTGTCATTTATAGGATCTAGACCTGTAGTTTCTAAATCCAAGATAAGATATTTTTGATATTCCATATAAATTTAAAATATAAATAAATATTTATAAAATCAATCCAGAAAAACACCTAACAAAAAAATCTGTATTACGCTTTTGGTATAGAAATAGTAAATTCTGTCCCTTTAGAGATTTGGCTTTTTACTTTGATATCCCAATTATGAGCTATACACAATTGCTTAGTTATAGCCAACCCTAATCCAGAACCTGAAATATTTCGGTCTCTATTTTCATCAACTTTAAAAAACCTGTCAAAAATCATATCAAGTTTTTCATCAGGGATACCAGGACCGTTATCAATAAATTTTATATAAAAATTATCCTTATTTTCTTCAAAACTGATTTCTAGTTTATTGCTAGATTTTAGGTACTTTAGGGCATTTGAAAAAATGTTAGAAAAAATTTGTCTTATTCTATAAGGATCTGCATCAACTATTATAGAATTTTGAAAATTATTAATAAAATTTATATTTAATTCATTTGCTGAATCTTTAAAAATATCAAAGGTTTCTTTTAAAATATTATTAACATCTATTTTTTCTAGGTTTAATTTCAATTCTCCTGATTCTGCATTAGCTATTAAGCTCAGATCTTCAATTAGTTTTGACAATAAGATAATTTGATCATTTATTTGAAGTAATTTTTTTTGATTGACTTGAATTTTATTTTCTAAGATCCCCTCAATATTTACCCTTAAAACTGTTAATGGATTCCTTAATTCATGAGAAATGTCAGAAAACAACTGCTCTCTTTGTATTTGTATTTCTTTCATTTTTTCAACCATTAAGTTGAAGGAATTAGTTAAGTTAGAAAGCTCATTCCCAGAATTTATATCTTCAATAGGTTCAAAAATCCCCTTAGATACTTTATTAGTTGCAAATGTTAATTTTTTTACAGGAGATGCTATTTGGAGTGAGATAAAATAAGCAACTACAATACTTATTAAAAATATTCCGAAAAAAGAAATCATTATACGATTTTCAAATTCTTTTATAAGGCTGATTTCTTTATTTACAAAAACTAAAAATCCAACAGTTTTTATTTTTTGAGATTGGTCAGATTCAGAAACTTTAATTACACTATCAAAACTATTATCTTGTAAAGCCAACAAGTTCTTTTCTGCTACTTCTCTTGAAAGAATTCCTAATCTATATCCTTCATTAATTCTTCGAATTTCTCTTCCAATTAACGGATCAAAAAAATTATTATTAGAAAATTCAACATCAATTGGAGAGATTATGTAATTACCATCGGAAATCATTTTTTTAAGAATATTACTATCTAAATCAATAGCATTAGGACTTGCAATAATCCACTCATAATTCTCATCAACTACACCAATAGAATCTTCATTAGGATCTAATCCTAAATTAATCATTTCTCTAACCAAAACATTTTCGAATCCTTTTTCAAAAGATCCCCAAAATTGGTAATAGGTTGCCAATGAATCAGAAAGAGATTTAGAAATTTTAGATCTATACTCCTCATTTCTTTCTTCAATATTTCTTTGCCAAATAGTCTTTGTTGCTATATAACTTGCTATAAAACTTAAAGAAATAATTACTAAAAAAGAAAAAATTATTTGAGTTTGTAATTTAAATCTAAACATTTTACTCATTCGAAGCTCGGTAACCCATTCCTCTAACAGTTTTTATTTTTATTTCTGAATTATTGTTTTCTAATTTTTTTCTAAGGTTTTTTATATGAGCATCAACAACTCTATCATCTGAATCTAGATAATCATATTTTGTATATTCTAATAGTTGGTCTCTACTGAGAACATTTTCGAAATTTTTAATGAAACATTCGAGAAAATCGAATTCTGTTTTAGTTAGATCAATAATCTTGTCTTCGATCTTAATCTCTCTTTTTAATGAAAACAAGCTTAAATTAGCTTTTTTAAAAACTTGATTATCTTCTATATTAGAGCTCTTATTTCTTTTAATAACAGCTTGGATTCTTAGTAATAATTCTCTCATACTAAAAGGTTTTGTTATGTAATCATCTGCTCCTAGTTCTAATCCTAATATTTTTTCATCAACAGATATTCTGGCCGTTAAAAAAATTACAGGAATCTGTGATTTTTCTCTAATGATTTTTATAACTTCAAGACCATTTAAGTTGGGCATCATGATATCTAGTAAAACTAAATCCGGTTTAAAGCTTTTGAATTTATCAATTGCTTGATTGCCATCATTTATTGCCAATACTTCGTAATCCATAGCTAAAAGGTATTCAGATAAAGAATCTGTAATTATTAAGTCGTCATCACAAATAAGTATTTTGTCAGTCATGAATTTCATTCTATTTATTATTTATTTAGAGGGCAAATCAATTTTTCTAGTTACTTTTGAAATTTAGAAAAGCACTATACTATTTTTTTGACTTACCCTCTTATTTTAGGGGGAATTATAATTTGTTTTGTATTTGTTCCTCGTTAGAAGG